>NZ_JBDGIV010000001.1:0-956095 GCF_057657255.1 Variovorax sp. Soil_C_19 | reverse complement strand
GGGTAGGTTGAACACCTGGCTCACTTTTACTTCGGCACTACCTACAAAACTGGCTCAGTTTCCGGTCGGCGCCAACAGCTCGGGCTGTTCACGCGCCTGTCGGCGCTGGCGTTGCTGGGCATGACGTTGGTGATCCAGCTCTTCGTTTATCCCGACGCCTGGCCGACACACCTTTCGTGGGCCGCGCTGATGCTCTTGCTGGTGGGACGCGGGGCAGGCCGGCTTTCGCTCGACCGGGCGCTCGGCATCCGCTGACCCTGGGCGGCCGGCTCGGCTACTCGAGCGTGAAGCCGATCTTGACCGTGACCTGCCAGTGCGCGACCTTGCCGTCGACCACATGACCGCGGGTCTCGGTCACGTTGAACCACTGGATGTTGCGCACCGTCTCGTGCGCCTTGGCGATGGCGGTCTGCACGGCATCCTCGATGCCGAGGGGCGACGAGCCCGTGAGTTCGAGCGACTTGTAGACGTGGTTCGACATGGCCTTGCTCCTTGTTGGAAAAATTGCACGCCCCCAGCTTGCGCTAGGAACCGAGCAGGTGCAAGGCCACCTCGCGCCGGTGCGCCCGGGCGCGGTGTTCCCAGAGGTAGATGCCTTGCCAGGTGCCCAGCGCCAGGCGGCCATCGGCCACCGGGATCGAGAGCTGGACCGCCGTCAACGCCGAGCGCACATGGGCCGGCATATCGTCGGGGCCTTCGTCGCGATGCCGGAACAGCGCATCGCCATCGGGCACGAGCCGCGCAAAGAAGCGCTCCAGATCGGCCTGGACCTCGGGGTCCGCGTTTTCCTGCACCAGCAGGCTCGCCGACGTGTGGCGGACGAACAGCGTGATGAGCCCGGTGCGCAGGCCGCTGCGTTCGACCCAGCGAGCGACCGCGGGGGTGATCTCCAGAAGGCCGCGTCCTGGCGTATCGAACGTGAGGGTGGTGGTCCTTTGGTCAAGCATGGCAAAACCTGTTGCGGGCAGATGCGCATCTTTCATTTAACATAATGCACATTGTGTTTCCTTAGAGTGTCAAGGCCAAGTTCAAATGTCGTAGTTCTAGCCAAGTAGAAATGTCGCATTTCTTCTTTCTTGATGGAGCCCGGCGAACGCCGTCACTGCCTTGCTTTTGAGCGAGCACAGGCCTTTCAGCCGGAGGCCAACACGGTTGTTTTCTTGAGTGCCCGACAGACCGCTCTGACCGCTTCGTCGAGGTCCTGTGACGTGAACTGCCTGGACCGTTTGGTCCCTGGCAAAGCCTTGGTGGAGTAGGGCGCCTGCCCTTGATTCGTTCGTGAGGGCGTACTGGACTTCCTTCTGTCGTCCCGCTGCGTCTGGATCACCAGTGCAGCCTGAAGAGCGTGACTCAGGCGCTTGTTCTCGACGATGGCGGCGGTGTCGACGTGTGGCAATCGGTCATAGCGCTCGTAGACCAGGTTTGCACCGTCGGCTCGCAGCTCAATCCGGCCATCCGGGTACTCGAAGACATCGATGTAGCGATGGATCAGCTTGCGGTTGGCTGGCGTGTCCTTGAGCAGGTAGATCACCCGGTCGTGCTGCAGCGTGAGCGACAGCGACACCTTGCGCTGCAGCCGCCAGGTGAACAGCAGATCCAGATCTTCATCGCCACGCACCGGTCGATGCACATCGAACTCGCGCAGCGGCGCCTTGGCGAAACGCGCGTTGAAGTCGGCAATGAAGTGCGGTGCGAACGCATTGGCCGCTTCGCGCGTGTTGATCCCACGCAGGCGCAGTTCCTTCACCAGGCGATCCTGCAACGTGAGGTTGGCACGCTCGACACGGCCCTTGGCCTGGCTCGTGTTGGCACACATGATGTCGATGTTCAGCTCGAAGAGAACGCGTCCGAACTGCGTCGTGCCGCGGCCAAAGTCGGTCGAATCGCGCACCACGCGGAAGATGCTTGCCTTGTCGCTGTAGAACGCCACCGGCTTGCCATGCTGCTCGAGGTAGGCCCGCGTGGCTTCGAAGTACGCGAAGGCCGACTCGGTCGGCACGAAGTGCAGCTGCATCAGCCGGCTCGTGGCGTCGTCAATGAAAACCAGCAACGTGCAGTGCACATCACGCTCCTCGAACCAGGCGTGGTCGCTGCCGTCGATCTGGATCAACTCGCCGACGCACGCCCGGCGATTGCGAGGCTGGTGGATCTTGGCCGCGCGCTGTTTGCGGGGCGTCCACAGGCCGGCCGCCGTCATCAGCGCTCGCACGGTCTCGACACCGAGCTTCAGGCCGTGACGTTCGGTCAGCTTCTCGCAGGCCAGCGTCGGACCGAAGTCCGCGTAGCGCTCCCGGATCAGTCCGATCGCACGTTCGGCGACGCCTGGCGCCAGTTGATGGTTGCTGGGCCGGCCGCGCTTGCGCGAGACCAAGCCAGCGACACCATCCTCCTTGTACCGCTGGATCAGACGCTCAAGCTGCCGTCGGCTCAGGCCCAGCCGCTGCGCGGCCTGGCCCACGCGCGCCATCCGATCCACCACGGCCTGGATGGTCTTGAGGCGATCGGCTTCGCGCATCGACATGGTGATAGTTGCCGCCGGTGTTGCCATCGCTGTGCCTCGGATCCAGGAGCTGGACCGGAGCAACAATGCGACATTTCTATTCGGGCCAAACGCGACATTACTATTTGGGACCTACATAGAGGACGGTCTGATCGGCACCGGACCGGCGGATCGCCTTCAGGCCCGCCGCGTGCCCCCCCCGGCTGGCTCACCACTTGCCGTCCTTCGGAATGGCCTTCGGGCCGTTCTTTGCCCCGGCAGCCGCTTCGATCAGCTGCGCGGCTTCCGAACGGCTGGCCTTGTTCGCGAAATCGACCGCCGTCATGCCGAGCTGGTTCTTCATTGCCGTGTCGGCACCTTCGGCCAGCAGCAGCTTCACCGCCTCCGTCGAGCCGTACATCGCGGCCATCATGAGCGGCGTGGTGCCGTTGGGCGACTGCGCGTCGATGAATGCGTGCTTGTCGAGCAGCACCTTCATGATGCTCAGTTGCCCGCTCGATGCGGCGTAGTGCAGCGGCGTCCAGCCGGTCTTGTTGACGGCGGCGTCGCGCTTGAGCAACTGGGCCACCACGTCCTGCTGGCCCTTGATGGCGGCGAGCATCAGCGGCGTCTCGTCCTTGGGGTTGGCGATGTCAACGTCGGTCTTCGGCGATTCGATCAGCACCTGGATGACCTTTGGCGACGGCTCGCGCAGCGCGATGAGCAAGCCGGTCTGGCCGTGCTCGTCGCGCGTGTTGGGGTCGAATCCGCGGTTCAGCAGGGTGCGCACGCCACTCGCGTTGTCGCCACGCACGGCGCGGAAAAAGTCTTCGAACGAACCGGCATGCGATGCAAAAGTTGCTGCTGCGACAGATAGATACAAGAACTTCTTGATGTACTTCTTCATGTTTTTACTCCCGTGAAAAGCTGTTCGAAATTGTCGCTCGTGGCCTTCGCCACCGCTTCGAGGGGCAGTTGGCGCAGCTCGGCGATCCGCTTCGCCACGAACGGCACGTACGATGGGTTGTTGGTCTTGCCGCGGTACGGCACCGGCGCGAGATAGGGGCTGTCGGTCTCGATCAGCATCCGGTCCAGCGGGACGAAGGCCGCAACCTGGCGCAGTTCCTCGGCCTTCTTGAAGGTCAGGATGCCCGAGAACGAAATGTAGAACCCCAGATCGAGTGCCGCGCGAGCGACCTCGGCCGTCTCGGTGAAGCAGTGGAACACGCCGCCCGCCGCCCTGCCGCTGCCGTCCTCGCCCTCCTCCTTGAGGATCGCGAGCGTGTCGACCGACGCCTCGCGCGTGTGGATCACGAGCGGCATGCGCGTCTGCTGCGCGGCCCGGATGTGCACGCGGAAGCGGTCACGCTGCCATTCCATGTCGGCAATGCTGCGACCGCCCTTGCGCGCGTCCATCTGGTAGTAGTCGAGCCCGGTTTCGCCGATGGCCACCACGCGCGGCATGGCGGCGCGCCGCACGAGATCGTCCACCGTGGGCTCGGCGATGTCCTCGTTGTCCGGGTGCACGCCCACGCTGGCCCAGAAGTTGTCATAGCGCGCCGCGAGAGCCTGCACGTCGTCGAATTCCTCGAGCTTGGTGCAGATGCACAGCGCGCGGTCGACCCGCGCTTCGGCCATGGCGGCACGGATCTGCGGCATCTGGTCCGCGAATTCGGGAAAAGTGAGGTGGCAGTGGGAATCGGTGAACATGAAATATCGGAAGCCAAGACGGCCAATGCCAGGAATACCGCGGAACCGGCTCGGCCGGGCCGCTGGTATTGCCCCCGGTAGGGGGAGGGAGAAGCGACACGAAGTGCGCGCAGCCTGGGGGCGAGCCTAAATCGTTTGGGTCGGCCGGTCGGAGGCCATCGAGCCGCCGAGCGCCGCTTCGATGCGGGCCTTGAGCTGGCGCGACTTTTCGTCGGACGGAAAACGGATGCCCACGCCCGGCGCCCGGTTGCCGGCGGCGCGCGGCGGCGTGATCCAGGCGACCTTGCCGGCCACCGGATAGCGCTGCGGATCTTCGGGCAGCGTCAGCAGCACGTAGACGTCGTCGCCGAGCCGGTATTCGCGCGTGGTCGGAATAAAGATCCCACCCTCGGCAAACAGCGGGATGTAGGCCGCATAGAGCGCGCCCTTTTCCTTGATGGCGAGCTGGATCACGCTCGGCCGGGGCGGCATCGCGGCAGCAGCAGGTGCGGCGGGTCCAGCGGGGGCGGCAGGTTGGTTCATGGGCGGCGAGCGGCAGAGTTTAGGGTGGTTCGCGCTTCGCTCACAAGCGCTTCGAGCATGAGCCCCGCGTTGAAGGGGTGTTCGGCGGTACGCGCCGCGCTCGCGAGTGACTTCGACCAGCGCGCGAGCGCCAGGTGCGAAGGCACAGCGGGCGGCAGGTCTACAGCCTCGAAGAACCGCGGCGCGGCGCCGCTGCCGACCGCCATCAGGTCGTGGCACAGCTTCTGCAGTGCGCCGATCGCCTGGGCCGGCGCCTGGTCGGCGAGCGCGGCCACGTCGCCGCGTGCGATGGCCTTGGGCAGCAGCGACCAGGCCTTGGGCGACTGTCCGGCGCGCGCGAGCCGCAGCGCGTCGCTGGGCCGGCCGCCGGCCGCGCGGAGCAGCGCAGGGGCATCGGCGGCGGGCACATCGCGCGCGGCGAGCCAGGCCTCGGCCTCGGCGGTCGCGGGCCACGGCATCGTGAAGCCCAGGCAGCGGCTTCGGATGGTGGGCAGCAACTGCCAGGCCGCCTCGCTCGCGAGCACGAAGCGCACGTCGCCGACGGGTTCCTCGAGCGTCTTGAGCAGCGCGTTGGCCGTGATGTTGTTCATGCGCTCGGCCGGGTACACCAGCACCACCTTGCCGCGGCCGCGCGCACTGGTGCGCTGGGCAAAGCCGACGGCCTCGCGCATCGCCTCGACGCGGATTTCGCGGCTGGGCTTGCGCTTCTTGTCGTCGATGTCGGACTGGGCTTTCTCGTCGAGAGGCCAGCCCAGCTCCTGCATCGCGACCTCGGGCATCAGCACACAGAGGTCGGCATGCGTGCGCACCGCGATCGCATGGCAGCTCGGGCAGTGGCCGCAGGCGCTGCCGCCCTCTTCCGCCGGCTGTTCGCAAAGCCAGGCGGCCGCGAGCGCGAGCGCCAGTTCGTACTGGCCCAGCCCCGAAGGGCCCTGCAGCAGCCAGGCATGGCCGCGCTGGCGCAGCAACTCGGCGAGCGGCCGGCGCAGCCAGGGCGACAGTGCGGAGGGAGCGCTCATTGGTGCACCCTTGGCGCTGCGCGCCTTCCCGCCAAGCGGGAGCGAGCTTGCTTGGGGCGGCCCGGCGCAGCGCTCATCGCCCGACCCCCACCGATGCCGGCGCGAACACCCCGCGCGCCACGAGCAACGCCTCGACCTGCTGCCAGACCTGGTCGCGGGTCTGGCTGGCGTCGATGCGGGCAAAGCGCGCCGCATCGGCGGCTGCGCGGGCCGCGTAGCCGGCGGCCACGCGGCGAAAGAATTCGACCGGCTGCGATTCGAACTTGTCGGGCAGCCGCGCGCCCGCGAGACGCTCGGCCGCGATCTCGGGCGCGAGGTCGAACCACAGCGTGATGTGCGGCTGCAGCAGCTGCCCTGCCGCTCCCCTGCCCCCCTGCACCCACTGTTCGAGCGTCGAGAGCACGGCGGCGTCGAAGTCGCGCCCTGCGCCTTGGTAGGCAAAAGTGGCGTCGGTGAAGCGGTCGCACAGCACCACATCGCCGCGCGCGAGCGCCGGCACGATCACCCGCACCACGTGGTCGCGGCGTGCAGCGAACACCAGCAGCGATTCGGTCAGCGGGTCCATCGGCTGTTCGAGCACCAGGCCCCTCAGCGTTTCGGCCAGCGGCGTGCCGCCCGGCTCGCGGGTGCGCACCACCGCGCGACCCTGGGCCCGGAAGCGCGCCTCGATGGCGTCGAGGTGGCTCGACTTGCCGGCGCCATCGATGCCCTCGAGCGTGAGAAAAAGTCCTTCCCCGCGGCTCATTGGGGGGCCTTCGGCGGCTTGGGTTCGACACTGTTGCCACCACCCCCGCGCTGGTAGCGGTTGACGGCGCGGTTGTGCTCGTCGAGCGAATGGCTGAACTGGCTGGTGCCGTCGCCGCGCGAGACGAAGTAGAGCGACTTGCTCGACGCCGGCTGCACCGCGGCCAGCAGCGCGGCCTTGCCGGGCATCGCGATCGGCGTCGGCGGCAGGCCGCCGCGGGTGTAGGTGTTCCAGGGCGTGTCGGCCTGCAGGTCTTTCTTGCGCAGGTTGCCGTCGAAGGCGGTGCCCAGGCCGTAGATCACCGTCGGATCGGTCTGCAGCGGCATCCCGACGCGCAGCCGGTTCGCGAACACGGCCGAGATCTCGGCGCGATCCTGGGCCTTGCCTGTCTCCTTTTCGACAATACTGGCCAGAATCAGCGCGTCATCGGGCGATTTCAGCGGCAGGTCGGACGCCCGCGCCGCCCAGGCGGCTTCGAGCTTCTTGTCCATGGCCCGCATCGCGCGCTGCAGCAGCGCGATGTCGGTCGAGCCCTTCGAATAGGTGTAGGTGTCGGGAAAGAAGCGGCCCTCGGGATGCACGCCGGGCCGGCCGAGCCGGGCCATCAGTGCGTCGTCGGGCAGGCCGACGGTCTCGGGCTTGAGCTGTTCGGCCTTGGCGAGCGCGGCGCGCACCTGGCGGATGTTCCAGCCTTCGACGAGCACCACGCTCCGCGTGGCCTCTTCGCCGCGTACCAGCACGCTGAGCAGCGTCTGGGGCGTGATGCCGCGCGCCAGCTCGTAGCTGCCGGCGCGGATCTGCCGGTCTTGCCCCGAAAGACGGAACCAGAGGTAGAGCAGTTGCGGCTCCACGTCGGCGCCCGCATCGGCCACGGCCTGCGCGACGCCGCGCGGCGTGGTACCGGGTTCGACCGACAGGTCGAGGCTGGGCGCGGACAACTTGAGCGGCTGGTGCACCCACCAGAGGCCGGCGGCACCAAGGCCGAGCACGGTGAATGCGGCCAGCAGGAAGAGCGTGAGAAAGAAGCGGCGCACGGGTCCGTTGCAGTAGCGGGAGTTGGAAGAATGGGCGAGCGGATCGGAACCAATGGCCAGTGGCCCTGCGGAAACCGGGGCGGGATTCCCTGCAGGCGCGACGAAACGGCCGCGACCATGATAATTCAGCGATGACCCCTGTCGTTCTCAATGGTGTTACCGCTCTTTCACACCTCGGCGTGATCCGCGCCGAGGGTCCCGATGCCGCGAGCTTCCTGCACGGCCAGCTGACGCAGGACTTCGCGCTGCTCGGCCCCACCGAGGCCCGCCTGGCGGCGCTCTGCACGGCCAAGGGACGCGCGATCGCAAGCTTCATCGGCATCCGGCCGCAGCCCGACCTGGTGCTGCTGGTCTGCAGCCAGGACATCCTGGCGGCCACGCTCAAGCGCTTGTCGATGTACGTGCTGCGCGCCAAGGCCAAGCTCAGCGATGCAACCGGGCAGTTCGCGCTCTACGGCGTGGCGGGCACCGCGTTGGCGGCTAACGGCCTCGACGCTGCAGCCCTGCCCGGCCAACGCTCCGCGGTGGGCGAGGATGCGAGCGCGGTCTCGCTCTACCCGGCCGACGGCGTGCCGCGCGCGCTCTGGATCGCGCCGGTGGACAGCCCCGCGCCCACCGGTGCGCCGCTGGACGCCGCGCTCTGGCTCTGGAGCGAGGTTCGGAGCGGCATCGCGACCCTGACCACGCCGGTGGTCGAGGCCTTCGTGCCGCAGATGATCAATTACGAATCGGTCGGGGGCGTCAATTTCAAGAAGGGCTGCTACCCGGGCCAGGAGGTGGTAGCGCGCAGCCAGTTTCGCGGCACGCTCAAGCGCCGCACCTACATCGTGCGGGCTGATGCGCCGCTCGGCGCGGGCCAGGAAGTGTTCGCCGCAGGCGACGCCGAACAGCCCGTCGGCGCCGTCGTGCAGGCCGCCGAGGCGCCCGCCGGCGGCTGGGCGGCGCTGGTGTCGGTCCAGATCTCGGCACTCGAGGCCGGCGGCCTCCGCGCGGGCGGTGCCGACGGGCCGGCACTCACGGTCGAACCGCTGCCCTACCCGCTGCTCGAAGACATCTAACTTCAGGAATGTTCCCGCGCATCCTTGCGCGATGCGATGGCTGGCGCTGCCCCGACAAGGCAGCGCCATTTTTTTTGCCTGCGCCTTGACCCCGTCTCGATCCCCGGCCCGTAGAAGCCGGACCGATCCACTACGGCCCAAGGAAATCCACCATGAAACGCAGACGCCTGCTTCCGATTGCCCTCGCCATTGCCATGGCCCCGCTTGCCGCCTCGGCCGAAAGCCCCCTGTGGCCGTACCCGGCGCCACCGGTTGCCCACCGCCTGGGCGCGCTGATGCAGGTCAGCGTGATCGACCGCGCCAGCGGCCGCGAACTTCCGCTGTACCGCCACCGGGGCGACCACTGGGTCGCCGGCCGGCCCGGCGCGCGCTATGCGATCCGCGTGCGCCATCCAGGCGGCGAACGCATCATGGCCGTGATGTCGGTGGACGGCATCAACATCGTCACCGGCGAAACCGCGGGCGTGCTGCAGAACGGCTACGTCTTTTCGGGCGGCAAACGCAGCGACATCGCGGGCTGGCGCAAGAGCGACTCGCAGATCGCGGCCTTCGAGTTCACCTCGGTCGGTGCGTCGTACGCGAGCCGCACCGGCCGGCCCGACGACGTGGGCGTGATCGGCGTGGCGATGTTCCGCGAGCGCGTGCCGCATCCGCCTGTGCCGGACGAGCCCGTCGTGCCGCAGGCCCGCGCTGCCGACAGCGCGGCGGAAGCCGCAATGCCGGGCGCCTCGGCCAAGGGCGGCCTCGCGCGGCAGGCGGCACCTGCTCCCAGCCTCGGCACCGGTCACGGCCGGCGCGAGGCCTCGCACGTGGGCCACACCACCTTCGAGCGCGCAGGTCCGTCGCCCAACGAGGTGGTGCGCATCCGCTACGACAGCCGCGAAAACCTGGTGGCGGCCGGCATCATCCCCGTGCCGCCGCCGCGCTGGCCGCGCCCAGAAGGTCCGTCGGCCTTCCCTAGGTCGGACACGGGCTACGTGCCCGATCCGCCGCCGCGGTACTGAGACTTCTCAGTTCAGCGCCCGCCGCATCTCGATGTGCGGGATGCCGGCTTCCTCGAAGGGCTCGCCATGCACCTGGTAGCCCCGCCGCGCATAGAAGCGCTCGGCGCGGCGCTGCGCATGCAGGCCGATCTCGCGGTCGCCCCGCGCGCGGGCGGCGTCCTCGAGCGCCTGCATGACGGACGCGCCATGGCCGCCGCTGCGCAGCGTGCGGTGCACCGCCATGCGGCCGAGCATCGCGGTGCCGTCGACGGCGTCGAGCAGGCGGCCGGTGGCGATCACCTGGCCGAGCCGGTTGCGCACCACCGCATGCAGCACCACTTCATCGTGCGCGTCCCACTCGAGCTCCTTGGGGATGTTCTGTTCCTCGATGAAGACCGCGCGGCGCAGCGCGCCCGCACCTTCGCCGAGCGTCTTCCAGTCGCCGGTCTCCACCGTGCACATCGGCTCGCCGGCCTCGAAGCCCAGCAGCGTCTCACGCAGCGCCGCGGGCACCGGCTTCGAGGTCTGCGTGGCCGGATCGGCGAACACGTAGACCAGTTCGCAGCCGACCAGGTACTGGTCCTGGCGGAACAGCGCGCCCTCGAACACCATCGACGAATTGCCGACACGCGCGCATTTCATGCCCACGTCGATCACGTCGTCCATGCGCGCCGAGGCGCGGAAGTCGATCGTCGCGCGGCGCACGTACAGGTCGCCGCCCAGCGCCTGCATGGCCTCCTCGTACGGCAGCGCGAGCGCGCGCCAGTAGTCGGCGACGGCGGTGTCGAAATACATCAGGTAGTGCGCGTTGAATACGATCTTCTGCATGTCGACCTCGGCCCAGCGCACGCGCAGCCGATGGAAGAAGCGGAAGTCTTTTCGCTGGGGAAGGGTCGTTGTTGTCTCGGTCATGATTTCAATGCTTCTCGGAGTGCGCGCGCGGCATCGTCCTGCGCCTGCAGTGCCTCGGGAATGGCACGGCCCATCTTAAGAAATTCATGGATGACGCCGCGGTAGATCTCGAGGTCGACCGGCACGCCGGCCGCACGCAGCTTGTCGGCATAGGCGATGCCTTCGTCCACCACCGGATCGCATTCGGCCAGCCCGATCCAGGCCGGCGCCACGCCGTCGACGTCGTCGGCCAGCAGCGGCGCAAAGCGCCAGTCGTCGCGGTCGACCGGTGTGTTCACGTACTGGCTGAAGAAAAAGTCGATCATGGCCTGGGTCAGGAGCGGCCCGTCGGCGAAGCGCCGGTGCGAGTCGGTGTCCTGGTGCGCCGTAGTGCCCGGGTAGATCAGCATCTGCAGCGCGAGCGGCAGCCCCGCGTCGCGCGCGAGGATGGCGCACACCGCGGCCAGCGTGCCGCCCGCGCTGTCGCCGCCCACGGCAAGGCGGCCGGTGTCGAGGTCGAGGCGCCCGCCTTCCTTCGCCACGAACGCGAAGGCGTCCCAGGCATCGTTCGAGGCGGTCGGGAACTTGTGCGCGGGCGCGAGCCGGTAGTCGACCGACACCACCGCGCAGCCGCTCTTCGCGCTCAGCACGCGGCAGAGCGTGTCGTGCGTGCGGATGCTGCCCACGGTGAAGCCGCCGCCGTGAAAGTACACCAGCGCCGGGAGCTTCTGCGCCGACGGCATTGAAGGTGCATAGAGCCGCGCCGGCAGTTCGGCGCCGTCGCGCGCGGCAATCGCGAAATCCTCGATGCGCGCCAGCTCGGGCTTGGGCACCTCGAGCACGCCGGCGCCTTTCTCGTAGGCGGCTTTGGCCTCGTCGGGGGTGAGCTGGTCCAGGCTCGGGTGGCCGGCACGCGCCATGCGTTCGACGACGCTGGCCATCTTGGCGGTCAGCGATGTGCCCGACGCGACAGCGCCAAGGGTTTTGTTCATGTGCAAGACTGGCTGCTCTTGATAGATTCGATGGTCGGCAATCGTACTGCCCCACGCACTCACGCCCATGGCCCTGATCCAATACCTCACCCAGATCCAGTTCGAATTCGGCGCGATCAAGCTGCTCGCCAGCGAATGCGCCCGCATCGGCATTCAGCGCCCGCTGATCGTCACCGACGCCGGTGTGCGCGCGGCGGGCGTGCTGCAGAAGGCGCTCGACGCCCTCACCGATCTCGACGACGTCGCCGTGTTCGACCAGACGCCCTCCAACCCCACCGAGGCGGCGGTGCGCGCTGCGGTCGAGATGTACCGCAGCGCGCGCTGCGACGGGCTCATCGCCGTTGGCGGCGGCTCGGCGATCGACTGCGCCAAGGGCGTGGCGATCGCGGCCACGCACGAGGGCCCGCTCAAGACCTACGCCACCATCGAAGGCGGCTCACCGAAGATCACCGAGCGCGTGGTGCCGATCGTCGCGGTGCCCACCACCAGCGGCACCGGCAGCGAGGTGGCGCGCGGCGCGATCGTCATCGTGGACGACCACCGCAAGCTCGGCTTCCACAGCTGGTTCCTGATGCCCAAGGCCGCAATCTGCGACCCCGAGCTCACGCTCGGCCTGCCGCCCCGGCTCACGGCCGCCACCGGCATGGACGCGATCGCGCACTGCATGGAAACCTTCATGTCGGCGGCCTTCAACCCGCCGGCCGACGGCATCGCGCTCGACGGCCTGGAGCGCGCCTGGGGCCACATCGAGCGCGCCACCAACGACGGCAGCGACCGCGAGGCACGCCTCAACCTCATGAGCGCGTCGATGCAGGGCGCCATGGCGTTCCAGAAGGGCCTGGGCTGCGTGCACTCGCTGAGCCACAGCCTGGGTGGCGTCGACCCGCGGCTGCACCACGGCACGCTCAACGCCCTCTTCCTGCCCGCGGTGATCCGCTTCAACGCGGGGGCCGAATCGGTCCAGAAAGAGCAGCGCTTGCAGCGCATGGCGCAGGCCATGCACCTCGATTCGGCCGGCGACCTGGCCGAGGCGATCCGCGACATGAACGCGCGCCTGGGCATGCCCAAGGGCCTGGCCGAAGTGGGCGTGACGCCCGCGATGTTCGAGAAGATCATCGACGGCGCCATGGCCGACCACTGCCACAAGACCAATCCGCGGCTCGCCTCGCGCGACGACTACACGGCGATGCTCGAAGCGTCGATGTAGGGGCGGTTCGAGCGCTGCTCTGTTCGGGGGCGGCTGTTCAGGGCGGCGATCACGCCGGCGGGGGACATTCGCGGAGGGGAGTACCCGGTACCCTGGGCACCCGCCCTGAATGAAAGCCCCGCACGTCATCCACATGACACAAGCATTTCCTAGACTGTTTCCGAAGGCCTGCAACCGCAGCAGCCCCAGGTAGCCAGGGAAATCCGAATGACGCGTACCGTCCAGGTCCACACCGCACTGACCGCCGAGCAGCTCAGGTTCCGCGCGATGCGGGGACGGGAAGGCCTCTCGCAGCTGTTCGAGTTCGAGGTCGACATGGTCAGCCCCAGCTTCAACCTCGATTTGAAGAAGCTGCTCGGCACCTCGCTCACCCTCGAGATCACCGATGGCGCCACGCCGCGCCACCTCAACGGCATCGTGGTGCGCTTCGAGCTCGTGGGCCGTGCCAACGAAACCGGCCGCCACTACGTGTACCGCGCGCTGGTGCAGCCGTGGCTCTGGTTCCTCACGCGCACCACCGACTGCCGCATCTTTCAGAACAAGAGCGTGCCCGACGTGCTCGACGAGGTGCTCGGCAAATACGGCTTCGAGTTCGAGAAGCGCCTCACGGGCAACTACCGCCCCTGGGAATATTGCGTGCAGTACCAGGAGAGCGATTTCGCATTCGTGAGCCGGCTCATGGAGCACGAAGGCATCGCTTACCACTTCGAGCACGCGCGCAACACCCACCTGCTGGTGCTGGCCGACGACACCGGCAGCTACGGCAAGCTGCCCGCCTACCCGCGCATCGCCTACCGCTCGCGCGACCGCGTGCTGCATGCGATGGAGCCGTGCATCGACCAGTGGCGCGTCGCCGAGCAGATCACCGCGGGCCGCGTGATGCTCGACGACTTCGACTTCAGGAAATCGCGCGCCTCGCTGCAGAGCGTGCGCCAGGACCCGAAGGGCCACGACCATTCGAGCTACGAAGTCTATGAATGGCTCGGCGGCTACAGCGAACACCAGCAGGGCGACACCTACGCCAAGATCCGGCTGCAGGAGCTGCAGTCCGCGCACGAACTCGCCGCGGGCCACACCAACGTGGTCGGCATGGCGCCGGGCTACCTGTTCGAGATGACGCACTGCCCGCGCGAATCGGACAACCGCGAATACCTCGTCACCGAGACGCGCTACGACCTGCAGGAACCCGACTATTCCACGGGGACCACCGAGTCGATCTGCCAGTTCGACTTCACCGTGCTGCCGTCGAGCGTGCCCTTTCGCCCCGCGCGCAAGACACCGAAGCCGCGCACCAACGGCCCGCAGACCGCCACCGTCGTCGGCCCCGAAGAGATCTGGACCGACCGCTTCGGCCGCGTGAAGCTGCAGTTCCGTTGGGACCGCTACGGGCAGGCCGACGAGAACAGCTCGTGCTGGGTACGGGTGTCTAGCAGTTGGGCCGGCGCCAACTTCGGCACCATGCACATGCCGCGCGTGGGCCAGGAAGTGATCGTCGATTTCATCGGCGGCGAGCCCGACCGGCCGATCATCACCGGCCGCGTCTACAACAACGACCAGATGCCGCCCTGGGAGCTGCCCGCCAACGCCACGGCCAGCGGCATCCTCACGCGCTCCAGCAGCGGCGGCGCGGCCAACCAGGCCAACATGCTGCGTTTCGAGGACCGCACGGGCGCCGAGCAGATCCTGCTGCATGCCGAGCGCAACCTCGACGTCGAGGTCGAGGCCGACGAGACGCACACCACCGGCGGCACGCGCACCACGCGCATCGAAGGCCACGAGTCGTCCACCTACCTGAGCGGCGAAACGCGCGACATCACGGCCGGTGCCACGGAGACCATCACCGGCGGCGACACCCGCGACGTGACCGGCGGCTTCAGCGAGACGGTGAGCGGCGGCGTCACGCAGAGCATCACGGGCGGCAAGACGCGCACGCTCAGCGGCGGCCTGAACGACACCATCAGCGGCGGCGTGAACCTGGCGATCTCGGGCGGCTTCAACGGCACCATCGACGGCCAGGAAATCCGCTTCGTGAGCGGTGGGCGCAACGACACGGTCAACACGATCAACAACGTGACCGTCAACGGCCCGTCGAACACGGTGGTGACCGGGCCCACGGTGCACACCTCGCCCGACGTGATCTTCAACACCACGAACCACATCCACAACACGACGCAGCACGTCATCAACACCAACGTCTACAACACCACGTCGACCACCTACAACAACACGACGAACAACTACACGAACAACTCCAACGTCTACAACAACAACTACGCCACCAGCGGCGACTGGCGGCTCGTTCGCATCGGCGGCGTGGGACTCCGGGTGAGCCTCGTGGGCGTGTCGCTCGACGTGTGGGGCGCGCGCCTGCAGTACTACGCGGTGCTCAACGCGCAGATCGCCACGATCAAGATCGATGTGGCCCTGTTCTCGCTCAAGAACGAGCCGATGGAGGTCAAGGCCACGGGGCTGTCGATCGCGAACAAGGGCATGCTGATCGCCACCGGCGGCCTGGCGGCGAAGTTCAAGGTCCTGACACTGGTGGCCTGAGAGGCCTGGAGCGAACCGGCAACGATGGAAATTTTTCTCTGGATCGTCTTCGCGGTGCTGATGGGATCGATGCTCGTGGTGGCGGCCTCGGTGGTGATCGTGGCCACGCACGAGAACCGCATCTATTCGGCCGAGGCAAAGACCTGGGAGCGCCTGGCGCAGACCGGCGTGCCCGCCGAGGCCGTGGTCGAGTCGCTCAAGCGTTCCGAGAACGAGCTGACCCGCGGCGGCACGCAGGGGCAGAAGGTGTGTGCCGTCGAGCTGGCGTTGCGGCTGGTCGACAACGATGCGGCATGGGCCGAACGGCCCGCGGTGGTGCGCACGCTGATCGACGAGGGGCTGCTGCCGCAGTTCGCGGTGCCCGGCAAGCCGGTGCACCTGCTGCGCGACCCGAACGACGCCTCGATCCTCGCCATCGACCGCTCGCGCACGCCGCTCGAGATTCCCCGCGCCTCCGCGTGAAAACCGTTAAACCATTGCGGCTGAGCGTGATCACGCGGCCTTTCCTGCGCTCAGGCCGCAAGCGCCTGGCGCTCACCGTGATGGGCATGGTCTCGATGGACGAAAAGCCCGTGCTGCTGCCCGAGACCGAGTTCTGGAAGACGGTTTCCGAGGAGCTCGGCCCGACCGGTGCCATCGACCTCGGCATGCCCAAGCCCTGCGCCGAGTTCCTCGCCACGGGCCATGCCTATACGGACCACCAGGCCGACAAGACCGCCTGCGCGGTCGAGCTCCAGGTGGGCGCGCTGGTGCGGCAGTTCGTGGTCTTCGGCGACCGCTACTGGATCGACGGCCGCGCGAGCGCGCCGCAGCCCTTCGAATCGATGCGGCTCGACTGGACGCGCGCCTTCGGCGGTCCCGCCTGTGCCGACAATCCGTTGGGCATCGGGCACCAACCCGAACTCGTCCAGGGCCTGGAGGTGCAGCGGCTGCCCAACGTGGAGCATCCGAACCGCCGCATCGACCACCCCGGACGCGCCGTCGAACCGGCCTGCCCCGGCGCCATCGACGTGAGCTGGCCCGCACGCATGCGCCTGATCGGCAGCGACTACGGCACGCACTGGCGTGAGAACCTCTTCCCCGGCTTTGCCGAAGACATGGACTGGCGGCTCTTCAACGCCGCCGCGCCCGCGCAGCGCTGGCCGCAGGACGACCGCATCGCCGGCGGCACGCCCTACCAGATCCTCAACATGCATCCCGCCGAGCCCGTGCAGCGCGGGCGGCTGCCCGACTGGCGCGCCCGCGGCTTCATCGCGCGCCGGACCGGCGCGGGCGCAAGTGCAGAGCCCGAGCGCTTCGAGGAGATCGACCTGCGGCTCACCACCGCCTGGTTCTTTCCGCACCGCGAGCAGATCGCGCTGATCTTCCATGGCGAGACCGACATCGCGGAAGACGACGCCGCCGACGTCACGCACGTCATGCCGGCCATCGAACGGGCCGCCGAGCCGCCCCGCCCGCTCGCGCACTACCTCGAAACCCTGCAGCGGCGCAGCAACCCCGAGACCGGCGCGCTCCACACCTTCCGCGACGAGGAATTGCTGCCGGCCGAATGCATCGGGCCGTGGATCGACCGCACCGCGCAGGACGAGGAGGAATCGCCGCTCATGCGCAACATGCAGGAGCGCGCCCGCCTGCTTCGCGAAGACATCGCACGGCACGGCATGGCCGCGGGCCACAAGGCGCGCCACTTCAAGGAGCGCCCGGTGCCCGAGCCCTTCACGCGCATGCCCACGCTGAGCGAGCTGCCCGAGTTCATGGCGCAGGCCAAAGTCTTCGAGCGCGAACAGACGCAAAAGCTCGAAGAGGCCCGGCGCGAACTCGCCGCGCACGGCAAGGCCAATGCGGTGCAGTCGCGCAAGGTCGGCTTCGACACCGGCGAGATGGTCGAGAACGCCGGCCGCACGCAGGTCAAGGGCCCGCCGGCGTTCGATGCGAAGAGCGTGATGAAGGGCATGCTCGGCATCGCGCCCGCCACGCGCAGCGCGCAGATGCCGCCCGAGCAGCAGCACGAACTCGCGCAGGCGGCCGAACGCGGGCGGCGCGGACTGATCGACATGTACCGGCTCGGCGCGCAGCACCAGACCGCGGCCGATGCGCTGGACGGCGAGCGCGCCGCCGAGGTGCGCGAGCGTGTGCGCGACATCATGGCCACCACGCGCGACCTCTCCGGCATGGACCTGACCGGCGCCGACCTCTCGGGCATGGACCTGCGCGGCGCGGTGCTGCGCCGCACGCTGCTCGAAAGCGCCAGGCTCGTGGGCGCGCAGCTCGACGGCGCCGATGCGACCGAAGCCGTGCTGGTGCGCGCCGACCTGTCGCGCGCGTCGCTGGCCGGCTGCGTGCTGCACCAGGCCAACCTGAGCCTCGCGCACTGCGCGCACACCTCGTTCGCCGGCGCGGCGCTGCACGAGACCACGATCGAGAAGACCCGCTTCGACCACTGCGACTTCAGCGGCGCGCGGCTCGCGCACCTGAACCTCTTCGGCATGCATTTCGAAGGCTGCCGCTTCGACGCCGCACAGCTCGACTACGTCACGCTGCTCGAAGGCAGCCGGCTCGTCGATTGCAGTTTTCGCGAGGCGCGGCTGCACAAGTTCGGGATCATCGCGTGCCGCGTCGAGCACCTCGATTTTTCGGGCGCTTCGCTCGAAGCCTGCGCCTGGGCCCACACGCCGGGCGACACCGGCGTGGTGTTTCGCGGCGCCACGCTGCGCACCAGCTGCTTCGTCGGCACCAGCAGCCTGCGCAATGCCGACTTCGAGGGTGCCACGCTGCTGCACTGCAGCCTGCGCGAGATGCCGCTCCATGGCGCGCGCTTCGTCGCCGCCACGCTCGACACCTGCGATCTCTCGTCGTGCGCGCTCGTCGGCGCCGACCTGAGCGCGGTCGACGCGCCCGACAGCCTTTTCATCCGCGCCGACTTCACGCACGCCTCGCTCTCCGGCGCCAACCTCATGAATGCGCATCTGCAGAAATCCCGCTTCGCCGGCACCGACCTGCGCGACGCCAACCTGTTCCGCGCCGACGTGTCCCAGTCGGTGATCGACACGGTGACCGAAACCCGCGGCGCCTACCTCGAGCAGGCCAAGACCCTCCCACGCCGCGCGGCGGATCCGGTGCAATGACGCCGGAGACTCTGGCGCAGAAACTCCGCACCGGCGAACACATCCAGGGGCAGGACTTCAAGGGCATGAACTTCGACGGCCTCGACCTGCGAGGGGGCGCGCTGCGCGAATGCGACTTTTCGGGGGCCAGCCTGCGCGGCGCGCGCCTCGGGGAGTCGGCTTTCGACGCCTGCCGGTTCGAGGCCGCGGTGCTCGACGGCGCCGACCTGCAGCGCGCGGCCTTCCACCAGTGCGCATTGTCCGGCGCGCGCCTGCGCGGCGCCGCGATGGGCCGGACCACCTTCAGCGGCTGCGACCTGCGCGAAGCCGATTTCGCCGAGGCCGCGGCCGGGCTCGCCACCTTCCACCAGAGCCAGCTCCAGGCAGCGGACTTCCAGCGCGCGGACCTGACCAAGGCGGTGTTCGGCGAATCGAATCTCGCGGAGACCCGCTTCACAGAGGTGGCGCTGAACACCACCGTGTACTACCGCGCCGAACTGCGCGGCGCGCACTTCGCGGGCGCCAGCTTCCACAACGTCATCTTCAGCGAGGCCGATCTCGCGGGGCAGGATTTCTCGGGACAATCGTTCCACCTGTGCCAGTTCATCGATGCCAACCTGCGCGGCTGCAACTTCGATCGGGCGCAGTTGAGCCAATGCAACTTCAAGGGCGCGAAGCTGGCGCGCGCGGTGCTCACCGACGTCGAGGCACCGCAGTGCCTCTTTCCCGAGGCCGACCTGCGGCATGCCGACGCGCGCGGCGCGCGCTTCGATCAGAGCCTCTGGGTCGATGCCCTGCTCGACGATGCCGACCTGTCGGATGCGCAGCTCACGCAATGCGTGTTCCACCGCGCGCACTGCCGGCGGACCTCGTTCGCGCGCAGCCATCTGGTGTATGCCGACTTCGCCTATGCCGACCTCAGCGACGCCGACATGCGCGGCGCAATGTTCCAGCGCACCCAGACCCATCGTGCGCTGCAGGCCGGCACGCGATGGAGCGACCGCCTCGGCGTGCTCGACAGCGACCCCGCGCTGTTCGAGGCCGAGCGCTTCTCGGCGGCACGGCGGCTGCGCCCGCAGCGCGCAGGCCGCGACACCTTCGGGCGTCCGCTGCCGCCTGGCGCCGATCCTTCCGGCCCTTCCGGCCCTTCCGAGGAGACCATGCCATGAACCAACGCACCGCTCGGCAGCCCGAAGCCGACCCGGCGCCCGCCGAGGCCATGCCCGACGAGATGCACGTGCTGCTGCGCCGGCCGCTGCCGGCGGCGGCATCGACCGCCTGGAACGGCAGCGCCCTCGGCACCGTCGTCGAGGCGCTCGGCAGCGACGGCTATCGCGTCGCCGCGCAGGCGGGCGGCGAGCGCTGGCGCTGCACCCGCGCCGCGAGCTGCCTGCTGCAGCCGGCCATCGGCGACACCGTGCTCGTAGCGGGGCCGGAGCGCGAGCAGCTCTACCTGATCGCGGTCGTCGCCCAGGCCGATCCGGGCCGCTCGCAGCTCGTGGTGAACGGCGATCTGACGCTGCACGCACGCAGCGGCGGTATCGCGCTGCAGGCCGACACGCAGCTCGACCTTCGCGCGACCGAGTTCAACCTGCAGGCACGGAAGGCGCAGGTCGAACTGACCGACCTGGACTATCGCGGCGCCGAGGTCCGCGTAACGACGCTGGTCGCACGCTTCGTCGGCCGCACGCTCGAGACGGTGCTCGACCGGCTGAGCGTGCTCACGCGCTCCAGCTTCCGCCTGACCGAAGAGGTCGAACAGGTGCGCGCAGGCCAGATCGACATGCAGGCGACGGAGACGATGCGCCTGCATGCGAAGAACACCCTGGTCAGCAGCAAGGCGCTGGTCAAGGTCGACGCCGAGCAGATCCACATGGGCTGAACCCGCCCCGCAACGAAGGAGCAACGACACATGTTCGCCAATGCACAGATGATGGGCGTGGACCTCGCCTTCCCCGACGTCTGCAAGACGCCGCCCGCGCTGCCGATCCCCTACCCCAACTTCGCACTCGGCCCGACCGCGATTCCGAACGCGTGGAACATCCTCTACGGCGGCACCCCGGCGCACAACATGGCCACGGTCACGCCGATCACCAACGGCGACAACGCGGGCGTGCTCATGGGCGTGGTATCGCAGACCGTGATGGGCCCCTCGCGCCACATCACCGGCGCCTTCACCGTGCTGCTCAAGGGCACGCCGTGCACGCGGATGACGAGCCTGTCGGTGCAGAACCGCTGCAACATGGTCGGCATGCGGATCGTGCCGAGCCAGTTCAAGGTCTTGGTTCTCGCCGCATAGCCCGGCGGCGCTACTCGAGCTTCACGCCCGCGCTGCGGATCACCTTGGCCCACTTGGTGGTCTCGGCGACGATGAACGCGTCGAACTCCTCGGGCGTGCTGCCCGCGGGAATGGTGCCCATCGCGTCGAGCTTTGCGCGCGTCTCGTCGCTCTTGATGATGCGCGACACCTCGTCGGACATGCGCTTGACGATCTCGCGCGGCGTGCCCGCGGGCGCGATCATGCCTGCCCAGGTGCTGCCGGTGAAGCCCGCGAAGCCCTGCTCGATGAAGGTCGGCACCTCGGGCGCCGCGGCCAGGCGCTTGTCGCCCGCCACGCCGATGAGCCGCACCTTGCCCGCCTTGGCCTGGTTGATCAGGCCGGTGGGCGCGTCGAAGAAGAGCTGGATCTGCCCGCCCATCAGGTCGGTTAGCGCGGGCGCGGCACCGCGGTACGGGATGTGGATCATGTAGGTCTGCGTGAGCGACTTCCAGAGCTCGGTCGTCAGGTGCGCGGCCGAGCCGTTGCCCGACGAGCCGAAGCTCACCTTGCCCGGATTGGCGCGCGCATAGGCGATCAGTTCGCGCGCGGTCTTGAACGGCGCGTCGCTGTTGACTGCGGCCAGCAGCGGCGACACGCCCATGAGCGACACGCCCGTGAGGTCCTTCTGCGGGTCGTAGGGCAGCTTGGGATAGAGCGTGGTGTTGGCCGCATAGGCCGCGATCACCACGCCGAAGGTGCTGCCGTCGGGCGCGGCCTTGGCCACCGCGTCGACGCCGATCAGGCTGTTGGCACCGGGCTTGTTGTCGATCAGCACCGGCTGCCCGAGCCGGGCCTGCAGGCCCACCTGCACGAGCCGCGCCATCTGGTCGGTGAAACCGCCCGGCGTGTACGGCACGACGATGCGGACCGGCTTGCTGGGCCAGGCAGATTGGGCGAAGGCAGGAACGGCGAGGCTGCTGCTCGCGGCGGCTGCGGCAGCGAGCGTGAAATGGCGGCGCGAAATTTTGATCGAGGACATGAAGGCGGCTTTCTCTGACGGAAGTAAACATTCATTCTCGAAGCGCAACCACGGCGCCGCGCTCAGGGTTTGCCCGCCGCGCGCAGGCGCGGTTTTCTCATCAGAGCGGCAGCACGTCGCGCACGCGTTCCGCACCTGCGTCGAGCCAGGCCTCGAACTCGTCCGACAGCCGTTGGGCCTCGCGCGTGGCCTTGTGCCACGCGGCCACGCGCGCCGGCGTGTCGTGCGCAAAGTGAATGAAGTCCTTGCGGTCGGGCAGCTTGCCGTTGGGCAGCGAGCGCACCCACGCCGGGTCGGGCGCGAGCACCACCATGCGGTCGAGGAAGCCGGTCGCCCGGTGGCGCCAGCGCAGGCCCTTGTCGAGCCAGCCCGGCACCACCGCGCGCTGGAAATGCGGGTACAGCACGATGCCCTCGTCCGCCGGCTGGTAGTCGAGGTGCAGGTGGTAGTCGGTGATGCCGCCGTCCCAGTAGGCGCCGCGCGGCGCGCCCGGAATGTCGTGCACTGCGGACAGCAGGAACGGGATCGAGCACGAGGCCTGCAGCACCAGGTTGAAGTTCGCTTCGCTGAGCGCATGCTGGCGCGTACGGAAGTCGCGCGTGCCGAAAGGCAGCGCAGCGCCCGGCGTCGAGAACACGCAGCGCTCGAGCCACGCGCCCAGGCCCTTGCGGTACACGCTGTTGGTGGCAAAGGCGCCCAGGTAGCCGAAGGGCGTGCGCGCCCTGCCCTCGCGCCCGAGGATGTGGCGCCCGCGCGAGGTCACCACATGGAGCCGGTAGCGCGAATGCCCGAGCACCTCGCCGATGCGTCCGCCATAGAACGTGGTCAGGCTTTCCGCAAAGCGTTCGCTGAGTTGGTGCGGACTGAGCCGCTTCTGCCCCGGCGGAATATCGAACTGCTGGCGCACGTAGTCGTGCTCGAAGCGCTCGAAGGCCCTCTGCGGATCGGCCAGGCAGGCCGTCGCGAGCCGCCAGGCGCCGATCGATGCGCCCACCAGGTCGACCGGCTGGCTCGACCGGGCAAGCCAGCGCCCGAAGATGAAGCGGTCGAGCGGCCCGAGCACCAGCCCCTTGGGCCCGCCCGCCGCGCCGGGGATCGTGCGCACGTCGTTCGGGCGCAGGCCGTGCTGTTCGATGTGCCTGCGGGCCGCGGGGCCGGCGTAGATGCGCAGGGCTTTCATCGTTGCGCGAAGGGATCGAGCACCTCGACACCGAAACCCGCGAAGTCGCCGACGTTGCGCGTCACGACGATCAGCGCGTGCTGCTTGGCCGTGGCGGCGATCATCGCGTCCTCGTACAGAGTGTTCGAACTGCGATGCATCAGCTTGGCCCAGAGCCTGAAGGTTTCGGCATCCATCGGCAGCACGTTGTAGGACGCGGCAACCAGCGCGGCCCACTGCTCGATCTCGGTGGCCTTCGCGGAATCCTGTTCGCGGGTGAGTTCGATGCCGGCCTGAATCTCGCCCAGCGTGACCGCCGACAGGTGCAGGTCGGCGTCAGCGATCGGCGTCAGCCATGCGAGCACCGCGCCATGCGGGCGGGCTCTGCGCAGTTCCGAGATGACGTTCGTGTCGAGCAGGTACATGGCCGCTCTCAGCGCATCGGCGCGACCCGGCGCCGGCGCGCGTTGCCGCGCGGCGGCACCAGGAAATCGGTGCGCGCTTCCGCCGAGAGCAGCAGATCCTTGAGCGATGGCTGGGCCGTGGCATGCAGCCGCCGCCATTCCGCCGCAGGAACCAGCACGGCCGCTTCGGCGCCGCGCTTGGTCACCATCTGCGGCCCTTCGGCGAGGCATGCATCGAGAAATTCACTAAAACGCGCCTTGGCGTCTTGTACCGGCCAAGTCTTCATTGCGACCCTTCAGACTAGTTATCTGACTAGTTTAACACGGCCCATCGTGGGGGCCAGCGCCAAGTGCCGGCGTTGCTCCCAGGAAGCGGCACAAATGCACAGTTGCGATGGATGTCGCTCGGCGAAGGCGGCGCGCGCGGAACCGGTCCCGCCACCATGTCGGACCAACCACAAACACCATCCCAGAGAGTCCATTCCAATGACCCGCTTCAGTCGCTTTCATCAAAAGGTCTATTTCGGCACGGCGAGCCATCGCACCGCCTTGCAGCATCTGCAGGACGAAGGCATCGGCCGCATCGCGCTCATCAGCGACGAAAGCGCGCAGTCCCAGGGCGTGCTCGGTGTGCTCGAGGAAAGCCTTCAGTCGCTGGGCTTGCAGTTCGATACCCACCTGGCCGATCCCGGTGCCAAGTACGAAGATATCGTCACGCTGGCCGGGCGCATCAACACCCAGTCCTATGGGTGCTACATGTCGCTCGGCGGCAACTTCCTCAACTTCGTCGCCAAGTTCATCTGGATGCTGGCCGAGGATCCGCAGTTCGACGTCCGGCGGCTGAGTACCGACTTCGTGCAGGCGCAGCACGTGTCGGTGGTCCGCCGCGCCGGACGGGCCATCCATGTCGCCATTCCCGCCGCCTACATGCTCGGCGGCGAGTTCGGCCATTTCGTTTTCGCAAGCTTCCGCGACGACCTCACCAACGCCTACCTCGACGATGCGCTGCTGCCGACGCGCCTCGTGCTGGATCCGGCGCTGCTCACGACCGTAACCGCCGACGACCTGGCCGCCCAGGGCTTCGACTCCTTCACGCACTGCATCGAATGCTTCGCTCACGACGTCGACCTGCCGATCGTCAAGGCCGCGTGCCTGCAGGGCGCCAAGGCCCTGCACGACCACCTGCCCGCCCTGCTCGCCGATCAGGGCGACGTGGCCGCGCGGGCGCAGGTCCAGGCGGGCATCTGGGGCGGTAGCGTGGCGGTCAGCAACCTGTTCTCCGGCATCGTGCATTCGATGACCTCGATGTATTCGGCGAAGCTGGGCGTGCTGCACGGCGCGGCGCACGCCCTTACGCTGCCCGCCGCGATCGAACTCCTGGCCGAAGATCCGGCAACGGCCGCGCGCCTCGGCGAGATGGCGGCCCACCTGGGCATCGCCGCCGCGACGGACCCGCAGGCCGCGCACGAGCTCGCCCGCGCCACCGAGGCCTTCGCGCAGCGCATCGGGCTCGCCACGACGGTCAGCGGCGCGGGCATCGCACTCGACCGGTTCACGCGACTGCTGCCGGAGATGGCACGCGGCGCAGCCGCCTACCAGTCGACGCGGCTGATCTCGCGCCCCGCGGACGCCGCCCAGTTGCAGGCGATCCTCGAGGCTGCCGCCCGATGACGGCATGTGCTTGAATTGGTGCCATCGATCGTCACCTAACCCATTCCGGCCGCCTGTGTTACGGCGGCCGGTCACGCAAGGAGCACCACCATGAGTTCGACAGAAACCGCCATCCTCGCAGGAGGCTGCTTTTGGGGCATGCAGGACCTGATCCGCAAGATGCCCGGCGTCCTGCACACCCGCGTCGGCTATACCGGCGGGGACGTGCCCAATGCCACGTACCGCAACCACGGCACGCATGCCGAAGCGATCGAGGTGGTGTTCGACCCGGCGCAGACCAGCTACCGCGCGCTGCTGGAGTTCTTCTTCCAGATCCACGATCCGAGCACCCGCAACCGGCAGGGCAACGACCTGGGCACTTCCTACCGCTCCGCTATCTATTTCACGTCGCCCGAACAGAAGGCGGTGGCGCTGGACATCATCGCCGACGTCGATGCCTCGGGCTTGTGGCCGGGCAAGGTCGTCACCGAACTCGAGCCGGCCGGCCCTTTCTGGGAGGCCGAACCGGAGCACCAGGACTATCTGGAGCGCCTCCCGAACGGCTACACCTGCCACTTCGTGCGGCCCGACTGGAAGCTGCCGCGCCGCGACAAGGCCGCCGCGCGGTAGCCTCACCTCGCCGGCTCAGGGCCTGCGCAACCCCTGCAGCTTGGCGAACGCGCTGGCCATCTGCCCCGCGGGCTGCGGCGAGTTGTCTCGGCGCGGCCCCTGCTGGCCGCGGCCTGCGCCCTCGAAGCGGTTGTCGCGCGGGCCGTCGCGGCGCGCGGGCGCAGCGTCGAGCTTCATCGACAGGCCGATGCGCTTGCGCGCCACGTCCACTTCCATCACCTTGACCTTGACGATGTCGCCGGTCTTCACGACCTCGCGCGCATCGTTCACGAACTTGTGGCTCAGCTGGCTCACATGCACCAGGCCGTCCTGGTGCACGCCCAGGTCGACGAAGGCGCCGAACTGCGCCACGTTGCTCACGGTGCCCTCGAGGATCATGCCTTCGACGAGGTCGGCAATGTCGTCCACGCCGTCGTTGAAGCGCGCCACCTTGAAATCGGGACGCGGGTCGCGGCCGGGCTTCTCGAGCTCGCCGAGGATGTCCTTGACCGTGATGACGCCGAACTTCTCGTTCGCGAACAGCTCGGGCTTGAGCGTCTTGAGCATGTCGGCGCGGCCCATCAGCTCGGCGATGGGCTTGCCGGTCTTGACGATGATCTGCTCGACCAGCGGATAGGTCTCGGGGTGCACGCCGGTGATGTCGAGCGGGTCGGCGCCGCCGCGAATGCGCAAGAAGCCCGCGCTCTGCTCGAAGGCCTTGGGACCGAAGCCCGTCACGTCGAGCAATTGCTTGCGCGTGGAGAACGCGCCGTTCGCCTCGCGCCAGCGCACCACCGCCTTGGCCACGCTGCCCGACAGGCCCGAGACGCGGCTCAAGAGCGGCACGCTCGCGGTGTTGAGGTCGACGCCGACCGAGTTCACGCAATCCTCCACCACCGTCTGCAGCGTGCGCGCAAGCTCGCTCTGGTTCACGTCGTGCTGGTACTGGCCCACGCCGATGCTCTTGGGGTCGATCTTGACCAGCTCGGCCAGCGGGTCCTGCAGCCGGCGCGCGATGCTGGCGGCGCCGCGCAGGCTCACGTCCACGTCCGGCATCTCCTGCGAGGCGAATTCGCTCGCCGAATACACCGAGGCGCCGGCTTCGCTAACCACCACCTTCTCGACCGTCATCTCGGGTGCGCCGGCCTGTGCGGCCATCTTGGCGATCAGCTTGATCAGGTCGGCCGCGAGCTTGTCGGTCTCGCGGCTCGCGGTGCCGTTGCCGATGGCGATCAGGTTCACGCCATGCTTGGCGCAGAGCTTGCCGAGCGTGTGCAGCGAGCCTTCCCAGTCCCTGCGCGGCTCGTGCGGGAACACGGTGGCGGTCTCGACCAGCTTGCCGGTGGCATCGACCACGGCCACTTTCACGCCGGTGCGGATGCCGGGGTCCAGGCCCATCACCACGCGCGGGCCGGCCGGTGCGGCGAGCAGCAGGTCGCGCAGGTTGTCGGCAAACACCTTGATCGCGACCTTCTCGGCCTCTTCGCGCAGCCGCGTGAACAGGTCGCGCTCGGTCGACAGCGCGAGCTTCACGCGCCAGGCCCAGGCCACGCACTTGCGGATCAGGTCGTCCCCCGCGCGGCCGGCATGGCTCCAGCCCAGGTGCAGCGCGATCCGGCCCTCGGCGATGCTGGGCTTGCCCGGCTCGGGCTCGACGGGCAGCGCGAGCTTGGCGTCCAGGATCTCGAGCGAGCGGCCACGGAACACCGCGAGCGCCCGGTGCGAAGGCACGCGCCCGATCGGCTCGTCGTAGTCGAAGTAGTCGCGGAACTTGGCGACGTCGGGGTTGTTTTCGTCCTTGCCGGCCATCAGGCTCGACTTGAGCAGGCCTTCGCTCCAGAGCCATTCGCGCAGGCGCTGCACCAGCACCGCATCCTCGGCCCAGCGCTCCGACAGGATGTCGCGCACGCCGTCGAGCACCGCGGGCACGGCCGAGAAATCGGGGCCCGGCTTGCCGTCGTCGAGCGTGGTGGCGGGCTGCAGGAAGGCCTTGGCCTCGGCGGCGGGATCGAGCGTCGGGTCGGCCATGAGCTTGTCCGCCAGCGGCTCGATGCCGAACTCGCGCGCGATCTGGCCCTTGGTGCGGCGCTTCTGCTTGAACGGCAGGTACAGATCCTCGAGCTCCTGCTTGGTCGGCGCGAACTCGATCGCGGCGCGCAGTTCGGGCGTGAGCTTGCCCTGCTCGTCGATGGCCTTGATCACCGCGGCGCGGCGGTCCTCGAGCTCGCGCAGGTACGAAAGCCGGGCTTCGAGTTCGCGCAGCTGGGTGTCGTCGAGGCCGTCGGTCGCCTCCTTGCGGTAGCGCGCGATGAATGGAACCGTGGCGCCCCCGTCGAGCAGCTCGACGGCGGCCTTCACCTGATGCTCTCCCACCTTGATCTCGGCGGCGAGCTGGCGAATGATTTTCTGCATTGCTGAGTGGCGTCCCTGTCGCTGCGATCGGCCGGGCCGGTCGCGTTGGTCGAATGAAGCGCGGGAGTTTGCCATAGCGAAAAACGGCGACCCCAGCATTTTGATTTTTACCCGGGTATATTGACTGCATAGTTTTACCCGGGCAAAATTTCGGAATGATGCTTTCACACGACTCCCGGCGCGCGCTGACGCGCCAGTACAAGGAAACGGTGCGCCCCGCCGGCGTGTTCGCCATCCGCAACCTCGAGAGCGGCCGCGTGCTCGTGCTGGCGAGCCTCGACCTGACCAGCATGATGAACCGCCAGCGCTTCCAGCTCGACCAGGGCAAGCACCCCAACCGCGCGCTGCAGCAGGACTGGACCGCACTCGGATCCGGCGCCTTCCGCTTCGAGGAATTCGCGCGCGTGAAGGAGCGGGACGATCCCGCGTTCGACCGCGCGGCGGAACTCGAAGCGCTGTTCGCGCTGTGGTGCGAGGAATGCGACTGCCACGGCACGCAGGGCTACAACGGCCCCGCCAAGCGCAAGCCCTGACCGCATGCCCGCCGCGCCCATTGCGCTGTTTTTCCTGTCGCCGCGCGAGAAGCGCGGTCGGCGAAATTGTTCCCGGGTAAATTACCTCGCCACCGCCATGATTTCCAAGACCCCCGATCCTTCGACCGCCGCCTTGCCGGCCACCCTCACCGCCTTCTGCGGCTTCGAGCGCATTGCCCGCGGTTCGCGCGCCGAGGTGATCGCCGCGCTGCGCACCCGCGGCGACGCTGCAACCTGCCTCGTGTTCGACGACCACACCGGCATGCAGGTCGATCTCGACCTGCGCGACGCCGCGCAGCCGCCCGAGGCCGCCCTGCCGGGCGAGCCGCCGCGCGGCGTGGGCCGACCGAAGCTCGGCGTGGTCGCGCGCGAGGTCACGCTGCTGCCGCGCCAGTGGGAATGGCTCGCGCGCCAGCCCGGTGGCGCCTCGGTCGCGCTGCGCCGGCTGGTCGACGAAGCACGCCGAGTGCATGCCGGGCGCGATGCCGCCCGCGCCGCACGCGAAGCCGTCTACGGCGTGATGACCGGCTTGGCGGGCAACCTGCCGGGTTTCGAGGAAGCCACCCGCGCCCTCTTCGCGGGCGACCGCGCCGGCTTCGAAGCGCATCTCGCCGGCTGGCCCGACGATCTGCGCACCCATCTGCACGAACTGTCCGGCCCGAGCTGGCCCCAAGAATGAACGACAAGACCGAGAACGCCCCGCCCAACCCGAGCGGCCTGCAGGGCGCGCCCGTGGCACCCGTCGGTGCGCCGCGCGCGCTCTGGAAGACCTTCCTGTTCTTCCTGGCGCCGATGCTGCTCAGCAACATCCTGCAGTCCCTTTCGGGCACGCTCAACAACATCTACATCGGCCAGATGATCGGCGTCGGTGCGCTGGCCGCGGTGTCGAGCTTCTTTCCGGTGATGTTCTTCTTCATCGCCTTCGTCATCGGCCTGGGCGCCGGCGCCTCGGTGCTGATCGGCCAGGCCTGGGGCGCACGCGATGCGGCCAAGGCCAAGGCCATTGCCGGCACCACGCTCACTGTCGGCGTCCTCATGGGGTTGGTGATCGCGGTGTTCGGCGGCGCTTTCACCACACCGATGCTCGCCGCCCTGGGCACGCCGCCCGACGTGCTGGCCGACGCCACGAGCTATGCCCGCATCATGCTGATCGCGATGCCGGGGCTGTTCGTCTTCCTGCTGTCCACCGCCATGCTGCGCGGGGTCGGCGACACGATCACGCCGCTGATCACGCTGATCATCTCGACGGCGATCGGGCTCGTCGTCACGCCCGCACTGATCCGCGGCTGGGGCGGGCTGCCGCAGCTCGGCGTGGCGAGTGCCGCCTGGGCCAGCGTGCTCGCCTTCATGCTCGCGACGCTGTGGATGGGCTGGCGCCTGCACCGGCGCAAGAGCCCTCTCGCGCCCGACCTGGCCTTCCTGCACAGCATGCGCATCGATCCGAAGCTGCTCAAGGCGGTGCTCAAGGTGGGCGTGCCCACGGGCGTGCAGATGATCGTGGTGGCGCTGTCCGAACTGGTGCTGCTCTCGCTGGTCAACAGCCACGGCTCGAGCGCGACGGCGGCCTACGGCGCGGTCAACCAGGTGGTGGCGTACGTACAGTTCCCGGCCATCTCGATCGCGATCACCGCGTCGATCCTCGGCGCGCAGGCCATCGGCGCGGGCCGGGCCGACCGACTCGGCGCCATCGCCAAGACCGCGATGCTGATGAACCTGGCGCTGACGGGCGGGCTGGTGCTGCTGGGCTACCTGTTCTCGCGCCACCTCATGGGCTTCTTCATCACGAGCGCGCCCGTGATCGAGATCGCGCAGACGCTGCTGCACATCATGCTGTGGAGCCTGGTGATCTTCGGCATGGCGTCGGCCCTGTCGGGCATCATGCGCGCGAGCGGCTCGGTGCTGGTGCCCACGCTGATCTCGATCGTCTGCCTGCTCGGCCTCGAGGTGCCGGTTGCCTGGTTCCTCAGCGACCGCATCGGGCTCAACGGCATCTGGTACGCGTACCCGGTGACCTTTAGCGCAATGCTGCTGCTGCAAACGGCCTACTACCGCTTGGTGTGGCGCAAGAAGGCGATCGCGCGGCTGGTGTAGCTGCCCCGCCCTGCCGCTCACGGGCCGCGGCGGCTCAGTCGCCGTCGAAGGCGCGCTGGACCTCGGCGATGTCGAGCTTGACCATCTTCATCATGGCCCGCATCGCGCGCGCGGCCTTGGCCGAGTCCTTGTCCTGGAACATCCGGATCATCGGCATGGGCACGGTCTGCCACGACACGCCGAAGCGGTCGGTGAGCCAGCCGCATTGCAACGGCTGGCCGCCGCCCTCGAGCAGCTTCTCCCAGTAGTGGTCGACCTCGGCCTGGGTCTCGCAATGCACGGCCATCGAGATCGCCGGCGTGAACTTGTACTCCGGCCCGCCGTTGAGCACCATGAACGACTGCCCGTCGAGCTCGAAGGTTGCCGTCAGCAGCGTTCCCTGGCGCTCGGGGTTGGTCTCGCCCCAGAGCAGCGTGTCGGTCACCCGCGAGTTCGGAAAGATCGCGCTGTAGAACTTCAGCGCGTCTTCGCCGTTGCGGTCGAACCAGAGGCAGGGAACGATCTTCTGCATGGGAATCTCCTGGACTGTTGATGATGAACCGATGAGTTCAGTATCAACAGCCTACGCGCGCTTGTCAAGCGCGGTCGCCGCGTGCGCCTTCGATCATGCGCCACGCACTCAGCGCACTGAGCACCGCGAGCCCGGCGCTCAGCAGCATCACCCAGCGAAAGCCCGCAACGAAGGATTCGGCCACCAGCCCCTTGAGCGCGGCCGCGGTATCGGCGTCGACACCGGGCGGCAGTGCAGCGCCCGCAAGCTTGCTGCGCTCGGCCTCGAGGAAGGCCGACACTTCGGCCGAGGCGCCCATGCCGCGCAGCCCCTCGGCCAGCGTGGCATCGAAGGCCCATGCCATGACCACGCCGAACACCGCAATGGCCAGCACCGCGGCCGCGCGCGACACCGCGTTGTTCACGCCCGAGGCCACGCCCGCCTGCTCGGGGCCGACCGCGTTCATCACCGTGGTGGTGAGCGGCGCCACGGTCACTGTCATGCCGAAGCCCAGCACCACCACGGCGGGAAAGAACCCTTGCCAATAGCTCGCACCGACCCCGGGCAGCGCGAACAGCGCAAAGCCCACCGCCGCGATGGCGGGGCCGACGACCAGCGGCAGGCGCGGCCCGAAGCGGTCGACGAGCTGCCCGGCCCAGCCCGAAAGCGCGAACATGATGAGGATGAACGGCAGCAGCGCGGCACCCGCCGCGGTGGCCGAGTAGCCCTGCACCTGGATCAGGTTGAGCGGAAAGAAATACAGCCCGCCGCCGAGTGCGGCGTACAGCAGCAGCGTCAGCAGGTTGGCGCCGCTGAAATTGCCGATGCGAAACAGGCCGAGCGGCAGCATCGGCGTGCGCGTCCTGTGCTCCGCCACGACGAAGCCCGCGCTCGCGGCCAGGCCGACGCCCAGTGCCGCCAGCACCATGGGCGAATCCCAGTGCTGCGTCGGCGCTTCGATGAAGGCGTAGACGATGCCGCCGAGCCCGGCGGTCGCGAGCAGTGCACCGGCCATGTCCAGCCCGCCGCCGGCCGCGGCACCGCGGCTTTCGGGCACGTGGCGCCAGGCGATCCACAGCACCAGCAGCGCCATCGGCAGGTTGATGAGAAACGCCCAGGTCCACGAGAAGTGGTCGACCAGGAAGCCGCCGAGCACCGGACCGGCGGCGGCCGTGACGCCGCTGAAGCCCGACCAGATGCCGATCGCGCGGCCGCGCTCCTTCTCGGGGAAGGCAGCGCTGATCAGCGCCAGGCTCCCCGGCACCAGCAAGGCGCCGCCGATGCCCTGCACCGCGCGCGCCGCGATGAGCTGCTGCACGGTACCCGCGAGGGCGCAGCCGACCGAGGCGAGCGCGAAGATCGCGACGCCCACGGCGAAGATGCGGCGCCGTCCGAAGCGGTCGCCGAGCGCGCCGCCCACGAGCAGCAGCGCGGCCAGCAGCAAGGCATAGGACTCGACCACCCACTGCGCCTGGAACGCGGTGGCGCGCAGATCGGCCTGGATCGCCGGCAGTGCGACGTTGACGACGGTACCGTCGATGAAGGCCATGCTCGAACCGACGATGGCCGCGGCGAGCACCCAGGGCTTCGACGCCTCGGGACAGGCGTCTTCGCGCGCGGCGGCGCCGTGCAGGATCAGCGCGTGGTCGCAGGGTGGCTTGCCGATCTGGGCCATGGGGAGAGTCTCTGCTTTACTCCTTCCCCCTCTGGGGGAAGGTTGGGATGGGAGCTCCCTGCTTGCCACCGCGCGCCGCGCCTCGATGACCGCCGCCATGCCGCCCCCCCTGCCCTCCCCCGGAGGGGGAGGGAGAAAGACTCAGGCCGGGCATGCGGTGGCGGCCGGATTCGACCGTGCCGCGTTCACGCTGCGCGCCATCGCCGCCGCCGCGGCCGCGGTCAGGCGCTGTGCGCCCTGCGCCACCGCGTCGATACCGCTGGCGACCCCCTCGCCCACCTCGAACTGGCAGGACATCGAGCGCGCCTCGTCGGAGCGGCGCAGCGTCCAGCTGAAGGCCGCGTCGACGCGGCCGCCGTCGACCGCATCGAAGCGGCGCACCTGCACCGCGATGCGCCACGCGGGCTGTGCATTGGGCCGGCCGCCCTTGGTGACGTCGACCGCGCCGAGCCGGTCGGCAATGCCGCTCGCCAGCGCATCGCGCAATTCGTTCTCGAACGACGAGGCCCAGCGGTGCTGCTCGAGCACGTCGACCTGAACGCTGCCGGCCGAGCGCCCCACCACCATCTGCGGCCGGGCGAGCCGCTCGGGCACGGCAACGGGCGCGAGCTCGACATAGATCGGCGCGGCGGTGCCGAGCGTCGAGGGCGCGGCCTCCGCGGCCGGCACCGGGCTCGCCAGCGTGTAGTAGCTGTCGGACTTGCTCGCGCAGCCGGCAAGGGCAAGCAGCGCGGCGGCCGCCGCCAGGGCGGCGCGCGAGGCGAAGGGTCGGCCTGGTTTGCTGTTCTTCATCATTTCTTCTTGTCGTCCGGTTTGCCGCGCAAAAGCGATTCGGGATGGCGTTCGAGGTAGTCGGTCAGCACGCGCACCGAGCCCGCGGCGCGCGTCAGTTCGCGCAGCGTCTGGCGCATGTCCTGCTGCAGCGGCGAGTCGTCGGCCAGCGTGCGCTCGGCCGTGTTGACGGTCTTGCGCACGTCCTTCATGGCGGCCGCGAGCTCGGGCGTGACGTCGTTGTTGATGCGGCTCACCGCCTGCTCGGCCGTGGTCAGCGTCTTGTTGAGCGTGTTCAGCGTGGTGCGCAGGTCGGCCGCGATCTGCTCGTACGGCACCTTGTTGAGCTTGCTCGCGATCTCCTGCACCTGCGACTGAATCTCGTCCAGGCTGTTGGGCACGGTGGCGAGCTCGATCGGGTTCTTCTCGAGGTCGATCTTCGCGGGCGGCGCCTTGGGGAAGAAGTCGAGCGCCACATACACCTGCCCGGTCAGCAGGTTGCCGTTGCGCAGTTGGGCGCGCAGCCCTTTCTCGGCCAGGAAGCGCAGGCGCTCTTGCTGCGAGAAGCGTGACTCGGTGCCGCGTTCGCCGGCCCGGCGCCGCAGCCGGTCGGGGTAGACCTGCACCAGCACCGGCATGCGGAACTCGCGCGCATTGCGGTCGAACTCCACGCCGATCGACTTGACCTCGCCGATCACCACGCCGCGGAAGTCGACCGGCGCCCCCGGTGTCAGGCCGCGCAGCGACTGGTTGAAGTACATCAGCAGCGTCTGCGACGGGCCATCGGGCTCCTTCATCGCGGTGGTCTCGTCGCCCGCGAGCGCGAAGGCCGCGTTCTCCTCGGCGCGCGGCCCCATGGCGTCCTCGGGCGCGCCGAAGGCAATGCCGCCGAGCAGGATCGTGGCAAGCGATTGCGTGCGCAGCGTGAAGCCGCTCGCACTGAGCTGCGCGTCGATGCCGCTGGCCTGCCAGAAGCGGGTGTTGACGCCCACGAACTTGTCGTATGGCGCATTGACGAACACGCGCATCGTCACGCCGCGGCCATCGCCATCGAGTTCGTAGGTCGCGACCTGGCCCACCTTGATGCGCCTGAAATACACCGGCGATCCCACGTCGAGCGAACCCACGTCGGCGGCACGCAAAAGGAACTGCCGGCCCGTGGCGTCGCGCGTCACGATGGGCGGGTCTTCCAGGCCCTTGAATTCGCTCGCGGTCTCTTCCGACACGCCCGCATCGGCACCGATGTAGGCACCCGACAGCAGCGTGCCCAGGCCCGAGATGCCCGAGGTGTCGAGCCGCGGCCGCACCACCCAGTAGCGCGAATCCTCGGCGGTGAAGCTCTCGGCGTCCTTGCCGAGCTGCACCGTGACCCGCACGTGCGAGCGGTCGCGTGCGAGCCGCAGGCTCTGCACGGTGCCGATCTGCACGTCCTTGTACTTGACGGCCGTCTTGTTGGCCTCGAGGCCTTCGGCGGTCTCGAAGGTGAGCACGATCTCGGGTCCGCGCTCCATGATGATGCGCACCACCAGCATCACGCCCACCAGCGCGGCGACGATGGGTATCAGCCAGATCAACGATGGCAGCCATTCGCGCCGGCGCACCACGCGCGGCGGCGGAAGGCCCGGCGGCGTCGTCTGGTCATTGGCTTTGGCTTGGTCTTCGTCACTCATGCTGTTCTTGCTTCCCGGTCGTCACTGGTTGGTTCACGTCGTTCCCGATCGGCCTGCTGCTGCTGCTGTCGGCTGTCCCAGGTGAGCCTCGGATCGAAGCTCAGTGAGGCCAGCATGGTCAGCACCACCACCGACCCGAAGGCCGCGATGCCCACGCCCGCGTGGATCACCGCAAAGCCCTGGATCTGCACCAGTCCGGCCAGCAACGAGACGACGAACACGTCGAGCATCGACCAGCGGCCGATGATCTCGACGATGTGATAGAGCTTGGCGCGCTCGGGCCGGCGCCAGTCGCTGCCGCGCTGGGCCAGCACGGTCAGCAGGAGCAGCACCGTCAGCTTGAACAGCGGCACCAGAAAGCTCGCGATGAAGATGATCGCCGCGAGCCCGTAGGAGCCCGAGATCCAGAAGTAGATCACGCCGCTCAGGATGGTGTCGTACTGCGCGCCGAACAGCGAGCGCGTGATCATCACTGGCAGCAGATTGGCCGGGATGTACATGATGCAGGCCGCAATGAGGAAGGCCCAGGTGCGGCTCAGGCTGTAGGGCTTGCGCCGGTACAGGTGCGTGCCGCAGCGCTCGCAGCGCTCGCCTTCGGCCGCATCGCGCCACACGGCGTCGCAGTGCGGGCAGGCCAGCAGTCCCATCGAGGCGGCGGTCGCGAGCGGCGTGTCTTCGCTGTCGTCGGGTACTTCGCGGTAGAAACCCTTCACGCGCCCTCCTCCCGCGGCTCGCCGGGCGGGCGAAAGGTCATTTCCCAGAAGGCGTTGGGGTTGAACGACAGCACCGCCGTGAGCATGACCGTGAGCGCCATGAAGGCCCAGAGCGCCGGCCCGGCCACCACCGTGGCCATGCTCGAGAGCTTGACGATCGCCACCAGCACGCCGAGCAGGAACACCTCGACCATGCCCCACGGTCGCAGCATCTGCATGGCGCGCACCAGCATCGCGAAACCCGCGGGCCGGCGCTGATGCCGCAGCGGCACAAGCAGGTAGGCCAGGATGCACAGCTGCAGCAGCGGAAAGAGCAGCGTGGTGGCCAGCACCAGCAGCGCCACGATCGACATGCCCTCGCTGCTCAGCACCACCACCGCGCCGGCCAGCGTTGTCTGGCTGCGCAGGCCCTGCAGTTCGATCTCGACGATCGGGAACAGGTTGGCGATGGCGAACATGATCAGGCTTGCGAGCGTCAGCGGCAAGATGCTGCGCTGCAGGTCGCCCGGGTGCCGGTAGAGCTCGGTGCCGCAGCGCGCGCAGCACGACACCTCCCGCCGCGCGAGGCGCGCGCGCTGGAAGACCGCGTCGCAGCCCGGGCACACCACGGTTTCAGGTACTTCCGTCATGGGGTCGTACCCTAACCGATTCAGCCCGCGTGCCCCGTCGTCTTTAACCGCAGAGTGCTGAAAACTGCCGCTGCGCCGGCAAAACAGGCGGCCAGCACCAGCGCCACCACCGGCCCATGGCCGCCGTGCGGGCTCCAGATGCTGAAAACGCCGGCCAGCACCACGGCGCCGAGCGTCTGGCCGGTGAGCCGTGCGGTCCCGAGCATGCCGCTGGCCGCACCGCTTCGGTGCGCGGGCGGCGAGGTCACGATCGTGTGGTTGTTCGGCGACTGGAACAGGCCGAAGCCCAGGCCGCAGACCGCCATGCGCCAGGCGATGTCGACGTTGCCGGGATCCGCGGGCAAGGCGGCCAACAGCGCCAGGCCGAGCGCGAGCAGGCCCAGGCCGATGCCGCCGAGCAGCCCGTCGGGATAGCGCCCGATCAGCCGCCCCGCGAACGGCGCCATGGCCACGATCGCGAGCGGCCAGGCGGTGATCAGCAGGCCGGCCTCGAGGTGGCTGCGGCCATAGGCCTCGAGCAGCAGGAAAGGCAGCGCGATGTAGGCCAGCATCTGGGCGCAGAAGGCGGCCACCGAAGTGCCCATCGACAGCGCGAACACCGGGATGCGCAGCAGGTCGATCGGAAACAGCGGCACCGCGAGCCGGCGCTGCCGCCGCAGGTAGACGAAGCCGACCGCCACGCCGGCCAGCAGGATCGCCCAGGCCGACCAGTGCGCGCCGCCGCCTGCCGCTGCCGGGTCGCGCACGCCGAGCCGGTCGACGCCGAGGAACACCAGCGCGAACATCAGCACGTTGAGCGCCACGTCGATGGGCGAAAAACGCAGCCCGGCCGCCGGCGGCACGCGGTTGAACGGCAGCGACTTCAGGCCCAGCGCGAAGACCAGCACCCCGAGCGGCACGTTGAGCGCGAACAGCCACGGCCACGAGGCCACCGACAGGATCGCCGCCGCCACCGACGGCCCCGCCACCGAGGACGTGGCGACCACCATCGAGTTGATCGCCATGCCGCGACCGAGCAGCGCAGCAGGAAACACCAGCCGCACCAGCGCCGCATTCACGCTCATGATCCCCGCAGCACCGAGGCCCTGGAAGGTGCGCGCCGCGATCAGCGTGGCTAGCGAATTCGCGAACATGGCGCCGACCGAGGCCACGGTAAACACTGCCATGCCCACCAGGTAGACGCGCCGGTAGCCGACCAGGTCGCCGAGCGAGGCCAGCGGCAGCAGCATCACGAGCGTCGCGATCTGGTACGCGTTGACCACCCAGATCGCATGCGAGGCGCTGGTCTGCAGCTCGTGTGCGATGCCCGGCAGCGCGAGGTTGACGATGGTGCCGTCGAGCACCGCCACCATGATGCCGAGGATGATGACCAGCATCGCGTTGCGGCGCGCCGGCTGGGGCAGCCCGTCGACGACCTGCGGCGCCTCGCCGGCCGGTGCTTGCGTGCCTGCGGTGCCCCTCACGCCCCCTGCACCCTGCGTCCGGGCTCGGTGCGCACGCGGCCCAGCGTGAGCCAGGTGAGCACCAGCGAAACGAAGGCGCCGGTCGCCATGCCGGTGACCATCGGCAGCGGCCGTCCGTCGCTGAACAGGCCCACCACGGCCATGGCCAGTGCGCCGGTCAGCATCTGCAGCGTACCGAGCAGCGCCGAGGCCGTGCCGGCGATGGCGCCGTGCATCTCGAGCGCGAGCACCCCGGTAGTCGGGATCACCAGGCCCATGAAGCCCGAGGCGATGAAGTACAGCACGATCAGCACCCATAGGCTGTCGCCGCCGGCCGCGAAGTAGACGAACATCGCGAGCATGGTGACGCTCGACGCCACCACGCCGAACTTCACCAGCGCCACGAGGCCATGGCGCTCGCCCAGCGGGCCGGTGAGCTGCGAGGCGCCGATGAAGGCCGCCGCATTCACGCCGAAAGCCACGCTGTACATTGCGGGCGAGAGGCCGTAATGGTCGATCATCACGAACGACGAATTGGCCAGGTAGGTGAAGAAGCCCGCCATCGCGAAGCCGCCGATGAACACCAGGCCGAGATAGTGCCGGTCGCGCAGCAGCAGCCAGTACGCGGCAAGCGCGCTGCCAATGCTGCTCTCGACGCGCTGCGACGGCGGCCGTGTTTCCTTGAGCTGCGCGGCCGTCATCGCGAGGCCCGCGACCGCCGCGATCGTCACCGCCCAGAACACGCCGCGCCAGCCTGCGACCGCGATCACCGCGCTGCCCACGAGCGGCGCAAGGATCGGCGAGACGCTGAACACCAGGATGAGCAACGACATGAGCCGCGCGGCGTCGGTGCCGGTGTGCAGGTCGCGCACCACCGCACGCGGAATCGCCATGCCCGCTGCCGCGCCCAGGCCCTGCAGCAGGCGCAGCACGATCAGCGTCTGGATGTCGGTGGCGAGCGCGCAGCCGATGCTCGCCAGCGCGAACAGCGCCAGCCCCGCATAGAGCGGCGGCTTGCGCCCGACCATGTCCGAGACCGGCCCGAACAGCAGTTGGCCCGCGCCGAGCGAGAGGAAGAACGCCGTGAGGCTCATCTGCACCGCACCGATGTCGGCGCCGAGCGTCTGGCCGATGGCCGGCAGCGCCGGCAGGTACATGTCGATGGCGAAGGGGCCGATGGCGGACAGCAGGCCCAGCAGCAGAGCCATCTTGAAGAACGGAGAAGAAGGAGAACGAGAACGCATCGCGGCAATTGTCGCCAAGCGCGGCGATCGCTGCAGGCGTGGGGTCGTCGCCGGCGCGTTCAGCTTTTTTCAGTACAGCGTGGCGCTCAGAACAACGGCAGCGTCCCGCTCGGCGTGGCGCCCTCGATGTCGAGCATCTTCAGCTTGGTCAATGCCCCGCCGCCGGCCGAGAAGCCGCCCGGCCTGTTGCCGGCCGCGAGCACGCGGTGGCACGGCACCACGGGCGCGAACGGGTTGAGGCCCATGGCCTGCCCCACCGCGCGTGAAAGGCCCAGGTCACCGAGCTCGGCCGCGATCTCGCCGTAGGTGCGGGTCTGGCCCGGCGGAATGCGGCGCGCGATCTCGTAGACGCGGCGATGAAAATCCGACACGCCGGCCATGTCGAGTTCGATGTGGCGCAGGTCGTCGTGCGTGCCGTCGAGCAGTGCCTGCACCGCAGCGATGGCGCGCAGTGCGCTCGCGGGCGGCGCGGCCTCGGCCAGCGCGGGAAAGCGCTGCCGCATGCGCCGCCGCGTGGCCTCGGCGCCGGAGTCATCCTGCGGCAATTGCACGCCGACGATCAGCCCGCGCGGTCCCCAAGCGAGGCCGCAGGCGCCGATCGCCGTGTCGAACACGGCAAAGCCCGGCGCGTTCGCGTCGTCGATCGGCAAGGCGGTGTCGTCGATGGCAGCGGTCATGGGCGCCATTCTCCGCCCTCGCGCAGCGGACGCTGGCGCGCGGCCAGCAGCGCCCCACCCCACAGCACGATCGCCGACGCCACGAGGCCGCGCGCCAGTCCGCCCGGCCCATCGGAGATCCAGCCCGTCACGGTCGGCCCGACGATCTGGCCGAGCGCGAACACGACCGTGAAGGCGCTGATGCCCTGCGCCCACTGCGCGTGCGGCAGGTTGTGGCGCACCAGCGCGGTGGTCGAAGCCACCACCGACAGGAACACCGCGCCGAACAACAGTCCCGAGGCCAGCGCCACCGGCACCGACGCGCTGAGCACCGGCAGCAGCGTCGCGATGCCGAGCAGCCCGTTGAGCAGCGCCTGCGGCCGCCCGCCGCGGTGGCGCTCCAGAAGCCCGGCCCAGAGCCGCGAGGACGCGATGCAGGCCAGGCCGAGCAAGGCATAGAACAGGGTCACGAACGCGGTGCCCGCACCTTGCTCGCGCAGCAGCGCAATCACGAAGGTCATGTAGCCGATGTAGCCCACGCCGAACATGCCGTAGCCCGCAAGCGCCCAGCCGAAGCGGCGCAGCGTGGCGGCGTCGCCGGCCGAACCCGGATGCGACGCAGCCGCTGCGGGTGCCGCAGGCCGGACCGGCATCGCACGCGCCGCCCAGCCCAGCAGCCCGGTGCCCGCCGCACAGGCCAGCGCCAGCGCCCACCACGCCCAGGCCCAGCCGTGCGGCTGGTCGACGGCAGCACGCAGCACCTGCGGCACCAAGAGCGCCGACAGCACGATGCCGAAGCCGGTGCCGCCGTAATAGATGCCCAGCAGCAGCCCGCCGCGCGCGGAGCCAGCCTCGCCGAGCCGCGCGGCCATCAGCCCGCCGGCCACGAAGACCCAGGCGCTCGCGATGCCGGCCAAGAGCCGCTGCAGCAGCAGCGCGGGCGCCGCGCTCACGAAGCCGCTGCCCGCCATGAACAGGCTCGTGAGCACGGCGCCCACCATCAACAGCCGCGCCGTGCCGAAGCGGCGCATCAGCGCCGGCGTGGCGAGTGCGCCGAGCAGGTAGCCGATCGCGTTGGCGGTGTTCATGCCGCCCGCCAGCGCATAGGTCCAGCCCAGGTCGTCACGCATCGGCGGCAGCAAGAGCGCATACGAGAAGCGCGCGATGCCCAGCGAGACGGCCGCGCCCATCGAGAGCGCGAACGCGAGCCGCAGCGTGGGCGGGTCGTTCACCCCGCGTCCGGCAGCAGATGCCGCTCCAGCAGCACCGCCACATGCACCGCCTCGCGGGCCGCGCCATCGGCGATCTGGTGCCGGCAGCTCGTGCCGTCGGCCACCACGATGGCCTCGGGCCGCGCGCGGATCGCCGGCAGCAGGCTGGCCTCGGCCATCCGCATCGAGACGTCGATGTGGCGCGCCTCGTAGCCAAAGCTGCCGGCCATGCCGCAGCACGAGCTCTCGATCAGCTCGGGTTCTGCGCCGGGGATGAGCCGCAGCACCTCGAGCACCGGGCTCACCGCGCCGAAGGCCTTCTGGTGACAATGGCCATGCAGCAGGATCGGGGCGGTGGCGGGCGTGAGTGCGAGCTGGAAGCGGCTGGCCTTCAGCTCGCGCGCAATGAACTCCTCGAACAGCAAAGCCTGCTTCGCCACGGTTTCGGCCTTCTTGCCGAAGCCCATCACCAGGGCTTCGTCGCGCAGCGTGAGCAGGCACGAGGGCTCGAGGCCGACGATGGGAACCCCGGCCTCGGCCAGCGGCCTGAGCGCGTCGATCAGTGCTTCGGCACGGCGCTTGGCCTCGCTCACCATGCCGCTGGCCAGGAAAGTGCGGCCGCAGCAATGGTGCCCGCCGCGCTTCTCGACCGTGTGCAGCGTGTAGCCGGCGGCCTTGAGCACGCGGGCCGCCGCCAGCGCGTTCTCGCTTTCGAAGGTGCCGTTGAAGGTGTCGACGAAGAGCACCGCCGCCCGGCCGCCGTTCGCCTGCACCGACAGCACGGCCTCGCGGCTGGCGAACATGCCGTGCAGGTCGGCCTTGGCGCGCCAGAAGGTGTCGGAGCGCCATTCGGGCAGCGAGCGGCGGGCCGAAAAGCCCAGCAGTTTCTCGCCGAGCCAGGCCGCGCCGGGCACCGTGTTGCGCAGGTTCATGAGCCACGGCACGCGGCTCGCGCGGTGCGCGTAGTCGGGCATGCGGGCCACCAGCCGGTCCTTGAGCGTGTGGCCATGGCGTTGTTTGTAGTGGTCGAGGAACTCGATCTTCATCTTCGCCATGTCGACGCCGGTCGGGCAGTCGCGCTTGCAGCCCTTGCAGCCAACGCACAGGTCCATGGTCTCGTGCATCTCCTCGCTGGTAAAGGCGTCGGGTCCGAGCTGGCCCGAGAGCGCGAGCCGCAGCGTGTTGGCGCGGCCGCGCGTCAGGTGCTGCTCGTCGCGCGTCACGCGGTAGCTCGGGCACATGGTGCCGGCATCGAACTTGCGGCAATGGCCGTTGTTGTTGCACATCTCCACGGCCTTGGCCAAACCGCCGGTGCTGTCGCCACCGGTGCCGGGCGCGGTGGTTTCCTCGGTCACCGGGTCGGCGTTCACGTTCCAGGCCGACCAGTCGAGCACCGGCTTGAGTTCGATGCGGCGGTAGGGCCTGGGTGCCGTGGGCGGCGCGAAGCGGAACAGCGAACCGTCGTCCATGCGCGGCGGATCGACGATCTTGCCGGGGTTGAAGAGGCCGATCGGGTCGAGCTCCTGCTTGATCGCGCGGAAGGCCTCGTTGATCGCCGGGCCGAACTGCCACTCGATCCATTCGCCGCGGCACAGGCCGTCGCCATGCTCGCCGCTGAAGGCGCCCTTGTACTTGCGCACCAGCGCCGCGGCTTCCTCGGCGATTGCGCGCATCTTGGCGGCGCCATCGACGCGCATGTCGAGGATCGGCCGCACATGCAGCGTGCCGACCGACGCATGCGCATACCAGGTGCCGCGGCTGCCGTGGCGCGCGAACACCTCGGTCAGCGCATCGGTGTATTCGGCCAGGTGCGCGAGCGGCACCGCGCAGTCCTCGATGAAGCTGACCGGCTTGCCGTCGCCCTTGAGGCTCATCATGATGTTGAGGCCGGCCTTGCGCACTTCCCACAGGTTCTTCTGGCGCGCCTCGTCGGGCATCTCGACCACGCTGCCGGGCAGGCCCAGGTCGCCCATGAGCTCGACCAGCCGCGCGAGCTGCGGCAAGAGCGGCGCCTTCTCGGCGCCCGAGAACTCCACCAGCAAAATCGCCGCGGGCCGGCCGATCAGCGCGGTTTCGACCGTGGGCTTGAAGGCCGGGTTGGCAAGGCTCAGCTCGATCATCGTGCGGTCGACCAGCTCGACCGCCGTGGGGCCGAGCTTCACGATGTGCTGGGCCGCGTCCATGGCCGCATGGAAGGTCGGAAAGTTGACGACGCCGAGCACCTTGGCGCGCGGCAGCGGTGCGAGCTGGAGCTTGAGGCTCTTGGTGTAGGCCAGCGTGCCCTCGGCGCCGATCAGCAGGTGCGCGAGATTGACGCTGCCGTCGGCGGTGTAGGGCCGCTCGCTCTGGTTGTCGAAGATGTCGAGGTTGTAGCCCGCCACGCGGCGCATCACCTTGGGCCAGTGCTGCGCCATGGCGTCGTGGTGCTTGCGCGCGAGCCCGTGCACGAATTCGGCAATGCCCGCCGCGCGCGCACCGAGCGTGCGCTGCGGACCGAACTCGACCAGCTCGCCGTTCGACAGCCAGGCGCTCGCGCCCAGCACGTTGTGCACCATGTTGCCGTAGGCGATCGAGCGCGAGCCGCACGAGTTGTTGCCGGCCATGCCGCCCAGCGTGGCCTGCGCGCTGGTCGACACGTCGACCGGATACCAGAGGCCGTGCGGCTTGAGCTGCGCATTCAGGTGGTCGAGCACCAGGCCGGGCTCGACGGTGGCGGTGCCCTCTTCCACGTTCAGCTCGAGCATGCGCCGGAAATGCTTGCTGTTGTCGATCACCAGCGCGGCGCCGGTGGTCTGGCCGCACTGGCTGGTGCCGCCGCCGCGCGCGAGCACCGGCACCTTCAGCTCGCGCGCGATGTCGATCGCGCAGGCGACGTCGGTGTCGTTGGTCGGCACGAAGGCGCCGACCGGCGTGATCTGGTAGATCGAGGCGTCGGTGGCGTAGCGGCCGCGCGAGCCGCTGTCGAACAGCACTTCGCCCTGCGTCTCGGCGCGCAGCCGGCGGGCCAGCGCTTCGCAGGTCTCGTTGGGCGGCAGGACGGTTCCGGCTGGCTGCATGTGGCTGGCGGGATCGATGCGCATGAAGGGGGTCTCAGCTTGAAGTGGTTCGTGGATAGATTTCGCCGGCGCGCATGAGCTCGAGCACCGTGTCGCGCTTGCGCATCAGGTGCGAGACCAGCACCCGGCGCATTGCGGCCGCGTCGCGCGCGGCCAGGGCCGCGATCATCTGCTCGTGCTCTTCGACGGCGTGCTTCCACTTCGCGTCGTCCTGGTTGGTGCGAAAGCGCAGCGACTGCACGCGGGCATTGATCGAGCGGTAGGTGCCCGCGAGCACCGGGTTGCCGGCGGCCTCGTTGATGGCGGTATGGATGCGCGCGTTGAGCCGGTAGTAGCCCGACAGGTCGCGCCGTGCGAAGCAAGCCATCATTTCGTAGTGCAGCGCACGCACCTCGGCGAGTTCTTCCTCGGTGATGCGCTTGGCCGCGAGCTCGCCCGACATGCCCTCGAGCATCGCGAGCACCTCGAAGGTGTTGAGCACATCGGCCTCGGTGAGCTTCACCGCCACCGCCCCGCGGTTCGGCAGCAGATCGACCAGCCCCTCGGCCGCGAGCAGCTTGATGGCCTCGCGCAGCGGCGTGCGCGAGACGTGCAGCTGCAGGCAGAGCTCGCGCTCGTTGAGCTTGGCGCCCGGCGCGATGTGGCCTTCGACCAGCATCGTGCGAAGGCGCGAAGCAACCTGGTCGTGCAACGCGAGGCGCGAGATCTCGATGATGTCTGCGGTCATGTGTGTTTCCCTTGAATGCATTTTGAATGCAAAAAACAACAGCAACAAGCCCGACGTTTAAGGGTAAACCACAACGTCAAATCATATTTTGAATGCAAAACTTGCGGCGAAAGGACCGCCCATGCTGCAACTCGACATCCATCCCACCGGCCGCCACTTCCTCCAGATTCCTGGCCCAAGCCCGGTGCCCGACCGCATCCTGCGGGCCATGAGCCTGCCCACCATCGACCACCGCGGCCCCGAGTTCGGCGTGCTCGGCCTGAAGGTGCTGGGCGGCATCCAGCAGATCTTCAAGACCCGGCATCCGGTGGCGATCTATCCCGCCTCGGGCACCGGCGCCTGGGAGGCCGCGCTCTGCAACACGCTGAGCCCGGGCGACCATGTGCTGATGTACGAGACCGGCCACTTCGCATCGCTGTGGCAGAAGATGGCCGCGCGGCTCGGCGTCTCGACCGAGTTCCTCGCCTGGTCGGGCAAGGACGAGCAGTTGCCCGCAGCCCCGAGCTGGCGCCGCGGCGTGCAGGCCGAGCTGATCGAGGCGCGCTTGCAGAAGGACACGGAGAAGAAGATCAAGGCCCTCTGCGTGGTGCACAACGAGACCTCCACCGGCGTCACCTCCGACATCGCCGCGGTGCGCGGCGCCATCGATGCGGCGGGCCACCCGGCGCTGCTGATGGTCGACAGCATCTCGGGCCTTGCGAGCGCCGACTTCCGGCACGACGAATGGGGCGTGGACGTGACCGTGAGCGGTTCGCAGAAGGGCCTCATGCTGCCGCCGGGCATCAGCTTCAACGCGCTGTCGCCGCGCGCGCTCGAGGCTTCCAAGACCGCGAAGCTGCCGCGCGCGTTCTGGGCCTGGGACGAGATCGTGGCCATGAACAAGGACGGCTACTGGCCCTACACGCCCAACACCAACCTGCTCTACGGCCTGTCGGAATCACTCGACATGCTGCTTGGCGAAGGGCTCGACAACGTGTTCGCGCGCCACCAGCGCTGGGGCGCCGGCGTGCGCGCGGCAGTCAATGCCTGGGGCCTGCCGATCCAGTGCGCCGACCCGGCCGTGTACTCGCCCGTGCTGACCGGCGTGATCACGCCCGAGGGCGTCGACGCCGATGCGCTGCGCCGGCTGATCCACGAGCGCTTCGACCTGTCGCTCGGCACCGGCCTGGGCAAGCTCAAGGGCCGCATGTTCCGCATGGGCCACCTCGGCGACAGCAACGACCTCACGCTGGTGGCGATGGTCGCGGGCGTCGAGATGGGCATGAAGCTCACCGGCATCCAGCTCGCGGGCAGCGGCGTGCAGGCCGCGATGGACCACTTCGCCAGCCATCCGGCGCCCACCGCTCAGACGATGAAGAAGGCCGCCTAGCGTCGGCGGCGCCACAGGGACCCTGGCCGGCCGCAGCGCATCGCTCGAACGATGCGGCGGCCGCCACGCATCGACGACACCCAACCCCAACGGAGACAAAGATGATGCAGAGACGTTCCCTGATCCAGGTCGCAGGTGCCGCGGCCGCGACGCTCGGCGTGCCGCGGCTTTTTGCGCAGGAGTGGCCTACCGCGCCGGTGCGCATCGTGGTGGGCTTTCCGCCCGGCGGCGGCACCGATGCGCTGGCGCGCGTGGTGGCGCAGAAGCTCGGGACGATGTGGAACCATCAGGTGGTGGTCGAGAACAAGGCGGGCGTGGCCGGCGTGCTGGCGGCCGAGTACGTGTCGCAGCAGCCCAGCGACGGCAGCACGCTGCTCATGGCGCACATCAACAGCCACGCGCTGGCGCCGAGCCTGCAACCCAGGCTGCGCTACAGCGTGGAGCGCGACTTCGTGCCGATCGTGCTGGTCGGGGTCACGCCCAACCTTCTGATCGCGAGCCCGGCGCAGAAGGCGCTCTCGGCCAAGGACATCGTGGCGCTGTGCAAGGCGTCGCCGGGCAACGTGAGCTTCGGCTCCGCGGGCGCGGGCTCGGCGCAGCACCTGGCGCTGGAAATGTTCAAGCTGCAGGCCGGCGTGGATGCGATGCACGTGCCCTACAAGGGCAGCGGGCCATTGCTCGCCGACCTGATGGGCGGACAGATCCAGTACAGCTTCGAGACCATGACCGCGGCCACGCCGCATGTGAAGAGCGGCCGCGTGCTGGCCGTGGCGCAGACGCGCGCCAAGCGCGCCAAGGGCCACCCGAACGTGCCGACGATGCAGGAGCAAGGCTTCGCGGGTTTCGAGGCAACCACCTGGTATGGCCTTGCGGGCCCAGGCAAGCTGCCGCAGCATGTGGCCGACAAGGTCAACCGCGACGTCAACACGGTGCTCGCGATGCCTGACGTGCAGGAGAAGCTCGACACCTATGGCGCGGAAGACGGTGGCGGGTCGCAGGACAAGTTCAAGCAATTCATCTCGACCGAGATCACGAAATGGGCCAAGGTGGTGAAGGACGGGAAGGTTCAGGTCAATACCTGAGGCCTTGTGTGCTTTGTGCCGTGGTTCGTTTCGAGGGCGCGATCACGCCGACGGGGTACCTTGCTCCGCGAATGTCCCCCGGGCTTCGCCCTCCTCCTTTATTTCGCTGCGCAAGGCACCCCATCGGCGTGATCATGCACAGAGCAGTCATTGATCGCCGATGCACAACGAGCGTGCCCTGTGCCCAGGGTACCGGGTGCTCCCCGCAGCGAAATAAAGGAGGAGCCGAAGGCGGGGGACATTCGCGGAGGGGAGTACCCGGTGGCCTGGGCACGCGCCCCGAACAACGACAACAAAAACACCGGCAACGCCGAAGACAATCCAAAGAATGACCCCTAAGCAAACAACCCTCGCCCAAGCCCTGATCCAAGCCCGCCAATCCAACAAGACCCTCGATGCCACGCCCTGGCTCGACACGCTGGAAAACGCCAACGAGGCCTATGAAGTGCAGGACGCCGTCGCCGCAGCGCTCGGATGGTTCGCCGACGAGGCCGCACCTCGCGCCTGGAAATCGGGCGGCGCCTCGCGCAGCGCGACCCTCACGCATGCGCCGCTGCCACCCGCCGGCGTGCGCACCGCCCCGGCCGATTTCGGCGACATCCACTTCCATGCGCCCGGCATCGAGGCCGAGATCGCGCTGCGCCTCGGCCGCGACGTCACGCCAGCGATGGCCGCCTCGCTCGATGCCGCCGGTGCCACCGCGCTCGTCGACGCCATCGCGGTCTCCGTCGAGATCGTCGATTCGCGCTGGCAGGACCTGGCCGCCACGCCCGCATTGCTGCGCCTTGCCGATTCGCAGGTGCATGGCGCACTCGCGCTCGGCGAATGGAAGCCCTTTGCCGCCGTCGACTGGGCCTCGCAGCGCTGCGAGACCACCGTCGGCAGTGCCGAACCCGTGGTGCGCCAAGGCACGCATCCCCTCGGCGACCCGGCCTGGCTGCTGCCGGCCTGGCTGCGCCACCTCACGCGCCACGGCCGCACCGTGCCGGCCGGCAGCATCGTCACCACCGGCTCGTGGGTCGGCATCCTGCCGTGCCGGCGCGGCGATCAGGTCACGGTGGCATTCGACGGCATCGGCGCGCTGCGCCTGAGCGTGTAGCGCCCGCCGCCCACGCCCGCATTCGCCACCAGGAAGTCGAGCACCGCGCGCACCCGCGCCGGCAGCGTGCCCGCCTTGCCGATGTAGACCGCGTGGATCGGCTCGACCTCGCCGGGGTTGAATTCCTCCAGCAGCGGCACCAGCCGGCCTGCGTCGATGTCGTGCTGGACGTGATACAGCGACAACCGCGCCACGCCCGCGCCCGCGATCGCCAGCTGGCGCAGCGTCTCGCCGTCGCCCGCGCGCACCGGGCCGGCCACCGGCAGCGCGATCGCGCGCCCGTCCACGCGCAGCGGCCACTCGGGTGTGTTGCGCCGGTAGCTCCAGCCCAGGCGGTTGTGCGCCTCGAGCTCCTGCGGCGTGCGCGGCGTGCCATACCTTTCCAGGTAAGCGGGCGCGGCCACGATCGACTGGCTGGTCTCGCCCAGGCGCCGCGCCACCAGGTCGGACGGCGGCAGCTGGCCCCAGCGGATCGCGATGTCGGCGCGCTCGTCCATCAGGTCGACGATGCGGTCGGTGAACGCGATGTCGAGCGTGATCTGCGGATGCTGCTCGAGCAGGCGCGGCACCAGCGGCACCAGCTTGTGGTGCCCGAAGGACACGCTCGCATTGATGCTCACGCGCCCGCGCGGCGCGGCGCCCGCGGCGGCGCAGCGCTCGGCCTCCTCGAGGTCGGCCAGCACGCGCGTGCTGCGCTCGTAGAAGTGCAGCCCCTCGGGCGTGAGCTGCAGCTTGCGCGTGGAACGGTGCACGAGCTGCACCCCGAGGCGCTGCTCGAGCCTCGCCACCAGCTTGCTCACGGCCGAGGGCGTCATGTCGAGCAGCCGCGCGGCGGCCGAGAAGCCACCTGACTCGACCACCTGCACGAAAGCTTCCATTTCGCCGGAGCGGTTGACGTCGATGCGGGGCATGGCGGGCTCTTTCTGTGAATTCAGTTCACAAGTGCGTGTAGCAGCGGCATTCTAGTCACAAGCGGGAGATGGCCGCACAGTACGTGCATCATGCCCATCGCCCTTCTCGCCCTCACCGCCGGTGCCTTCGGAATAGGCACCACCGAATTCGTCATCATGGGCCTGCTGCTGCAGGTCTCGAGCGACCTCCACGTCTCCATCACGGCCGCCGGCCTGCTGATCTCGGGCTATGCGCTCGGCGTCGCAGTGGGCGCGCCGCTGCTCACCATCGCCACGCGGCGGCTGCCGCGCAAGACCGTGCTGCTCGCGCTGATGGCGATCTTCACGCTCGGCAACCTGGCCTGTGCGCTGGCGCCGAACTACGAGATGCTCATGGCCGCGCGCGTGGTCACCTCGCTCGCGCACGGCACCTTCTTCGGCGTCGGCGCGGTGGTGGCGACCGGGCTGGTCGCGCCCGAGCGCCGCGCCTCGGCCATCGCGATCATGTTCACCGGCCTCACGGCCGCCATGCTGCTCGGCGTGCCGGCGGGCGCCTGGCTCGGGCTGCACCACGGCTGGCGCGCCACCTTCTGGGCCGTCGCGCTGATCGGCGTGCTGGCCTTCACGGTGCTCGCGCTGTTCGTGCCGCGCGTCAAGGCCGAGGCCGCGCCGGCCAGCGTGCGCGACGAACTCGCGGTGCTCGCGCGCGGCCAGGTGCTGCTCGGGCTTGCGATGACGGTGCTCGGCTATGCGGGCGTGTTCGTCGTGTTCACCTACATCCAGCCGCTGCTGACCCAGGTGACGGGCGTTGCCGAATCGGCCGTGTCGCCGATCCTGCTGGTGTTCGGCGCGGGCCTGGCGGCCGGCAACCTGCTCGGCGGCCGGCTGGCCGACCGGGCGACCATGCCCGCGGTGCTCGGCACGCTGGTGGCGCTGGCCGCGGTGCTCGGTGCGATGCAGTTCGCCATCGGCACGCCGGTCGCCGCGGTGGTGTTCGTCGGCCTGCTCGGCCTCGCCGCGTTCGCCACGGTGGCGCCGATGCAATTGCGCGTGCTCGAAAAGGCCACGGGCGCCGGCCAGAACCTGGCATCGAGCCTCAACATCGCGGCCTTCAACCTCGGCAATGCGCTCGGCGCCTGGATCGGCGGCGTGGTCATCGACCACGGGCCGGGGCTGCGCGCGCTCGGCTGGGTGGCCGCGCTGCTGACGCTCGCGGGGCTGGCGATCGCACTCTGGAGCCGCGCGCTCGACCGCCGCGAGAGCGATGGCACGACGGCGGACTGCGCCTCGGCGCGGGCCTGACGAATCCTTTTCCCTTTTTCTTCTCTCTTCCAACCACTCGAAAGCCAACACCATGGAACAACGTTTTCTCGGCCGCTCGGGCTTCAAGGTGCCCGCACTCGGCTTCGGCGCCGGCACCTTCGGCGGCCAGGGTCCGCTCTTCAGCGCCTGGGGCAACACCGACGTCGAAGGTGCGCGCAGCATCGTCGACCTCGCGCTCGGCGCTGGTGTCACCTTGTTCGACACCGCCGACGTGTATTCGAACGGCGCGTCCGAATCGATCCTCGGCGCGGCGCTCAAGGGGCGGCGCGACAAGGCCATCATCTCGACCAAGCTCTCGCTGCGCGCGGGCGACGGGCCGAACGACGTGGGCGCCTCGCGCCACCATCTGATCGCCGCGACCGAGGCCGCGCTCAAGCGGCTCGGCACCGACTACATCGACATCCTGCAGCTGCACGCCTTCGACGCGATGACGCCGGTCGAGATGGTGCTCGACACGCTCGACGACCTGGTGCGCGTCGGCAAGGTGCGGCTCATCGGCGCCTCGAACTTCTCGGGCTGGCAGCTCATGAAGTCGCTGGCCGCCTCCGACCGGCTCGGGCTGCAGCGCTTCGTGGCCAACCAGACCTACTACTCGCTGATTGGCCGCGACTACGAATTCGAGCTCATGCCGCTGGGCGTCGACCAGGGCCTGGGTGCGATCGTCTGGAGCCCGCTGGGCTGGGGCCGGTTGACGGGCAAGGTCCGCCGCGGCCAGCCGCTGCCCGAAGGCAGCCGCCTGCACGAGACCGCCGGCTTCGCGCCGCCGGTCGACGACGAGCGCCTGTACCGCGTGGTCGATGCGATGGACCAGGTGGCCGAGGAAACCGGCAAGACGCTGCCGCAGATCGCGCTCAACTGGCTGCTGCAGCGGCCCACGGTGTCGAGCGTGCTGATCGGCGCGCGCAACGAGGCGCAGCTTGAACAGAACCTCGGCGCGCTCGGCTGGCAGCTCAGCGACGACCAGCGCCGGCGGCTCGACGCGGCGAGCGCGGTGCCGCCGCCGTACCCCTATTACCCGTACTGGAACGGGCAGTTCGCCGAACGCAGCCCGGTGGCGGTGCAGCAGTTGCCGGGCTGAGCGGCTCGGCCCTCAAGCGGCGACGGGCTCCGGCGCCGGCATCGCCGCCGCCGCCGCGAGTTCGTCCACCAGCCGGTCGACCGCGGCTTCGGCCTTGGCGAGCGACTGCGCCAGTTGCTCGCCGCCGAACTCGTCGCATTCGACCGCGGCCTCGTGCATGTCGGTGACGCCGATGTAGCCGAACACCGAACGCACGCTGCTTTCAGTGTGGTTGAGGTGCGCGATGCGCCCGCCGGGGTCGTAGCCGTGGTCGCCGCGCGCGCCCAGCAGGACCATGCGCTTGCCCATGTCCGCGAGCATCGGCCAATACGGCACCGCACCGCGCGCGCGGTCGAAGCCGAAGGTGCGGCCCACGCGCACGATGTTGTCGATCCAGGCCTTGAACTGCGCGGGCACGCTGAAGTTGTACATCGGCAGGCCGACCACGATCAGGTCGGCCGCGACGAGCTGGTCGACGAGCCGATCGCTTTCGGCCAGCACCTCGGCCATCCACGGCTCGCGCGCCTCGGGCGGCGTGAAGGCCGCGTGGATCCAGCGCGCATCGACATGCGCGGGCGGATGCTGGCCGACGTCGAGGTAGTCGACACGGTCGCCGGGGCGCACGGCTTGCCAGCGCTCGACGAAGCGTGCGGACAGGCGGCGCGTGTGCGAGCCATGCGGATCGATGCCCGAGCGGCCCGGACGGGCGCTGGCGTCGATGTGGAGGAGGTTCAGGTGGTCGAATTTCATGGATGAGGTTCCTTGGTGCATGGGGCGCTGCCACAATGGCGACGCAGGCCTTGAATCTAGGGACGAAGTCCTTCCGCCACAAACGATCGTTTTTCCACCTATGCAAGAGATCAGCTCACCTGTTCGGCCCGGCCGCCGGTTGCCGCCGCTGCTGTCGCTGCGCGCCTTCGAAGCCGCTGCCGCACACCGGAGTTTCCAGCGCGCCGCGCAGGAGCTGTCGGTCACGCCGTCCGCCATCAGCCACCAGGTGCGCGCGCTCGAAGACTCGCTGGGCCAGGCGCTGTTCCGGCGCCTCACGCGGCAGCTGGTGCTGACGCCCGCCGGCGAACGGCTGTTCGACGACCTGCGCATGGGCTTCGACCTGCTCGAGGCCGGCATCGACAGGCTGCGCCGGCCCGCGGCCTCGCCGGCCGTCACGCTGACCACCAACACCGCGTTCGCGGCGCGCTGGGTGCTGCCGCGCATGGAGGCCTTCCGCAAGGCCTGCCCCGATGTCGAGCTGCGCCTGCATGCGAGCGACAGGCTGGTCGACCTCGCGCGCGGCGATGCCGACATCGCCATCCGCTCGGGCCGCGGCAATTGGCCCGGGCTGGTGGCGCGCGAACTCATGCACGAGCGCTACGCGCCGCTGTGCAGCCCGATGCTGAAGCTCCGGCGCGTCGCCGACCTGCCGAAGCACCAGCTCATCCACTGCGATTGGCAGCCGAATGCGCTCGCGCCCGCGGTGTGGCCGCGCTGGTTCCGCGAGGCCGGCATTGCACCGCCGCGCGGCCGCGCGATGAAGTCGCCGGGCCTGTCGTTCTCCGACGAGACGCATGCCATGCTCGCCGCGCTCGGCGGCCACGGCGTGGCGCTCCTGAGCCTCACGCTCGCCGCCGAAGAGATCGCGAGCGGCGCGCTGGTGCAGCCCTTCGGCCCCGCGCTCGATACCGGGAGCTATTTCCTTGCGGTGGCTGAAGGGCGGGAGAACGAAGCGCCGGTGCGCGCGGTATGGGATTGGATCGCTGCCCAGGCTGCGGCAGGCTGAGGCCGGCTACTCGCCGACCAGTTGATCAGCCCAGCGGCAGTTCGATGCACGCCGCCAGCGGCACCGCCGTGATGCGCTCGCTGCTGGCCACGATCACGGCCCGCCCCGGTTGCGCGATGCGCCGCTCGATCGCCTGCCACAGGCCGTGGATCGAACGCGCGTCGAGCGCGGCGACCGGATCGTCCAGCAGCACCACGGGCCGCCCCGACGCGAGCGCGGCAGCCAGGCCGACCTTGCGACGGGAGCCGGTCGACAGCATGAACATCTGCTTCTCCAGATGCGGCACGAGCGAAAAGGCTTCGGCAAGGCGCTGCCACTCGGCCTGGTCGAAACCCGCATCGCCCTCGCCCAGCAAGGCCGTGCAGGCCTGCACGCCGAGCGGGTCGAAAGCTTCCGACGCCGGCTCGCAGAAGAAGACCTGGCGCCGGTAGGCCTCGGGTTCGGCGTTGAGCGCCACGCTGTTCACGCACAGTTGCCCGCCCGATGCAGGCAGCGCACCCGCCAGCACGCGCAGCAAGGTCGACTTGCCGCTGCCGGTGTCTCCGTAGAGCTGCGTGACGCCATCGCTGACGGCGATTGACCAGCCGTCGGCCAGCGCGGGCTGGTCGGGGTAGGCGAAGTGCAGGTTCTGGATCTGCAGGATGGAAGAAGTCGGGGTAGTTTTCATGGGGATTGGCACATCGACACAGCAGTGCACGCGATTGTGTCGCCGCCGTCGCTCAGGGCACGCCGCCGTCCAGCGGCGACAGCCCCTTCACCCACTCGAACACCGCCGCCACGTTGGGATCGTCGCGCCGCGCCTGCGGGCACACGAGGTAGAACGGCGAGCCCTGCAGCACCGGCCCGAAGGGCTGCACCAGGTTGCCCGCGCGCAGCTCGTCGGCGATGAGTGCCAGGCCCATCAGCGCCACGCCCTGCCCCTGCAGCGCGGCCGAGACGGTGTGGGTTTCGTCGGAGAACACAGGACCGGCCGTCACGTCGAGTCCCGGCACCTGCGCCACCTGCTGCCAGGCGGCCCAGGTGCCCGGCTGGTTCCTGCTGTTCGGCACCGCGAAATGCAGCAGCGTGTGCTTCGCGAGGTCGGCCGGACGGCGCAGCTTGAGCGCCGGGCTGCAGGCCGGCGCGAAGACCGTGTCGAAGAGCTTCTCGGCCACGAGGCCCGGCCACTGGCCCTTGCCGTAGCGGATGGCGACGTCGGCCGTGAGCCCGTCGAGCGGCACCGCATCGTGCGAGGCATGGATGCGCAGGTCGAGCCGCGGGTGCGCCGCGCGCAGCGCACCCACGCGCGGCAGCAGCCAGCGCGCGGCCACGGCGGGCGTGGTCGACAAGGTGATCGCGCTGCGCTCGGGCGGTGCCCGCAGCCGCGCCACGGCCTGCGCCATGGCGGCGAACGAATCGCTCAGCACCGCCTGCAGTTCGCTGCCATGCGGCGTCAGCACCAGCTGGCGCGGCTGGCGGATGAAGAGCGCCACGCCGAGTGACTCTTCGAGCTGCCGCACCTGATGGCTGATGGCCGTGGGCGTGACCGAGAGCTCGTTCGCGGCGAGCTTGGCGCTGCAGTGCCGCGCGGCAGCCTCGAAGGCGCGCAGCGAAGCCAGGGGCGGGAGTGAGTGCAGCCGATTCATGGATGAATTGATTTTTCAGCAGCGCAAATAAATCGTCGTTTGTCGCGCTTCGGATGCTTGGATAAATTGCGAAGCATGTCAAGAGACAGCTGAATTTCCTTCATCCACCCAGACCGGAAAACCACCATGACCACCACCCTGCTCCACATCGACGCCAGCGCCCGTCCCGGGCGTTCGGGCACCCACCTGCACGGCTCGCATTCGCGCCGGCTCGGCCACCACTTCGTGAGCGCATGGCGCGCGGCACGCCCGGACGACGAAGTGATCTACCGCGACATCGGCGCCGCGCCGCCCGCGAGCATCACGGGCGAATGGATCGCCGCGGGCTACACGCCGGCGGACCAGCGCGAACCATGGATGCATGCGGTGCTGGTGGAAAGCGATGTGCTCATCGACGAGATCCGCCGTGCGGACGTGCTGGTGATCGGCGTGCCGATGTACAACTTCGGCATGCCGGCGCCGCTCAAGTCATGGATCGACAACGTGGTGCGCATCGGCGCCACCTTCGACTACGACCGCGAGCGCGAGAACCCGTACGTGCCGCTGCTGGCCGAGCGCCACCGCCGCACGGTGCTGTTGACATCGTGCGGCAGCAGCGGCTACGGCCCGGGCGGCTGGCAGGCGCACAGCGATCTGCTGACGCCCGGCATCGCGAGCCCGCTCGCGCTGCTCGGGCTCACCGAGGTCCACAGCGTGGCGGTCGAGCATGCCGAGGACCGCGACGAGGAGCTTGCGCGCTCGATGAACGCAGCGCTCACGCGCATCGAGACGCTGGTGAGCACGCTGCAGGCGCGGTGACGTGACGCGCGCTCAGCCCGCGCGCAACTGCTCGCGCAGCTTTTGCCCGATCTCGGGCCGCTCGAGGAAGGGATCGGCGGGGTTGGTGATCGACACGATGTTCTCCATGCGGCTCTTCACGTTACCGAGCGCCTTGGGATGGCTGAACACGTAGAACTGGTTGGCGCTGATGGCGTCGAACACCTTCGCCGCCACCTCGGCCGCGCTGATCCTGCCGCTGCTCACGGCCTTGTTGCTCATGGCCTGGCCGATGAGCTGGCTCTTGGTGAGCTCGCTCTCCTTGGGCGCGTTGGGACGGTTGCGCTCGCTCGTCGTGATGCCGGTGGGCACGAAGTACGGGCACAGCAGGCTGGCGCCGATCTGGTCGGTCACGAGGTTCAGGTCCTGGTAGAGCGTCTCGGTCAGGCTCACCACGGCGGCCTTGGCGGCGTTGTAGATGCCCATGTTGGGCGGCGTGAGCAGGCCGGCCATGCTGGCGGTGTTGGTGATGTGGCCGCGCCAGGCCGGGTCTTTGGCGGCGGCTTCGAGCATCATGGGCGTGAACAGGCGCACGCCGTGTATCACGCCCCAGAGATCGACGCCGAGCACCCATTCCCAGTCGGCCACGGTGTTCTCCCACACCAGGCCACCCGCGCCCACGCCGGCATTGTTGAAGACGAAATGCGGCGCGCCGAAGCGCTCTTTCACGGCGGCGGCCAGGGCCTCCATCTGGGCGGCGTCCGAGACGTCGACCTTGCGCGCGAGCACCTGCGCGCCGGCAGCCTCGGCCTCGGCGCGGGCCTTGTCGAGCGCGTCCTGCTGCACGTCGACCAAGACGAGGTTCATGCCGCGTGCGGCGCCGATGCGTGCGCATTCGAGCCCGAAGCCCGATCCCGCACCGGTGAGAACGGCGGTCTTGCCCTTGAAGTCCTGAATCATTGCCGGTGTCCTTCTTGCGTTGAATGTCTCTGAAGCTGGAGGCGCTATTGAAATACGGAACGCGCACCGGCGCAGTCACGAAGGTGCCCGCGGATGTCCCCCGCTGCGCTTCAGGCCTCGGCCTTCTTCAGCACATAGCCGATGCGCGGAAAGTGCACATGCACCGTGCCGACGCGCTCGCTGCTGCGCGCGAGCGTGTAGTGCGTGCGCGTGGCCGCCACCAGCGTGCCCGGGGTTTCCTCGAGGCCGAAGCTCTCGGCGCGCACGGTGACGGCGCTGCCGAGCGGAATGCCATGGTCGTCCTGGAAGGTGCTGTCGGTCAGCAGCGTGTGCGGCACTGCCGCCTTGGCCGCGGCGATGGCCTCGTCGGCAGTGGACTTCTCGGGCGCGCCATGGCCGATGGCGGCCATGCGGTCCATCCAGTCGACCACCGCGGGCGTCAGGTCGAGGATGCCGCGCACCGCGTCGATGCGCCGGGTGTACCAGAGCGGGTGGTAGGCCGAGAAATCGGCGATGCACGGAACCTCGCCGAGCAGAAAGGGCTTGTCGTCGAACATGTCCGACAGGCGCCGCAGGTACGACTTGTAGGCGCTGGTGGCATCGGCCGGGCGCAGCCGCGTCATGTTGCCGGCGCTCATCTTGCCTCGGTCTTCGCCGAAGGCCTTGGCCGCTTCGGGCGGCGCCTTGGCGAACACTTCGGCCACGCCGCGCGGCTGCATGTTCCAGGCCATCGCGGCCCAGAATAGCGTGCTGTCGGCCCACTGCGCGAGGATGCGCGACATGCCCTTCTCGGGCTCCGGGTAGAGCGATGGCTCGGGCTGCAGATGCTCGAGCACGTCGGCGATGAGCGCGGTGTCGCAGTACATGTCGGCGCCGATCTGCAGGAACGGCGTCTTGCGGTAGCCGCCGGTGAGCGTCTCCACCTCGGGCTTGGGCATGATGGCCGGGATCAGCACCGATTTCCACGGCAGCTTCTTGGCCCCGAGGATGAGCCGGACCTTCTCGGAGAACGGCGAGGTGTTGTAGTGGTGCAGGATGAGTTCGGCCATCGGGGTTCCTTGTGTGCGGTCGAGCCGCGGGTGTCGAAATGGGGTGCGGAGGGTGCGCTCAGCGCGGACGCGCGCGCGCGATGATCGCGTCGAAATCGGTGCCCGTGCCCAGCATGCCGAAGGCATGGCCCCAGTCGCCGCCGAGCCGCGAGGCGCAGAACGCCGCAGCCACGGCGCCCGGCGCGGTCTGCACCAGCAGCGCAGCCTGCACCGCCAGCGCCACGTCCTGTGCCAGGCGGCGCGCCTCGGTCTCGGAGGCCATGGCCTCGATGCGCGCGGGCAGCGCGTCGGCCAGGCGGTCGAGTGCGCCCTGCTGGCCGCGCGCGGGCGCGAGTTCGGCGACCAGCGCCGCCACCGCATCGCCCTTGCGCAGGCCGCGCAGCAGGTCGAGCGCCATGATGTTGCCGGCGCCCTCCCAGATCGAATTGAGCGGCATCTCGCGGTAGATGCGCGCCATGGTGCCCTGGCCGCCCTCTTCCACATAGCCGTTGCCGCCGAGGCATTCCATCGCCTCCTGCGCCAGGTGGCTGCCACGCTTGCAGATCCAGAACTTGGCGACCGGCGTAAGCAGCCGCGCCATCAGGCGCTCGTGCTCGTCGTGTTGCCGGTCGAAGGCGCGCGCGAGGCGCAGCGCGAGCGCGGTGGCGGCCTCGCTCTCGAGCGCCAGGTCGGCCAGCACGTTCTTCATGAGCGGCTGGGCGATCAGCGGCTTGCCGAAGGCGCTGCGCTGCACCGTGTGGTCGATGGCGAGCGCCACAGCCTGCCGCATGAGCCCGCTGGTGCCGAGCGCGCAGTCGAGCCGGGTCATGGTGCCCATCTCGAGGATCTGCGGAATGCCGCGGCCCTCTTCGCCCACGAGCCAGGCGATGGCGCCGTGGAACTCGACCTCGGAACTCGCATTGGCCTTGTTGCCGAGCTTGTCCTTCAGGCGCTGGATGTGCAGCGCATTGCGGCTGCCGTCGGGCAGCACGCGCGGCAGGAAGAAGCAGCTCAGGCCGGCCGGCGCTTGCGCGAGCACCAGGAAGGCATCGCACATCGGCGCCGAGAAGAACCACTTGTGGCCCGTGATCCGGTAGCGCTCGCCCCAGGCGTCGCTGCCGTCGCGCGCCGCCTGCGTGGTGTTGGCCCGCACGTCCGAGCCGCCCTGCTTCTCGGTCATGCCCATGCCCATGGTGACGCCGGGCTTGTCATTAAGGCGCTTGAGCGCGGGGTCGTAGTGCAGGCTGGTCAGCTTGGGCCCCCAGTCGGCGTACACCGCCGCATTGCCGCGCAACGCGGGCGTGGCGGCATAGCTCATCGAGATCGGGCACAGGATCGACGGCTCCAGCTCGGTGAAGAGCATGAAGCCCGCTGCGCGCAGCACATGCGGCGAGGCCGTCGGGCCGGGCGCGTCGCCCCACGGCGCGCCGTGCAGGCCCGCGCCCACCGCGGCGGTCATCAGCGCGTGGTAGCTCGGATGGAACTCGACCTCGTCGATGCGCCGGCCCTGGCGGTCGTGCGTGTGCAGCGCGGGCGCGTGCGTGTTGGCGAGCCGCGCATGCGCCTGCATGCCGGCGGTGCCGAGACTGGCGCCCAGTGCCTGCAAGGGCGCCACGTCGAGCTTCGGCGCGTTGAACTTCAGCGCATCGCGCAAGGGCCGGTGGGTTTCGAAGAGGTTGTAGCCCGTGAGCGGTTCAGGTTGGTTGAACACCTCGTGCGTGATTTCCATCAGCGGCCTCCTTGCCGTGCGTTCATTCAGTGCATGTCAGATCAGCTTCACCAGTTGCTTGCCGAAATTCTTGCCCTTGAGCAAACCCAGGAAGGCATCGGGGGCGGACTCGATGCCCACGGCCACCGACTCGCGCGGCCGGAGCTTGCCGCTCGCGACGAGGCCGCCGAGTTCGGCCAGCGCCTCGGGCCAGACCTCCATGTGCTCGCTCACGATGAAGCCTTCGATCTTGAGGCGGTTGATGAGGATCAGCGACGGGTTCGCGAGCGGCAGCGGCTGGCCGTCGTAGCCCGCGATCATTCCGCACAGCGCCACGCGCGCGAAGGCGTTGGTGCGCAGCAGCACGGCATCGAAGATGTAGCCGCCGACGTTCTCGAAGTAGCCGTCGATGCCGTCGGGGCAGGCTTCCTTGAGCGCGGCGCCCATGCTCTTGACGTCGGGGTGCTGGCGGTAGTCGATGCATGCGTCGAAGCCCAGCTCGTCGGTCACGTACTTGCACTTTTCCGGGCCGCCGGCGATGCCGACCACGCGGCAGCCGCGCGCCTTGGCGAGCGCACCGAACGCGCTGCCGACGGCGCCGCTGGCAGCGGTGACCACCAGCGTGTCGCCGGCCTTGGGCGCAATGATCTTCACCAGGCCGTACCAGGCGGTGACGCCCGGCATGCCGACGGCCCCCAGGTAATGCGACAGCGGCACCTGCGTGGTGTCGACCTTCTTGAGCGCACCGGGCTGCGAGGCGTCGACCACGCTGTATTCCTGCCAGCCGCCGAAGCCGACGACCTTGTCGCCCACGGCAAACTTGGGATGCCGGCTCTCGACCACCTCGCCGGCAGCACCGCCCTGCATGACCTGGCCGAGCGGCTGCGGCTGGGCATAGCTCTTGGCATCGTTCATGCGCCCGCGCATGTAGGGGTCGAGGCTCATGTAGTGGTGGCGCACGAGCACCTGGTTCTCTGCCAGCGGCGGGGTTTCGGCGGTCACGAGCTTGAAGTTGCTCGCGACGGCTTCACCCTCGGGGCGGTTGTCGAGATGGATCTGCTTGTTCGTGGGCATGGGAAGGGTCTCCGTGGTATCGAGAACGGGATCGGGGTCAGTCGGTGGAAGGCGGACGCATTTCGTTCGCGCTCGCGGGGCCGGTGGGCAGCCGGCGCTTTACGTACTTGAAGGTGCCGGTGGCGTGGGCGCACACGCGTTCCTGGGCGTCGTAGATCTTCGCCTCGGTGAAGGCCAGCGTGGCGGTGCGGTGGATCAGCGTGCCGCGCGCATGCAGCGGGCCGACCGAGGGCTGCATGAAGCTGGTCTTCATCTCGATGGTGACCACGCCGCTTTCGGGCGACACGCTGCGCGCGGCGGCCGCCATGGTGATGTCGAGCAGCGTCATGCAGGCGCCGCCGTGGGTCACGTCGAAGGTGTTCAGGTGCTCCGGCTTGGCGGTGTAGCGGATCTCGGATTCGCCGCCCTCGAACTTCGTGAGCTCGAAGCCGAGATGGCGTGCAAAGGGAATCTGGCTCGTGTAGGAGCGGATGTTGATGTCGTCTTTGGAATCAGTCATGTCGTTTCAAATTGCCCGCGGATTTCGCGTGTGCACCCGCGGAACGGGCTCCGCCCGGCCGCTGGGTGCGCCCCCCAGTGGGGGGAGGCGCCGAAGGCGCTTCGGGGGGCGTCTCATCATGCTGCGCCCAGCACCACGCTCACGCCGCCGTCCACCGCGAGCCACTGGCCCGTGATGTGCTTGCCGGCATCGCTCGCGTACAGCAGCGTCAGCCCCTTGAGGTCTTCGTCGTCGCCCAGCCGGCCGAGCGGCGCCTGCGCCGCCATCTTCTCTTCGCCGAGCGACTTGATGAGGCCGGCGGCCATCTTGGTCATGAAGAAGCCCGGGCAGATCGCATTCACGTTGATGCCGTAGCGGCCCCATTCGGCGGCCAGCGTGCGCGTGAAGCCGATCACCGCGGTCTTCGAGGTGTTGTAGGCCAGCGTCTGCATCTCGGGCGGGTTGCCGTTGAGGCCGGCGATCGACGCGATGTTGATGATGCGCCCGGCCTTCTTCGGGATCATGTACTTGTTGGCCACCTGCTGCGCCAGGATGAAATAGCCGCGCACGTTGAGGTTCATCACCTTGTCCCAGGCCTCGACGGGATGGCTCTCGGCCGGTGCGCCCCAGCTCGCGCCGGCGTTGTTCACGAGGATGTCGATCGCGCCCATGCGCTCGAGCGTTTCGTCGGCGAGGCGGCGCGTGTCTTCTTCTTTCGCGCAGTCGGCCGCGATCCAGCGCGCGTCGATGCCCGCCGCCTGCAGCTCGGCCGCGGCCTGCTCTAGGTCGTCGGCCTTGCGCGAGCTCAGCATGATCTTCGCACCGGCCTCGCCGAGCGCATGGGCCATCTGCAGGCCCAGGCCGCGCGAGCCGCCGGTGATGAGGGCGGTCTTGCCGGTGAGATCGAAGAGTTGGCGCGTGGTGCGGGCGGTCATGGGGTGGTCTCCGGTGTCGTTCGAGGGGGTCGGGGTCAGACGGTGTAGTCCATGCACTGGCGCTCTTCGCGCACGGCGCCGAGGAAGGGCTTGAGCGCGACGTGCTGCGGATGCTCTGCATAGGCTGCGAGCGCCGCCGCGTCGGCGAATTCCGAATAGAGGATCAGGTCGTAGGTGGCCTCGAGCCCGGGCTGGGCCGTGGCCACCTCGAAGCGTAGCGTGCCGGGCGAGAGCTTCTCGCAGGCGTCGAGCAGCGCCTTGGCCTTGCGCAGGTTGGTGGCCTTGTCGGCGCCTTCGGCATGTTCCTTGAACTTCCACATCACGATGTGCTTGATCATGGCGTCTTTCGTTCCTTCGGTCTTTCGTTTTACTTGCCGTCCAGGCGGGATCGCACGTAGATGAGCACGATGCCCACCGCGGCGGCCACGGCGCCGGGAACGCCCATCGACCAGCCGATCGCCGGTTCGGTGCGGCCGATGGCAAGGCCGAGGATCACGGCGAAGAGCCCGCCGTAGATCAGGATCCAGATCCACCTCTCCAGGCGGGCGTGCGGGTTCTGCGGGGTCGGGGTCGGAGTCGGTTGGTTGTCAGGGGTGGCGTCGGCCATTGTCAGAAAGCGTCCTCGGGCAAAGCGGTACAGGTGGAGTCGCGGCGTTCGACCACGTTGAGCCAGGCGCCTATTTTCGGCAGCTCGTAGTGGAAGAAATAGTCCGTGGCCCCGATCTTGCCAGCAGTGACCGCCCTCGCCTTCTGCGCGTCGATCTCGAGCGCGCGGCACGCCACGTCGAGCCAGATCCAGGCCAGCACCGTGTGACCGAAGGCCTGCATGTAGGGCACGGCATTGGCGAGCGCATCGGCCGGGTCGCCCGTGGCCCAGGCCGCTTCGGTCGCGCTGCCGATGCGCTGCAGCGCGGCGCCGAGCGCCTCGGCGTGGGCGGCCAGCGCCGGCACCGCGGCCGCGCGGCCGATGGTGGCGGTGATGCGGCCGGCCAGCAGCTGCAGGCCCCGGCCCTTCTCCATCAGCACCTTGCGCCCGAGCAGGTCGGCGGCCTGGATGCCGTGGGTGCCCTCGTGGATCATGTTCAGGCGGTTGTCGCGCCAGTACTGCTCGACCGGAAAGTCGCGCGTGTAGCCATAGCCGCCGTGCACCTGGATGGCGAGCGAATTGGCCTCGAGGCACCACTCGCTGGGCCAGCTCTTGGCAATGGGCGTGAGCACCTCCAGCAGCAGCCGGGCATCGTCGGCGGTCTGCGCCTCGCCGGTCTTCTGCTCGTCGACCAGCCGGGCGCAGTACAGCTCGAGCGCCAGCGCGCCTTCGCAGTACGCCTTCTGCGCAAGCAGCATGCGGCGCACGTCGGCGTGCTCGATGATGCGCACCTGCGGGCTGGCCGAGTCCTTGACGACGGCCGTGCCGGGCTTCTCGGGCTTCTTCACCAGGCGGCCCTGCGGCCGGGTCTTGGCGTATTCGAGCGAGGCCTGGTAGCCGGCCATGCCGAGCATCGTGGCGGCGGTGCCGACGCCGATGCGCGCCTCGTTCATCATGTGGAACATGCAGTGCAGGCCCTTGCCGGGCTCGCCCACCAGGTAGCCGACCGCGCCGGCCTTGCCGTCGACCGGGTACCTGCCCTCGCCGAAGTTCAGCAGCGTGTTGGTGGTGCCGCGCCAGCCGAGCTTGTGGTTCAGGCCCGCGAGCGCGACGTCGTTGCGCTGGCCCGTGAGCTGGCCCTGCGTGTCGACCATGCGCTTGGGCACGATGAACAGCGAGATGCCGCGCGTGCCCGGCACCAGCTTGCCGTTCTCGTCGGGAATCTTCGCGAGCACGATGTGCACGATGTTCTCGGTCAGCTCGTGGTCGCCGGCGGAGATCCACATCTTGTTGCCGGTGAGGCGGTAGCGCGGGCCGAGCGGGTCGCTTTTGAAATCGTCGCCATCGGGCACCGCGCGCGTCGCCACGTCGCTCAGCGACGAGCCGGCCTGGGGCTCCGACAGGCACATGGTGCCGGCCCAGCGGCCAGCGAACTCGTTCTTCGCGAACACCTCCTGCTGCATCGGCGTGCCGTGCACCATCAGCAGGTTGGCATTGCCGCTCGTGAGCATGTTGGAGCCGATGCTCACCGAGGCCATGGCGAAGAAGCTGTTGGCCGCGGCCTGCAGCGTGTAGGGCAGCTGCATGCCGCCGATGTCGTAGTCCTGCGCCGCACTCATCATTCCCGATTGGACGAAGGCCCGGTGCGCATCGTGCGTGGCCTGCGGCAGGATCACCTTCTCGCCGTCGAAGTGCGGCTCCTGGGTGTCGACGATGCGATTGGCCGGCGCGTACTTCTCGCGCGCAATGCGCTCGCAGGTATCGAGCACCGCGTCGAAGGTCTCGCGCGAGTGGTCGGCGAAGCGCTCGCGCTGGTTGAGCGATTCGGCGTCGAGCCAGTCGTAGAGCAGGAAGTCGAGGGTGGGACGCAGCGTCATGTCGGTGGGCGGGCAGTTCGTCGTACGGAAGAGTCCCAGCGCATGGGCGCGGCCGTGCGCAGGTTCGGTGGAGCCGCCTCAATGTAAATCAATCGTCCCCGGCGCCGTGACTCCTTCATGACAAGGCGGCCGCCGGGCGCCGGGGCCGCGGTGCTTACGCATGCGAGTCGCGCACGTGACGGAGTTGGGGCAAACCTCAAGGGCCGGCGATGCCGCGCGCACCCAGAATTTCCGCTGCCCAGCCGCAATCGCTGGCACACCGGCCCGTGACGGGCTCACAAGGGGAAAGACAAGAATGGAAATCTTCTTTCAGCAGCTGCTGAACGGCCTGACCGTTGGCGGGGTCTACAGCCTCGTGGCGCTGGGACTGACGCTGGTCTACGGCATCCTGCACGTGCCCAATTTCGCGCACGGCGCCTTCTACATGACGGGGGCCTTCGCGGGCTACTACCTCATGACGGCGCTGGGCCTGAACTACTGGCTCGCCATGCTCGGCGCAGCGGCCACGGTGGCGGTCATCGCCATGCTGGCGCAGGTGCTGGTGTTCCACCCGCTGCGCAACGCGCCCGAGCTGCACGACATGATCGCGGCGATCGGCATCCTGCTCTTCCTGGAGGCCGGCGTGCAGGCGCTCTTCGGTGCGGAGTTTCACCGCATGCAGACACCCTATGGACAGATCGTCGAGATCTTCGGCCTGACCTCGCCGCTGCAGCGCCTGCTGATCATCGCCGGCGCCTTCCTGCTGATGGGGCTGCTGCACCTGTTCTTGAACCACACGGTGCTGGGCTCGACCATCCTCGCGATGGCGCAGAACCGCGACGGCGCCGCGCTGGTGGGCATCGATGCCGGCCGGGTCACGCTGCTGGTCTTCGCCATCTCGGGCGCGCTGGCGGCGGTGGCGGCCATGCTCTATGCGCCGATCAACCTGATCTATCCGGCGATGGGCAACCTGGTGATCACCAAGGCTTTCGTGATCATCATCCTGGGCGGCATGGGCAGCTTCCCGGGCGCCATCGTGGGCGGGCTGATCATCGGCATGGCCGAGGCCTTCGGCGGCTTCTACTTCTCGACCGACTACAAGGACATCATCGCCTTCGTGCTGCTGGTGGTGATCCTCTCGTTCCGGCCGCAGGGCCTGTTCACCGGCAAGGGGGCACGCGCATGAGCAAGCTCGCCACCCGCTGGCCCTGGTTCGCGCTGCTCGCCGTGGCGCTGGTCTTTCCGCTGTTCGCCAGCGACACCTACATCATCTCGGTGGTGTCGCTCGCCTTCATCATGGCGCTCGCCGCGCTGGGCATGAACCTGATCACCGGCTACACCGGCCAGTTCAACCTGGCGCACGGCGCCTTCATGGCGGTGGGCGCGTACACCGTGGGCATCCTCACCACCGACTACGCGGTGCCCTTCTGGGTGGCCTTCGCGCTGGCCGGCGTGGTGACCGGCGTGCTGGGCTACTTCGTCGGCCTGCTGTCGCTGCGCCTGAAGGGCCATTACTTCTCGATCTTCACGCTGTGCGTGAGCTACATCATGTACCTGCTGATCGAGAAGTGGGAAAGCCTCACCCACGGCACGGTGGGGATCATGGGCATCCCGGCGCCTACCGGCATCGGCGGCCTGCAGTTCGAGACGCCGGTCGCGCAGTACTACCTGGCGCTCGCGTTCCTGGTGCTGGGCACCTTCCTGATGTCGCGCATCGTCAACTCGCTGCTCGGGCGCGCCTTCATGGCGGTGCGCAACGGCGACATGCTGGCCGAGGCGCTGGGCGTCGACCTGATGCGCACCAAGACGCTGTCGTTCGTGCTGTCGGTGATCTACGCCGGCTTTGCGGGCGCGCTCTATGCCGGGCAGGTGCGCTTTCTCGGGCCGGACGTGGCCAGCGAGGTCGTGACCTTCGACCTGATCATGTTCACGCTCGTCGGCGGCATCGGCACGCTGATGGGGCCGCTGGTCGGCACGCTGCTGGTGACCTGGATGACGCAGAGCCTGCAGTTCCTGCAGGACTACCGCATGCTGGTGTTCGGCCCGGTGCTGGTCGCGCTGGTGATCTTTTTGCCCGACGGCATCGTCGGCACCTGGCTCAAGCACAGGGCGCGGCGGCGCGCGCGCGCGTCGGCGCCACCGCCGCGCGCGGCCGGCGGCATCGAGGCCGCGGACGGCAAGTCGGAGGCACGCGGCCATGCTTGAAATCGAGGCACTCACCAAGAAATTCTTCGGCCTCACCGCCGTGGACCAGGTATCGACGCGCATCGCCGAAGGCCAGATCACCGCGATCATCGGCCCCAACGGTGCCGGCAAGACGACCTTCTTCAACCTGATCGCCGGCACGCATGCGCCGACCTCGGGGCGCATCGTGTTCAAGGGCCAGGACGTGACCGGCATGCGGCCCGACCGCATTGCGCGGCTTGGCGTGGCCAGGACTTTCCAGACCACGAGCCTGTTCGACAACGCCACGGTGCTCGACAACCTGATCGTCGGACATCGCCTGCGCACCCATGCCAACCTGTGGGACGTGCTGCTCAACACGGCCCGGCTGCGCGAGGAGGAGCGGCTGTGCCGAGCGAAGGCGATGGAGGCGCTCGATTTCGTCGGCCTGGCCCACGTGGCCAACCGCATTGCCGCGGACATCACGCAGGAGGAACGCAAGCGCGTGGCCTTCGCGCTTGCACTCGCGACCGACCCCGAACTGCTGCTGCTCGACGAACCGGCTGGCGGCGTGAACCCCGAGGAGACGGTGGGCCTGGCCGACCTGATCCGCAAACTCGTGCGCCACGGCAAGACCGTGTGCCTGATCGAACACAAGATGGACATGATCATGCAGCTGGCCGACAAGATCGTGGTGCTCAACAACGGCGAGAAGATCGCCGAGGGCACCGCCGACGAAGTCCGGCGCGATCCGCATGTGATCGAGGCCTACCTGGGAGCCGACCATGCTGCGGTTTGAAGGCGTCACGCTCAAGTACGGCAGCTTCCGCGCGCTCGACAACATCTCGCTGCACGCCGAGCAGGGCGAACTGGTGGTGCTGCTGGGGGCCAACGGCGCGGGCAAGAGCTCGATCTTCCTGGCCGCCAGCGGCATCCACAAGACGGCGGGCGGATCGATCCGCATGGGCGAGCACGACCTGACTGGCAAGCGGCCGGCGCAGATCGTGCAGGCCGGGCTGGTGCACTGCCCCGAGGGGCGCAAGTTGTTCCCCGAGATGACAGTGAAGAAGAACCTGACGCTCGGCGCCTATGTGCACCGGCGCGACAAGGCCGGCATCGCCCGCACGCTCGACGAGGTGTTCAGCCTGTTTCCGGTGCTGCTGCACAAGCAGAACGACCCCGCCGGCTCGCTCTCGGGCGGCCAGCAGCAGATGGTGGCCATCGGCCGCGCAATGCTCGGCCGGCCCAAGGTGCTGCTGCTCGACGAGCCCTCGCTCGGCCTGGCGCCGCTCGTGGTCAAGCAGGTGTTCGACGTGATCCGCCGCATCAACGAGGCCGGCACCACGGTGCTACTGGCCGAACAGAACGCCTACTCGGCGCTGGCCATTGCCGACCGCGCCTATGTGATCGAGCGCGGGCGCATCGCGCTCGAGGGCGACCGCGAGGCGCTGCTCAACAACGAGGCCGTGCGCGCGGCCTATATCGGCGCCTGAACGCCCCTTCTTTTTCTTTCCGCGTACCAACCCATCCAGGAGACAGACAACAATGACCGCTACCCCTACCCGCCGCCACTTTGCACGCCTGCCGCTGGCCCTTGCACTGGCCGCGACCTTCGCCGCCGCAGGCGCCAGTGCGCAGGAGACTGTCAAGATCGGCTTCACCGGGCCGCTCAGCGGCGGTGCCGCGCTCTACGGCAAGAACGTGGTCGATGGCATGGAGATGGCCATCAAGGAGATCAACGAAGCGGGCCTCACGGTCGCGGGCAAGAAGGTCAAGCTCGAACTGGCGGCGCTCGACGACAAGTACTCGCCGGCCGAATCCGCGATCAATGCGCGCCGGCTGGTGCAGCAGTCGAAGGTGCCAGCGGTGTTCGTGCCGCACTCGGGCGGCATCTATGCGATGCAGGCCTTCAACGAGCGCGAGAAGTTCATCGTGATGGCGTACTCGAGCACGCCGAAGATCACCGAGGTGGGCAACAAGCTCACGGTGCGCATCCCGCCGAGCTTCGTCGGCTACATCGAGCCGTTCTCGAAGTACGAGATGAAGAAGTTCGGCAAGAAGGCCGGCATGCTGCCGGCCGACCACGACTATGCCAAGGCCTGGTCGGCGCTGTTCGAGCCGGCCTGGAAGAAGCTGGGCGGCGAGGTCGTGTCGAACAACCCGATGTCGTACAACAAGTCGGCCGACTTCTACAGCGGCGTGAGCCGCGTGCTGGCCGAGAAGCCCGACGTGCTCTTCATCGGCGGCCCGTCGGAGCCGACCGCGCTGGTCGCCAAGCAGGCACGCGAGCTGGGCTTCAAGGGCGGCTTCATCCTGATGGACCAGGCCAAGGTCGACGAGATGGCCAAGATCACCGGCGGGCTCGAACCGCTCAACGGCTCGGTCGGCGTGCTCCCGGTTTCCACCGATGAGCGCGAAGGCGCCAAGACCTTCTCTGCCGCCTACCGCAAGGCCTTCGGTGCCGACCGCCAGCCGACCAGTGAATCGTCCTACAACTACACGCTGACGCACGCGCTGGCCGCGGCGATGACCCTGGCCGGCACCACCACGGATGCCACCGCGATTCGTGCCAAGCTCGGCGAGGCACTGGCGAAGCTGCCGCAGAAGTACAACGCGGGCGATTTCCGCGGCATCGACAACGTGGGCGCCACCATCGTCGACCCGGTGGTGGTGACGGTCGAGGACGGCAAGATCAAGCCGGTCAGCCTGAGCGAACTCGGCAAGTAAAAAGCGGCTGTCGAAAAAAAGCCCTTCGGCGCGCACGGCGCCGAAGGGCTTTTGTTTCTTGGGCGCCCGGTGACCGGGCCTCGGGGCTTACAGCACCTCGAACACGCCCGCAGCACCCATACCGCCGCCGATGCACATCGTGACCACCACCTTCTTCGCGCCGCGGCGCTTACCTTCAATCAGCGCATGGCCCGTGAGGCGCTGGCCGCTCACGCCGTAGGGGTGGCCCACGGCGATGGCGCCGCCGTTCACGTTCAGGCGGTCGGCGGGAATGCCGAGCTTGTCGCGGCAGTAGATCACCTGCACCGCGAATGCCTCGTTGAGTTCCCACAGGTCGATGTCGCCGACCTTCAGGCCGAGCTTGGCCAGCACCTTGGGCACCGCGAAGACGGGGCCGATGCCCATTTCGTCGGGCTCGCAGCCGGCCACGGCAAAGCCGAGGAAGCGGCCGATCGGCTTCAGGCCCTTGCGCTCGGCGTACTTCTCGTCGACCACCACGCAGGCGCCTGCGCCGTCGGAGAACTGGCTGGCGTTGCCGGCCGAGATCAGGCCGCCGGGCATTGCGGAGCGGATGCCGCTGATGCCTTCCTTGGTGGTGCCGGGGCGGATGCCTTCGTCGTTCTCGATCGTGACTTCCTTGGTGCGCAGGCCCATCACGGCATCGGCCACACCGGCCAGCACGGTGATCGGTGCGATCTCGTCCTTGAACTTGCCGGCCTCGAGCGCGGCGGTGGCCCGCTGCTGGCTTGCGGCGCCGTACTCGTCCATGGCATCGCGGCCGATGTTGTAGCGTTTGGCCACCTGCTCGGCCGTCTGCAGCATGTTCCAGTAGATCTCGGGCTTGTGCTTGGTCAGCCACGGATCGGTCAGCATGTGCTTGTTGGCTTCGTTCTGCACGCACGAGATGCTCTCGACGCCGCCGGCCACGTACACCTCGCCCTCGCCCGCGATGATGCGCTGCGAGGCGGTGGCGATGGTCTGCAGGCCCGACGAGCAGAAGCGATTGATCGTCATGCCCGAGGTGGTGATCGGGCAGCCGGCGCGCAGCGCGATCTGGCGCGCGATGTTGGAGCCGGTCGCGCCCTCGGGCGTGGCGCAGCCCATCACCACGTCATCGACCTCGCCTGCGTCGATGCCGGCGCGCGAAATGGCGTGCTGCACCGCATGGCCGCCGAGCGTGGCGCCATGCGTCATGTTGAAGGCACCCTTCCAGCTCTTGGCGAGCGGCGTGCGGGCGGTGGAAACGATGACGGCGCTGGTCATGGTGATGTCCTTTGAAGATGGAAGGGAAACGGATGGGTTGTCATTGCGCCGGCGCGCCACTGGTGTTGCGCAGGAGCTGGTGATAGAAGCCGATCATCTCGCCGTAGTTGGCGATGGCGAGGCGTTCGTTGTTGCCGTGAAAGCGCGCGAGGTCCTCGCTCTTCATGCGGTAGGGCGAGAAGCGGAACACCGCGTCGCTCACGAGGCTGAAGTGGCGCGAGTCGGTGGCCGCTGTCATGAGGCCTGGTGCGACCAGCGCGTCGGGGAACGACTCGCGCACCGCCTGCGCGATCGCGCGGTAGCCGGCGCTGTCGGTCGGCGAGACCGGCGAGGCCTCGGCGTTGCCCGGGTAGCGCTTGATCTGGATGTCGTCGTCCGCGAGCTGGCTGCGCAGGTGCGCCTCGACGCTCTCGAGGGTGTCGCCCGGCAGCACGCGAAAGTTGACCGCCGCCTCGGCGCGGCCGGGCAGCACGTTGTCCTTGTTGCCGGCGCGCACGATGGTGAGCGCCGTGGTGGTGCGCAGCATCGCATTGCTGCTCGGGCTTTTTTCGAGCTGGCTGCGCACCAGCGGCTCGGTGAGCCAGAGGTTCGACAGCAGCACGCGGTTGATGCCGCTCATCTCGGGCGCGAGCGTGCCGAACATCTCGCCCGCAACGCCGCGGATGCCACCGGGCATCGGATGCGCTTCGAGCCGTGCGAGCGCAGCACTCAGGCGGCCGATGGCGCTGCGGGCCGGCGGCATCGACGAGTGGCCGGGCGCGGTGTCGAGCGACAGGAAGAAGGTGGCATAGCCCTTCTCGGCCAGGCCGATCAGCGCGGCCGGCTGCGAGAGCCCGGGCAGCACGCCGTCGAGCACCAGCAGGCCCTCGTCGAGCACCCAGTCGAGCCGCACACCGCGCGACTTGAGCAGCTCGGCGATCGGCAGCGCGCCGCGCAGGCCGCTCACCTCCTCGTCGTCGCCCATCACGAGGTAGACGGTCTGCTTCGGCTGGAAGCCGCTCGCGAGAAGCAGCTCGATGGCCTCCAACTGCGCGAACAGGTTGCCCTTGTTGTCGAGCGTGCCGCGGCCCCAGACGAAGCCGTCCTTGATCTCGCCGCCGAAGGGATCGACGCTCCAGGCCTTTTCGGTGCCCGGGGCGATCGGCACCACATCCTGGTGCGACATCAGCGCGATCGGCTTGGCTGCGGAGTCGCTGCCGGGCCAGGTGTAGAGCAGCGCCTTCTGGCCCACCACTTCCTTCTTCAGGGTGGCGTGGACCTTGGGGTACTGCTGTTCGAGATAGGCATGCAGCCGGTCGAACTCGGCCCCGCTGGCGGCCGGGTCGTCGAGGCTCGACACGGTGCGGATCGGGACCGCGCCTGCGAGCCGCTTGGCAGCGGCCTCCAGGTCGATCGACAGCTTGGGCGCCGGCGCCACCGCGAGCTGGCGCGACGGCGTGGTCCAGGTCTTGACCGCCACGGCCGCCACCAGTGCCACGAGCACCAGCAGCAGCCCCAGGAAGATGCGTTTCAACATGGGCGGTCGAGATTCCTTTGCGGGTGCTCAGCCGAACGACTTGCCTTCGGCGACCATCTTCTGGAGCAGCGGCGCAGGCTCCCAGAAGGAAGCGTCGTCGCGCGGGTTCTTGGCAAAGCGCTTCATGGTCTCCGTCACGTTGTAGAGGCCGACCTGCGAGGCATAGTGCATCGGGCCGCCGCGCCAGATCGGGAAGCCGTACCCCGTCAGGTACACCATGTCGATGTCGCTCGGCTTCGACGCGATGCCGTCCTCGAGGATGTGCGCGCCCTCGTTGACGAGCGCATACACCAGGCGCTGCACGATCTCTTCGTCGGAGATCTTGCGCGGCGTGACGCCGAGTTCCTTGCGGTGGTCCTCGATCATCTTGTTGACGAGTTCCGACGGGATCGCGTCGCGCTTGCCCGGCTTGTAGTCGTACCAGCCCGCGCTGGTCTTCTGGCCGAAGCGGCCCAGTTCGCAGAGCTTGTCGGCCGTGCGGCTGTACTTCATGTCGGCACGCTCGACCGCACGGCGCTTGCGGATGGCCCAGCCGATGTCGTTGCCCGCGAGGTCGCCCATGCGGAAAGGGCCCATCGCGAAACCGAACTTCTCGATCGCGCGGTCGACCTGCTGCGGCGTGGCGCCTTCATCGAGCAGGAAGCCGGCCTGGCGCGAGTACTGCTCGATCATGCGGTTGCCGATGAAGCCGTCGCACACGCCCGAGACCACCGCGGTCTTGCGGATCTTCTTGGCGATCGCCATCACCGTGGCGAGCACGTCCTTGGCCGTTTCCTTGCCGCGCACCACTTCGAGCAGCTTCATCACATTGGCCGGGCTGAAGAAGTGCATGCCGACCACGTCCTGCGGCCGCTTGGTGAATGCTGCGATCTTGTCGACGTCGAGCGTGGAGGTGTTCGACGCGAGGATCGCGCCCTTCTTGGCCACCTCGTCGAGCTGCTTGAACACCTTCTCCTTCACGCCGAGTTCCTCGAACACGGCCTCGATGATCAGGTCGCAGTCCTTCAGGTCGGCATAGTCGAGCGTGGTGCTCAAAAGCGCCATGCGCTGGTCGTACTTGTCCTGCTTGAGCTTGCCCTTCTTGATCTGGCCCTCGTAGTTCTTGCGGATCGTGGCGATGCCGCGGTCGAGCGCCTCCTGCTTCATCTCGAGGATCTTCACCGGGATGCCGGCGTTCAGGAAGTTCATCGAGATGCCGCCGCCCATGGTGCCGGCGCCGATCACGCCGACGGACTTGATCTCGCGCTTGGGCGTGTCTTCGGGCACGTCGGGAATCTTGGAAGCGGCGCGCTCGGCCATGAACAGGTGGCGCAGCGACAGCGACTCGGGCGTGAACATCAGCGCGGTGAAGATGCGGCGCTCTTCGGCCATGCCGTCGTCGAACTTCATCTTGGTGGCCGACTGCACCGCGTCGATGCACTTGAGCGGCGCGGGGTAGTTCTTCGACATGCCGCCGACCATGTTGCGCGTGAACTGGAAGTACGCGTCGCCCTGCGGATGACGGCATGGCAGGTTGCGCACCAGCGGCAGCTCACCTCCCTTGCCGGCGACCGACTTGGCGAAGGCCACGGCCTCCTCGAACACCGATTCGGCCGACGCCGAGAGCCGGTCGAACAGCTTCTGGCCGGGCAGCGAGGCGAGCACCTCACTCTTCACCGGCTCGCCGCTCACGATCATGTTGAGCGCGGTCTCGACGCCGAGCACGCGCGGCAGGCGCTGCGTGCCGCCGGCACCGGGGATCAGGCCCAGCTTGACCTCGGGCAGCGCAATGCCGGTGCCCGGTGCGGCGATGCGGTAGTGGCAGCCGAGCGCGAGCTCGAGGCCGCCGCCCATGCACACCGAATGGATCGCCGCGACGATGGGCTTGGGCGAGGCCTCGAGCGCGAGGATCACGCTCAGCAGGTTGGGCTCCTGCAGCGCCTTGGGGGTGCCGAATTCCTTGATGTCCGCACCGCCCGAGAACGCCTTGCCGGCGCCCGTGATGACGATGGCCTTGACGGCGTCGTCGGCGTTGGCCTTCGACAGCCCATCGGTGATGCCGATGCGGGTCGAGAAACCGAGACCGTTGACCGGGGGATTGGTCATGGTGATCACGGCGACATCGCCGAGCACTTTGTATTCAGCCGTCATGCTGCGTTCCTTGGTGTGAGAAGAAAAGTACGAAAAAGCACGAGTGTTCTTTTCCGGGGATTTTAGGCTTTTGGCGCAGCGCAACAATGGCACGCAGTCGCTGTTGGGACAAGGGGGCGAAGCCGCAAAAAGAAAAAACGGAACCTGCGCGAAAACCGCGAAGGTCCCGCTGTCTCGCCTCAGAAGCCTAGACTTCCAGCCATTCCTTGCGGATCGATGCATCGGCGCGCAGGCTGTCGGGCGTGCCGTCGAACACGATGCTGCCGTGGCCCATGACCAGCGCGCGGTCGGAGATCTGCATCGCGATGGTGAGCTTCTGCTCGATCAGCAGCACCGAGACGCCCTTGTCCTTGAGCGTCTTGAGGTACTGCGCCACGAGTTCGACGATCTTGGGCGCGAGGCCCTCGGTGGGCTCGTCGATGATGATCAGGTCGGGGTCGCCCATGAGCGTGCGGCACAGCGTGAGCATCTGCTGCTCGCCGCCCGAGAGCACGCCGGCCTCGGTGTGCTGCCGCTCCTTCAGGCGCGGGAACATCTCGTACATGTCGTCGAAGGACCACCGACTGCCCTTGCCCGAGCCCTTCTGACCCAGCAGCAGGTTCTGGTGCACCGTGAGCCGCGGGAAGATGTCGCGGTTCTCGGGCACGTAGCCGATGCCCATGTGGGCGATCTCGTAGGCCTTCTTGCGCAGGATGTCCGTGTCCTTCCAGCGCAGCGTGCCCTCGGCATGCACCAGGCCCATGATGGCCTTGGCGGTGGTCGACCGGCCCGAGCCGTTGCGCCCGAGCAGGGCCACGATCTCGCCTGGGCCGACGTGGAACGAAACGCCATGCAGCACATGGCTCTTGCCGTAATAGGCGTGGATGTCGTGAAGCTTCAGCATGATGTCCGGTGTCAGTGTCCCGCCTGCGCATCGGCGATGGTGGAGCCCAGGTAGGCCTCCTGAACGCGCGCGTTCGCACGCACGGCGTCCGGGGTGTCGAAGGCGAGCACCTCGCCATACACCACCACCGCGATCTTGTCGGCCAGCCCGAACACCACGCCCATGTCGTGCTCCACGGTGAGCAGCGTCTTGCCCGTGGTGACGTGTTTGATGAGCGAGATGAAGTGCGCGGTCTCGGTCTTGCTCATGCCGGCCGTGGGCTCGTCGAGCAGGATCACGCTGGCGCCGCCCGCGATGGTCACGCCGATCTCGAGCGCCCGCTGCTCGGCATAGGTGAGGTTCACCGCCTGCACGTCGCGCTTGCGCTCGAGGCCGATCTGGCGCAGCAGTTCCTCGGTGCGTGCGTTGGCATCGTCGAGGTTCGACAGGAAGCGCAGGAACGTGTAGCGGTAGCCCAGGCTCCACAGCACGCCGCAGCGCAGGTTCTCGAACACGCTGAGCTTCGGGAAGATGTTGGTGATCTGGAAGCTGCGCGACAGGCCGAGCCGGTTGATCTCGTACGGCTTCTTGCCGTCGATGCGCAGGCCGTTCAACAGCACCTCGCCGCTCGACGGTGCGAGCCGCCCGCTGATCAGGTTGAACAGGGTCGACTTGCCCGCGCCGTTCGGTCCGATGATCGCGATGCGCTCGCCGGCCTTCACGGCCAGGTCCACGCCGCGGATGATTTCTGTCTTGCCGAAGGCCTTGCGCAGCGCCTTCAGTTCCAATGCATATTGCGCGCTCATTTACGCCGCCTCCCGACGCTTGATTTCTGCTTCGATCTCTTCTTGCGCCTTGCCCCAGACGCGCACGAAGCGCCGGCGTGCCACCTCGAGCGCGGCAAGGCCGATCGCCAGGATGGCTGCGGCGCCGAGCCAGCTCGCCATGCCCGAGGTGTCGAGCGTGGTGCCGAAGAACCGCAGTTCGGGGCCGAGCGCCGAATTGAGCTGGATGTGATAGATCATCTCGATCAACGCCGCGGCGCCCACCACCACCGGCACCAGCGCCACGGCCAGCGCGACGTAGAGCAGCCAGAGGCGGCGGAACTTGCCGAACTTGGCCACGCGCAGGTTCATCATCACCAGGCTCGCAATGCCGCCCGGCGCGAACATCACCATGAACACGAACACCAGGCCGAAGTACAGCTGCCACGCCTTTGATAGTTCCGACAGCAGGATCGAGGCGAAGACCAGCAGCACGGCCCCGATGATCGGCCCGAAGAAGAACACCGCGCCGCCCAGGAAGGTGAACAGCAGGTAGCCGCCCGAGCGGATCGCGCTCAGGCTGTCGGCCGCGTTCACGATCTCGAAGTTGATCGACGCCAACCCGCCACCGATGCCGGCGAAGAAGCCGGCGATGATGAACGCGATGTAGCGCACGCGCTGCGTGTTGTAGCCGATGAACTCCACGCGCTCGGGGTTGTCGCGCACCGCATTCAGCATGCGGCCGAGCGGCGTGCCCGTGAAGGCGTACATCAGTGCCGTGCAGACGAAGCAATACGCCGCGATCAGGTAGTAGACCTGAATCTGGGGCCCGAACTTGAAGCCGAAGAAGCCCGCGCCGTAGACGCGGTTGGTGGTGATGCCGCCCTCGCCGCCGAAGAAGGTCGGGAACATCAGCGCCATGGCGGCCACGAGTTCGCCGATTCCCAGCGTGATCATCGCGAAGGTGGTGCCCGCCTTCTTCGTCGTGACGAAGCCCAGCAGGATGGCGAAGAACATGCCGGCCAGCCCGCCCACGAGCGGGATCAGCACCAGCGGCACCGGAATCTTGCCCTCGCCGGCCAGGTTCATCGCGTGGATCGCGATGAACGAGCCCAGGCCGACGTAGACCGCGTGGCCGAAGCTCAGCATGCCGCCCTGCCCCAGCAGGATGTTGTAGCTCAGGCAGATGATGATGAGATAGCCCATCTGCGAGAGCATGGTGAGCGCCAGGCTGCTCTTGAACAGATGCGGCAGGACGATGAGCGCGATCGCGAACAGCGACCAGATCAGGTAGCGCCCGATGTTCCAGGGCTTGAAGCGGTAGTAGCGCGTGGTGGGCGTGGTGGTGGTTGCGGTCATGCGTCAGTCCTCCCGGGTGCCGAGCAGGCCCTTGGGCCTGAAGATGAGGATCAGCACCAGGAACAGGTACGGCAGGATGGGCGCAACCTGCGAGATCGTGAGCTTGAGCAGCTCGTAGCCGAAGGTCTGGTCGGTCACGGTGACGCCGAGCATCTCGAGGCCGCCGGCGAACGACTGGTCCATGGCGACCGCGAAGGTCTGGACGACGCCGATCAAAAGCGACGCGAGGAACGCGCCGGCCAGCGAGCCCATGCCGCCCACGACCACGACCACGAAGATGATCGAGCCTACCGAAGCGGCCATGGCCGGTTCGGTGACGTAGGTGTTGCCGCCGACCACGCCCGCGAGGCCTGCGAGTGCGGCGCCGCCGCCGAACACCAGCATGAAGACGCGCGGCACGTTGTGGCCCAGCGCCTCGACCATCTCGGGATGCTTGAGCGCCGCCTGGATCACAAGGCCGATGCGCGTGCGCGTGAGCAGCAGCCACACCGAGATCAGCATCAGCACCGCCACCAGCATGATGAACGAGCGCGACTTGGGGAACTGGGTGCCGTAGAGCGTGAACAGGGGTCCCTGCAACTGCGCCGGAAGGCCGTACGGCACGGTCGAGCGGCCCCAGGCGAGCTGCACGAGCTCGAGGATCAGGTACGACAGCCCGAAGGTCACGAGCAGCTCGGGCACGTGGCCGAACTTGTGCACGCGGCGCAGGCTGTAGCGCTCGAAGGCGGCGCCCAGCGCGCCCACGAGCAGCGGCGCCAGGAACAGCGCCGGCCAGAAGCCGACGATGTTGGACAGGGTGTAGGCGATGTACGCGCCCAGCATGTAGAAGCTCGCATGCGCGAAGTTCAGCACGCCCATCATGCTGAAGATCAGCGTCAGGCCAGAACTCAGCATGAACAGCAGCAGCCCGTAGCTGACGCCGTTGAGCAGCGAGATGGCAAAGAATTCGACGTTCATCGGTCTTTCGCAACAGTAGAAAAGAAAAAGGCCCGAGCGGTGACGTCGGGCCTCGACCGCTCAGCGTTCGATCAGGAGGTCGGACGCTTCATCTGGCACGTGGTGGGCGTGCTGGCCACGTAGGCCTCGTAGAACTTGACGGGTGCCAGCGTGTAGCCGGTGTTCTCGGGGCTGTACGGGTTCTTGGCGTCGGCCTTCTGCCAGCGCGTGATCCACAGGCCCTGCTGCAGCTGGTGGTCGGCCTTGCGCATCTCGACGTCGCCGTTGAAGCTCTTGAACTTCATGCCTTCCATCGCGGCGGCCACCTTGACCGGGTCGGTCGACTTGCTGCGCACGAAGGCTTCGCTGAGCATGGCGTACACCGTGTAGACGGCGGTGGTGTACATGTCGTCGTTGAACTTCTTCTTGAACTCGTTCATCAGCGGCTGGACCGGTCCCGGCGCGTTGTAGTGGCTGTAGCCCACCTGGTAGACCTTGCCGTCCGAGGCCGCGCCCATGGCGGTCGGCGTGCCGTTGGTGACGGCGTAGTAGGTATAGAACTTGACGTTCAGGCCCGAGTCGTTGGCCGCCTTGATGAGCAGCGCCAGGTCGGAGCCCCAGTTGCCGGTAATGACCGAGTCGGCGCCGGAGGCCTTGATCTTGGCGATGTACGGCGAGAAGTCGCGCACCTGTGCGAGCGGATGCAGGTCGTCGCCGACGATCTCGACGTCGGGGCGCTTGGTCTTGAGGTTGTCCTTGGCGAACTTGGATACCTGCTGGCCGTGCGAGTAGTTCTGGTTGAGCAGGTAGACCTTCTTGATCTCGGGCTGCTCCTTCATGAAGGTGGTCAGCGCTTCCATCTTCATGGAGGTGTCGGCGTCGAGCCGGAAGTGCCAGTAGCTGCACTTGCTGTTGGTCAGGTCGGGGTCGACGGCCGCGTAGTTGATGTAGACCATCTCCTTGCCCGGGTTGCGGGCGTTGTGCTTTTCGAGCGCATCGATGATCGCGAGCGCCGGGCCGGAGCCGTTGCCCTGCACCACGTAGCGTGCACCCTGGTCCATGGCCGAGCGCAGCGCGGCGGTGGTTTCCTGCGGGCTCAGCTTGTTGTCGATGCCGATGATCTCGAACTTCACGCCGGCGGCGTTCTTCTTGTTGAACTCCTCGGCCAGGAACTGGAAGGTCTTGAGCTGGTTGGTGCCCACCGCGGCCATGAGGCCCGACAGCGGATCGAGCCAGGCGATCTTCACGGTTTCGCCCTTCTGGGCCAGGGCGCCGGTGGCGGCGGCTGTGAGGATGGCTGCAGTAGCGAATTTCAGAGCGAATTTCACGATCTATATCTCCTGGTCAAAACCGTTTTGAAAGCTGCACGAGCGTACAAGCGTTTAGGGCCCCTCCCCTCAGGGAATGCCCGTAAGAAGCCGGCCGCAGGGCCCGTTTTCTATCGCGCAGGCGACACTGAAAAACCAAGGGATGCTACCCGCGGGTAGGCATTTCCTACCCACGGGTAGAACCCGGCTCGCGCATCCTCAGGGACGCTTCATCTGGCAGGTGGTCGGCGTGCTCGCGACGTACGCCTCGTAGTGCTTCACGGGCGCCAGCGTGTAGCCCGTGTTCTCGGCGTCGTAGGGGAACTTGCCGCCGGCCTTCTGCCAACGGGTGATGAAGAGCCCCTGCTGCAGCTGGTGGTCGGCCTTGCGCATCTCGACCTCGCCGTTGAAGCTCTTGAACTTCATGCCCTCCATCGTGGCCGCGACCTTCACGGGATCGGTGGTTCGAGCCTTCGCGAAGGCGGTGTCGAGCATCGCGAACGCGGTGTAGATCGAGGTCTGCACCATGTCGTCGCCCATCTTCTTCTTGAACTCGCCCATCAGGCGCTGGATCTCGCCGCCCATGTTGTAGTGGCCGTAGCCGACGGCGTAGACCCGACCGTCGGAGCCGGCGCCCATGGCAGTCGGCGCACCGGTGCCGTAGGCGTAGTAGGTGAAGAACTTGATGTTCAGGCCCGAGTCGTTGGCCGACTTGAGAAGCAGTGCCAGGTCGGAACCCCAGTTGCCGGTGATGACCGAGTCGGCGCCGGAGGCCTTGATCTTGGCGATGTACGGCGAGAAGTCGCGCACCTGCGCGAGCGGGTGCAGGTCGTCGCCGACGATCTCGATGTCGGGGCGCTTGGCCTTGAGACCTTCCTTGGCGAACTTCGAGACCTGCTGGCCGTGCGAATAGTTCTGCCCGAGGATGTACACCTTCTTGATGTCCGGCTGCTCCTTCATGAAGGTGGTCAGCGCCTCCATCTTCATGGAGGTGTCGGCGTCGAGCCGGAAGTGCCAGTAGCTGCACTTGCTGTTGGTCAGGTCGGGGTCGACGGCCGCGTAGTTGATGTAGACCATCTCCTTGCCCGGGTTGCGGGCGTTGTTCTTCTCGATCGCATCCATGATCGCGAGCGCCGGGCCCGAGCCATTGCCCTGCAGCACGTAGCGCGCACCCTGGTCCATGGCCGAGCGCAGTGCGGCGGTGGTTTCCTGCGGGCTCAGCTTGTTGTCGATGGCGATCAGCTCGAACTTCACGCCCGACGCGTTCTTCTTGTTGAATTCCTCGACGAGCAGCTGCGTGGTCTTGAGCTGGTTGGTGCCCACCGCCGCCATGAGGCCGGAGAGCGGATCGAGCCAGGCGACCTTCACGGTCTCGCCCTTCTGGGCGAACGCGGCCGTCGCGGCAAGCAGGATGGCGCAGGAGGCAGCTGAGTGGATCGCAGGATGCATGACAAGGTCTCCGTTTGAGGGTGAGGCCGCAGGGTACAAGCGCGCTTTTCGCCGCCGCACAGGGAATGCCCGCAAGCCGGGCCGCAAACCCGGCCCCGCTATCGCACGCGCGACACCTGTGCGCTCAACCCATAGGCAGCTTGTAGTCCTTCAACATTTCGCGCAGCCGGGTCTTGAGGATCTTGCCGGTGGCGCCGATCGGGATCGCCTCGACGAACACCACGTCGTCGGGAACCTGCCACTTGGCGGTCTTGCCTTCGTAGAAACCAAGCAGCTCCTCGCGCGTGACCTCGGTGTTGGGCTTCCTGACCACCGCGATGATCGGCCGCTCGTCCCACTTGGGGTGTGCCACGCCGATGCAGGCGGCCATGGCCACGGCCGGATGCGCGACGGCGATGTTCTCGATCTCGATCGAGCTGATCCATTCGCCGCCCGACTTGATCACGTCCTTGCTGCGGTCGGTGATCTGCAGGAAGCCGTCGGGATCGATGGTGGCGACGTCGCCGGTCGGGAACCAGCCGCGGCCCTGCGCGTCGGGCACGAGCGGATTGCCGCCCTCGCCCTTGAAGTATTCCTTGACGACCCAGGGCCCCTTGACGAGCAGGTCGCCGAAGGCCTTGCCGTCCCAGGGCAGCTCCTTGCCGTCGCCGTCGACGATCTTCATGTCGACGCCGAAGATCGCGCGGCCCTGCTTCTGGCGAATGGCGACCTGCGCCTCGGCGGGCATGGCCAGGTGCTTGTTCTTGAGCGTGCACAGCGTGCCGAGCGGGCTCATCTCGGTCATGCCCCAGGCATGCAGCACCTCGACCTTGTAGAGGTCCTGGAACGCGCGGATCATGGCCGGCGGGCAGGCCGAGCCGCCGATCACGGTGCGCTCCAGGGTCGAGAACTTCAGGTCGTTGGCCTGCATGTGGCCGAGCATCATCTGCCACACGGTGGGCACGCCGGCGGCAAAGGTGACGCCTTCGGACTCGATGAGTTCGAACACCGATTTGCCGTCGAGCGCCGGGCCGGGGAACACGATCTTGGCGCCGACGAGCGCGGCCGAATACGGAATGCCCCAGGCGTTGACGTGGAACATCGGCACCACCGGCAGCACCGCATCGCGCGCCGAGATGCGCATCACGTCGGGCAGCGCCGCGGCGTAGGCGTGCAGCAGCGTGGAGCGGTGGCTGTAGAGCGCGGCCTTCGGGTTGCCGGTGGTGCCGCTCGTGTAGCACATGCTCGAAGCCGAGTTCTCGTCGAAGCTCGGCCAGTCGTAGTCGTTCGAATGGCCGCCGATCCAGTCCTCGTAGCTCACGAGGCCCGGGATGCCGCTGTCGGCCGGCAGCCTGTCGGCGTCGCACAGCGCAACCCACTTGCGCACCGTGCTGCACTTGGCATGCACCGCCTGCACCAGCGGCAGGAAGCTCAGGTCGAAGCAGAGGATCTGGTCTTCGGCATGGTTGGCGATCCAGGCGATCTGGTCGGGATGCAGGCGCGGATTGATGGTGTGCAGCACCCGACCGGTGCCGCTCACGCCGTAGTACAGCTCGAGGTGGCGGTAGCCGTTCCAGGCCAGGGTCGCGACCCGGTCGCTGAAGAGCAGCTGCTCGCCGTCGAGCGCGTTGGCGACCTGCCGAGAACGCGATGCGATCTGGCTCCACGAACTCCGGTGGACATCGCCCTCGACCCGCCGCGAGACGATCTCGGCGTCGCCATGGTGGCGCTCGGCGAACTCGATCAGCGACGAGATCAAAAGCGGTTGGTCTTGCATCAAACCCAGCATCTACAGGCTCCTTCTTTCAGCGATTTCAGCGGTTTCGAACATGAGGGGATTCACGCAATCTTTGTGCGTTCGCACAATGCCAGAAACCCGCACTGCGCGGACACGCTGCTGTCACATGCGCGGCCTGTCTACCGAAAGGTAGGACGCCCTCGAATGCTGAGGCCCCCCGGCGCAAGGGGTCTCGCACTCTGCCGGACAATCCATTCATGACGCCCACGAGCCAGCCTGCCGGTGCAACCGGCAGCACCGACGCACTCGCCTCCTCCTCCTACCACGCCGCCCACACTGCCGACCTGGGCCTGACATGGGTGCCCGGCTTTGCCACGCTGGGGCCGCGCTTCTTCACCGCGCTGCAGCCCACGCCGTTGGTGTCCCCGACGCCGCCGTACTGGGTTGGCCACAGCGAGCGCGTCGCGCGCGAGCTCGGCCTGCCCGAGGGCTGGCGCACCGACGCGGCGCTCGAGGCGCTGACCGGCAACATCCCGGTGGTAGGCACGGCGCCGTTCGCCACGGTGTACAGCGGCCACCAGTTCGGCGTGTGGGCCGGCCAGCTCGGCGACGGCCGCGCCATCATGCTCGGCGAAACCGCGGGCGGGCTCGAAGTCCAGTTCAAGGGCGCCGGGCGCACGCCCTACTCGCGCATGGGCGACGGCCGCGCGGTGCTGCGTTCGAGCATCCGCGAATTCCTCTGCAGCGAGGCGATGCACGGTCTGGGCATTCCAACCACCCGGGCCTTGTGCGTCACCGGCTCCGATGCGCGCGTGCGCCGCGAAGAGATAGAGACCGCCGCCGTGGTGACCCGCGTGGCACCGAGCTTCATCCGCTTCGGTCACTTCGAGCACTTTGCCGCCAACCAGCAGCACGATGCCCTGCGGGCGCTGGCCGACTACGTGATCGACCGCTACTACCCGGCCTGCCGCGGCACCGACCGTTTCGGCGGCAACGCCTATGCGGCCTTCCTCGAGGCCGTGAGCGAGCGCACCGCCGCGCTGCTTGCGCAGTGGCAGGCCGTGGGCTTCTGCCATGGCGTGATGAACACCGACAACATGAGCATCCTCGGGCTCACCATCGACTACGGGCCGTTCCAGTTTCTCGACGGCTTCGATCCGCGCCACATCTGCAACCACAGCGACACCGAAGGCCGCTACGCCTTCAACCAGCAGCCCAACGTGGCTTACTGGAACCTGTTCTGCCTCGCCCAGGCGCTGCTGCCGCTGATCGGCGACGAAGAGACTGCGGTGGCCGCGCTCGCGTCGTACAAGACGGTGTTCCCGGCCGCGTTCGAGCAGCGCATGGGCGCCAAGCTCGGCATCGGCGTGCCGGCCGGCGACGACCGCGCGCTGATCGAGGGCGTGCTGAAGCTGCTGGCCGCGGAAAAGGTCGACTACACGATCTTCTGGCGCCGGCTGTCGCACGCCATGGCCGACGGCAGCGCCGAGCCGGTGCGCGACCTGTTCCTCGACCGCGCGGGCTTCGACGCCTGGATGCTATCCTTTCGGGAGCGGCACGGGCAGAACACCGGGCCGGCGGCGGCCGATTCGATGCTGCAGGCGAACCCCAAGTTCGTGCTCAGGAACCACCTGGGCCAGCAGGCCATCGAAGCGGCAGCACAGAAGGACTTCTCGGGCGTGGCCACCTTGCTGAGCCTGCTCGAGACCCCATTTGACGAACATCCCGGCTTCGACGACTACGCCGGGTTCCCGCCCGACTGGGCCTCCACGATCGAGATCAGCTGTTCATCATGACCACTCCCACCGACAAGACCGACGCCGAATGGAAAGCCCTGCTCGCTGAAAAGGGCGCCGAGCCCGCGGCCTTCGAGGTCACGCGCCATGCAGCCACCGAACGCCCCTTCACCGGCAAGTACGAGGCGCATTGGGACGACGGCACCTACCACTGCATCTGCTGCGGCGCGAAGCTGTTCGAGTCGACGACCAAGTTCGACGCCGGCTGCGGCTGGCCCAGCTTTTCCGAAGCGGCCGTGCCCGGCGCTATCCGCAATATCGTCGACCGTTCGCACGGCATGGTGCGCACCGAGAACGTATGCGCCCAATGCGGCGCCCACCTGGGCCACGTGTTTCCCGACGGACCCACCGAAACCGGCCTGCGCTACTGCATGAACTCGGCGTCGCTCGATTTCCAGAAGAAATAATGAAACTGCTGCTCGACTTCTTTCCGATCCTGCTGTTCTTCGGCGCCTACAAGCTGGGCGACATCTACACGGCCACCGGCGTGCTGATGGCTGCCACGGTGGTGCAGATGGCCGTCATCTACGCCATGGAACGCAAGCTGCAGGCGATGCAGAAGGCCACGCTGGTGCTGATCCTGTTGTTCGGCACGCTGACACTGGTGCTGCACGACGACCGCTTCATCAAGTGGAAGCCGACGGTGCTCTACGGTGCGATGGCAATCGCGCTCGCGGTGGCGCTCTGGGCGTTGCGCAAGAACTTTCTCAAGATGCTGCTGGGCGCGCAGCTGCAGCTGCCCGACAACATCTGGCAGCGCCTGAACGTGGCGTGGATCGGCTACTGCCTCTTCATGGCGGTGGTCAACGGCTACGTGGCGGCCTACTTCAGCACCGAGGCCTGGGTCGAGTTCAAGCTCTGGGGCTACATCTTCCCGTTGGTCTTCCTGGTGGCGCAGGGGCTCTACATCTCGCCGCATCTCAAGAACGACGACAAGCCCGCCGCATGAATGCCGCGAACGTCACCGCCGACGGCCACCCGCCGCCGACCGTCCATGAGCTCGAGGCGGCGCTGCGCAAGGCGCTCGACCCCACCGTGCTCGAGGTCATCGACGAAAGCGCCGCCCACGCGGGCCACGCCGGCGCCAACGCCGAAGGCCGCGGCACCCATTTCCGGGTTCGCATCGCCTCCCCGCACTTCGAAGGAAAGCCCCGGGTGGCGCGCCATCGCCTTGTGTATGATGCCCTCCAGATTTTCATCGCGCAGGGCCTGCACGCCATCGCCATCGAAGTGCTTTGAGTCGTCTTTCCGGTCCCTCACGCCGCACTTTTTCTTCACGCGCCCGTTCTGTCGTTCGAGCGCACTTCCCCTCCAGCTGATACTCATTCCATGAAAAAACAACTCTTGCAGGCCCTCGCGGCCGCAGCGCTGATCGGTGCCATTCCCATGGCGGCAGTGGCACAGAACGCAGCCATCGTCAACGGCAAGCCGGTGCCCAAGGCGCGCATGGACGTGCTGGCCCAGCAGCTGGCCGCCGCCGGCCGCCCCGTCACACCCGAAATGCAGAGCCAGCTTCGCGAAGAGATCGTCGCGCGTGAAGTCTTCATGCAGGAAGCGCAGAAGCAGGGCCTCGACGCCACCGACGACTACAAGAACCAGCTCGAACTGGCCCGCCAGGCCATCCTGATCCGCGCGCTGTTCGAAAACCACCGCAAGACAAACGCGGTGTCCGACGCCGATGTGAAGGCCGAGTACGACAAGTTCGTCGCGGCCAACGGCGGCAAGGAATTCAAGGCGCGCCACATCCTGGTCGAGAACGAAGACCAGGCCAAGAAGATCCTGGCCGACCTCAAGAAGGGCGGCAAGTTCGAGGACATCGCCAAGAAGCAGAGCAAGGACCCGGGATCGGGCGCCAACGGCGGCGACCTCGACTGGGCCAACCCCGCGAGCTTCGTGCCCGAGTTCTCGGAAGCCATGATCAAGCTCAAGAAGGGCGAGACCACGGCCGCGCCCGTGAAGACCCAGTTCGGCTACCACATCATCCGCATCGACGACATCCGCCAGGCCCAGCTGCCGACGATGGAAGAAGTGAAGCCGCAGATCACGCAGCAGCTGCAGCAGCAGCGCCTGCAGAAGTACCAGGAAGAACTGCGCGCGAAGGCGAAGATCGAATAAGACGCGGCATCGCGCTGCTTAAACTTAAAGGCGGCCCGTGGGCCGCTTTTTTCATTTTCAAGACTCAATCCATGCACCAAGCCGCTACCCGTGTGTCGAGAATCTCCATCCTGCTCGTGACGGCTGTGGCCGCATGCACGGCCGCCATGGCACAGCCTTCCAACTGGGTGCCGTTGCCGGGTGTCGGCTTCGGCAAGGACGTGACCGCCATCCAGTTCGACCCGAGGGGACTGATCGATGTCGCCAACCACAACGCGGACGACGATCGCCCCTACCCGGTGGCACTGGTGCTGGTGGATTTTTCCCGCGAACGCGACAGCGGCATGCTGGGGAGCTACCGGTCGACGGTTGACACGGTGGCCGTCGACTGCGCCGGCCGACGAGCGCAGAACCTGCAGAAGCGCCTGTACGCGCAGGCCGGCGGCAAGGAGCGCACCGCCATCATGGGCACGCTGGCGCTGTGGAAATGGGATCCGGAACAGGCAACCCATCCGGCGCTGGCCCGTCCACTCTTGGCCCAGGTCTGCAAGAGCTAGCCGACCCAATTCCGGGCGTTGCGCCAGATCTGCATCCAGGGGCTGAAGTCGTTCTTGCCGCCCGCGGTCCAGCTCATCTGGATATTGCGGAACACCCGTTCCGGGTGCGGCATCACCGCCGTAAATCGGCCGTCGGCCGTGGTGACCGAGGTCAGGCCACCGGCGCTGCCGTTCGGATTGAACGGGTACTGCTCGGTCGGCTGGCCGTGGTTGTCGACATAGCGCATCGCGGCGATGGCCTTCGTGGCGTCGCCGCGGTGCTTGAAGTTGGCATAGCCCTCGCCGTGCGCCACCGCGATCGGCAGGCGCGCGCCGGCCATGCCTGCGAAGAAGAGGCTCGGCGATTCGAGCACCTCGACCATCGACAGCCGCGCCTCGAAGCGCTCGCTCTGGTTCGTGGTGAAGCGCGGCCAGGCCTCGGCGCCCGGGATGATGTCAGCCAGCTCGGCAAACATCTGGCAGCCGTTGCACACGCCCAGTCCGAAGGTGTCGGCGCGTCCGAAGAAGCCCTTGAACTGCTCGGCGAGCCGGGGGTTGAAGGTGATGCTGCGCGCCCAGCCGATGCCCGCGCCCAGCGTGTCGCCGTAGCTGAAGCCGCCGCAGGCGACCACGCCCTTGAACTGCGACAGGTCGGCCCGGCCCGTCTGCAGGTCGGTCATGTGCACGTCGAAGGCGTCGAAGCCGGCGTCGGTGAAGGCATAGGCCATTTCGACGTGCGAGTTGACGCCCTGCTCGCGCAGGATGGCGACCTTGGGACGTGATTGCAAGATAGCGGGGGCGTTGGCGCCGCCGCCCTCACCCCTGCCCTCTCCCGGAGGGAGAGGGAGAAATACATGCAGACCGGGATCGGACGGATCGCCGGCCGCGGCATGCTCGGCATCGGCGCAGGCCGGGTTGTCGCGTTCGCGCGCGATCTTCCAGCTCACTGCATCCCACACCTGGTGCAGGTCGGCCAGCGTGGCGCTGAACACCGGCTTGGCATCGCGCCAGATCTCGAGCTTGCCCTTGCCGGCCTCGATTTCCGAACTCGCAGGCCGGGTCTTGCCGACGAAATGGCTGTGGGCGCTGAGGCCATGGGCGCGCAGCACCTGCATCACGTCGTTGCGCTCGGCGGTGCGCACCTGCAGCACCATGCCGAGCTCCTCGTTGAAGAGCGCCTTGAGCGTGAGCTCCTCGCGCCGCGCGCTGACCTGCTGCGCCCAGTTCTTGGCGTCGCCGGTCTCCATGCGGCTGTCGGAGATGCCGTCGCCTTCGGTGACCAGCATGTCGACGTTGAGCGCCACGCCGACGTGGCCGGCAAAGGCCATCTCGCAGGCCGTGGCAAACAGCCCGCCGTCGCTGCGGTCGTGCATCGCGAGAATCTTGCCGTCGGCACGCAGCGCGTTCACGGCCTTGACCAGCGCGACGAGCTGCGCCGGATCGTCGAGGTCGGGCACCCGGTCGCCCGTCTGGCCCAGCGTCTGCGCGAGGATGCTGCCGGCCATGCGATGCTGGCCGCGGCCGAGGTCGATCAGCACCAGCGTGGTGTCGGGCTCTTCGGCATCGAGCTGCGGCGTGAGCGTGCCGCGCACGTCCTCGAGCGTGGTGAAGGCGGTCACGATCAGGCTCACGGGCGAGGTGACTTTCCTGGCCTGGGCGCCGTCGTTCCATTGCGTGCGCATCGACAGCGAATCCTTGCCGACGGGGATCGACACGCCCAGCGCCGGGCACAGCTCGAGGCCCACCGCCTTCACGGTCTCGTACAGCGCGGCGTCCTCGCCGGGCTCGCCGCAGGCCGCCATCCAGTTGGCCGACAGCTTGACGCGCGACAGCTCGATCGGCGCGGCCAGCAGGTTGGTGATGGCCTCGGCCACGGCCATGCGGCCCGAGGCCGGCGCGTCGAGCGCGGCCAGCGGCGTGCGCTCGCCCATGCTCATGGCCTCGCCCGCAAATCCCTTGTAATCGGCCAGCGTCACCGCGCAGTCGGCCACGGGCACCTGCCACGGGCCGACCATCTGGTCGCGGTGGCTCAATCCGCCGACGGTGCGGTCGCCGATGGTGATGAGGAAGCGCTTGGACGCCACGGTCGGGTGCGAGAGCACGTCGATCGCGGCCTTCTGCAGGTCGACGCCCGTGAGCTCGAGCGGCTTGAACGTGCGGGCGACGGTCTTCACGTCGCGGTGCATCTTCGGCGGCTTGCCGAGCAAAACATCCATCGGCATGTCGACCGGCTGAACCTCGGGCCCCTCGTCCGCCACGACCAGTTGGCGCTCCTCGGTCGCCACGCCAACCACCGCGAACGGGCAGCGCTCGCGCTCGCAGAAGGCCTTGAACTGTTCGAGCGACTCGGGCGCGATTGCCAGCACATAACGCTCCTGGCTCTCGTTGCACCAGATTTCCTTCGGCGCCATGCCCGATTCCTCGAGCGGCACGGCGCGCAGGTCGAAGCGCGCACCGCGGCCGGCGTCGTTGGTGAGCTCGGGGAACGCATTGCTCAGGCCGCCCGCGCCGACGTCGTGGATCGCAAGGATCGGATTGGCGGCGCCCTGCTGCCAGCAGTGGTTGATGACCTCCTGCGCACGGCGCTCGATCTCCGGGTTGCCGCGCTGCACCGAGTCGAAGTCGAGCTCGGCCGCATTGGCGCCGGTGGCCATCGAGCTGGCGGCGCTGCCACCCATGCCGATGCGCATGCCGGGGCCGCCGAGCTGGATCAGGAGCGAGCCGGCCGGGAACAGGATCTTCTTCGTCTGCGTGGCGTCGATGCTGCCGAGGCCGCCCGCGATCATGATCGGCTTGTGGTAGCCGCGCTGCACGGTGTCGACGTCGCTGGCCACCGCCTGCTCGTACTCGCGGAAATAGCCGAGCAGGTTGGGCCGGCCGAATTCGTTGTTGAACGCGGCGCCTCCGAGCGGGCCCTCGGTCATGATCTGCAGCGGGCTCGCGATGTGCTCGGGCTTGCCATAGTGGCCCGCTTCGGGCCAGAGCTTCGAGACGGTGAAGCCGGTCAGGCCCGCCTTGGGCCTGGAGCCGCGGCCGGTGGCGCCCTCGTCGCGGATCTCGCCGCCGGCGCCGGTGGAAGCGCCCGGAAACGGGGAAATGGCGGTCGGATGGTTGTGCGTCTCGACCTTCATCAGCACGTGGCTCAGGGCGCTGTCCTTGCGGTAGTTCTGCGAGCCCTGTTCGGGCACGAAGCGCTCGATCGTCGAGCCTTCCATGATCGAGGCGTTGTCCGCGTAGGCCACCACGGTGTGCTGCGGGTTCTGCCGCTCGGTGTGGCGGATCATCGAGAACAGGCTCTGCGGCTGCGCCACCCCGTCGATGGTGAAGTCGGCGTTGAAGATCTTGTGGCGGCAGTGCTCGCTGTTGGCCTGGGCAAACATCATCAGCTCGACGTCGCTCGGGTTGCGCCCGAGCCGCGTGAAGGCCTCGACGAGGTAATCGATCTCGTCCTCGGCGAGCGCGAGCCCGAAGCCGGTGTTGGCCGCCACCAGCGCCGCGCGGCCGCCGCCCTGCACATCGACCAGCGCCATCGGCTGGGCCGGCAGTTCGCTGAACAGGCTCGCCGCCTGCTCGACGGTGGCGAGCACCGATTCGGTCATGCGGTCGTGCAGCGGCGCGGCCACGGCGGCGAGCGCATCGCCGTCGAGCACCGGGGCCTTGCCGATCAGCGGCGCCTTGAGCTTCAGGTGGTATTGCGTGACCCGTTCGACGCGGCGCAGCGCCAGGCCGCAGTTGTGGGCGATGTCGGTGGCCTTGGAAGCCCAGGGCGAGACGGTGCCCAGGCGCGGCGTGACGACCACCGACGCACCGGCCTTGGACGCCGGCGCCTCGTAGGGTTCGCCGTAGGTCAGCAGCGCCGCAAAGCGCTCGCGGGCCGCGGTGTCGAGCGAGGCGTCGGTCACCACGAGGTGCACGAAGCGCGCCGAAATGCCCTCGATGCGCGGATCGATGGCCGCAAGCTTCGGCAGCAGCTGCCGCGCACGGAAATCGCTGAGTGCGCTGCCGCCCTCGAACATGGTTACGACGGGAAGGGCTTGGGGTGCGGGCTGCGTCACGGTCGAATGGTGGCCTCGAGGGCCGCGTTGGAGGTCAGGATCGAGCGGATGGCCGCTGACTGGGGTCATCCGCGTTAACCCGGAATTTTAGCCGGGGCCGATGGGATAATTCGGGCCATGAGCATTACCTATAAAGACGCGGCGGGCATCGAAGCCATGCGCGTCGCCTGCCGCCTGGCCTCCGAGGTGCTGGACTACCTCACCCCCTTCGTCAAGCCCGGGGTCACCACGAACGAAATCGACCGGCTGGCCGCCGAATACATGGTCAAGCAGGGCACCACCTCGGCCACGGTGGGCTACATGGGCGCGAGCAGCGTGCCGTTCCCGAAGTCGCTCTGCACCTCGGTGAACCACGTGGTCTGCCACGGCATTCCCAATGAAAAGCCCTTGAAGAAGGGCGACATCATGAACATCGACGTCACCGTCATCAAGGACGGCTGGTTCGGCGACAACAGCCGAATGTTCGTGGTCGGCGACGCCTCCATCGCGGCCAAGCGCCTGTGCTCGCTCACCTTCGAGGCGATGTGGCACGGCATCCTGCAGGTGCGTCCCGGCGCCCACCTCGGCGACATCGGCCATGCGATCCAGAAGTTTGCCGAAGGGCACGGCTTCTCGGTGGTGCGCGAATTCTGCGGCCACGGCGTCGGCCAGCGCTTCCACGAGGAACCGCAGGTGCTGCACTACGGCCGCCCCGGCACCCTCGAAGAACTCAAGCCCGGCATGATCTTCACGATCGAACCGATGATCAACGCCGGCCGGCGCGAGGTGAAAGAAGACTTCAAGGGCGGCCAGTACGACGGCTGGACCATCGTCACGCGCGACCGTTCGCTGTCGGCGCAATGGGAGCACACGGTGCTGGTCACCGAGACGGGCTACGAGGTGCTGACGCTGTCCGAAGGCAGCCCGCCCCTGCCCTCGTTCGTCGCCGCCACCAAGACCTGACCCGCCAGAGCGCACCCCGGCCGTGATCGAACCCGCCAAGCTCGACGTCGCGACGCTGCGCGAGAACTATCGCGCCAGGAAGCTGGCGCTCTTCGACACTCTGCGCTTCGCACGCGCGCCGACGCGCAGCGTGCATGCCGTGCTGCGGCAGCTGTCGGCGCTGGCCGACCGCACGCTCTGCACGCTCTGGAACGAGGCTGGCTTCGGCAACGCGCTGGCGCTGGTCGCGGTCGGCGGCTTCGGCCGCGGCGAGCTGTTCCCGTACTCGGACGTCGACGTGCTGCTGCTGCTGCCGCCCGACGGGCAGGACGGCGGCGTCGAGCCGTCGCGCATCGAGGCCTTCATCGGCCACTGCTGGGATGCGGGCCTCGAGATCGGCTCGAGCGTGCGCACGCTCGACGAATGCCTGGCCGAGGCCGAGAAAGACGTCACGGTCCAGACCTCGCTGCTCGAGGCGCGGCTCGTCACCGGCGACAGGAAGCTCTTCACCACCTTCTGCGGCCGCTTCGCCGGGGCGATCGATCCGCAGGCGTTCTTCATGGCCAAGTCGCAGGAAATGCGCCACCGGCACCAGAAGTACGACAACACGCCCTACGCGCTCGAGCCCAACTGCAAGGAATCGCCAGGCGGCCTGCGCGACCTGCAGACGATCCTCTGGATGACCAGGGCCGCGGGTTTCGGCAGCCGCTGGGACGACCTTGCGAAGAACGGCCTCGCGACCCCGTTCGAGGCACAGCAGATCAAGCGCAACGAGGCCCTGCTCTCGCTGATCCGCGCGCGGCTGCACGTGATCGCCAATCGGCGCGAGGACCGGCTGGTGTTCGACCTGCAGACCGCCGTGGCGGCGACCTTCGGCTACGAGGGCGAGTCGCAGCGCAAGGCCAGCGAGGCGCTGATGCGGCGCTACTACTGGGCGGCCAAGGCGGTGTCGCAGCTCAACCAGATCCTGCTGCTGAACATCGCCGAGCGGCTGCAGCCGGCCGACGAGCAGCACACGCCGATCAACGAGCGCTTCTACGAGCGCGCGGGCCTGATCGAGATCGCAAGCGACGACCTCTACGAGCGCGAGCCGCACGCCGTGCTCGAGACCTTCCTGCTCTACCAGAAGACCATCGGCGTGAAGGGCCTGTCGGCGCGCACGCTGCGCGCACTCTACAACGCGCGCCACGTCATGGACAGCCGGTTCCGCAACGATCCGGCGAACCACCAGACCTTCATGCGCATCCTGCAGCAGCCCTACGGCATCACGCATGCGTTCAGGCTGATGAACCAGACCTCGGTGCTGGGGCGCTACCTGCGGGTGTTCCGCAGCATCGTGGGCCAGATGCAGCACGACCTGTTCCATGTGTACACGGTCGACCAGCACATCCTGATGGTGCTGCGCAACGTGCGGCGCTTCTTCATCGCCGAGCACGCGCACGAGTACCCGTTCTGCTCGCAGCTGGCCGCGGGCTGGGACAAGCCCTGGATCCTCTACGTGGCGGCGCTGTTCCACGATATCGCCAAGGGCCGTGGCGGCGACCATTCGACGCTGGGTGCCCGCGACGTGCAGCGCTTCTGCCGCCAGCACGGCATTGCGCGCGAGGACGCGAAGCTGATCGAGTTCCTGGTGGCCGAGCACCTCGTGATGAGCCAGGTGGCGCAGAAGCAGGACCTCGGCGACCCCGACGTGATCGGCGCCTTCGCCAAGCGCGTGGGCAACGAGCGCTACCTCACGGCGCTCTACCTGCTGACGGTGGCCGACATTCGCGGCACTTCGCCGCGCGTGTGGAATGCCTGGAAGGGCAAGCTGCTCGAAGACCTCTACCGCTACACCCTGCGCGCACTCGGCGGACGCATGCCCGACCCCGACGCGGAGGTCGAATCGCGCAAGCGCGAGGCGCTGGTGCAGCTCGCGCTGCACGCCCAGCCCTTCGAGGCGCACAAGGCGCTGTGGGACACGCTCGACGTGCGCTACTTCATGCGCCACGACGCCAGCGAGATCGCCTGGCATGCCAAGCAGCTGTCGCGCTTCGTGCCGCCGGCGAAAGTACCGGTCGACCCGAAGGCGCCGCCGATCGTTCGGGCGCGGCTGTCGCCGGTGGGAGAAGGCCTGCAGGTGGTGGTCTACACGCCCGACCAGCCCGACCTGTTCGCACGCATCTGCGGCTATTTCGACCAGTCGTCGTTCAGCATCCTCGATGCCAAGGTCCACACCACGACCAACGGCTACGCGCTCGACACCTTCCAGATCGTGAACGCCTTCGTGCCCGATCACTACCGCGACCTGATCAACATGGTCGAGGCCGGCCTCGGCCAGACGCTCACCCAGGCCGGCGAGCTCCCGGCGCCGAGCGTGGGTCGGGTGTCGCGGCGCGTGCGCAGCTTCCCGATCAAGCCGCGCATCAGCCTGCTGCCTGACGACAAGGCGCAGCGCTGGCTGCTCAACATCTCGGCCAGCGACCGCGCCGGGCTGCTCTACTCGGTGGCACGCGTGCTCGCGCGGCACCACCTGAACCTGCAGCTCGCCAAGATCACGACGCTCGGCGAACGCGTGGAGGACACCTTTCTGATCAGCGGCCCCGAACTGCAGGGCCAGAAGACGCAGCTCGCGATCGAGACCGAGCTCATGGACGCGCTGGAAGCCTGAGGCCCCGCGAGCGCCCGGCGCGCTCGAAATCTTTCACCCAGTGCGGGATCTCGCCGGCCGCCAGCGGCATCGCGATGCCGTAGCCCTGCGCGAGCGTGCAGCCCATGGCGAGCAGGGCCTCGCCGTGCGCGAGCGTTTCCACGCCCTCGGCCACGGCGGTGCGGTCCAGCGCCTTCAGCAGCGCGAGGATGCCCTGCACGATCGCCCTGTCCTGCTCGTTTTCGAGCATGCCGCGGATGAACGACTGGTCGATCTTGACCGACGTCACCGGCAGCTGGCGCAGGTAGGTCAGCGACGAATAGCCGGTGCCGAAATCGTCGATCGCCACGGGAACGCCCAGGTCCTTGCAGGCCTCGACGAAGTTCGCCACCACCGAGAACTTGCTGATTGCGGTGGTCTCGAGGATCTCGAGTTCGAGCGTGCCGGCGCCAAGGCGCGGAAAACGCGCCAGCTGCTGCGCGAGGCGATCGACGAAATCCCAGCGCATCATGTGCTGCGGACTCACGTTCACGCTGATGGCGGTGCGCAGGCCCGCGGCGCGCCACTCGTAGGCCTGGCGCAATGCCGCGCCGATGACCCAGTCGCCCATGCGCTCGGCGAGTTCGTCGCCTTCGGTGAGCGGCACGAACTGGCCCGGCTGCAGCAGGCCGCGCTCGGGATGCTGCCAGCGGATGAGCGCCTCGACGCCGACCATGACGCCGCGCTGCATGTCGACCTTGGGCTGGTAGCAAAGAAAGAATTCATCGCGCTCCAGGCCTTCCTGGATGCGCCGGCGCGCCTTCACCAGCTGCTCGTCGACGCGCGCCTGCGGTGCATCGAAGTAATGCACGCGGCCGTCTCCGGCACGCTTGGCAAGGTAGGCGGCATGGCTCGCCTGGCGCAGCGCCAGTTCGGGCGCGGGCCCGTCGGCATCGAGCAGCCGCGCGCCCAGGCTGCCTTGCAGATCGACGGTGTGGCCGCCCCACTTCCAGGGCTTGGCCAGCTCGGCGAGCATGCGTTCGAGCACCTGGTGGCACTGCGGGCTGCCGATGGCCGCAAACACCGCGGCGAATTCGTCGCCGTTCACACGCGCGAGCACGCCTTCGCGCGGCATCTGCGACCGGACGCGGCGGTGCGCCTCTTCGAGCGCCGCATTGCCGCCGGCCATGCCGAGGCGCCGGTTGATTTCGGCAAAACGGTCGAGGTCGATGAAGCACACCACCGTGCAACGCTTGCCCTCGCGCGCCCAGCCGGCGATCAACGGGCGGAGCACCTCGTCGGGCGGGAGGCGCTTGAAACCTGCGTCGTACAGGTCCTGCGCTGAAGAGGGTGGTGGTTGGAGCGACAAAAGTCAGTGGCTGAAAAACGCAATCGATGGGACGCGGCGTGCGGCAGCCGCTTACGTTCGCATGGGACTCGCAACACCTTGACACCGGCGAGCACCGCGAAATCATATTAGAACCCTGGGGTTGGCCGGGCCGCGGCGTATGCTGCGCCGGCCGCCGCCGTCGCCTTTCTTCAAAATTCCCCGAGCCCGAGAACCCAAAGATGAGCCCTGCTACCAAGGCGCCCCGTGCCGCCGCCCTTCCCGGCCAACCGGCCACGAGCGATCTGCTGGTGAACGTGCCCCGCCTCGTGGCCGCCTATTTCAGCCACCGTCCCGACCCGTCGGTGCCCGCGCAGCGCGTGGCCTTCGGCACCTCGGGGCATCGCGGTTCGTCCTTCGACAACGGGTTCAACGAATGGCATGTGCTGGCGATCAGCCAGGCCATTGCCGACCATCGCAAGAAGCAAGGCATCGACGGCCCGCTGTTCCTCGGCATCGACACGCATGCGCTTTCCACGCCCGCCTTCGACAGCGCGGTGGAAGTGCTCGCGGCCAACGGCGTCGAGCTGATGCTCTCGCAGGACGACGAGTACACGCCGACGCCGGCGGTGTCGCACGCGATCCTGCGCTACAACCGCGGGCGCACCACCGGGCTGGCCGACGGCATCGTCATCACGCCGTCGCACAACCCGCCCGAGAGCGGTGGCTTCAAGTACAACCCGCCCCATGGCGGCCCCGCGGGCAGCGACGTCACCTCGGCGGTCGAGGCCGCGGCCAACGGCTTTCTCGCGAACGGCCTCGAAGGCGTGAAGCGCATGCCGCTCGAGCGTGCGCTGCGCGCGTCGACCACGCACCGCCACGACTACCTCAACACCTATGTCGAAGACCTCGCGCAGGTGCTCGACATGGACGCGATCCGCGGCGTGCCGATCGAGCTCGGCGTCGATCCGCTCGGCGGCGCGGGCGTGCGCTACTGGCCCGCGATCGCCGAGCGCTACAAGCTCGAACGCCTTCACGTGCTGCGCGAGGAGGTCGACCCGACCTTCCGCTTCATGTCGCTCGACTGGGACGGCCGCATCCGCATGGACCCGTCGTCGCCCGATGCCATGCACCAGCTGATCGGCCTCAAGGAGCGCTTCGGCATCGCCTTTGCCTGCGACACCGACCACGACCGCCACGGCATCGTCACGCGCGGCGCCGGCTTGCTGCAGCCGAACAACTACCTCGCCGTGATGGTCGACTACCTGTTCACGCACCGGCCGCAGTGGCCGACGCAGGCGGCGGTGGGCAAGACGGTGGTCAGCAGCCGCATGATCGACCGCGTGGCCGCCCGGCTGGGCCGCAGGCTGTACGAGGTGCCGGTGGGCTTCAAGTGGTTCGTCGACGGTCTGGTCGATGCGTCGCTCGGCTTCGGCGGCGAAGAGAGCGCGGGCGCCACCTTCCTGCGGCGCGACGGCACCGTCTGGACCACCGACAAGGACGGCATCGTGCCGGCACTGCTCTCGGCCGAGATTGCCGCGTGCACCGGCCGCGACCCCGGCGAGCGCTTTGCCGAACTGGCCGAGGCCCTCGGCCGGCCGGTGGCCAACCGCGTGGATGCGGCAGCCACGGTGGCGCAGAAGAAGAAGCTTTCGGGCCTGTCGCCCGACCAGGTGAAATCCACCGAGCTCGCCGGCGAGAAGATCGAGCAGGTGCTGAGCCACGCTCCCGGCAACGCCGCGGCCATCGGCGGCCTGAAGGTGGTGACCGAGAACGGCTGGTTCGCAGCGCGGCCCTCGGGCACCGAGGACATCTACAAGATCTATGGCGAGAGCTTCAAGGGGCCGGAGCACCTGGGCCGCATCCTCGAAGAGGCGCAGCAGTTGGTCGACAAGGCGCTGGCGGGCTGAAGGCCGCGCTCCCTCCTGTCAGCGCCGGCCCTGGCCGAGGCGCATCTCGAGCCACGCGCTGTAGCGCGAGAGCCCGAAGCACAGCGTCCAGTAGATCGCCGCGATGAACAGATAGCCCTCGAGATAGAACGGCCGCCAGGTCGGGTCGCCGCCGAGCGCGAGGCCCAGCGCGCCGGTCAGCTCGAACAGCCCGACCACGGTGACCAGCGAGGTGTCCTTCAGCGTGCCGACCACGTTGTTGGTCAGCGCAGGCACCACGAGCCGCAGCGCCTGCGGCAGCACGATGTCGCGCTGCACCGGCCAGCGGCCGAAGCCCAGCGCCATGGCGGCATCGGTCTGCCCGCGCGGCACGGCCTGCAGGCCGCCGCGAATGATCTCGGCCATGTAGGCCGCGACGAACAGCGCCAGGCCCGCGAGCACGCGCACCAGCACGTCGGGCTGCCAGCCCGCGGGCCACAGCAGCGGCAGCAGGAACGACGCCATGAACAGCACCGAGATCAGCGGCACGCCGCGTACCAGCTCGATGTAGCTCGCGCTCAGCGTGCGCAACACCGGCCAGTGCGAACGACGCCCGAGCGCCAGCAGCAGCGCGAGCGGAAAGGCCAGCGCGAGGCCCACCACCGCCAGGCCGATCGTCAGCGGCAGACCACCCCAGCGGCTGGTCGGCACGTAGTCGAGGCCCATGACGCCGCCGCGCATCAGCAGCACGAACAGCCCCAGCGACACCAGCCAGAGCGGCGCCAGCCACCAGCGCCAGGTGCGCGGCCAGGCACTGAGCACGGTGACCGCCGACAGCAGCACCACCGCGATGGCTGGACGCCATTGCGCCTCGTACGGGAAGCGGCCGAACAGCATCGGGCGCCACTTCTCGGCCACCACGCCCCAGCAGGCGCCGTGCTGCAGCGCGCGGCAGGCGTCGGCGTCGGGCCGGAACACCGCATGCAGCACACCCCAGTCGACGGCCAGCCAACCACCCCATGCGAGCAGAGCGAGCAGCGCCACCGTGGCCAGCGCGCGCAACGGCGAACCCCAGAGTTCGCTCTGCCAGGCGACGGGCGTCGCGGGGTGCCTCATTGCCACCCCCGCAGTGCGACGCGCGCGTTGTAGCGGTTCATGACGAGCGAGATCACGAGCGACAGCAGCAGGTACACCGCCATGATGATCGCGATGCACTCGAAGGCCCGTCCGTTCGAGCCGATGGTGGTATTGGCCACCGACACCAGCTCCGGATAGCCCACCGCCACCGCCAGCGACGAGTTCTTGGTCAGGCTCAGCAGCTGGTTGGTCAGCGAGGGCACGATCACCCGCAGCGCCTGCGGCAGGACCACGATGCGCAGCTGCTGAACCGCACCAAAGCCCAGCGCCTGCCCGGCCAGCACCTGACCCTGCGAAACGGACAGGATGCCCGCGCGCACGATCTCGGCGACGAAGGCCGCCGAGTACAGCGACAGGCCCGCGACGATGGTCACGTACTCAGGGCTCAGCGCCGCACCGCCGAAGACGCCGAAATTCCCGAGCTCGGGCCATTCGAGGTGCGTGGGCCACCAACCGCCCTCGCCCGCCGTGGGCCAGGGCACGTTCAGGCCGCCCTTGCTGAGCCAGACGCCCGGCAGCAGGGGCACCGGCTCGGTCGGGTCGGGCAGCAGGTTGGCGATGGCGAAGGCCAGCATCAGCAACTGCACGAGCAGCGGCACGTTACGCAGCAGCTCGACGTAGGCGGTGCAGATGCCGCGCAGCAGCACGTGCGGCGCGAGCCGGCCGATGCCGATCAGCGTGCCGAGCACGACCGAGAAGATGGCCGCCGGCACGGCCGCGCGCACCGTGTTGACGAGGCCCGCGAGGAAGGCCCGCCACGACGGCTGGCTGGCGTCGAAATCGAGCCAGCCTTCACTGATCGGAAAGCCCGCGGGCTCGGCCAGGAAGTCGAAGCCCGAGCGCACGCCGCGTGCGCGCAGCACCTCGAGCGCATGGTTCACCACCCAGACGGCACCGGCCAGCACGGCCAGCACCAGCAGCGCCTGGAGGCCCCAGGCCAGCCAGACGCCGCGGCGCGATGGCCGCCCGCTCATCGCACCGGGGGTGCGTAGATCAGGCCGCCTTTGCTCCAGAGGTTGTTGGCGCCGCGCGGCAGCTTCAGCACCGACTTGGGGCCGACGTTGCGTTCGAACATCTCGCCGTAGTTGCCCACGGCCTTGATCGCGCGGTATGACCATTCCTTGTCGAGACCGAGCAGCTTGCCGAGGTCTTCGCCGGTGCCGACGAGTCGCTGCTGCGCGGGGTCCTTGCTGGCGGCCTTGAGCTGGTCGACGTTGGCTTGCGTGACGCCGTACTCCTCGGCCTCGATGAGCGCATTCGGCACCCACTTGGTGATCGCGAACCACTCGTCGTCGCCGCGGCGGACCAGCGGCGCGAGCGGCTCCTTGGAGATCAGCTCGGGCAGGATCAGGTAGTCGTCGGGGTTCTGCGCTTCCTTGTTGCGCAGGCCCGCGAGTGCCGAGGCGTCGGTGGTGAAGGCCTGGCAGCGGCCCGAGAAGAAGGCCTTGAACGAGGCCTCGAAGCTCTCGAACACGACGGTCTTGACCGGGATGTTCTGCGCGCGGAAGTAGTCGGACACGTTCTTCTCGTTGGTGGTGCCCGACTGCGTGCAGATGGTCGCGTTCTTGAGCTGCTTGGCGCTCGTCACCTTGAGCTTCTTCGGCACCAGGAAGCCCTGGCCGTCGTAGTACGTGATGGTGGTGAAGTTGAAGCCCAGCGAGGCATCGCGCGTGAGCGTCCAGGTGGTGTTGCGCGCGAGGATGTCGATCTCGCCGGCCTGCAGGGCCGAGAAGCGCTGCTGCGAATTGAGCGGCACGAAGTCGACTTTCTTGGCGTCGCCGAGCACCGCCGCGGCGATGGCCCGGCAGGTGTCGACGTCCAGGCCCGACCAGTTGCCCTGCGTGTCGGGCGCGGAGAAGCCCGCCACGCCGTTGGTCACGCCGCACTTGAGGGTGCCGCGCTGCTTGACCGCATCGAGGGTCTTGCCGGCAAGGGCCGGCGCGGCGGCGGCGAGCATGGCGGCGGCGGCGGCAAGGGCGAGCGCGGGACGGAATCGGCTTTTCATTGGTGTGTTCTCCTCAACAGTAAGCAAAAGCCAGTGTACGGGGCCGCGCGGCGGCTTGCCAAAGAACGGGCGGTTGGATGCATATGCCGGATGCGATGGGCTTCGGTTTGCCCGCGGCATTCACTAACATAGAGGCCTCTCACAACTTCACCTGGAATCTGCACATGACCAAATCCGATGACACCGGCAAGCTCGTTCTGCGCGTCGCACTCGGCATTCTCATCCTGCTGCACGGCATCGCGAAGGTCGGCAAGGGCGTCGACGGCATCGGCGGCATGCTTGCGTCGCATGGCCTGCCGGCGGCCATGGCCTACCTGGTCTACGTCGGCGAAATCCTCGCGCCCGTGCTGCTGATCGTGGGCCTGTTCACGCGGCCGGCCGCGCTGGTCGTCGCACTCAACATGCTGGTCGCGATCTGGCTCGTGCACATGAAGGACCTTGGCGCGCTCAACGGCCAGGGCGGCTGGGCGCTCGAACTGCAGGGCATGTTCCTGTTCTCGGCGATTGCGATCGCGCTGTTCGGCGGTGGTCGCTTCGGGCTCGGCGGAAAGTACAACTGAACCTGCAGCCGGCGACGAGCCGGCTTTTTTTTTGGCCCGCCCGGCCTCAGTCGTCGTCGGCGGCGTCCAGCCCCGGAAACAGCACATCGGTGTAGCCGAAGCGCGAGAAATCGCGCACACGCATCGGGTAGAGCTTGCCGAGCAGGTGATCGACTTCGTGCTGCACCACGCGCGCATGGAAACCGCTCGCCACGCGGTCGATCGGATCGCCGTAGGGATCGAAGCCGGTGTAGCGGATGTTGGAGAAGCGCGGCACCACGCCGCGCAGGCCCGGCACCGAGAGGCAGCCCTCCCAGCCCTCTTCCTCCTCGTCGCCGATCGGCGTGATCACCGGATTCAGCAGCACGGTGCGCGGCACGGGCGGCGCGTCGGGGTAGCGCGGGTTGACAACGTCGGTGCCGAAGATCACGAGCTGCTGGTCGACGCCGATCTGCGGTGCCGCGAGGCCCGCACCGTGGACCGCCGCCATCGTCTCGAACATGTCGCGCACCAGCAGGTGCAGTTCGTCGGTGTGGAAGGCGGACACGGGCTGCGCCATGCGCAGCAGCCGCGGGTCGCCCATTTTGAGGATGTCGCGAATGGCCATGGCGCGATTATCGTGCCGGGCCTCGCGAGCGCCCGCGCCGCCGCTCAGGGAGGCGTCTGCTGGCCTGGGGCTTTGCTGTCGGGCGAGGTGTACAGCCGCGAACGGCCGGTGGGCGGCGGCGTACGGTAGGCCGGCACCGGCGACACGCCTGGCCGACCACCGCCGCTGCCCACGACCGGCGGCGGCGGACGACCACCACCACCGCCCCAGCCCGGACGCCCGCCACCCTGGTAGCCCGGACGGACACCAGGGTACCCAGGACGAACGCCGGGGTAGTGCGGACGGTTGTACTGGCGGCGGTCGTAGTAGCGGCGGCCGCCGTCGTAATAGCCACCGCCCTGGATGTAGACCGGCGCCGGCACCACGACCGGATCGCCGTAGTAGGGCCCATCGGAGTAGTAGCCGCCGCCCGAGTAGTACGGGTCGCCCGGCACCGCCGCGCAGCCACCCAGCAGCGCAATGCCGCCGAGAACGATGGCAATGCCGAAAGCACGATTTCTTTGCATAGTGGCTCCTTAGTCAGCCTTTGGTGTTCAACGCCACCTTGTAGTTCCTGATGACTGCGCAGGTATGAAGTGGCGTAACCGGCGGTAACCCGCCTCGCGGGCTACGCGCCGGCGGCCGGCACGCCGTTGGCGAGGAACCCCAGCATACGCGCCTCGTCGATCACCTCGACGCCGATCTCGCGCGCCTTGTCGAGCTTGCTGCCGGCCTCTTCGCCCGCTACGAGGTAGCTTGTCTTCTTGCTGACCGAACCAGCCACCTTCGCACCTGCAGCTTCCAGCTTGTCCTTCGCTTCGTCACGGCTGAGCGTAGGAAGGGTGCCGGTGATGACGAAGGTCAGGCCCGCAAGCGGCTTCGGGGCGCGCGCGGCGGGCTCGCCCTCTTCCCAGGTCAGGCCGCAGGCGCGAAGCTGCTCGACCACCTCGCGGTTGTGGGGCTGATCGAAGAAGGTGCGCAGGCTCTGCGCAACGACCGGGCCGACGTCGTTGACCTCGAGCAGCTGTTCTTCGCTCGCGTCCATGATCGCATCGAGCTTGCCGAAGTGCTTGGCCAGGTCCTTCGCGGTGCTTTCGCCCACGTGGCGGATGCCCAGCCCGAACAGGAAGCGCGGCAGCGTGGTCTTCTTCGATGCTTCGAGCGCGGCAACGAGGTTGGCGGCCGATTTCTCGGCCATGCGGTCGAGGCCCGCGAGCGTGGTGAAGCCGAGCCGGTAGAGGTCGGGCAAGGTGCGGATCAGGTTGGCGTCCACCAACTGCTCGACCAGCTTGTCGCCGAGCCCGTCGACGTCGACGGCGCGGCGCGCCGCGAAGTGCAGGATGGCCTCCTTGCGCTGCGCGGCGCAGAAGAGCCCGCCGGTGCAGCGGTAGTCGACCTCGCCCTCCTCGCGCAGCGCCTCCGATCCGCAGACGGGGCACTGGTGCGGCATGGTGAAGAGCGGCCCGCGCTCGCCCTCGGGCTTGGCGAGGCTCTCGGGCACCACGCCGACCACCTCGGGAATCACGTCGCCGGCGCGGCGCACGATGACCTTGTCGCCCACGCGCACGTCCTTGCGGCGGGCCTCGTCCTCGTTGTGCAACGTGGCATTGGTCACGGTCACGCCGCCGACGAACACCGGCGCGAGCTTGGCCACGGGCGTGAGCTTGCCGGTGCGCCCCACCTGCACCTCGATGCCAAGCACCTCGGTCATCTGCTCCTGCGCCGGGTACTTGTGCGCCACCGCCCAGCGCGGTTCGCGCGAAACGAATCCGAGCTGTCGCTGCAGCGCGATGCTGTCGACCTTGTAGACGACGCCGTCGATGTCGTAGGGCAAGGCATCGCGCTGGCGGCCGATGTTCTCGTGGAAGGCGATGAGTTCGATCGCACCGCGCGCGCGCGCCGTCTGCGCCGCCACCGGGAAGCCCCAGGCGTGGAACTGCTGCAGCCAGTCGAACTGGGTCTCGAATTGGGGCCCGCCCTCGCCGGCCGGCGTGACTTCGCCGAGGCCATAGGCAAAAAAGCTCAGCGGCCGGGCCGCCGCGATGGCCGGATCGAGTTGGCGCACCGCACCGGCCGCGGCATTGCGCGGATTGACGAACACCTTCTCGTTCTTCTGGCCGGCCGCGATCTTCTCGCGCTGGCGCTCGTTGAGCGCCTCGAAGTCGGCGCGCTTCATGTAGACCTCGCCGCGCACCTCGACCACCGGCGGAGCTTCGCCCTGCAGGCGCAGCGGGATCTCGCGCACGGTGCGGATGTTCTGGGTGACCTCTTCGCCGACTTCGCCGTCGCCGCGGGTCGCGGCCTGCACCAGCACGCCGTTTTCGTAGCGCAGGTTCATGGCGAGCCCGTCGAACTTGAGTTCGCAAACGTACTCGACCTGCGGCGCATCTTCCGCCAGGCCCAGTTCGCGGCGCACGCGCGCATCGAACGCGCTCGCGCCGCCGGGGCTGATGTCGGTCTCGGTGCGGATCGAGAGCATCGGCACCTTGTGGCGCACCTTGGCAAAGCCCTCGAGCACGCCACCGCCGACGCGCTGGGTGGGCGAATCGGGCGTGCGCAGATCGGGAAACTCGGCCTCGATGGCCTGCAACCGCTGGAACATGCGGTCGTATTCGGCGTCGGGCAGCTCGGGCGCGTCGAGCACGTAGTAGAGATGGGCGTGGCGGTGGAGCTGCTCGCTCAGTGCGGCGGCTTCGCGTGCCGCTTCGTCGCGCGTCGTCATGGGATGCCTTCCGGGAATCAGCTGAAGAGACGCCGCGCCAGCGGCGAGCCGGCGGCGAGATCGCGCGACTCCAGAGTGTCGTAGAGCTGCTCGAGGTCGGCGCCGATCACGTCCATGGTTTCTTCGCGCAGCAACTGGCCGTCGCTGTCGGTCACCACGCCGTCCATTTCGCGGGCGAGCGTGGCGGCGGCATCGCGCATTCGCTGGAACGGCTGCTCGGCGCGGTCGACCTGCGGCACGTCCAGGCTCAGGCTGAGCTCGCGGATCGCCGATTGCGCGGGGTCGTCGGCCAGCGCGGCCTGGGTGTCGAACGAAAGCCCGAGGATCGGCGGCAGCCCGGCCTCGCTCGTGGGCAGCACCATGCGGCCCGGGATGATGCCGGCCACGAAGCCCAGCCGCGCGGCGTTCTGCTGCACGTAGCCGGGGCTCCAGGCCGCATGCAGCGCGCGCAGCACGAAGCCGAGCTGCGCGTCGTGCGCGCTGGCGAACTGGTCGAGCTCGCGCGCGCGCGCCACCTCGTCGAGCATCTCGGGGATCTCGAGCGCCCCGTTCACCGCATCGGCAAAGGCCTGCGCCTTGACGACGAATTCGGAGTATTCGATCTCGTTGAGCGCCCCGGTACGGTTGGCCAGCTGCACGCCGACCTGGAACGCGCTGTAGCGCTGGCCCGCCACGGGGGGCTCCCATTGGCCCGTGTGCTCGTTCTGGCCCTCGATGGCCACGGGCTTGCTGCCCGCGCGGCGCGTCGGCGGCATGGCGGCAATCGCCGCATCGCCCGAGGCCAGACCTTCGAGCGACACCGAGGCGATCACGTCGATGAGCGGATCGAGCCCGCCGCGGCGCTCGGCCGCGGGCAGCTGGTTGGGCGCCGGCGCGGGCAGGTCCGGATCGAACAGCGGCTCGTGGCGCTCGTGGCTCGGTGCCGCGTGCGGATCGGTGCGGAGCACCGGCTCCATCCCGTCGGCCGAGGATGCGCGCCGTTGTTCCGCGTCGGACGGGTCACCGCCGCCGGCCGCGTCGGGCTGGCGCGGCGCCTGGCGGCGCGAGGTGAGTGTGTTGTAGGCCACAACGGCCGCGAGGACGAGGCCACCGAGGATGGCCAGGGCGAGAGTGAGATTGCTCATGCGCTGCCCGGCTCAAGCAGCCTCGACCATCGACACGGCCGATTCCATGTCGACCGCGACGATGCGCGAGACGCCCTGCTCCTGCATCGTCACGCCGATCAGCTGTTCGGCCATTTCCATGGCGATCTTGTTGTGGCTGATGAAGAGGAACTGGGTTTCGCGGCTCATGGCGGTCACGAGTTTGGCATAGCGCTCGGTGTTCGCGTCGTCGAGCGGCGCGTCGACCTCGTCGAGCAGGCAGAACGGCGCCGGGTTGAGCTGGAAGATCGCGAACACCAGCGCAATGGCGGTGAGCGCCTTCTCGCCGCCCGAGAGCAAATGGATGGTCTGGTTCTTCTTGCCGGGAGGCTGCGCGAGCACCTGCACGCCGGCATCGAGGATCTCGTCGCCCGTCATCATGAGCCGCGCGTTGCCGCCGCCGAAGAGCTCGGGGAACATGCGGCTGAAGTGCTCGTTCACGATCTTGAAGGTGCCGCCGAGCAGGTCACGCGTCTCGGCGTCGATCTTGCGAATGGCGTCTTCGAGCGTGCCGATGGCTTCGTTCAGGTCGGCCGACTGCGCATCGAGGAAGGTCTTGCGCTCGCGCGCCACGGTGAGCTCGTCGAGCGCCGCGAGGTTGACCGCGCCGAGCGCCGCGACTTCGCGGTTCAGGCGATCGATCTCGCCCTGCAGCCCCGTGAGGCGAACCTTGTCGACCTCGATCGACTGCGCCACGGCCTCGAGGTCGGCGCCGGCATCGTCGAGCAGTTGCTGGTACTGCTCGACGCCCAGGCGTGCGGCCTGTTCCTTGAGCTGGAATTCGGTGATGCGCTGGCGCAGCGGATCGAGTTCGCGCTCGAGTTGCAGCCGGCGCTCGTCGCTCGCGCGCAGCTTCATCGTGAGGTCGTCGTACTGGCTGCGCGCTGCCCCCAGCGAGGCCTCGCGCTCGAGCTTGAGCGCCAGCGCATCCTGCAGGCCGGCCTGGGCGGCTGCGTCGGACAGGCGACCGAGTTCGGCCCGCGCGCGCTCGTCCTCGTCGGTGAGCGCGACGACCTGCTGCGCGGCAGTCTCGATCGCGCGGTTCAGTTCGCCGCGGCGTGCTTCGAGCGTGCGCTGCGAGAAGGTGGCCTCCTGCGCCTTGCGTTCGAGGCTGCGGTGCTGCTCGCGGCTGGCAGTCAGCGCGCGGCCGGCCTCGATCACGCGCTCGTCGAGTTGGGCATGGCGCTCCTGCGCATCGGCGAGCTGCATGTCGAGCTCTTCGAAGCGCCCTTCGGCCGCGATGCGCTTTTCCTGCAGTTCCTCGAGCTGCGCGTCGACCTCGGCCAGGTCGGTCGCGAGCTGCTCGCTGCGGGCGCGCGTCTGCTCGGCCAGCTGCGTCATGCGCAGCGTCTCGACCTGAAGGCCATGCGCGCGCGATTGCGTCTCGGCCGCTTCGCGGCGCGCACTCACGAGGCGCTGGGCCGCGTCGGCATACGCGGCTTCGGCGCGAACCAGCGCGGTGCGCGCCTCCTCGTTGATGAGCGTCTGCGCACGCAGCTGGCGCTCGAGGTTCTCCATTTCCTGCTGGCGCGCGAGCAGGCCGGCCTGTTCGGAGTCGGGCGCATAGAGGTTCACGCTGTGCGAGTACACGGCATGGCCGCTCTGCACGTAGATGACTTCGCCGGGCTGCAGCGTGCCGCGCTGCGCGAGCGCCTCTTCGAAGCTCTGAGCGGTGTAGCAGCCGCGCAGCCAGTCGGTCATGAGCGCCTGCAGCCCCGCATCGTTGAGCCGCAGCAGGCTCGACAGGCGCGTCAGTGCGCCGCCGCCCGCGTCCGGCGGCACACCGGCGGGTGGCGGGCTGTAGAACGCCAGCTTGGCCGGCGGCGCATCGTTGCCAAAGGCGCGCACCATGTCGAGCCGGCTGACTTCGAGCGCGCCCAGCCGTTCGCGCAGCGCGGCCTCGAGCGCGTTCTCCCAGCCCTGCTCGATATGGATCCGGCTCCAGAGGCCCTGCATGCCTTCGAGGCCATGCTTGGCAAGCCAGGGGGCGAGCTTGCCGTCGGTCTTGACGCGCTCCTGCAGCGCGCGCAGTGCCTCGAGCCGTGCCGACAGCTCGGCATGGCGTGCGCCTTCGGTATTGACGGCCTGCTGCTTCGCGCGGCGGTCGTCGTCGAGCTGGGGCACCGATTCCTGCAGTTCGTGCAGCCGGGCCTCGGCCTCGCTCGCCGCTTCCTGTGCGGCCGCATGTTCTTCCTGCATCGCCTGCAAGCGGGCTTCGTCGGGTGCGGCCAGCGCATTCTGGTCGGCACGCAGGCGCTCGCCGCGCAGCGTGAGCTGCCGTGTCTGGTCCTCGATGTTGCGCTGGTCGGCGGCCAGCACCTGGATCTGCTGCTGCACCTGCACCACGGCGGCGCGCTGCGCATTGGCCTCGTCCTGCGCGCGCTGCTGCGCTTCCTCGAGCTCGGGCATGCGGGCGTCGTGCTCCTCGAGCTGGGCAGCCAGCAGCACGGCCTGTTCCTCGGCGTCCACGCCCTGGCCGGCGAGCGTCTCGATCTCGGCTTCGGCATCGGTGCGGCGGCTGTCCCACTGGCCGATCTGTTCGCGCAGTTGGACCAGCCGCTGCTCCACCCGCTGGCGGCCCTCGACCACGAAGCGGATCTCGCCCTCGAGGCGCCCGACCTCGGCGCTCGCCTCGTAGAGCTTGCCCTGGGCCTGGTTGACCTGGTCGCCGGCCGCGTAATGGGCTTGGCGCACCGTCTCGAGTTCGGATTCGACGCGGCGCAGGTCGGCCGTGCGCGATTCGAGGTCGTTGATCGCCTTTTCCGCGTCGGCCTTGATCTTGGCCTGGTCGGCCTCGCTCTCGCTGCGCTTGAGGAACCACAGCTGGTGCTGCTTCTTGGTGGCGTCGCCCTGCAGCGTGTTGTAGCGCGCCGCCACCTCGGCCTGCTTCTCGAGCTTTTCGAGGTTCGCATTGAGTTCACGCAGGATGTCTTCGACCCGCGTGAGGTTCTCGCGCGTGTCGCCGAGCCGGTTCTCGGTTTCGCGCCGGCGCTCCTTGTACTTGGAGACGCCCGCAGCTTCTTCGAGGAACAGCCGCAGTTCCTCGGGCTTGGATTCGATGATCCGGCTGATCGTGCCCTGCCCGATGATCGCGTAGGCGCGCGGCCCGAGGCCGGTGCCCAGGAACACGTCCTGCACGTCGCGCCGGCGCACCGGCTGGTTGTTGATGAAGTAGCTGCTGGTACCGTCGCGCGTGAGCACGCGCCGCACGGCGATTTCGCTGAACTGGTTCCACTGGCCGCCTGCGCGGTGATCGGCGTTGTCGAACACCAGCTCCACGCTCGAGCGGCTCGCCTGCTTGCGCGTGGTCGTGCCGTTGAAGATCACGTCCTGCATCGACTCGCCGCGCAGCTCCGACGCACGCGACTCGCCGAGCACCCAGCGCACCGCATCCATGATGTTCGATTTGCCGCAGCCATTGGGCCCGACCACGCCTACCAGTTGACCCGGCAGCAGGAAGTTGGTGGGTTCGGCGAACGACTTGAAGCCCGAGAGCTTGATGGAATTGAGACGCACGACTTGTCGGCCTGGCTTGGCAAAGCGCCAAGGTATTGATTTGTAAGGAAATTTGCACGGGCCTGCCGCTCGAGGCAGGCCGCCGCGCAAGCCGTGGATGATAACGTCAGGGGCATGAGCGATTCCTCGTTGTTTCCCCCCTCTGCCGGGCGCCGCGCCTGCCTGCTCGCGGGTGCGGCGTCCCTGTTGGGCCTCGGCGGCTGCGCCGCCGTTCGTTCGACCGATCGAGCCCAGCCCTATGGCAACCAGGAATGGCTGCAGTCGAGCGCCAACCGCATTGCCAACCTCTCGCTGCGCGACAACCTGCAGTCGATACGGCGCGTGCAGATCACGCTGTACCGCCGCAATCCGCGCGAATGGCGCAAATCGGGCGCCAGCATGGAAGCGGCCATCCAGCGCGCCTGGGATGCGGTGGGCACCAGCGAGGCCGCGTTGCCCGAACTGCGCGGCGCCACCGGCATCGACGCCATCCGCATGGCCTTCGACACCGGCCCGCAGGGTTACCAGGGCGACCGGGTGGCGGCACTGGTAGTCGGCTGGGCCACCATGCTCAAGCAGGCCAACGGCGACACCTGGGAGCAGACCATGCTCGACGGTGTCAACGCCGAGAACAGCTACCGGGCTGCGCGCAACTTCGAGATATCGCTCTGGCTGATCGCCTCGAAGACCGGCCCCGACGGCCAGCCGCTGCTGCTGGCCACCGAGATCAGCGAACGCGGACGCAACCTCGTGGCCGACCGCGAACTCTCGAAGGTGGTGGCCCGGCTCGACCTGCTGGCCGCACAAGCCGACGAGAAGTACCGGCGGGCGGCGCTCGATTTCGGGCAGAACTGGGTCATGGGCGTGGTCATGCCGTTCTTCACGCTGGTGCCGCGCTAGGCAGCCAACGGAAATATGTTTCCGAAATGGAGTTTTACGGTAATATCTTTCCGTGACCAAACAAGAGTTCATCGCCGCCCTCGCCGCCCGCCGCGACGCCACGGGCCTGACCCATGCGCAGATCGCGCAGCGCTCGGGTCTGACCGAGCGGTCGGTCCGCAATGCACTGAGTCTTGCGGGAAACCCGCAGATGTCGTCCTTGCTGGCGCTGGTCGATGCCTTGGGGCTCGAACTGCAGCTCGCGCCGAAGGGGTTTGGCGGGCAGGCCGAAACCGACGCCGGCTATCGACCGGTGCCCACGCGTATCGGCCGCGCGGTGGGGCGGGCGGTTGCGCCGCCCACATCCTCCAAGCCGGCAGGGAAGCGCTCGCCGTGAATGTCAAGATCCTGGAGATCTCGCTGGGCGCCCGCCGTTTCGGCAAGCTGTTCCAGTACGCCGACCTGTGCCGCTTCGTGGCCGAGCCCGAACTCGTCGCCGACCCGCCGGCCGAAGTGCTGTCGCTGTCGATGGTGGCCAGCGATCCCTCGGCGCAGGCCGCGCTGTGGAGCGACGTGAAGAACCCGCTGTTCAATGCCCAAGGCGGGCCGTTGCCGCCCTTCTTCCAGAACCTGCTGCCCGAAGGCGTGCTGCGCAGCCACATCGCGCAATTGCGCGGCTGCCGCGAAAACGACCATTTCGAGCTTCTGGCTGCCTGCGGCGGCGACCTGCCCGGCGCCGTGAGCGCCCGGCCCGTGGCGGTCGACCGCGGCACGCTGCAGCGGCTCATCACGCAGGACCAGGACGCGCTCGAGATGTCGGTGGTCGAACTGCCTTTGCCGCAGGGCATCTCGGTCTCGGGCGTGCAGCCCAAGCTCGGACTGCGGCGCCAGGGCGGGCGCTACGTGGCACGTACCCGGGCGGGCGCCAGCACGCGCGTGATCGCCAAGCTGCCCATGGCCGGGCGGCCGCACATGCCGCAGCTCGAGATGCTCTCTCTGCAGCTGGCGGGCGCCGCGGGTGTCGAGGTCTGCCATGCCGAGCTCGCGCCGTTGTCGGCCATTTCGGCCGAGCACAGCTACGCGCTGCCCGATGAGCCCGAATTCCTCGCGGTGACCCGCTTCGACCGCGAGGGCGCGCGCCGCATCCATTTCGAGGATTTCGCGCAGGTTCTCGCGATCGATCCGATGCACAAGTACAGCGCCAGCTACCTCGACATGGCGCTCGCGATGCGCGCCTTTCCGTCGATGGGTGAAGACGCCGTGCTCGAACTGCTGCGCCGCCTGGCGGTGAACGACCTGCTCGGCAATCCCGACGCCCACCTGAAGAATTTCGGCGTGCTGTACCCCGACGGCGCGGCGCCCCGGCTGGCGCCGGCCTACGACATCGTCGCCTACGCGGCGCTGCAGGGCGTCGAAGGCCACGCACTGCCGCTACTGCCCGATGCCCGCACGCCGCGGCGCACGGCGCTGTTCACGCCGGCGAACATCCGCGCGTTCTGCGGCTCGGCCGGCGTGCACGAGCCGTTGGCGCGGCGGGTGGTCGCGGAAACCGCGCGCCGCGCGCGCAGCGCCTGGCCCGAAATGATCGAGGCGTCGACCTTGCCTGCGGCGTGGAAGAAGCGGCTGCAGCAGCGGCTGCAGGGGCATGCGCTGCTGCAGGGGATGGCGAAGCGGGGCAAGTAGTCGAGCGGCGGCGTCATGCCGCGGCCAACCGCCTCTTAGGCGAACAACCCCTTGTGCTGCTCCCGCAGCAATGCCTTCTGCACTTTTCCCATCGCATTGCGCGGCAATTCGCCCACGACGAAGCAGCGTTTCGGAATCTTGAAGTTCGCGAGCTTTGCCTTGAGCTCTGCCACGATCGCATCGGCGTCGAGCACCGCTCCCGGCTTGGCAATGACGATCGCTACGCCGACTTCGCCGAAGTCGGGGTGCGGCACGCCGACCACCGCGCTCTCGGCCACGCCCGGCAGCTCGTTGATGTAGCCCTCGATCTCGGCCGGATAGACGTTGTAGCCGCCGCTGATGATCAGGTCCTTGCTGCGCCCGACGATCGTGATGTAGCCGCGGCCGTCGATCTTGCCGACATCGCCGGTCTTGAAGAAGCCGTCGGGGGTGAACTCTTCCCTGGTTTTCTCCGGCATGCGCCAGTAGCCCGCGAACACGTTCGGGCCGCTGACCTCGATGTTGCCGATCTCGTCGGTGGTGCAGTCGCGCCCGGCATCGTCGCGCACGCGCAGCTGCACACCGGGCAGCGCGAACCCCACAGTCCCGCCGCGGCGTTCGCCCTGCGCCGGGTTGTAGGGGTTGGACGCGAGCATGATCGTCTCGCTCATGCCATAGCGCTCGAGGATCGTGTGGCCCGTGCGCTCGCGCCATTCGTCGAAGGTCTCGATCAGGAGCGGTGCCGAGCCGGCCACGAAAAGCCGCATGTTGCGCACCGCCTCGCGCGTGAGCCCGGGTTCGGCGAGCAGCCGCACGTAGAGCGTGGGCACGCCCATGAACACCGTGGCCTCAGGCAGCTTCTCGACCACGCGCTTCGGATCGAACTTCGCAAGCCAGATCATCTTGCTGCCATTGAGCAGCGCGCCGTGCAGCGCGACGAAGAGACCATGCACATGGAAGATCGGCAGCGCGTGGATCAGCACGTCGCCGCGGGTCCAGCCCCAGTAGTCCTTGAGCACTTCGGCGTTCGACAGCAGGTTGCCGTGCGTGAGCATGGCGCCCTTGCTGCGGCCGGTGGTCCCGCTGGTGTAGAGGATCGCAGCCAGGTCGTCCGCCTTCCTGTGCGCGGCGGTGTGCTGGTCGCTGCACTGGGCAGCGACCTCGAGCAGCGTGCCGCTGCGGTCGTCGTCGAGCGTGAACACATGGCGGGTGCCGGCGGCCGTGGCGATCGGCCCGACCCAGGCGGCGTTGCGGCTGGTGCACACCACCACGGCGGGCTCGGCATTGCCGATGAAGTATTCGATCTCGGCGCTCTGGTAGGCGGTGTTGAGCGGCAGGAACACATAGCCCGCGCGCAGCGTGGCGAGGTACAGGATCATGGCCTCGACCGACTTCTCGACTTGCACCGCGATGCGGGCGCCCTCCTCCAGGCCGAGTGCGTCGAGCAGGTTGGCGATCATCGCGCTCGCGCGGTCGAGGTCGCGCCACGAATAGAACAGCCCGTTGTCGGTTTCGACGGCAATGGCGTCGAGGTCGGCGGGAAAGGCCGCGCGCAGGGCGGCGAACAGGTTGGGGTTGGCTTTCGTCTTCATGGTGCAGGTACGTCGTCGAAAATTCAGTGAATGCCGGGCGACGAAAGCGCCGATGCCTTCGTCGCCCGGCGGGTCGTCACTCGAGCTTGGCGCCCGACGCCTTCACCACGGTGGCCCAGCGCTTGATCTCGGAGTTCACGAAGCCACCGTAGGACGCCATCGTCAGGTTGGGGATCTCGGCGCCGTTCTGGGTCCAGATCGCCTTGAGCTCGTCGGTTGCGAGCGCCTTCTTCATGTCGTCGACGATGCGCGCCTGCACGTCGGCCGGTGTGCCCTTGGGCGCCCAGAGCCCGTACCAGGTGGTCACGGTGTAGTCGGGCAGCCCGACCTCGGCCGCGCAGGGCACGTCGGGGAACGCGGGGTTGCGCTTGGCGCCTGCCACCATCAGCGCCTTGATGCGGCCACCCTTGATGTGCTGGGCCGACGAACCGAGGCCGTCGAACATCAGGTCGACATTGCCGGCGATCAGGTCCGACAGCGCCGGGCCCGCGCCGCGGTACGGGATGTGGGTGATGAAGGTGCCGGTCTGCAGCTTGAACAGCTCGCCCGCGAGGTGGTGCGAGGTGCCCGCGCCTGCCGATCCGTAGTTGAGCTTGCCCGGATTGCGCTTGACAGCCGCCACGAACTCCTGGAGCGTGTTGGCCGTCACGCGGCGCGGATTGACCACCACCACCTGCGGCACGTTGGCCAGCAGCATCAGCGGCACGAAGTCCTTCTCGAGGTCGTAGTCGAGCCGCGGGTAGATCGAGGGTGCGATGGCATGGTGCACCGCGCCCATGAAGAGCGTGTAGCCATCGCCCTGCGCCTTGGCCGCGATGCTGGCCCCGACCGTGCCGCCGGCACCGCCGCGGTTGTCGACGACCAGCGTCTGCCCGGCCACCTTAGCGAACTGGGCCGAAAGCGGCCGTGCGAACGCGTCGGTGCCGCCGCCGGCCGGGAACGGCACGACCATGTTCACCGGCCTGTTGGGCCAGCCTCCGGCCTGCGCCCGCGCGCCGGTGCCGCACAGCACGGCAGCACCGGCCGCAGCCAGCCGCAGCACGTCGCGTCGTTGAAAACTCTGAGTCATCTGTCATCTCCTGTCGTTGTGGATTGCCGCGCCATGCGGCCGCCGGCGCCTCACGCGCCGGACTTTCTTCTTTCAGAACTCAGCCTTTTTTGAAGAACAGGCTTTCAACGTCTCCCGAAACCGCCACCTTGCCGTCGGCCAGCCAAGCACGGTGCTTGTCGATCCGCTTGAGATCGTAGAGGTAATTGACCATCAGGCCATAGGACTGTTTCAGCCCCTTGGGCGACGGGTCTCCGGCCCAGTTGAGCCGCTCGACCCGTGCGCCGTTGCCGAGATGGAAGCGCGCCACCGGATCGACCGGAGTGCCGTCGAACAGCGTGTGGCCGAGGTATTCGGCCGCGGCCTGCAGCAGCCATTGGCGCAGCGGCGACTTGGCGTCCAGCTCCGGATTGGCGGCATCCACCGCGGCCAGCAGCCGCTCGGCGGTCGGGGGCAGCGATCCCACCAGACGGCCGAGCTCGGCCTCCCGCTTCTCGTCGAGGCGCGGCAGCAGGGTCGATGCGTTCTTTGCAAGCCAGGCGCGGAACCCCGGAATCGGCGACAGCGTGGCAAAGGTCTTCAGGCGCGGAAGCTCTTCCTGCAGCGTCTCGACCACGCGCTTGATCAGCGAATCGCCGAAGCTCACGCCGCGCAAGCCGGTCTGGGTGTTGCTGATCGAATAGAAGATCGCGGTCGTGGCCTTCGCCGGCTGGGTCGGCACCGCGGTCTCGTCGAGCAGCGGCGTGATGCCGTCGCTGATGCGGTCGACCAGCGCCACCTCGACGAAGATCAACGGCTCGTTGGGTAGCCGCGGGTGGAAGAAGCCATAGCAGCGGCGATCGCTGTCGTCGAGCCGGTTCTTCACGTCGGTCCAGCTCTTGATGTCGTGCACCGCCTCGTAGCGGATCAGCTTCTCGATGAGCGAAGCCGGGGAGTTCCAGTCGATACGGCGCAGCTCGAGAAAGGCCACGTCGAACCAGGTCGAGAACAGGTGCTCCATCTCGGCATCGAGCGCCAGCAGCCGCTTGTCCGACTTGAGGAACGGCAGCAGCTCGGCGCGCAGGTCGACCAGGAAGCGCATGCCCTCGGGCTCGGCCGCGAAGCGCTGCAACAGGCGCATGCGCGGCGACACCAACGCCCGGCGCAGCCGGAGTTCGGCCTGACCCTCGTCGGGCGTGCCCACCGCGGCCTGGTGCTGGTCGCGCGCGGCCTTGAGCTTCTGCGGATCTGCCGCGAAATGCTCGCTCATGAGCGCCCAGTAGTCGCGCCGCTCCTCGGGCGTGGCGGCGGCATACTCGCGCGCAATCGCATGCGCCCGGCGGCCGCCCTCGACCTCGCTCACGCGCGGATCGATCACCGCCTGCAGCGCCGCCAGCACGCGGCGCAGCGTTCGCGGCGACAGCGCCTCGTCGGCCTTGCGCAGCGTGGCCTGCAGGCGCTCGGCCGTGGTGCGCTCGCTCGGCTTCGCCGCCGTCTTGGGCGCGTTGCGCGTTGCGCCCTCGGGTGCCACCGGCACCTTGCTGCCGGACTTCTCGCCAGCGCGCAGCCGCGCCTGGAACCATTCGGTCGCACTCATCGACAAACTCCAATGCTGCTGGGGGCTGCGGGTATGGCCCGGCCCGCGTCGTTCTTCATGACATCACCCTGGATTTCTGTTGCCGCGCCACCTCGCGCAAGGCCTCGCGCTGCCGCGTCAGGTGCGTGCGCATGGCTGCGTCGGCGCCTTCGCTGTCGCGCGCCTTCAGCGCCGCGAACACAGCCAAGTGCTCCGACAGGCTCTGCTCGAGCCGGCCCGGCGCATGCAGTTGCTGGAGCCGCGCGAGCTTGAGGATCTTGCGCAGGTCGCCGATCACCTGCGCGAGCCACTTGTTGTCGGCCAGCTGGATGATCGCCTCGTGGATCAGGTGGTTGGTGGCGTAGTAGTCGTTGATGCGCTTCGCCCTGGCGTGGCGCACCAGCCGCTCGTGCAGCGCATCGAGCTCGCTCAGCTCCGCATCGCTCGCATTGCGCGCGGCCTCGTAGGCGCAGCGGCCTTCGAGCAGCGCGATGACGGGGAAGATCTCGTCGAGGTCGCGCTCGGTGACCTCGCGCACGAAGCAGCCGCGCCGCGGCTCGTGGCGCAGCAGCCCTTCGGCCGTGAGCACCTTGAGCGCCTCGCGCAGCGGCGTGCGCGAGATCGAGAGCTTCTCGCACAGCGCGGCCTCGTCGAGGAAGCTTCCGGGCGCCAGTGCGCCGGCGAAGATCTGCTCGCGCAGCGTGGCGGCGACTTCGTCGTGCAGGGAGTTGGGAACCAAGCGCATGGGTTGGGTGCTTTGCGTCGCGTTGCCGCCGCGTTTACGTGTAATTTCTCATAATTACGCGTAATTGTGGGCCGCCGTCTCATGAGGCGCAAGCACCGCGCGCGGTTTTGGCGCCCGGGCTTACCCTTGCCTAAGCTGGCTGCGTCGCGCGCCTCAAGCCCGTGCGGGTTGGGGCCGCCGCGCGGCCCAGAGCCACAGGCCGATGCCGAAGAGCACCATCGGCACGCTGAGCCACTGCCCCTGGCTCAGATCGAGCGCGCGCAGGCCGAGAAAATCGTCGGGCTCGCGGAAGTACTCGGCAATGAAGCGGAATACGCCATACCCGATCATGAACACCGCCGCCACCTGCCCCTGCTTGCGCTCCTTGCGCGCATAGAGCCACATGACGATGAACAGCAGCAGCCCTTCGAGCAGGAACTGGTAGACCTGCGAAGGATGGCGCGGCAGCATCGAGCCGCTCTGCGGAAACACCATGCCCCACGGCAGGTCGGGGCTGCTGAAGCGGCCCCAGAGTTCGCCGTTGATGAAGTTGCCCACGCGTCCCGCGGCCAAGCCGGTCGGCACGCAGGGCGCGACGAAATCCATCACCTGCCAGAACGGCCGGCCGCGCGAGTGCGCGAACCACAACATGGCGCCGATCACGCCCAGCAACCCGCCATGGAAGGCCATGCCGCCCTGCCACACGTAGAGGATCTCGAGCGGATTCGAAAGATAGAACCCCGGCTTGTAGAACAGGCAGTAGCCGAGCCGCCCACCGACGATGACGCCCATCACGCCGAGGAAAAGAATGTCTTCGACGTCCTTTCGCTGCCAGGCTGCCGTGCCGGCCAGCGAGCGGTACGGCTCATGCCGCAGGCGCCGCGTGCCGAGAAAGTAGAACAGCGCGAAGGCCGCCAGGTAGGTCAGGCCGTACCAGTGGATGGCGATCGGCCCGAGTTGCAGGGCGACGGGGTTGATCTGTGGATACATGAGCATGCGCGGATTGTGCCCGCTGAACCCGGCCGCCCTGCTCCGCTTCGGCAGGTCAGCCGGCCATCGACGTGCGTTCTTGCGTGCGCTCGCGCACGAACGCGATGAAGCGCTCGAGCGCGGGGTGCGCCGCCTGCGCGGGCCAGGCCAGGCTGGTCTCGCAGGCGGGCAGCGCCAGACGCGCGCGGCCCGCGGCCTTGAACTCGTGCGCCTGACGGTAGACGACGCCCGCGCGGCGGAACTGCATGACGCTGTGCGGCACCCAGGCCATGCCGATGCCGCCCGAAACCAGGTTGACGATGGTCTGCATCTGGATCGCCTCCTGGGCGACCTGCGGCGCAAGGCCTGCCGCGTGATAGAGGCCCAGGATCGCGTCGTGCAGCGAAGGCACGATCCGGCGCGGAAAGATCACCAGCGGCTCGGCCAGCACCTCGGCCAGCGGCACGGGTTTCGCGCGCGCCAGCCGGTGCTGGGCCGGCATGGCCAGCACCAGCGATTCCTCCTCCACCGCGAGCCTTTCCAGCCCGGGCGGCGCCGCGCCCGGCGAGTGCAGCATCAGCCCGGCGTCGATCTCGCCACGCGCCAGCGCCTCGCGCTGCACGTCGCCGGTGGCCTCGACGAGTTCGAGCGCCACTTCGGGGCACAGCACGTGGAACTCGCGCACCCAGCCCGGCAGCTTCTCGAAGCCGATCGTCGAGACGAACGCAATGCGCACCCGCCCCACCTGCCCGGCCGCCGCTGCCCGCGCACGGGCGGGCAGCGCCTGCGCGCGCGCCAGCAGTTCGCGCACGTCGGGCAGCAGCGCCTCGCCCGCCGGCGTGAGCGCCACGCGCCGCCGCGTGCGGTCGAAGAGCACGACCCCGAGCGTCTTTTCGAGCTGGGCGATGGCCTGCGTGACGGGCGGCTGCGTCATGTGCAGGCGCTCGGCCGCGCGTCCGAAATGCAGCTCTTCGGCCACGGCGACGAACTGGCGCCAGGCACGCAGGTCGATCAGGTGCTCTTTCATATGCCGAGCATATCAATGCGGGTTCGAAAATGGATTGGAAGCAATCAGTGAGAAGTCGGATACTTCACCCTTCCCTGCGCTCCCCACGCGCTTTCCCCACGACAGAAGAGACACGCACCATGGACACCAAGCCGATCCAGATCAACCGCCGCAGCGCCAACATCGTCGAAGGCAAGAGCCGGGCACCCAACCGCTCGATGTTCTACGCCATGGGCTATGAAGAGGCCGACTTCAAGAAGCCGATGGTCGGCGTCGCGAACGGCCACAGCACCATCACGCCGTGCAACTCGGGCCTGCAGAAGCTGGCCGACGCCGCCATCGCCGGCATCGAGGAAGCGGGCGGCAACGCACAGGTGTTCGGCACGCCTACCATCTCCGACGGCATGGCCATGGGCACCGAAGGCATGAAGTACTCGCTGGTCAGCCGCGAAGTCATCTCCGACTGCATCGAGACCTGCGTCGGCGGCCAGTGGATGGACGGCGTGCTCGTGGTCGGAGGCTGCGACAAGAACATGCCCGGCGGCATGATGGGCATGCTGCGCGCCAACGTGCCCGCCATCTACGTCTACGGCGGCACCATCCTGCCGGGCCGCTACAAGGGCCAGGACCTCAACATCGTCAGCGTGTTCGAGGCCGTGGGCCAGAACGCCGCGGGCAACATGAGCGACGAGGACCTGAACGAAATCGAGAAGCGCGCCATTCCCGGCACCGGCTCGTGCGGCGGCATGTACACCGCCAACACCATGTCGAGCGCCTTCGAGGCGCTGGGCATGTCGCTGCCCTACTCGTCCACCATGGCCAATCCGCACGACGAAAAGCAGAACTCGGCCAAGGAATCGGCCACGGTGCTGATCGAGGCGATCAAGAAGGACCTGAAGCCGCGCGACATCGTGGCCAAGAAGGCCATCGAGAACGCCGTGGCCGTGATCATGGCCACCGGCGGCTCGACCAACGCGGTGCTGCACTTCCTGGCGATCGCGCACGCGGCCGAAGTCGACTGGACGATCGACGACTTCGAGCGCATGCGCAAGAAGGTGCCGGTCATCTGCGACCTGAAGCCCAGCGGCAAGTACCTCGCGGTCGACCTGCACCAGGCCGGCGGCATTCCGCAGGTGATGAAGGTGCTGCTCAACGCCGGCCTGCTGCATGGCGATTGCATGACGATCACCGGCAAGACCATCGCCGAGGTGCTGCAGGACGTGCCCGACCAGCCGCGCGCCGACCAGGACGTGATCCGCCCGATCGACAAGCCGATGTACGCCGAAGGCCACCTCGCGATCCTCAAGGGCAACCTCTCGCCCGAAGGTGCGGTCGCCAAGATCACCGGCCTCAAGAACCCGGTCATCACCGGCCCGGCGCGCGTGTTCGACGACGAGCAGTCGGCGCTGCAGGCCATCCTCGACGGCAAGATCAAGGCCGGCGACGTCATGGTGCTGCGTTACCTTGGCCCCAAGGGCGGCCCGGGCATGCCCGAGATGCTCGCACCCACGGGCGCGCTGATCGGTGCCGGCCTCGGCGAAAGCGTGGGCCTGATCACCGACGGCCGCTTCTCGGGCGGCACCTGGGGCATGGTCGTGGGCCACGTGGCGCCCGAAGCGGCGGCCGGCGGCACCATCGCGTTCGTGAACGAGGGCGACTCGATCACCATCGATGCGCATGAACTGAAGCTCGAACTCAACGTGCCCGAAGCCGAACTGGCCAAGCGCCGCGAAGGCTGGAAGCCGCCGGCACCGCGCTACACGCGCGGCGTGCAGGCCAAGTTTGCGTTCAACGCCTCGAGTGCGAGCTCGGGTGCGGTGCTCGACAAGTTCTGAGGAGTCTCAGGCCGCAGGCAGGGCCTGCGCCATCCGCCGCGCCGCGTGCGCTTCAGCGCCGCGGCCGCTGGCCCGCCTTGCTGCTCGGCAGCCCCATGTTGCTGCGCTGCCGGTCGATGCGCGTCTGCTTGCGCTTTTCTTCGCGCTCGACGACCTTGCGCTTGGTATAGCCCGACCAATCAGCCCAGGCCCACCACGCCGCGGCCATGGCAAAGGGCAACAGCACGAGCCACCAGCTCCACTCGGCCACCATGCCGATCTCGAAATACTTGAGGGCCACGCCTGCGAGCCCCAGCACCAAAAACCACATGGCGAACCCCTTCGGTTGTAGTCAACGCTTCCGGTCGCCGGTGCACGGCGCTACCTACAATCGCGTTGTATCGAATGTACCCCAGCCATTAACAATTACCCCATGAAAAGACTCCTGTCCTTCGCGCTCCTGGGCCTGGGCCTGGCCGCGCCGGCCTTCGCAGACCTTGCGCTGGCCACGTCCAAGAACTGCATGAGCTGCCATGCCGTCGAGCGCAAGGTGCTCGGCCCTTCCTTCAAGGATATTGCGACCAAGTACAAGGGCAATGCGGGTGCGGTCGACATGCTGGCCACGAAGATCATCAAGGGTGGTTCCGGCGTCTGGGGACCGGTGCCGATGCCGGCCAACAACCAGGTCAGCGAAGCCGACGCCAAGAAGCTGGCCGCCTGGGTGCTGGCGACGAAGTAGCACCACCCCGAAGCGCCGCTGGCGCGCAGCGAGGCGGTCGCGGCGCTCAGGCCCGCGGATTGATGTCGGTCGGGAGCGGCCGGCGCTCGATGCGGTCTTCGAGCTGGCCGATGTGCGCGGCCACGGCGTTCTCGGACTGCTCCGAACGCTGGCGGATCACGGTTTCGACCTGGCCCAGGCGCGCGAGCAGCGCGGCATGGTTCTCGGCGTTCTGTGCCATGTGCTTGTTTTCCTGCGCCGCGAGGAAGTTGCGCAGCTCGGTGAAGCGCGAGGCCTCGGCCTTGTCGGCAAGGTCGCGCTGCGCCTGCATTTCACGGTTGTGGCGCTTGGCGTCCATCAGCACCGAGCTGTGCAGGTAAAGCACGTAGACAAGGCAAAACACGCCCAGTGCGGCCGTGAGTCCCAGCATGATGAGCCCGAGCGGCGCGGACACCGTCATGAAGCCGAGCGACATCTCGACGGGTGCCGCCAAGGTGTACCAGTTGAGCGCGGCCAGCGCCGCGATCAAGAGCACGATGACGAAAAGAAAAGCAGATCGAACGCCCATTTGGCGCCTCCTTGGATGGATCAAACACGATGAAACCGATCCCGCGCCGATGGTGGCGCAAGACGACCCGCCGGTTGTACCTCAGCCCAAGGGCCGCGATCGGCCCCGCCCCCCACTAAAGCCTACGTCCTACAAGCAGAAAATCAGTTGATCTGTGACAACTGTTCCAGAATCGCCGGATTTTCGAGCGTGGACGTGTCCTGCGTGATCGCCTCGCCCTTGGCGATGCTGCGCAGCAGGCGCCGCATGATCTTGCCGCTGCGCGTCTTCGGCAGGTTCTCGCCGAAACGGATGTCCTTCGGCTTGGCGATCGGCCCGATCTCCTTGGCCACCCAGTTGCGCAGTTCGTTGGCGATCTGCTTGGCCTCTTCGCCGGTCGGACGCGGGCGCTTGAGCACCACGAAGGCGCAGACCGCTTCGCCGGTCACGTCGTCGGGCCGGCCGACCACGGCGGCTTCGGCTACGAGGTCGGTCTTGGACACCAGCGCCGACTCGATCTCCATCGTGCCCAGGCGGTGGCCCGAAACGTTGAGCACATCGTCGATGCGCCCGGTGATGCGGAAATAGCCACGGTCGGCGCTGCGCACCGCGCCGTCGCCCGCAAGGTAGATCGTGCCGCCCATCTCCTCGGGGAAATAGCTCTTCTTGAAGCGCTCGGGATCGTTCCAGATGGTGCGGATCATCGACGGCCAGGGCCGCTTGATCACCAGCATGCCGCCCGCGCCATTCGGCAGGTCCTTGCCGGTCTCGTCGACGATCGCGGCCATGATGCCCGGCAGCGGCAAGGTGCACGAACCCGGCACCAGCGGCGTGGCGCCCGGCAGCGGTGTGATCACGTGGCCGCCGGTCTCGGTTTGCCAGAAGGTGTCGACGATCGGGCAACGCTCGCGGCCGATATGGCGGTGGTACCACATCCACGCCTCGGGGTTGATGGGCTCACCCACCGATCCGAGCATGCGCAGGCTCGAGAGATCCCAGTTCTTCGGGTGCACCTTCTCGTCGCTTTCGGCGGCCTTGATGAGCGAGCGGATCGCAGTAGGCGCGGTGTAGAAGATCGACACCTTGTGCTTCTCGATCATCTGCCAGAAGCGGCCCGCATGCGGGAAGGTGGGAACGCCCTCGAACACCACCTGGGTGGCACCGGCGGCGAGCGGGCCGTAGGCCACGTAGGTGTGGCCGGTGATCCAGCCGATGTCGGCGGTGCACCAGAAGACGTCTTCGGGGCGGATGTCGAAGGTCCACTCCATCGTCATCTTCGCCCACAGCAGGTAGCCGCCGGTGGCATGCTGCACGCCCTTGGGCTTTCCGGTCGAGCCCGAGGTGTAGAGGATGAAGAGCGGATGCTCGGCATTCACCGGCACCGGTGCGCATTCGGTGCTCTGGCCCTGCAGCGCTTCGGCGAAGCTCTTGTCCCGGCCTTCGACGCGGTTCCATGCGCTCGGCGTGCGCTCGTACACGACGACGTTCTTGATCGATTCGCAGCCGCCGAGCGCGATGCCGTCGTCGACGATGGCCTTGAGCGGCAGCTCCTTGCCGCCGCGCAGCTGGTAGTTGGCGGTGATCACGGCGACCGCGCCGGCGTCGATGATGCGCTCCTGCAGCGCCTTGGCCGAGAAGCCGCCGAACACCACGCTGTGCGTGGCGCCGATGCGTGCGCAGGCCTGCATCGCGATCACGCCCTCGACGGTCATCGGCATGTAGATGATGACGCGGTCGCCCTTCTGGATGCCGGCGGTCTTCAGCGCATTGGCGAACTGGCTCACGCGCGCGAGCAGTTCCTTGTAGCTCACGCGGGTCACGCTGCCGTCGTCGGCCTCGAAGACGATCGCGGTCTTGTTCTCGACCGGCGTGCCGATGTGCCTGTCGAGGCAGTTCGCACTGGCGTTGAGTTCGCCGTCGCCGAACCACTGGTAGAACGGCGCGTTCGACTCGTCGAGCGTGCGGGTGAAGGGCTTGCTCCAGTTCAGGTGGCTCTCGGCCTGGCGGCGCCAGAAGCCGTCGAAGTCCTGCTCGGCTTCCTTGCACAGCGCCTCGTAGGCGGCCATGCCGGCCACGCGGGCGCCGTCGGTGGCGCGGGCGTCGGGCGGGAATACACGGTTTTCCACCAGAACGGACTCGATGTTCTTCGATGCATTGCTGCTGCTGCTCATTGTCTTGTCTCCTGAATGGGTGCGGCCGTAATGTCGACGGGGCCACTTACGGGTCACTGACGGGTCGGCCAGGTCCGATGTTAGTTCTCAGGGTTAATACGAGTCGGCCACCCGGACACCCTAGAATCCGCGATCGTTCCCTTCCGGCCTTCCGATGTCCGCACCCGAATCCTTCGATCCCCCGACCACGCCGCGCCGGAGCTCGCCGCTGCGGCCCCTGCCCAAGCTGATCTTCGCGAGCCGATGGCTCCAGCTGCCGCTCTACCTGGGGCTGATCATCGCGCAGGCCGTCTACGTGGTGCACTTCCTCGTCGAGCTGCTGCATCTGGTGGAAGCCGCCTTCGGAAGCAAGGACGCGCTGCAGGCGCTGATCACGAGCATCGGCTACAAGACCACAGCGCCCGTCACGTCGCTCAACGAAACCGTGATCATGCTGGTGGTGCTCGCATTGATCGACGTGGTGATGATCTCGAACCTGCTGATCATGGTGATCGTCGGCGGCTACGAGACCTTCGTGAGCCGCATGGACCTCGAGGGCCATCGCGACCAGCCCGAGTGGCTGAGCCATGTGAATGCCTCGGTGCTCAAGGTCAAGCTGGCGACCGCCATCATCGGCATCAGCTCGATCCACCTGCTGAAGACCTTCATCAATGCCGACAACTACACCGACCGCGTGCTGATCGCGCAAACCGTGATCCACATCGCGTTCCTGCTCTCGGCCATGGCCATTGCCTACACCGACCGCTTGATGGGCCCGGCACCGCACAGCAGCGGCAATCGCCACTGATCGCTACCTCCCCTTCTTCGATCAGCCCGCGTTCGGCAAATCCCACGCGGGCACTTCGGTAAAGCGCCCGGCCAGGAAGTCGAGCATGGTGCGCAGGGTGGCCGGCATGTGCTTGCGCGAGGCATAGACGGCATACATGCCCACCACCTGCGGCTCGAAGTCGTCGAACAGCCGCACGAGGTCTCCGCGCCGCAGCAGCGGCGCGGCCAGGTAGGTCGGCAGCATCGCGATGCCCGCGCCCGCACGCGCGAGGCACATCAGGCTGGCCGCATCGTTGGCCGAGACGTTGCCCGCGACCGCAACAGACGCCGGCTCGCCGCTGCCCTTGCGCGTGAAATTCCAGAGGCTGCGCCCGAAATACGAGTGCGTGAGGCAGTTGCGCTGCGCCAGTTCTTCCACCGCCAGCGGCCGGCCCTTGGCCGCCAGGTATGCGGGCGAGGCGCAGACCGCCGAGCGGCAGTCGGTGAGGCGGCGTGCGATCAGGTTCGGGTCGATCTCGGCGGCCACGCGGATCGCCAGGTCGATGCGTTCGTCGACCAGGTTCACTGCCCGGTCGAGCAGCACCAGGTCGACCGCCACGCCCGGGTGGAGCCGCACGTAGTCGGCCACTGCATCGGCCAGCTGCGCCTGCGCGAACGAGGTGCTGGTCGTGATGCGCAGCTGCCCGCGCGGCGCTTCGGCCGGGTGGCGCACGGCGGCCTGCATGTCGCCCGCGAGTTCGAGCATCTGGCGGCAGCGCGGCAGCAGCTCCTCGCCGGCCGCGGTCAGGCTCAGGCGGCGCGTGGTCCGGTGCAGCAGCCGTGCACCGGTCCATTGCTCAAGCTCCGCCACATAGCGCGTAACCACCGGGCGCGAAAACCCGAGCTTCTCTGCCGCGGCCGAGAGGCTGCCCGAATCCACCACCGCCACGAACACCCGCATCGCGCTCAATCGGTCCATTCGTACGATTCTAGGAACAAACAAGCGCGAATTTCGGAGTATTTCTTTCAAAAACAGAAACCTAAGATGCGGTGGGTCCCATCCACATCCAGGAGTCATCCATGAGCCACATTGCCATCATCGGCGCCACCGGACGCGCTGGCGGCCGCCTTCTCGACGAAGCGCTCCGCCGCGGCCACACCGTGACGGCCATCGCGCGCCACGCCAGCGCCAAACTCGCGGACCGCGCGAACGTCAAGCCGATCGACCTCGACGTGCTCGATGGCGTGGCACTCGAAAAAGCCGTGGCCGGCCACGACGCCGTGTTCAGCGCGGCCCACTTCGCCACCGTGCCGCCGGCCGCGATCATCGCGCCGGTCAAGCGCGCGGGCGTGAAGCGGCTGCTCGTCGTCGGTGGAGCCGGCAGCCTGTTCGCGGCCCCGGGCCTGAAGGTGATCGACACGCCGGACTTCCCCGACGCCTACCGCGCCGAGGCCTCGGCTGGCGGCGTGTTCCTCGAGGCGCTGCGCAATGAAAGCGAGCTCGACTGGACCTTCCTGTCGCCCTCGGCCGAGTTCGTCGAAGGCGAGCGCACCGGCAAGTTCCGCCTCGGCAAGGACGACCTGCTCCTGGGCGCCGAAGGCCGCAGCTGGATCAGCTTCGAGGACTACGCGATCGCGTTCATCGACGAGCTCGAGAAGCCGGCGCATTCGCGCCAGCGCTACACGGTCGGGTATTGAAAGAAAAAAGGACCGCAAGGTTCCTTTTTTCATGCTGCTGGCGCTGGATTGCTCAACGCCCCGTCATGTTCTCCGGCACCACCCACTGGTCGAACTGCTCGGCCGTGAGGTGCCCGGAGGCGATGGCGGCCTCGCGCAGGCTGCTGCCCTCCTTGTGCGCCTTCTTTGCGATGAAGGCGGCCTTGTCGTAGCCGATGTGCGTGTTGAGCGCGGTCACGAGCATCAGCGAACGCTGCACGAGCTCGGTGATGCGCTCGCGGTTTGGCTCGATGCCCACGGCGCAATGGTCGTTGAAGCTCACCATGCCATCGGCCAGGAGGCGCACGCTCTGCAGGAAGTTGTGCGCCACCATCGGGCGGAACACGTTGAGCTCGAAGTTGCCCGAGGCGCCGCCGATATTGATGGCGACGTCGTTGCCGAACACCTGGGCGGCGAGCATCGTGACGGCCTCGCTCTGGGTCGGGTTGACCTTGCCGGGCATGATCGAAGAGCCGGGCTCGTTCTCGGGAATGCTCAGTTCGCCGATGCCGCTGCGCGGGCCGCTCGCGAGCCAGCGCACATCGTTGGCGATCTTGGTCATGCTCGCGGCCAGCGTCTTGAGCGCGCCGTGCGCGTGCACCAGCGCGTCGACGCTGGCCATGGCCTCGAACTTGTTCGGCGCCGTGACGAACGGCAGCCCGGTGAGCTTCGCGAGTTCGGCCGCCACCTGCTCGGCGTAGCCCTTGGGCGCATTGAGGCCGGTGCCCACGGCCGTGCCGCCGAGCGCCAGTTCGCACAGGTGCGGCAGCGCGGCGCGCACGTGCGCTTCGCCGTGCGCAAGCTGCGCCACGTAGCCCGAGAACTCCTGCCCGAGCGTGAGCGGCGTCGCGTCCTGCAGGTGGGTGCGGCCGATCTTCACGATGTCGGCGAAATCCCTCGATTTCTGCTCGAGCGTGCCGCGCAGCTTGGCGATCGCCGGCAGCAGCCGCTGCGTGATCGCCTCGACCGCCGCCACGTGCATCGCGGTGGGAAACACGTCGTTGCTCGACTGGCTGCGGTTCACGTCGTCGTTCGGATGCACCAGGCGCCCTTCGCCGCGCTCGCCGCCGAGCAGTTCGCTCGCGCGGTTGGCCAGCACCTCGTTGACGTTCATGTTGGTCTGCGTGCCCGAACCGGTCTGCCACACCACGAGCGGAAACTCGTCGGCGTGCCCGCCAGCGATGACTTCGTCGGCCGCCGCCACGATGGCCCCGGTCTTCTTCTCGTCCTGCAGGCCGAGCGCATGGTTGACCACCGCCGAGGCGCGCTTCACCTGGGCCAGCGCCTTGATGATCTCGCGCGGCTGCCGCTCGCCCGAGATATCGAAGTTCTGCAGCGAGCGCTGCGTCTGCGCGCCCCACAGCTTGTCGGCCGGCACGTCGATCGGGCCGAAGGTGTCGCGCTCGGCACGGGTCTTGGGGGGTGTGGTCATGAAGGAAAGCTCCGCAGTCGTGAAGAAAAGACGCCGCTCGCCGGGCGCGGTGCCGAGTATCGGCGAATAGGAATAGCTCGCATTTGCCTAAGCCTTTCCCGGCCGTGAACTGCTTCACGATAGACGCCCCGGGTTGACCCGCGTCATACTCAAAAGTTATAATCTTGGGCTTCAGTCGACCAACAAGTCATGTTGGTTGCCCTTGCACTACTCGCGGAACCCGCTTCCCGTCGCGGTGCATGGATCTCTCGCCGGGCCCGCCCGGCGAATCGGCCGGGCTTCGCTCCGGCCCCGATGCCACGTCCTGCACTTGCGGCCGATGGCGCGCCTCTTCGCGTTGCCATTGGTTTGCCCAGTCCTCCCCGGCTGAACGGCGTGGCGCTGCCGCCTGCGGGCGGCACTGTGTCCAACCTTCGCACAAGGAGCTCCGGCGTATGGCCAAGGGAATTCTCATCGACCATGTCTTCAAGGTTTTCGGGGACGCCCCCGAAGACGCGCTCGAACTGGTCCGCCAAGGGCTGAGCAAGAAAGAGATCCTCGCCCGCACGGGCCAGTCGATCGGCGTGTTCGACGCCACCTTCGAGATCCAAGCCGGCGAGGTCTTCGTGATCATGGGCCTGTCGGGCTCGGGCAAGTCGACACTGGTGCGGCTGCTGAACCGGCTCATCGAGCCGACCGCGGGACGCATCGTGATCGACGGCGCCGACATCAACGAGCACTCCGACGCCAGGCTGCGCGCATTGCGTCGCAAGGACATCAGCATGGTGTTCCAGTCCTTCGCGCTGATGCCGCACATGACGGTGCGCGAGAACACCGCGTTCGGCCTCGAACTCTCCGGCACCAGCAAGAAAGAGCGCCTCGCGCAGGCCGACCAGGCGCTCGCCCAGGTGGGCCTCGCGGGCTGGGGCGGCAGCTACCCCGACGAGCTCTCGGGCGGCATGCAGCAACGCGTCGGCCTGGCGCGTGCACTGGCATCGGACCCGTCGATCCTGCTGATGGACGAGGCCTTCTCGGCGCTCGACCCGATCATCCGCACCGAGATGCAGTCGGAGCTGCTGCGGCTGCAGCAGGAAAAGCGCCGCACCATCGTCTTCATCTCGCACGACCTCGACGAGGCGATGCGCATCGGCGACCGCATCGCGATCATGAAGGACGGCCACGTGATCCAGGTCGGCACGCCCGACGAGATCCTGCGCAGCCCCGCCGACGACTACGTGCGCAGCTTCGTGCGCGGCGTGGACGCCGCGGCGGTCTTCAAGGCGGCCGACATCGCGCGCAAGTCGCTCACGGTGGTGAGCGAGCACCCGGAGCGCGGTGCGCGCGCGGCGCTGCAGCTGCTCGAAGACCAGGACCGCGACTTCGCCTACGTGGTGAACCCGGGCAGGCGCTTCCTCGGCGTGGTCTCGGCCGACACGCTGCGCACTGCACTCGACGGGCGTGCGGGTCCGCTCGGCCTGCAGCATGCTTTTCTCGAGGGCTTGCCGACGATCGATGCCGAGGCGCCGGTGGCCGGGCTCATCGGCCTGCTTGCGCAGGCGCCATGCGCGTTGCCGGTGGTGGCGGGCGACGGCCGCTTCTGCGGTGCGATCAGCAAGACCACGCTGCTGAGATTCCTCGACCGCGACACGCCGCCGATCGAACCCGCCGCGCCCCACGCCGCCCCTGCGCTGGCCGCCGAGCCGCACTGATTTCGAACTTCCGGAGAAAACCGAACCGATGAACGACAACACGATGTCATCCGCCCCGGCCGACACCGCCGCTGCGCCCGCCTACATCGACCCGTGGGAGGCGCTTTCCGCCGCGCCCGACGCGTCGGCCACGAGCGCTTGGCTCGATGCCCCCGCAGCCCAGGCCGCGACCGCGGTCGACCCGGCCGCCGGCGGCTTCGCGCTGCACCGGCTGTGGGACGGCTCGCTGCCCGTCGAAGCCTGGATCAACCAGGGCCTGGGCTGGGTGGTCACGCATTTCCGGCCCTTCTTCCAGACCGTGCGGCTGCCGATCGACAGCACGCTCGACGGCGTGCAGGGCCTGCTGAACGGGCTGCCGCCGCTCGCGATGATCGCGCTCGTCGGCCTGCTCGCCTGGCAGTTCGCGGGCCGCGCGATCGCCATCGGCACGGCCGTGTCGCTGCTGCTGGTGGCCATGCTCGGCATCTGGCCGGAGGCCATGGTGACCCTGTCGCTGGTGCTGACCTCGCTGGTTTTCTGCATGCTGGTCGGGCTGCCGCTCGGCGTGCTGCTGGCGAGCAGCGACCGCGCGCAGCGCGTGATGCGCCCGGTGCTCGACGCGATGCAGACCACGCCCGCCTTCGTGTACCTGGTACCGGTGGTCATGTTGTTCGGCATCGGCAACGTGCCGGGCGTGATCGTGACGATCGTCTTCGCCCTCGCGCCGCTCGTGCGCCTGACCAACCTGGGCCTGCGCCAGGTGCGGCCCGACCTGATCGAGGCGGCGCGCGCCTACGGCGCCTCGCCCTGGCAGATGCTCGTGAAGGTGCAGCTGCCACTGGCCATGCCGTCGATCATGGCCGGCATCAACCAGGCGCTGATGCTGTCGCTGTCGATGGTGGTGATCGCCTCGATGATCGCGGTCGGCGGGCTGGGCCAGATGGTGCTGCGCGGCATCGGTCGGCTCGACATGGGCCTGGCGACCGTCGGCGGGCTGGGCATCGTGCTGCTGGCCATCTCGCTCGACCGGCTGACCCAGGCCATGGGCCAGTCGCGCCGCGCCGCAGGCCGCCGCTGGTGGCACACGGGGCCGGCAGGCCTCGCGCTGCGCCTGCTGCAGCGCGCCGTGGCCCCGGGCCGCCCGGCGGCCGAACCGGCGCCGGCACTTTCGGCGCAGGCGCAATGACGAAGAAGGAAACAATACGCATGAAGAACCACCACGACAAGCCACGCACCGCCGGTTTCGTTGCACGCGGTCTGCTGGCCCTTGCCTTCGCTTTCTCGGGACTGGCCGCACAGGCCAGCGCCGACCTGCCCGGCGCCGGCGTGACCGTGCAGCCGCTCAAGAGCTCGCTCGCCGAAGAGGCTTTCCAGACCCTGCTCGTGATGCGCGGGCTCGAGCGGCTCGGCTACACCGTCGAGCCGATGCGCGACCTCGAACCCGCCACCGAGCACCTCGCCATCGCCAATGGCGATGCCACCTTCATGGCCCACCACTGGAGCCTGCTGCATGCCGACTTCTACGAGAACAGCGGCGGCGACGCCAAGCTCTGGCGCAAGGGCGTGTATTCGGAGGGCGCGGTTCAGGGCTACCTGATCGACCGCAAGACGGCTGAGCAGTACGGCATCAACGACATCGGCCAACTCAAGGACCCGGCAATCGCGAAGCTGTTCGACGCGGACGGCGACGGCAAGGCCGACCTCACCGGCTGCAACCCCGGCTGGGGCTGCGAACTCGCCATCGAAAACCACCTGACGGCCTATCAGCTGCGCGACACCGTCACGCACAAGCAGGGCAGCTATGCGGCGCTGATGGCCGACACCATCGCGCGGTTCAAGCAGGACAAGCCGATCCTCTACTACACCTGGACGCCCTACTGGGTCAGCGCCGTGCTGCGCCCGGGTTCGGACGTGGTGTGGCTGCAGGTGCCCTCCTCCTCCTCGCCCGGCGGCGACACCCGGCAGCCGAACGGCAAGAACTACGGCTTCCTGGCGAACGAGGAGCGCATCGTCGCCAATCGCGAATTCGCCGAAAAGAACCCGGCCGCCGCCCGGCTGTTCGAGATCATGAAGCTGCCGATCGGCGACATCAACGCCCAGAACCTGCGCATGAGCCAGGGCGCCAGCACGGCGCAGGACGTGGAGCGCCACGCCGACGGCTGGATCCGGGCGCACCAGCAATTGTTCGACGGCTGGATCGCCGAGGCGCGCGCGGCGGCCGGCGGCGGCGGCTGAGATAATCGGGGGGCGTTTCCACATCCAAAAAAGACCCCCCACCATGACGACCACGATCCAGCAGGCCGACCTGATCGAATCGATCAGCGCCGCGCTGCAGTACATCAGTTACTACCACCCCGCCGACTACATCGCCCACCTGGCCAAGGCCTACGAGCGCGAGCAGAGCCCCGCCGCCAAGGACGCGATCGCGCAGATCCTCACCAACAGCAAGATGAGCGCGGTAGGCCATCGCCCGATCTGCCAGGACACCGGCATCGTCAACGTGTTCCTGAAGGTGGGCATGGACGTGCGCTGGGGCGGCTTCACCGGCTCGCTAGAGGACGCGGTCAACGAAGGCGTGCGCCGCGGCTACAACCATCCCGACAACACGCTGCGCGCTTCGGTGGTGGCCGACCCGCAGTTCGACCGCAAGAACACCAAGGACAACACGCCCGCGGTGATCTTCACCGAGATCGTGCCCGGCAACACGGTCGAGGTCACCGTCGCGGCCAAGGGCGGCGGCAGCGAGAACAAGAGCAAGCTCGTGATGCTGAACCCCGGCGACAGCGTGGTCGACTGGGTGCTCAAGACGGTGCCGACCATGGGCGCCGGCTGGTGCCCGCCCGGCATGCTCGGCATCGGCATCGGCGGCACGGCCGAGAAGGCCGCGCTGATGGCCAAGGAAAGCCTGATGGACGACCTCGACATGCACGAACTGCAGGCCAAGGCCGCGCGCAAGGAGCCGCTCTCGAAGGTCGAGGAACTGCGCCTCGAGCTGTACGAGAAGGTCAATGCGCTCGGCATCGGCGCGCAGGGCCTGGGCGGCCTGGCCACCGTGCTCGACATCAAGATCAAGATGTACCCGACGCACGCCGCGAGCAAGCCCGTCGCGATGATCCCCAACTGCGCGGCCACCCGTCATGCGCACTTCGTGATGGACGGCAGCGGCGCGGTCTACCTCGATCCGCCCTCGCTCGACCTGTGGCCCGACGTGAACTGGGCGCCCGACGAGAAGAAGAGCAAGCGCGTCGACCTCGACCGCCTCACGCCCGCCGAAGTCGCCAGCTGGAAGCCCGGCGACACGCTGCTGCTCAACGGCAAGATGCTCACCGGCCGCGATGCCGCGCACAAGCGCATCCAGGGCATGCTCGCCAAGGGCGAGAAGCTGCCGGTAGCCTTCACCAACCGCGTCATCTACTACGTCGGCCCGGTCGATCCCGTCGGCGACGAAGCCGTGGGCCCCGCCGGCCCGACCACCGCCACCCGCATGGACGGCTTCACCGAGATGATGCTGGCCCAGACCGGCCTGATCGCGATGATCGGCAAGGCCGAGCGCGGCCCGGTCGCGATCGAGGCCATCAAGAAGCACAAGAGCGCCTACCTCATGGCCGTGGGCGGCGCCGCCTACCTCGTGAGCAAGGCGATCAAGACCGCCAAGGTGGTCGGCTTCGAAGACCTCGGCATGGAAGCGATCTACGAATTCGACGTGGTCGACATGCCCGTGACCGTGGCGGTCGACGCCGGCGGCACCAGCGCGCACATCACCGGCCCGGCCGAGTGGCAGAAGCGCATCGCCAGCGGCGAGTTCAAGACCATCATGATGGAAGAAGCCTGAGCTTGAGCGCGGTCGGCGTCTTCGACAGCGGTGTCGGCGGGCTCAGCGTGCTCGCCGCGCTGCGCGCCGAACTGCCGCACGAGCGCTTCGTCTATTTCTCGGACGCGGCCTACGCCCCCTATGGCGAGCGCGGCGATGCCTACGTGATCGAGCGCTCGCGCGCGGTGGCCGGGCAATTGGTGCGCGAACACGGCATCAAGGCGCTGGTGGTGGCCTGCAACACGGCCACCACCGCGGCCATCCACCTGCTGCGCGCCGAACATCCGGCACTGCCGATCGTGGGCCTGGAGCCCGCGCTCAAGCCCGCGGTGGCCGCGAGCCGAACGGGCCGCATCTCGGTGTTGGCCACACGCGGGACGCTCGCAAGCAGCAGGTACGCGGCGCTGTGCGACACCTTTGCGGCCGGGGCGACGGTCCGCGCGGTGCCCTGCGACGGGCTCGTGAAGGCCATCGAGGGCTTCGATGGTGCAGCCATCGCGGCGCTCTGCGCACGCTATATGGCCGAGGCCGGCCCGTTCGGCGATGCGCCCGGCGAGACCGACGCCGTGGTGCTCGGCTGCACCCATTACCCGCTCGTGCGGCACGAACTGCAGCGCCATGCGCCGCCGTCGCTGCGCTTCATCGACACCGGGGCCCCGGTGGCTCAGCAGACGCGCCGCGTGCTGGCCTCGCTCGGGCAACTTGCCGAAACAAGCGAAGGCGCCCTGGTGCTCGCGGGCAGTGGCGACCTGGCCGCGCTTGAAATGGCGGCCATGCATTGGTTGCCGCTGCCGCCGGTGGCGGCGGCCGCATGAAGCCGCGCAGATGATGCTACGTTCCGGCCTGCGCCGCGCCCTGTTGCTGCTGCTGGGTCTCGTGGCCGCCGGCGCCACGCACGCGGCGTGCGAGAGCGGGCTGGCCGAGCGCATGCATGCCAAGCTCTACCCGGACCGATCGCTCGATGAGCGCCTCGCGGCTTGCAAGCCGTGGCCCGCATTTCCGGGACGCAGCATCGTGGTGCTGCCGGTGCCGCAAGAGGTCAGCAGCTCGGGCGCGAAGGTCTTCGATCTCGAACTGCTGCTGATCCAACGCCCCGACAACGGCAACACCGATCGCGACACCGTCATCGCGCGCATCCGCCAGCCAGAGGCACTCGACGAGGACAGTGCCACCGCGATCCAGGACATCCGCATCGACACCTCGCGCTACGTGCTCTCGAGCGACACGCGCGCCTTCGGCCTGCGCGTGCGCTACCGCGGCATCGCGCCGGGCAATTCGACCGCGATCGAGACGCTGCGCCTCTACGTGCAGCAGGGCAGCAAGCTGCGCCAGGTGCTGCCCGAGATCGAACTCGACCACGACAGCGGCGAGTGGGACCAGAGCTGCAGCGGTCGCTTCGAGAAGCTGCGCACCATGCTCTCGGTCGCTCCGTCGACAAGCAACGGCTGGCACGACCTGCAGCTCTCGCGCACGCGAACCCGCAGTCGCGCGCTGTGGCGCGACGATGACCAGAACTGCGCCCTGGTGTCCCTGCCCGCGCGCTTCGACACGCTGACGCTGCGCTACGACGGCGAGCGCTACCGCGTGCCCAAGTCGCTGCGCGAGCCGGTGCCCTGAGCGGCGCGCAGCAGCGGCTGTCTGCTTCACGGCGCTGTCATACGAAAGCAGCACGATCCGCGGTTTGCTTGCTTGCCACACCGCGCGCCATGAACAATCCCAAAAAGCCACACGCTGCCGCCATTCCCTTCAAGCCCCTGCTGCTCGCCAGCGCCCTCGGCCTCCTGCTCGCCGCGTGCGGTGGCGGCAACGATGGCGGCGCTGCGTTCTTTCCGCCGATCGTGCCGCCCGTGGCCACCACGCCACCTGCGACCGAACCACCGCCTGCGGCGGCCGAGCCGCAACTGGTCTCCGAGGCCCGGTTCACGCCGACCGCCGGCACGACCGAAGGCTCGTCCGATGCCTCCACTGCCATCGCATTGCCCGACGGCTACATGCTCGTGGCCGACGACGAGGCCAATGTGCTGCGGGTCTATCCGCGAGCGGGTGGCGCCGCGGTGAAGGAGTGGAGCTATGAAACCGATGGCCCCCAGCTCACGAAGGAACTCGACCTCGAGGCTGGCACGCGCGTCGGCGACACGCTGTACTTCACGGGCTCGAACAGCAACAAGAAGGACGGCGACGACGCACCCGACCGTTCGCACCTCTTCGCAGTGAAGCTCGGCGGCAGCGGCGCCGGCACCACCTTCAGCTACGTCGGCGAGTTCTCGCAACTCGAAAGCCAGCTAGTGGCCTGGGATGCCGGCAACGTGCATGGCCTGGGCGCCGATCGATTCGGCTTCGCGGTCTCGGCGGCGGCGGGCGTCGTTCCCGAGCAGGCCAACGGCTTCTCCATCGAGGGCATGGCCGCCGCACCGGGCGACGGTGCACTGTGGCTGGGCTTTCGCGCGCCGCAGACTGGCGCCTCGCTGCGCACCCATGCGTTGATCGTGCCGCTTGAGAATTACGCCGCGCTGGTGGCCCGCACCGCAACGCAGGCAAGCTTCGGCGCGCCGATCGAGATCGACCTCGGCGGCCGCGGCATCCGTTCGATCGACAAGGGCAGTGACGGCCGCTACCTGATCGTCGCCGGCCCCGCAGGCCCGGCGAGCGCGCTCGTCGACCGCAACTTCGCGCTGTTTGCCTGGAGCGGCCGCGCGGGCGAAGCCCCCGTGGAGCTGTCGAACGACCTCGACACCCTGCGCAAGGCGACGGGCGGCAGCTTCGAATCGATCGTCGAGGTGCCCGGCCCTGTGGCCGCCGGCACCGAAGTGCAACTGCTGCTCGACAACGGCGACACGGTGTGGGCGGACCAGACCGAGGTATCGAAGGACCTTGCGCCCGCCGACCAGAAATTCGACGGCTTCGTCGTGCGCCTCGACCAGCCCTGGGTCGACACCGCCGCGCCGGTGCTCAAGAGCGCCTCGCCCAAGGCCGACGATGGCAGCGTGGGCGTGAACGCGACGATCACGCTGAACTTCAACGAGGGCGTGCGCCTCGGTGCGGGCAACATCGTTCTGCACAAGGCCGACGGCAGCGTGGTCGAGACCTTCTCTGCCGCGAGCCCGACTGCGCGTGTCCGGCGCGCCTTCAACGTGCTGACGTTCACGCCCACCGAGCCACTGAGCGCGTCCACCGGCTACTACATGACGGTGGATGCCAACGCGATCGTCGATGCCAAAGGCAACGCATTCGCGGGCATCGCCGACACGAGCACCATCGCCTTCACCACCAGCGCACCGCCCCCGTTCGGTGCCGGCGACATCCTGTTCCTGGGCCTGAATGCCGACAAGACCGACGCTTTCGCCTTCGTGCTGCTCAAGCCGATGGATGCCGGCACACGCATCGTGTTCACCGATCGCGATCGCACCGCCGACGATGAGTTCGACGGCCTGACCAACGAAAGCGCCTATGTCTGGACCACGGACCGCAACCTCGCGGTGGGCAGCATCGTGACCATCCAGCCTGACATCAAGAACACCAATCCGATCGCCGACGTCGGCACCACGCAGGGCGCGGGCGGTGGCCTCAGCGGCACCAACGAGACGGTCTACGCCTTCGTCGGCGGCACGGTCGCGAACCTGGGCGACGGCGCGGCCGGTGCGATCAGTGGCGTGGGCGCCTACCTGGCCAGCATCACGGTGGGCCCGGCCACCGGCGCTGGCAGCATTCCCGCGGCGTTGAGCAGCACGGGCGCCGCGATCCACTTTGCGGACAAGTTCGACGTGCTCTACGACGGTCCGATGCTCCCTGCCTCCCCAACGCCGGGGGACATCGCGACCTTTGCGACGAGCGTGAAGAACACAGCGAACTGGAAGTCGCAGGCCGGCACCGGCTGGCCGCTGACCAACGGCAGCCTGTTCGGCGGCTCCTGAAGCCTATGTCCGACCTCGCAGCGCGGCCTCGCGGCCGCGCCGCATGTCGATCGGCCACAGCAGCAGCAGGCCCGCGACGAACAGCACGGCGGTCGACAGGATCGCAACTCGCTGGTTGCCGCCCGTGGCCCAGGTGATTGCACCGAACATCAGCGGACCGACGATGCTCGCGAGCCGCGTGGCAAAGGACCAGAGCCCGAAGAACTCGGCCAGTTGCGCCGGCGGCGCCAAATAGCCCGTCATGGCGCGGCCGGCCGACTGGCTCGACCCCATCGCCAGCCCCGCAATGGCCGCGGCCCACCAGAAGGCCCCCTTGCTGCCGGCCGCGGCAGCGATCACGCAGACCGCGATCCATGCCACCAGCGTGCCGGCCAGTGCGAACTTGTGGCCGATGCGGTCCTGAACGTAGCCGAAGCCGAAGGCACCCACTGCGGCCGCCAGGTTGAGCACGAAGATCAGCACCATCGTCTCGCTCGCCACGAAACCGATCACCTGCTCGGCATAGATCGCGGCCAGTGTGATGGCCACGGCCACGCCGCCCTGGTAGCAGACGGTGCAGGCCAGCAGCGTCATGAAGTCGCGGTAGGCGCGCGCCTCGCGGAAGGTCGCACGAAGTTGCTGCCAGGCATTGGACTGCGCCGCGGCCTGCGGACGTGGCCTTGCGCGTTCGGGCAGCAGCACAAAGGTGACACAGGCCGCCGCGCCATAGATGGCCGCGGTGATGAGCATCGTCACCGGCACGAAGTGCGCCGCGGGGAGCCCTCGGGCCTGCGCCGAGAGCACGTAGGCCAGGCACAGGCCAAGCACCAGCATGCCGCCGATGTAGCCGAAGGCCCAGCCCCATCCGCTGACCTTGCCCATGCCCTCGGCCGTGGCGAGCTCGGGCAGGAACGCGCCCGTGAGCGACTCGCCATACGAGTAAAAGGTGTTCGACACGATGACCAGCGCCATGGCCACGGCAACCCCCGTGGCACCCGAGAAGCGTGGCGACAGCGCCAGCGCCGCCGTTGCGATCACGCAGCCCGTGGTGGCCATCGCCAGCAGCCGCTTCTTGGCCCCATGCAGGTCGGCCCAGGCGCCGATCGCGGGCATGGTGAGCATCACGATCGCATACGAGATGCTGAGCGCCACGGTCCAGGCGAACGGCGCCCATGGTGCGCCCTTCGCGATACCGCCGACGAAGTAGGCCGCGAACACGGCCGTGATCACGACGGTCGTGTAGCCCGAGTTCGCAAAGTCGTACATCGCCCAGCCGAAAACCTCGCGCTTGCGCACGCCGGCGTTGAGGGCGCTGGAAGGAAAGAGCTTGGGGGAAGCGGCCATGCGGCGATCATCGTGCGCGCGCCGCATGGCAGGCGTGTTGCGCCCGCGCTGCGGACGCTCGCATGTCAGAAGCTGTGAATGAACTGGACGTGTCCGAGCAGGTCGTCCAGGCGCGTCCGATCGAGGCGCAAAGCGCAGTCGTAGCTTGCGCTACGGCGAGCATTTGCAACGACGAGCGGGCGGGTCTGGGCGGGCTGAGCGGGCATGGCCGGTTCGTTCGCAGCTTCTCAGTGCAGGTGGCGTGGTCGGCGGCCACCGCCATGGCCGCCACCGCTGCCGCTGCCGCCGGTGCCCCGCGGGCGCTTGCCGATCTCGAGCGAGTTGACGAGCGCGTCGAAGCGGTCGCTGAACAGGCGGTCGATCTCGGCCACCACGCCGCCGAGTTCGGCGCCGTCGAAATGCCGCTCCATGAGGTTGACCACGTCTTCGACCAGCAGGTCGCGCTGCACCTGCATGATCGCCGCCGGGTTCGGGCCGACGAACAGCATCAGGAAGTCGTCGCGCGACTCTTCGTCGGGGTCGCCCTCTTCCTCGTCGAAGTCGGTGTCGTAGAACGTGACCTCGATCGCGGCACCGCGCTCGGACAGTTCGTTCAGCGCCATGCACATCTCATCGAGCGACTGGCGGAAGTCTTCGTCGCCGGTCACGGTCCAGCACATCTGGAGCATGTGCTCCTTCTGCTCGAAGCGGATGCCGGGCTCCTCTTCATAACTGCTCGTGGCGCCGTCCGCCAGCGACTTGGCGCCGGCGTAGACCCACAGCGGCTTCAGCGCTTCCTGGATCTGGTCGAAGCCGACGTCGGCCCTGAGCGGCACGTCGCCGTGAACATGGATTTCGAATGGAGCGTTGTAACGAGGCATTGTGTGCTCCCTTGTCTAGATATGGTGCCCGGAACGGGGGTCGAACCCGTATGCCCCGATTAAGGAAGCGGCGGATTTTAAGTCCGATGTGTCTACCAATTTCACCATCCGGGCCTCGGGTTGGACATCGACGATAACCCAAACGAAACGAGCCCCGGCAACGCAGGTTGGCGGGGCGATTTTCTGTGCGGGTGGATCAAACTGACCAGAGAGGATGGAGGCGCGACCCGGAGTCGAACCGGGCTACACGGATTTGCAATCCGTTGCATAACCGCTTTGCTATCGCGCCACGCTGAAAACGAAATCGAACTTGCGAAAAAAAGGGAAGCAGTGCTTCCCTTTTTCAAAACTGGAGCGGGAAAAGAGTCTCGAACTCTCGACCTCAACCTTGGCAAGGTTGCGCTCTACCAACTGAGCTATTCCCGCGTTTCGAGCCTCGAATTATAGAACACTTTTTCGGGGCTCGGCAAGCTCGACCGCTCAATGTTTGACCGAGCCCTCGGACGCCCGCCCTTCGCGCTGCTTGGCAAGCTCGGCCACGGCGGCGGCCGAGGCCGCGACTTCCTCGTCGGACAGCGGCTCGGGCATCTTCTCGAGCGCGATCTCGAGCACCTTGTCGATCCACTTCACCGGCACGATCTCGAGGCCGTTCTTCACGTTCTCGGGAATGTCCTGCAGGTCCTTGGCGTTCTCCTCGGGGATCAGCACGGTCTTGATGCCGCCGCGCAGTGCGGCCAGCAGCTTTTCTTTGAGGCCGCCGATGGCCGTGACCTCGCCGCGCAGCGTGATTTCGCCGGTCATCGCGACGTCGCTGCGCACCGGGATGCCCGTGAGCGCCGACACGAAGGCCGTCGTCATCGCCGCACCGGCGCTCGGGCCGTCCTTGGGCGTGGCGCCGTCGGGCACGTGGATGTGGATGTCGCGCTTCTCGAACATCTCGTCCTTGATGCCCAGGCGGCGCGAGCGGCTGCGCACCACGGTGCGCGCGGCCTCGACCGACTCCTTCATCACGTCGCCGAGCGAGCCCGTGCGGCTGATCACGCCCTTGCCGGGCATCGTGACCGCCTCGATCGTGAGCAGGTCGCCGCCGACCTCGGTCCAGGCAAGGCCGACCACCTGGCCGACCTGGCTCTGCTTCTCGGCCAGGCCGAAGCTGTACTTGCGCACGCCGAGAAAGTCATTGAGGTTGGTGCCGTCGACCACGACTTTGGGCGTGAGCTGCTTGAGCAACAGGCTCTTGACCACCTTGCGGCAGATCTTCGACAGTTCGCGCTCGAGTGAACGCACGCCCGCCTCGCGGGTGTAGTAGCGCACGATGTCGCGCACGGCCTCTTCGGTGACGAGCAGTTCCTCTTCCTTCACGCCGTTGTTCGTCATCTGCTTGGGCAGCAGGTACTTGAGCGCGATGTTGGTCTTCTCGTCCTCGGTGTAGCCCGAGAGGCGGATGACTTCCATCCGGTCGAGCAGCGCCGGCGGGATGTTCATCGAATTCGACGTGGCGACGAACATCACGTCGGAGAGGTCGAAGTCGACCTCGACGTAGTGGTCGCCGAAGGTGTGGTTCTGCTCGGGGTCGAGCACCTCGAGCAGCGCGCTCGACGGGTCGCCGCGGAAGTCGGTGCCGAGCTTGTCGATCTCGTCGAGCAGGAACAGCGGATTGCGCGTGCCGATCTTGCCCAGGCCCTGCAGCACCTTGCCCGGCAGCGCGCCGATGTAGGTGCGGCGATGGCCGCGGATCTCGGCCTCGTCGCGCATGCCGCCGAGCGCCATGCGGGTGTACTTGCGGCCCGTGGCCTTGGCGATCGACTGCCCGAGCGAGGTCTTGCCCACGCCCGGCGGCCCCACGAGGCACAGGATCGGCGCCTTGACCTTGTCCACGCGCTGCTGCACCGCGAGATACTCGAGGATGCGGTCCTTGACCTTCTCGAGGCCGTAGTGGTCGGCGTTGAGCACCGCCTCGGCATTGGCGAGGTCGTGCTTGATCTTGGTCCGCTTGCTCCACGGCAGGCTGACCAGCACGTCGATGTAGTTGCGCACCACCGTGGCCTCGGCCGACATGGGCGACATCAGCTTGAGCTTCTTGAGCTCGCCCTCGGCCTTCTTGAGCGCTTCCTTGGGCATCTTGGCGAGCTTGATCTTCTTCTCGATCTCCTCGATGTCCGCGCCCTCCTCGCCTTCGCCGAGCTCCTTCTGGATCGCCTTGACCTGCTCGTTGAGGTAGAAGTCGCGCTGGTTCTTCTCCATCTGGCGCTTCACGCGGCCGCGGATCTTCTTGTCGACGTTGAGGATGTCGACCTCGCGCTCGAGCTGGCCGAACAGGTTCTCGAGCCGCGCCTTCACGTCGTCCAGGTCGAGCACGGCCTGCTTGTTGTCGAGCTTGAGCGGCAGGTGCGCGGCAATGGTGTCGGCCAGGCGGCCCGGATCGTCGATGCTGGAGATCGAGGTCAGGATCTCGGGCGGGATCTTCTTGTTGAGCTTCACGTACTGGTCGAACTGCTGCATCACCGCGCGGCGCAGCGCCTCGACCTCCGTGCCCTTCTCGCCGCCCTCGGTCGCCGCCAGGGGCGTCACGTTGGCCGTGAAGTGGGTCTCGCCGTCGTCGATGCGGTTCACGCTCGCGCGCTGCTGGCCTTCGACCAGCACCTTCACGGTGCCGTCGGGCAGCTTCAGCATCTGCAGGATGGTCGAGACGCAGCCCACCTCGAACATGTCCTCGACCGAGGGCTCGTCCTTGGCGGCGGCCTTCTGGGCCACCAGCATGATGCGACGTTCGGCTTCCATCGCCAGCTCGAGCGCCTTGATGCTCTTCGGGCGTCCCACGAACAGCGGGATCACCATGTGGGGGAACACGACGACGTCGCGCAGCGGCAGCAGCGGCAGGTCGATCGCTTCAGCAGGCAGGGGGGTATGACCGGACATGAAAATCCTTTGTTTGATCAGGCAAAGATGGATGGGTGTGCGGGCATTTCAACCCTGCGCGCCCGGTCTTTGTCGAAGGCGCCAGCAGCCTTGCCGAAAGGAAGGGCCGGCGCTGCGCTCACTCAGGCCTTCTTGGCCGCCTCGCGGTACACGAGCAGCGGCGGCTTGTTTTCATCGATTGTGGATTCTTCGACCACAACCTTGTCGACGTTGGTGGCATTCGGCAGTTCGAACATCGTGTCGATCAGCGACTGTTCCAGGATCGAACGCAGCCCGCGCGCACCGGTCTTGCGGGCCAGCGCCTTGCGCGCGATGGCCTTGAGCGCCGCCGGGCGGATCTCGAGGTCGACGCCCTCCATCTGCAGCAGCTTGGTGAACTGCTTGACGACGGCATTCTTCGGCTCGGTCAGGATCTGCACCAGGGCGTCTTCGCTGAGTTCGGCCAGCGAGGCCACCACGGGCATGCGGCCCACGAGCTCGGGGATCAGGCCGAACTTGATCAGGTCCTCGGGCTCGACCTCGCGGAACACCTCGGTGACGCTGCGCTGGGCCTTGCTCTTGACCGAGGCGCCAAAACCAATGCCCGAGGCTTCGGTGCGTGCTTCGATGACCTTCTCGAGGCCGGCGAAGGCGCCGCCGCAGATGAACAGGATGTTGGTCGTGTCGATCTGCAGGAAGTCCTGGTTCGGATGCTTGCGCCCGCCCTGCGGCGGCACGCTCGCCATGGTGCCTTCGATGAGCTTCAGCAGCGCCTGCTGCACGCCCTCGCCCGACACGTCGCGCGTGATCGACGGGTTGTCGGACTTGCGCGAGATCTTGTCGATCTCGTCGATGTAGACGATGCCGCGCTGGGCGCGCTCGACTTCGTAGTTGCAGCTCTGCAGCAGCTTCTGGATGATGTTCTCGACGTCTTCGCCCACGTAGCCGGCTTCGGTCAGCGTGGTGGCGTCGGCCATGACGAACGGCACGTCGAGCATGCGCGCGAGCGTCTGCGCGAGCAGCGTCTTGCCTGAACCGGTCGGGCCGATCAGGAGGATGTTGCTCTTGCTGAGTTCGACGTCCTCGCCCTTGGCCTTTTCCTTGTGGCGCAGGCGCTTGTAGTGGTTGTAGACGGCCACCGACAGCATGCGCTTGGCCGGCTCCTGGCCGATCACGTAGTTGTCGAGGTTGGTCTTGATCTCGAGCGGCGTCGGCAGGTCGCTGCGCCCCTCGCGCGATTCCTCGCCGGCGGGGAGTTCGTCGCGGATGATCTCGTTGCAGAGATCGATGCACTCGTCGCAAATGAAGACCGAAGGGCCCGCGATCAGCTTCTTGACCTCATGCTGGCTCTTGCCGCAGAACGAGCAGTAAAGCGTTTTTTCGCTGGAAGAGCCTTTTTTCTCGGCCATGGACAGATGCCTCGTTAACGGGGGTGGGACAATGATAACTAAACAAAAACGGCGTTTCCCGTGGGGAAAACGCCGTTTTTGCCTTTTGGCGCATGCGGCGCCGCGGCCGGAGTCAACCGCGCTTTGCAATGACCTGGTCGACCAGCCCGTAATCCTTGGCCTCGTCGGCCGTGAGGAAATAGTCGCGCTCGGTGTCGGTCTTGACTTTTTCGAGCGGCTGGCCCGTGCGCTCGGCCAGGATGCGGTTCATCTGGTCCTTGGTGCGCAGGATATCGCGGGCGTGGATCTCGATGTCGGTCGCCTGGCCGCGCGCGCCGCCGAGCACCTGGTGGATCATGACCTTCGAATTCGGCAGCGAGAAGCGCTTGCCCTTCTCGCCGGCTGCGAGCAGGAAGGCGCCCATGCTGGCCGCGAAGCCGATGCACATGGTGGAAACGTCAGGCTTGATGAACTGCATGGTGTCGTAGATCGCCATGCCGGCGCTCACACTGCCGCCGGGTGAGTTGATGTAGAACGAAATGTCCTTGTCCGGGTTCTCGCTCTCGAGGAACAGCAGCTGCGCCACCACGAGGTTGGCGGTCTGGTCGTTCACCTCGCCGACCAGGAAGACGATGCGCTCCTTGAGGAGGCGCGAATAGATGTCGTACGACCGCTCGCCGCGGCCCGACTGCTCGACGACCATCGGGATCATGCCGAGATTCTGGATGCCCTGTGCGCTCATGAATATGCTCCGGGAAAAAGGGTTCGTTCGCTGTTCGAATATGACTGTACGCTTGAGTGAAATGGGGCTCGTGCCGCAAAGCACAAGCCCCATTCGCCATCATGCGTGCGGTGCCGGGATCAGCCCTGCTGCGCCATCAGCTCGTCGAACGTCACCGACTTTTCCGTGACCTTGGCCTTGCCGAGCACGAAGTCGGTCACGTTGTTCTCGATCACGACCGCCTCGACCTCGGCCAGGCGGTTGTTGTCGCTGAAGTACCAGCGCACGACGTCGGCCGGCTTCTCGTAGCTCGCGGCCAGTTCGTCGACGTGAGCCTTGATCTGCTCGGGCTTGGCCTGCAGGTCGTTGGCACGCACCAGCTCAGCCACCACCAGGCCCAGGCGCACGCGGCGCTCGGCCTGCGGACGGAACACTTCCTCGGGAATCGGGGCCTTGTCGGCGTCCTTGATGCCGCGCTGCTTGAGCTCGGCGCGGGCGCCTTCGATCATGCGGTTCACTTCCGACTGCACGCTGGCGTTCGGCAGGTCGAGTTCGGCATTGGCAACCAGCGCGTCCATCACCGCGTTCTTGTTGCGTGCCAGCAGGCGGAACTTCACTTCGCGCTCGAGGTTCTTCTTGATGTCGGCGCGCAGGCCCTCGACCGTGGCCTCGGGAATGCCGAGCGACTTGGCAAGCTGCTCGTTGACTTCGGGCAGGTGCGAGGCTTCGATCTTCTTCACGGTGACCATGAAGTCGGCCTGCTTGCCGGCCACGTCCTTGCCGTGGTAGTCGGCCGGGAACGAGAGCGGGAAGGTGCGGCTGTCGCCCGACTTCATGCCGCGCACCGCCTCTTCGAATTCCTTCAGCATCTGGCCTTCGCCGACGATGAACTGGAAGTCTTCGGCCTTGCCGCCCTGGAACGGCTCGCCGTCGATCTTGCCCTCGAAGTCGACCGTCACGCGGTCGTTGTCCTCGGCCACGGCATCCTGGGCGCGCTGCGCGAAGGTGCGGCGCTGCTTGCGCAGGATCTCGAGCGTCTTGTCGATGGCATCGTCGCCCACTTCGGCCGAGAGCTTCTCGACTTCGGCGTTCGCCAGGTCGTTGATCTTGACTTCGGGGAACACCTCGAACACCGCGTCGAAGGCCAGCTGGCCCTCGGGCGCCTCTTCCTTCTCGGTGATGCGGGGCTGGCCGGCCACGCGCAGCTTGGCTTCGTTGGCGGCCTGCGAGAAGGCTTCACCGACCTTGTCGTTCATGACCTCGTAGTGCACCGAGTAGCCGTAACGCTGGGCCACGACGTTCATCGGCACCTTGCCGGGACGGAAACCGTCCATCTTGACGGTGCGCGCGAGCTTCTTGAGGCGCGAATCGACTTCCGACTGGATGGTGCCGACCGGAAGGGTCAGCGTGATCTTGCGTTCGAGCTTCTCGAGAGTTTCAACGGTCACGGTCATGGTGTCTTCCTTGTGAGGGTGTGGCTGGTGCGCGGGGCCGGACTCGAACCGGCACGTTCTTGCGAACGTCAGGACCTAAACCTGGTGCGTCTACCAATTTCGCCACCCGCGCTTGCCAAATTTTTCAGGTGAATGCAAAGGCGGACGGCCCTGGTGCCCCGGCATGCCGAGACCCAAAGACCGTCCGCCTGAAATCGGTCAACCGCGCATTTTAAACGCTAATCGGACCCTGTTCTGGCGCCCGCTTGACGCGGAATGCGGCGGCGTACATTGCCGGCAGCGCCAGCAGGGTCAATACGGTGCCCACGATCAGGCCGCCCATGATCGCCACCGCCATCGGGCCCCAGAACACGCTGCGCGAGAGCGGGATCATCGCCAGCACCGCCGCCGCCGCGGTCAGCACGATCGGCCGCAGGCGCCGCACAGCCGATTCGACGATCGCGTTCCAGGCCGGCACGCCGGCCGCGCGGTCATGCTCGATCTGGTCGATCAGGATCACCGCGTTGCGCTGGATCATGCCCATCAGCGCGATCACGCCCAGCAGCGCCACGAAACCGAACGGACGATTCAGCAGCAGCAGCGCACCGGCCACGCCCGCGATGCCCATCGGGCCGGTGATGAACACCAGCAGCGAACGGCTGAAGCTGTGCAGCTGCAGCATCAGCAGCGTGAACACCAGAAACAGCATGATCGGCACGCCCACCACGATCGAGTCCGAGCCCTTGCTGCTTTCCTCGACCGCGCCCGCCACCTCGATGCGGTAGCTACCGAGTCCGGCGGCATGCCAGCCGGCCTCGATGCGGCGCAGCTCGGGCAGCAGCTGCTCGGTCACGGTGGCGCCCTGCAGGCCCTCGACCACGTCGCCCTGCACGGTGATCGCGTAGTTGCGGTTCTCGCGCCACATCACGCCGGGCTCCCAGGTGAACACCGGCCGCGCGATCTGCGTGAGCGGGATCGAACGCCCCGAGGCGGTCGGCAGGTACGCATTGCCTATGTCCGAGATCGCCTGGCGCTCGTCGGCCGCCTGGCGCAGCACGATGTCGATCAGCAGGTCGTTCTCGCGGTACTGGCCCACCGTGGTGCCCGAGAACATGACCCGCGACGCCTGGGCGATGGCCTGGCTGGTCACCCCGAGCGCACGCGCCTTGGCCTGGTCGATCTCGAGCCGGATCACCTTGACCGATTCGTTCCAGTTGTCGTTCACGCCGCGCATGTTGGCATTCGCCTGCAACACGGTCTTGACCTCGTCGGCGCGCGCACGCAGCTCGGCGGGGTCGTTGCCGATCACGCGGAACTGCACCGGGTACGCCACCGGCGGGCCGTTGGGCAGCAGCTTGACGCGCCCACGCACCTCGGGAAACTCCTGCGCCAGCATCGTCGGCAGCGACATGCGCAGGCGCTCGCGCACCTTCAGGTCGCTGGCCAGCACGATGAACTGCGACACGTTGCTCTGCGGAAAGACCTGGTCCAGCGGCAGGTAGAAGCGCGGCACGCCCGAGCCGACCCAGGTGCTGACCGTCTTCACGCCCTCTTCCTTCATCATGCGCTGTTCGACGCGCTTGGCGACCTCCTCGTTGGCGGCGAACGAGGTGCCTTCGGGAAACCAGATGTCGACCAGGATCTCGGGACGGCTCGAATCGGGGAAGAACTGCTGCTGCACCCGGCCCATGCCCACGATGCCGAGCGCAAAGATCAGCACCGTCGCGCCGATGGTCAGCCAGCGGTGCTGCACGCACCAGTCCACGGCGCGCCGGAAGCGGTTGTAGAACGGCGTGTCGAACAGCTCGTGCGGGGGCGCATTCGGATCGTGCGGCTTCACCTTGAGCAGCAGCGTGCCCAGGTACGGCACGAAGTACACCGAGACGATCCACGAGAGCACAAGCGCGATCACCGTCACCGCGAAGATCGCGAAGGTGTATTCGCCCGTCACCGACTTCGCCAGGCCGATCGGCAGAAAGCCCGCGGCTGTGATCAGCGTGCCGGTCAGCATCGGCTTGGCGGTGATGTCGTAGGCGAAAGTCGCGGCGCGCACCTTGTCGTAGCCCTCCTCCATCTTCCGCACCATCATCTCGACCGCGATGATCGCATCGTCCACCAGGAGCCCGAGCGCGATGATCAGCGAGCCCAGCGATATCTTGTGCAGCCCGATGCCGAAGTAGTCCATGGCCAGGAAGGTCACGGCCAGCACGAGCGGGATCGTGATCGCCACCACCAGCCCCGGGCGCATGTCGATGTACCAGCCGAAGCGCCCGCCCTTGTGCAGGCCGAGCGCGATGATGCTCACCGCAAGCACGATGGCCACGGCCTCGATCAGCACGCCGACGAACTCGTTGACCGAGTTGGCCACCGCCACCGGCTGGTCCTGCACCTGCGCGAGCTTGACGCCGGCCGGCAGTTGCCGGTCGATCTGCACGGCGGTGGTGCGCAGCGCGTCGCCGAGCGCGATGATGTCGCCGCCCTTGGCCATCGAGACGCCGAGCGCGATGACTTCCTTGCCCTGGTGGCGCACCTTGACAGCCGGCGGATCGACGTAGCCGCGCCGGATCTCGGCGATGTCGCCGAGCCGCAGCTGGTTGCCCGAGCTCCCGCGGATCGGCATCTCGCGCAACTGCTCGACGCTGGTGAATTGCCCGCCCACGCGCACCTGCACCACGTCGAGCGGCGACTGGATCGCGCCCGCGCTCTCGACCGCATTCTGCGAGCCGAGCTGCTGCAGCACCACGTTGAAGTCGAGCCCGAGCTGCGCCAGCCGCTTCTGCGAGACCTCGATGTAGACCTTCTCGTCCTGCACGCCGAACTGCTCGACCTTGGCCACGTCCGGCACGCGCAGCAGTTGCTGGCGCACGTCGTCGGCCATGGTCTTGAGTTCGGCGTAGCTGAAGCCTTCGCTCTCGAGCGCGTAGATCACGCCATAGACATCGCCGAACTCGTCATTGAAGAACGGCCCCTGCACGCCCGGCGGCAGCGTCGCGCGCATGTCGCCGATCTTCTTGCGCACCGTGTACCAGACGTTCGCGACCTCGGAGGCCTCCGACGAATCCTTGATCTGGAAGATGATCTGCGACTCGCCCGGCTTCGAGTAGCTGCGGATCTTGTCGGCGTACGGCGCCTCCTGCAGCGTGCGCTCGAGCTTGTCGGTGACTTGCTCGGCCACCTGCTGCGCCGTTGCGCCAGGCCAGTAGGTGCGCACCACCATGGCGCGGAAGGTGAACGGCGGGTCCTCGTCCTGGCCGAGCTGGAAGTACGCAAAGGCGCCCAGCACCATCAGCACCACCATCAGGTAGCGCGTGAGCGGCGCATGGTCGAGCGCCCATTTCGAAAGATTGAAGCCGGCGGGCTTGTGGGCGTCGGGGGTGGCCGCGGGCTGCGTCATTTGGCGACACCCGCTGCGGCTTCCTTCTTCGTCGCCGCGACGGGCACCGGCGGCTGTGGCGCCGTCGCGTTGGCGTTGGCGACCGCGGCAGCCTCTTCCTTCGACTGGTAGATCGTGACCTTCTGCCCGGGCGAGAGCACATGCACGCCCGCGGCCACCACCGTCATGCCCGGGGTCAGCCCGCCGCCGATCACGGCCTCGTTGCCGTCGGCCGTGGCCACCTGCACCGGCTGCGAGCGCACGGTCATGGTCTGCCGGTCGAGCACCCACACCGCACTGCCCTTGCCCTCCTGGCGCAGCGCGCTGGTCGGCAGCTTGATGACCGGCGTGCCCGTGCGCGCCAGCGCCTGCGGACGCGCATAGACGGTGGCGCCGAGCGGCGGCGACGCGGCCGCGTCGATCGCCACCTTGACCGCGTACGTGCGCGTGACCGCGTCGGCACTGGCCGCCACCTCGCGCACCTGGCCCGCGAGCTCGCTGCCGCCCGACCAGCCGCGCACCGTCACCGGCGAGCCGGGCTTGATCAACCCGGCGCGGTCTTCGGGCACCGCGAACACCACGTCGCGTGCACCGTCCTGCGCGATACGCACCACCGGCGTGCCGGCCTGTACCACCTGCCCGGGCTCGGCCTCGACGGCCGTCACCACGCCGGCCACGTCGGCCACCAGCGTGGTGTAGCTGGCCTGGTTGCCTTGCGATGCGAGCTGGGCCTGCGCCTGCTCGAACTGCGCCTGCGCGGACTTCCAGGTGGATTCGCGGCGCTCGAGTTCGGCACCGCTGATGAAGTTCTGCGCGCGCAATTCACGGTAGCGCTTGAGATCGGCCGCGGCAAGATCGCGGTTCGTCTGCGCCGCCGCCAGCTGCGCGCGGGCCGCATCGGCCGCGAGCCGGTAGTCCTGCGGATCGAGCTGGGCCAGCGCCTGGCCCGCCTGCACGTGCTGGCCGAGCTCGGCCTGGCGCCGCGTGATCTTGCCCGCCACGCGGAAGCCGAGGCGCGATTCGACGCGCGCGCGCACCTCGCCCGAATACTCCGGCTGGGTGTCGAAGTCGCTGGCACCGACGGTCACCACCTTGACCGCACGCACGGGCTCCTCGACGGGCTCCGGCCGCGAGCAGCCGGCCAGGATCAACGCGGGAAGCAGCAGCCAGGCAGCACTGCGCACAAGAGGAGGAAGGCCGGAGGAGGCGGTCATGAGACACCCAGAAGAAGGTCGAACCGGGCCATTACTGACCCACCGGTTAGTAATCTAGGGGAATCGTCCGGCACTGTCAATCGCCACGAAGGGGTACCCGAGAACCGCCATGCGGCTCGCGGACAATCGCCGCGTGCCCGATCCTTCCGCCCTCGCCCCCCCGCCCGACCACTACGAGAATTTCCCGGTGGCTTCGTGGCTGTGTCCGCCGCATCTGCGCGCGCCGATCGCAGCGATCTACCACTTCGCGCGCACCGCCGACGACATCGCCGACGAAGGCGACGCCTCGCCCGCGGAACGGCTCGCCGACCTGCACGCCTACCGCGAGGAACTCGCCATCGCCGCCGCGCAGCCCGCCAGCCCGCGCGCCGCTTCGCGCTGGCCCGAGGTGTTCGGCCCCCTGGCCCACAGCATCGCGGCATTCGGCCTGCCCGAGGCGCTGCTCGGCGACCTGCTGAGCGCCTTCATGCAGGACATCGAGAAGACCCGCGACGGCGGCAGCTACGCCGACCGCGCCGAGCTGCTCGACTACTGCCGCCGCTCGGCGAACCCCATCGGCCGGCTGCTGCTGCATCTGTACGGCGTGCACGACGCGGCCTCGCTCGCGCAGAGCGACGCGATCTGCAGCGCGCTGCAACTCATCAACTTCTGGCAGGACCCGAGCGTCGACCTGCCGCGCGGCCGCTTCTATTTCCCGCGCGGCGACTGCGCACGGCGCGGCCTCGCACCAGAGCAGTTCAAGGTCTTCCTGCCGCTGGCCGATGCGCCGCCGCCGCAGGAGGCGATCAACCTGGTCGCCGTCGAATGCGCCTGGGCACGCGAGCTGATGCTGCAGGGCGCCCCGCTGGTGCACCGACTGCCGGGACGCGCGGGCTGGGAACTGCGCTTCGTGGTGCAGGGCGGGCTGCGCATCCTCGACAAGATCGAGGACCTGGGCTTCGACACCTTCTCGCAGCGCCCGACGATCGGCAAGTCCGATGCCCCCGTGCTGGCATGGCGTGCGCTCCGGATGCGGAGACAATGGCCGGCCATGAAAGCGCCCCACCGATGAACCCCGAGCAGTACGTCCAGGACAAGGCCGCCGCCTCGGGCAGCAGTTTCTATTACGCCTTCCTCTTTCTTCCCAAGCCGCGCCGTGCCGCGATCACGGCCTTCTATGCCTTCTGCCGCGAGATCGACGACGTGGTCGACGAGGTCAGCGATCCCGGCGTGGCCGCCACCAAGCTGGCCTGGTGGCGGACCGAGGTGGCGCAGTCGTTTGCGGGCACGCCGCGCCATCCGGTGATGCAGGCGCTGATGCCGCATGCCGCCGCCTACGGCATCGAGGCAGCCCGGCTCGACGAGGTGATCGACGGCTGCCAGATGGACCTCGACCAGACCCGCTACCTCGACTTTCCGGGCCTCGCGCGCTACTGCCATCTCGTGGCCGGTGTGGTGGGCGAAGTCGCCGCGCGCATATTCGGCCAGAGCGATCCCGGCACCACTGCCTATGCGCACAAGCTGGGCCTCGCGCTGCAGCTCACCAACATCATTCGCGACGTCGGCGAGGACGCGATGCGCGGGCGCATCTACCTGCCGGTCAACGAGCTGCAGAAGTTCGACGTCAAGGCGCACGAGATCCTGAACCGCGTGCATTCCGAACGCTTCGTGGCGCTGATGAAGTTCCAGGCCGAACGCGCGCACGCGGCGTACGACGAGGCGCTCGCGCTGCTGCCCGTGGCCGACCGCCGCGCACAGAAGCCCGGGCTCATGATGGCGAGCATCTACCGCACGCTGCTGCGCGAGATCGAGCGCGACGACTTCCAGGTGCTGCACCAGCGCGTGAGCCTCACGCCGGTGCGCAAGTTCTGGCTCGCGTGGAAGGTCCAGGCGCTGGGCCGGGTGTGACGCCCTCATGAGGATCGCCGTCGTCGGCGCGGGCTGGGCCGGCCTGGCCTGCGCGATCGAGGCCACGCGCGCGGGCCACGCGGTCACGCTGTTCGAAGCCGCGGCCATGCCGGGCGGGCGCGCGCGGCGCGTCGAGCGCCTCGATGGCATGGCGCTCGACAACGGGCAGCACATCCTGATCGGCGCCTACACCGCCACGCTCGCGCTGATGCGCGACGTGGGCGTGGACCTCGGGCGCGCGCTCCTGCGCACGCCGCTGTCACTGCGCTTCGCCGACGGCGGCGGACTGGCACTGCCACGGCTGCCGCCGCCGCTGGACCTGCTGGCGGGCATCTTCACGGCGCGCGGCTGGACCGCGCAGGACAAATCGACGCTGCTGCGCACCGCGCTGCGCTGGCGCCTCGGCGGATTTCGCTGCGCCCCGGCCACGACGGTCGCCGCGCTCTGCAGCGGCCTCACGCCGCGCGTGATGGAAGAGTTGATCGCGCCGCTGTGCGTGTCCGCGCTCAACACCCCCGTCGACCAATCGAGCGGCGAGGTGTTCCTGCGCGTGCTGCATGACGCGCTCTTCAGCGGCCGCGGCGGTGCCGACCTGCTGCTGCCGCGCGTCGATCTCGGCGCGCTCTTTCCCGATGCGGCGCTCGGCTGGCTCGCCGCGCATGGCGCCATGCTGCGCATCGGCGCGCGCGTGCGCACCATCGCCCGCGAGGCCGGCGCATGGCGGGTCGACGACGACGCCTTCGACGAGGTCGTGCTCGCCTGCGCGCCCTGGGACGCCGCGCGGCTCGTGCGCGCCAGCGGCGAGCCGGCCGGGCACTGGTGCGACACCACCGAAGGCCTGCGCTTCGAGGCCATCGCGACGGTCTATGTGCGCGGCGCTGCGCCGCTCGCGGCACCGATGCTCGCGCTGCGCAGCGATCCCGCCACGGCGCCCGCGCAGTTCGTGTTCGACCGCGGCCAGCTCGGCGGACCCGCCGGCGTGCTGGCCTTCGTCGTGAGCGCCAACGAGGCGCCGCGCGACAGGCTCGAGGCGCAGGTGCTTGCGCAGGCGGCCGTGCAGCTCGGCCAGGCGGGGCTTTCGGTCGTGCAGACCGTGGTCGAGAAACGCGCCACTTTCGCCTGCACCCCGGCGCTCGCGCGGCCGCCGATGCACATCGCACCGGGCCTGCAGGCCTGCGGCGACTACATCGAAGGCCCCTACCCTGCTACCCTCGAAGGCGCAGTCCGCAGCGGGCTGGCCGCCGCCAAGGCACTTGAAAAGCTGTGAACCCATGACGCCACTGCGCTACCTCGATTTCGACTACAGCGAAGACACCGAAGGCCACGGGACCTTCGACGCCATGGCCACCACAGCGCCCGACAAGAACGCCGAAGTGCTCGCCGAGGTGGCGCAGGTGCTGGCCTGGGCGGATGAAACGTTTCCCGATGCGCGCGGCGCACTGGACGACGGCGCAGCCTGGGATTTCGACCTGCAGCAGACCCGCGAAGCACCCGGGCTCGACACGGTGACCTTCTCCCTCGGCGGTACGCAAGCGTTCTGCGACGCGCTGCGCGCGCACTTCGGCCTCGACTGACCCCACCTCTCTCCACCACGCAAACCACCATGGTCACCTGCTACCTGCGCTACATCGTCGATCCCTACAAGCTCAAGGAATTCGAGCACTACGGCAAGCTGTGGATCCCACTGGTCGAGAAATTCGGCGGCCGCCACCATGGCTACTTCCTGCCATCGGAAGGCGCGAACAACGTGGCGCTCGCGATGTTCAGCTTTCCGAGCCTGGCCCGGTACGAGCAGTACCGCGCCGATTCGATGCAGGACGCCGAATGCCAGGCCGCCTTCCGGTACGCCGAGGAGACGCGCTGCTTCCTGAGCTACGAGCGCAGCTTCTTCAGGCCGGTCTTCAGTTAGGCGCCGAGCGCCACGCAGAGCGCGTGCAGGTTCGGCACGATCAGCTGCGGCCGGGCGCCATGCACCCAGGGGCGCTCGTCGCGCACCAGCCACGCCGCCTGCATGCCCGCGTTGAGGGCGCCCACCACGTCGAGTTCGGCATCGTCCCCCACGTGCAGCACGTCCTTCGGCAGCAGCCCCACCGAGGCCGCCGCGGCACGGAAGATCGGCGCATGCGGCTTGCCGCTGCCAAAGGCGCGGGCGTTGAACGCGGTGCGGAACCAGCGGCCGACGCCGGTCTGGTGGATGTCGGCATTGCCATTCGAGATCGCCACAAGCGGATAGCGCTCGCTGAGCCACCGCAGCGCCGGCAGCGCATCGTCGTAAAGCGTCACGCGCTGGCGTTCGGCAAAGAAGGCATCGAAAGCCGGATCGGCCAGCGCCGCGTCTTCGCCGGCCTGCCTCAGCGCGGCGCGGATCGATTCGCGCCGCAGCGCGCTGAGGTCGTGCGCGAGGTCCGAGCGCTCCTTGGCGGTGGCTTCGCGCAGTTCGCGCAGCACGCCCGGCGTGAGCAGCAGCGAGGCGGTCTTGGGCGCCTCGCGCAGCAGCCATTCATGCAGCACCGCCTCGGCGCGCTCGATGGTCGGCCAGATCGGCCAGAGGGTGTCGTCGAGATCGAGCGAGATGGCGGAAATGCGCTGGAGGTCGAGGGGTTCGACGCTCGCGAGCGCCTTGGAGGCGGTGGTCATGCCCGAGAATATCGCATGCCTCAAGACCCTGGGAACCCCGCCTCCATCCCTTCGCGCACCGCCGTGCTCTGGTGCAACCTGGGCTCGCCCGATGCCCCCACCGCGGCCGCCGTGCGGCCCTACCTGGCGGAGTTTCTCGGCGACCCGCGCGTGGTCGAGATTCCCCGGCTGCTGTGGGCGCCGATCCTGCACGGCATCATCCTGCGCGTGCGGCCCGCCAAATCGGCCGCCAAGTACGCGAGCATCTGGATGCCCGAAGGCTCGCCGCTGAAGGTGTGGACGCACAGGCAGGCCGCGCTGCTCGCGGGGCGGCTCGGCGACCAGGGCCACCACGTGGCCGTGGACGACGCCATGCGCTATGCGAGCCCGTCGATCGCGTCGAGGCTCGATGCGCTGCAGGCCGCAGGCGTGGCGCGCGTGCTGGTGCTGCAGGCCTATCCGCAGTATTCGGCCACCACCACCGCGAGCGTGCTCGATGCCGTGGCCGACTGGAGCCGCAGGCAGCGCCGCATTCCCGAGTTCCGCTTCGTCAATGCGTACCACGACGACCCCGCCTACATCGAGGCGCTCGCGCTCGGCATCGAGGAGCACTGGCTGGCCGAGGGCCGCGGCGAGGTGCTGCTCATGAGCTTCCACGGCATCCCGGCGCGCAACATCGCGCTCGGCGATCCCTACCAGTCGCACTGCCTGGCGACCGCGCGCCTGCTGGCCGCGCGGCTCGGCCTTCCGGAGGGACGCTACCGCGTGACCTTCCAGTCGCGCTTCGGCCGCGCCAAATGGCTCGAGCCCTACACCGAGCCGACGCTGCGCGAACTCGGCGCCAGCGGCGTGAAGCGCGTCGACGTGGTGTGCCCCGGCTTTCCGGCGGACTGCCTCGAAACACTCGAAGAAATCGCCATGGAGGGTCGCGAGGCCTTCCTGCATGCGGGCGGCGAATCGTTCAGCTACATCCCCTGCCTCAACGACAGCCCCGCGTGGATCGAAGCGCTCGCGGGCATCGCCGAGCGCAACCTTGCAGGCTGGCCCACACGGTCCGCGGCCGAGGGTCAGAACCTGCCGAGATAGTCCATCTTGCCGATCGGCATGCCCTGATGGCGCAGCACGCCGTAGGCCGTGGTCAGGTGGAAGAAGAAGTTGGGCAGCGCGAACTGCAGCAGGTAGCGCTCGGCCGTGAAATGCGCCTCGCCCTCACGCGTCTTGATGGTCACGGGCCGGTCCTCGTGACCGTCGATCAGCGCGCGGTCCACGGTGGCCAGAAACTCCTGCGTCTTCGCGATGCGTGCCAGCAGTTCGTCGTACGTTGTCTCCTCGTCGGCAAAGCTCGGCGCCGTGATGCCGGCGATGCGCGCCACGCCGAGCTTCGAGGCATCGCTCGCGCGCTGCACCTGGCCCGCGAGCGTGAGCATGTCGGGCGCGAGCCGGGCATCGACGAGCGTTTGCGGGTCGATGTCGTGGGCCCGGGCGTGGCCCAGGCCCTTGTCGAGCAAGTGGATGAGCTGGCCGAGCCCGCGCGAAAAAACCGGAACGGACAGGTCGTACATCGAAAGCGCCATGGTGTGCAGTCCTCGTGGGTTGTGATCGGCGGCGATTCTCCGGCCGGCACAGACTCAGCGGGTCGCGGCGCGGATAAACCCTTCGACGAGCCCCAGTTGTTCGGGCACGTTGAGCGCGGGCGCGTGGCCGCACCCCTTTATTTCAACCACCTTCAACAGCCCCAGCGCACCGGGACCGCGACGCTGCATGCGCTCGGTCACCTTGGGCAGCACCAGGTCCGACTCGGCGCCGCGCAGGCACAGCACCGGCACGTCGATCGCGTCGTAGTGCGGCCAGATCAGGTAGTCGTCGGCCTCGGCGCTGAACTGGCGGACCATTGCCGGGTCGTAGTGCGGCGTCACGCGGCCATCGGGCAGGCGGCGCGTGGAGCTCTCGGTCAGTCGGCGCCACTGCGCATCGCTGAGCCAGCCGTACGGCTTGTAGACAGTGCGGAAGAAGGCCTCGAGCTCGGCCACGGTATCGAACGCCGGCGGCTGGCCCGCATAGGCGCGGATGCGCTCGATCGCCGCTTGCGCGAGCTCGGGCGCGTTGTCGTTGAGCGTGAGGCTCGCGATGCGCGCCTTCATGCGCGGATCGAACAGGCCCGACGCGCAGACCGTGCCGATCGCGCCGCCCATCGAAGTGCCGACCCAGTGCACACGTTCCAGGCCCAGCGCGTCGCACAGCGCATGGGCGATGCGGGCATAGAACGAGAGCTTGTATTCCTCGTCGGGCCGAGTGCTCCACTGGCTCAGGCCGCGGCCGATCGTGTCGGGGCAGATCACGCGGAAGCCGCGCGCTGCAAAGTGCTGCGCCAGTTCGTCCATGTCGCGGCAGGTGCGCGCGAGGCCGTGCCAGGCGATGACCGCGGGCGCATCGACCTCGCCCCATTCGAGCCAGTGCACCTCGAGGCCCGCGAGCTGCGCATAGTGCGACCGTGCATTCATCATCGCGCAGCCCTCGCCCGGAGCTTGCCGACGATGCCGGTCGGAAAGTAGTACACCGACAGCACGAACAGCACGCCGAGCCACAGCAGCCAGCGGTCGGGCGACAGCAGCGCGGCCAGCCACGGTAGACCGCTCGCGGCCTCGCTGCCGATGCGCAGCAGGTCCTGCAGGTAGCTTTGCGCCACCACGAACAGCACCGCGCCGATCGCCGCGCCATACATGGTGCCCATGCCGCCGATCACCACGATCAGCAGCACGTCGATCATGATCTCGAAGCTCAGCGAGGTGTCGGGCCCGTTGTAGCGCAGCCAGATCGCGAGCATCGCGCCCGCGAGCGTGGCGAAGAGCGCCGACAGCACCGCGGCCGTGGTGCGGTACACCACCACGCGGTAGCCGATGGCCTCGGCGCGGAACTCGTTCTCGCGGATCGCCTGCAGCACGCGGCCGAACGGCGAGTTGACGATGCGCAGCAGCGCGAGCACCAGCACCACGGCGGCGACGAACAGCAGGTAGTAACACAGCAGCCGGCCGTCGAGCGAAACGCCGAGGAAAGGTTCTTCCGCGAACTCGAAGCTCGGCGAGAGCAGCTCGGGCAGCCTGAACGTGAGCCCGTCCTCGCCGCCCGTGAACTCGGAGAGCTGCGACGCCAGCGTCTGGAAGGCCGAGGCCACGGCGAGCGTGATCATCGCGAAGAAGATCGCGCGCACCCGCAGCGAGAACAGGCCGATCGCCAGCGAGAGCGCCAGCGACACCGCGAGCGCCGCGCCGATGCCCGTGAGCATCGCGCCCCAGGTCGACCCAAGCCGCGAGGCCGAGATCGCGATGCCGTAGGCGCCGATGCCGAAGAACATGGTGTGCGCGAAGCTCACGATGCCCGTGTAGCCCAGCAGCAGGTCGAAGCTCGCCACCAGCACTACGAACACCAGGATCTTGGCCGCGACGCTGAGCGCCTTCACGCCCGGGAAGATGAACGGCGCGAACGCCAGCGCGACGAACAACGCCACCAGCAGCAGCGCCAGCAGGCGGCTTCGGGGCATGTCGTTGGAAAGGAGTCGTTTCAGGAACATGGCGGTCTCGTTGTTGTTCTTCTTTTTCTTCTCAACGGTTCACCACCGGGTACACGCCCTGCGGCCGCCACAGCAGCACCGCCACCATCAGGAAGATGCTCGCGAACTGCGTCAGCGCAGGCAGCAGGAAACCGACGTAGTTGGTCATGAGCCCGACGAGCAAGGCGCCGAGCAGCGCGCCGCCGGTCGAGCCGAGCCCGCCGATTATGATCACGATGAAGATCAGCACGTTGACCTGCGCACCCATCTGCGGCACGAGGTTCTGCTGGAACAACCCCCACATCACGCCGCCGAGCCCCGCGAGCGCGCTGCCTGCGACGAACACGCCCACGAAGAGCCGGCCGATCCGGTAGCCGAGCGACTCGACCATCTCGCGGTCCTGCACGCCGGCGCGGATCAGGAGGCCGATCTTGGTGCGCCCGAGCGTCCAAGCCAACACGCCGAACACCACCACGCCCACCGCCACCGCGAGCAGCCGGTACTTGCTGATGGCCGCTTCGCCCACAAAGAGCGAGCCGCGCAGCGCCTCGGGCAGCGGCAGCGGCACCTGCGCCGGGCCCCAGATCACCTTGATGAGCTCCTCGCCGATGATCATGCCGCCCATCGTGATGAGGATCTGCTTGAGGTGCTGGCCGTACACGGGGCGAACGATGAAGCGCTCGAACGCCAGTCCCACCACGCCCGCGGCCGCCATGGCCACGAGCATGGCCGGAAACACCGCCACGAGGTTGCGCCAGAGTTCCTGCGAGCCGGTCCAGTCGCCCATCAGGCCGAGCACGCTGCTCGCCACGAAGGCACCGAGCGCGATGAACACGCCATGGCCGAAGTTGAGCACGTCCATCAGCCCGAACACCAGCGTGAGGCCCGAGGCGATGATGAAGATGATCATGCCCATCGCGAGGCCCGCCACCGTGAGCGTGAGCCAGGTCGAAAACGAGCCCGTGAGCGGCAGCGCCACCAGCGCCAGCACGGGTGCGAGAAGCAGCGGCTTCCAGTCGAGTTCGAGTTTCATAGCGCAAGGCCCAGGAGAGATTGCTGCAGCTGGGCATCGGCGGAGAAGTCGGCCATCGCGCCGCTGTGCACCACGCGGCCGTTGTCCATCACCGCGACGGTGTCGCCCAGGCGCTGCGCAAAGTGGATGTTCTGTTCCACCAGCAGGATCGTGACGCCGCTTCGCTTGAGCTCGCCGAAGGCATCGATCATGTTGTTGATGATGGCCGGCGCCAGGCCCTTGCTCGGCTCGTCGACGATCAGCAGCTCGCGCGGCTCGACGATGGCGCGTGCCACCGCGAGCATCTGCTTCTGCCCGCCCGAGAGCTTGCCGGCCGGATGGTTCCAGAACTTTTCCACTGCGGGAAAGAGCCTGAAGATCCACTGCAGCCGCGTGTCGTCCATCTGCTGCGCGTTCTTCGCGCTGCGTGCGGCGAGCAGCATGTTCTCCTTCACCGTAAGGTCGGAGAAGATGCCCATGGTCTCGGGCACATAGGCAATGCCGAACTCGGCGATCTGCGGCGTGCGCATCGCGCCGATGTCGCGCTCACCGAAGCGCACCCTGCCCTCCGACGCCTGCCACAGGCCCATGATGGTCCGCAGCGTGGTGGTCTTGCCCGCGCCGTTGCGGCCCAGCAGCATCGTGAGCTGCCCGCGCGGCACGTCGAGGTCGACGCCGTGCAGGATGTGGTACGCCCCGATGTGCGTGTGCACGCCTTCGAGGCTGAGAAGATTTTCGGTGGTCATCGGTCTTGCGCCTTCCCCTTCCGGGGGAAGGTTTGGATGGGGGCATGCGGCGCTTGAAAGGCCGCGGCGGTGTGAAGGCCGCCTGCCCCCACCCCTGCCCTCCCCCAGAGGGGGAGGGAGAAAAACATGGAAGTCTTCATGCGGCAACCGCCTTCGCGACGCCGAGGTACGCCTCCTGCACGATCGGCGAAGCGATCACCTCGGCCGGTTCGCCATCGGCCACCAGCGTGCCGTTGTGCAGCACGATGATCCGGTCGGCCAGTTCGCGCACCACGTCCATCTTGTGCTCGACCAGCAGAATGGTCTTGGTCCGGTCCTGCTTGAGCTTGCGGATCAGGTCGAGGATGACCGGCGCCTCGGCGGCGTTCATGCCGGCCGTGGGCTCGTCGAACATGAACACCTTGGGTTCGAGCGCGATCAGGAGCGCCACCTCGAGCTTGCGCTGGTCGCCGTGGGGCAGGCTCGCCACCGTGTCCTGCGCGCGCGGCGCCAGCGCCACGTCGGCCAGGATCTGCTCGGCGCGGTCGGTCAGCGCGCGGTGGTCGCTCCAGATGCTCCAGAGATTCAGGCCGCGCCGGTGCGCGCCGTCCCGCGTGGCCTGCACCGCGAGGCGCACGTTCTCGCGCACCGTGAGGTTCGGAAACAGGTTGGTGAGCTGGAACGCGCGCCCCAGCCCGGCGCGCGTGCGCGCCGACGGCGACAGGCCTGCGAGGGCCTGGCCGTCGAGCGACACCGCGCCCGCGCTCGCCTTGAGCTGGCCCGAGATCAGGTTGAAGTACGTGGTCTTGCCCGCGCCGTTCGGGCCGACGATGGCCGTCAGCGTGCCGGGCGCAAAGCTGCAGCTCACGCCGTTCACGGCCACGTGCCCGCCGAAGCGGATGGTCAGGTCGCGCGTCTCGAGCATCGCTCAGCGCTTGTTCTTGATCGGGATTTCCATCTCTTCAGGCTTGATCTCGCGCACCAGCTCGGGCACGCCCCAGGCGAACGCCGGATCGGCCTTGATCTTGAAGTGGTACATCGACTGCATTGCCTGGTGGTCTTCCTTGCGGAAGGTCATCTTGCCCTTGGGCGTATCGAAGCTCATGCCTTCCATGGCGTTGATGAGCTTGTTGGTGCCGGTGTCGCCGCCGGTCTTCTTGAGCGCCGTGACCACCGCCATCGCGGCCGAGAAGCCGCCGGCCGTGAAGAAGTCGGGCGGCGCCTTGAATTCCTTGTAGTGGGCCGACACCAGCGCCTCGTTGACCGGGTTCTTCGGAATGCCGAAGTAGTAGTACGCCGCGCCTTCCATGCCCGGCAGGTTCTTGTAGGCCGCCATCGCCGGCAGGATGTTGCCGCCGGTGGCGATCTCGATGTTGTAGCGCTTCAGGTCGAGGTCGACGATCTTGAACGGGTTGCCCGCACCGGCCCAGACGATCCAGATGATCTTGCGGCCCGGCTGGTCCTTGAGCTTGTCGATCAGGCGCTGCGCGCCGGCCGTGAAGTCGGTGGTCGCGGGCGGCAGGTACTCCTCGTGCACCAGCTTCGCCTTCTTGAGCGCGGCGCCGAACGCCTTGACGCCGTCGCGGCCGAAGGCGTTGTCCTGCGCGAGCGTGGCAACGGTGACACCGGCCTTGTCCACGGCCACGGCGTTGGAGATCGCGTCCTGGCTCGAATTGCGACCGGTGCGGAAGATGTACTTGTTCCACTTGTCGCCGGTGATCGAATCGGCCACCGCGGGCTCGACGATCAGGATCTTCTTGTATTCCTCGGCCACGGGCAGCATCGCGAGCGCCACGCCCGAGGCGGTCGGCCCCACGGCCAGCGCGGCCTTGTCGTCCGCATAGGCGGCCGCCAGCAGCGACTTGCCGAGGTCGGGCTTGCCCTGGTCGTCCTTCTCGAGCACCACGAGCTTCTTGCCGTTGACCGCCATGGTGCCGCCGGTGGCGTAGTCCAGGCCCATCATGAAACCGGTCTGGGTCTGCTTGCCGTAGGCCTCCAGCGGCCCGGTCTTGCTGTAGATGTGGGCGATGCGGATCTGGTTGGACTGGGCCCACGAGGGCGCGGCGGCGGTGCAGGCGGCCAGGGTGGCCAGGGCGATGAGGTGGTGGCGGCGGTTCATTCTTGTCTCCTTGAAAGGTGACTGAATATTGCACAGTTCGTGCCAACCGCTAAGTCGTTGATCTGTAATGCGGCCCCAATGCGAAGAGGCGCATTCGACTGATTTCAAGACACTTGATATGCCCGATATTCAGACAGTTGTCTGCGCACCAGTCAGGGTTTTTGCGGAGGATCGCGCCCGCTTCAGGGCGGGTTCGTCATGCGCTCGTACAAGGTCGCGCGCGAAATGCCGAGCAGCCGCGAGGTGGCGAGCTTGTTGCCCCCGGTCGATGCCAACGCGGCCGCGATCGCCTTGCGTTCGAGTTCGGCCACCTGCTGCGCCAGCGGCCTCAGCAGCGCCGCCCGTTCGTCGACGTGGTGCGCGCTCTGCAGCGTGGCCGGCGATGCGATCTGCTCCAGCCCCGCCTCGCGCAGGATGCGTTCGAGCTGCGCGGCGTCGATGCGCTGCGAGTCGCTGCGCATCGTCACCTGCTCGAGCACGTTGCGCAGCTCGCGGATGTTGCCGCGCCAGTGCTGGCCCGCGAGCAGCGCGAGCGCCTCGGGCGTGAGCTCGGGCGGCGCCTCGCCGCTGCGCAGCGCCATGTCTTCGCCAAGCGCCTCGACCAGCGCGGGAATGTCGCTGCGCCGCTCGCGCAGCGGTGGCACGCGCAGCGGCAGCACGTTGAGGCGGTAATAGAGGTCTTCGCGGAACTGCCCGCGCCGCACGAGTTCGGGCAGGTCGCGCGAGGTGGCGGCGATCACGCGCGCGTCGAAGGGCACGAGCTTGTTCGAACCCAGCGGCTCGATCTCGCCCTCCTGCAGCGCGCGCAGCAGCTTGGCCTGCAGGCCGAGCGGCATGTCGCCGATCTCGTCGAGGAACAGGCTGCCGCCGTCGGCGAGCTTGAACTTGCCCTCCCGGCCGCGCTTGTCCGCACCGGTGAAGGCGCCGGGCGCCACGCCGAAGAACTCGGCTTCGAGCAGCGTGTCGGGCACGGCCGCGATGTTGAGACTGACGAAGGGACCCTTGGCGCGCGACGACGCCGCATGAACCGCATGCGCGAGCAGTTCCTTGCCGGTGCCGGTCTCGCCCAGCAGCAGCACCGGGCTCGCCGACTGCGCCGCGCGGCGCGCATGGCGCTTGACCTCGACCGCGGCCGGGCTGCTGCCGATGAAGCTGGCGAAGGTGTGCTTGGAGCGCCGCTGCCCGTCGGCCGCGTGTTGGTAGAGCGGGTTGTTGCGTTGGCTCGCGAGCTCGCGCCGCGCGTCGTCGAGGTCGCGCTGCAGCAACGCGAACTTGCTGATGAGCGGCTGCAGCGTGGTTTCGGGCTGGTCGAACAGCACGATGCCGATGGCACCGATGACCTCACCCGCGCCGCCCCCGTTTTCTTCGCGCAGCGGGATACGGCTCACGACGAAGGTGCCCGCCTTGTTGGTGAGCAGGTCCACGAGGATCGGCTCGCCGGTCTCGAGCACGCGCCGCATCTGCGTGTTGGGAATCACGTCCTCGACCATGTGGCCAAGGAACTGGTCGATCGACGAAAAGCCCAGCGCCGGCAGGAAGCGCCGATAGCCTTCATTGACCCAGACGATGCGCCCGCTCCGGTCGACCAGGAACATGCCCTGGCTGATGCTCGAAAACAGATGAAACATCGAACGCGCGGCCAGCGCGAGAATGCCCTCGGCATCGAGCGGCAAGGCGGGAGGTGCGGCAACGGGCGGAGCGGCGGACATGGGCGGCATGGTAGCGACAAAGCGCTCAACATTCCTTAAGTAAATCAAACGTTTGATTTTCTTCGTGGTTTAATTCGGCGTATGAGCGCCACCGCCCTTCAGGTCATTTCCTCCGCACGCGCGCCGCGCAGCGACGGCGTCGACGCACGGCAACGCCTGCTCTACGCCGCCCTCGCGCTGTTCGCGGCCAAGGGCTATGCCAAGACCTCCACGCGCGAGATCGCACGCTCGGCGGGCGTCAACATCTCGGCCATCAGCTACTACTTCGGCGACAAAGCCGGCCTCTACGCCGCCACCTTCGGCGAACCGATGGGCGGCAACGCCGGCGACTTCGTGTCGCTGTATGCGGAGCCCGGCCTGCCGATCGACGAGGCATTGCGCATTTTCTTCACGCGCATGATCGAGCCGCTCAAGCAGGGCGAGATCGTGCGCCAGTGCATCCAGCTGCACCTGCGCGAAATGCTCGAGCCCACGAGCCAGTGGGCCAAGGAAATGGAGCGCGACATCAAGGCGCCGCACCAGGCGATCGCGGGCGTGCTGTGCCGCCATCTCGGCCTTGCGCGGCCCGACGACGACGTGCACCGCCTCACCTTCGCGATCACCGGCCTGGCGATGCAGTTGTTCGTGAGCCAGGACCTGGTCGACGCGATCCGCCCGTCGCTGCTCAACACGCCGCGCAGCGTCGACACGTGGGCCGAGCGCCTCACGGGCTACGCGATCGCGCTCGTCGATGCCGAAGCCGCACGCCGCGAGCGCGCCACCACCGTTCGATCCGGGAGAAAGAAGACATGAGACGATTTCGATTGATTGCCGCAGCCCTCAGCCTGCCGCTGTTGCTGGCGGGATGCGGCTTCGCGCGCCCGCCCGCCGCGGTCGAGGCGCCGCTGCCGGCGCAGTGGCATGCGCCGCTGCCGCACGGCGGCTCGCTCGCATCGCTGGCCGAGTGGTGGCGCCAGCTCGACGACCCGCTGCTCGACGAACTCATCGCAGCGGCCGAGGCCGCGAGCCCGAACGTGGCGAGCGCGGCGGCGCGCGTGGCCGAGGCGCGCTCGACGCGCGTGGCGGCCGGCGCGGCGCTACTTCCCAACCTCGATGGTTCGCTGTCGGCGAGCCGCGGCGTCTCGGGCTCGTCGCTCGGCTCCGGCGGCGCGGGCGCCGCGTCGGGCAGCGCGGCGGGCGCTTCCGGGGCCGGTGCCGCGGCCATGGCACCGCTCACCACGCTGCAGGCGGGCCTCCAGTCGCAATGGGAGATCGACCTGTTCGGACGGCTGCGCGCCGACCGCGACGCCGCCCAGCGGCGCCAGGAAAGCGCCGATGCCAAATGGCACGAAGCGCGCGTGGCCGTGGCCGCCGAAACCGCCAACGCCTATTTCGCCGAGCGTGCGTGCCAGCAGCAGCTGCGCGTGGCCGAATCCGACGCCCAATCGCGCGGCGAGACGGCACGGCTCACCGACCTGTCGGCGCGCGCGGGCTTCACCGCACCGGCCGATGCCGCGCTGGCGCGTGCCAGCGCCTCCGACGCATCGGGCCGGCTCACGCAGCAGCGTGCACTGTGCGCAGTGCAGCGCAAGGCGCTGGTTGCGATCAGCGGGATCGACGAGCCCACGCTCGCGCAGAAGCTCGCCGCCGCACCGTCGCAGCGTCCGCTGCCGGCCGTGGGCAGCGTCGCGAGCGTGCCGGCCGAGGCGCTGTCGCAGCGCCCCGACGTCTATGCCGCCGAACTCGGCGTGGCCGCCGCGAGCGCCGACGTGGGCTCGGCCGAGGCCGCGCGCTATCCGCGGCTGTCGCTCACGGGGTCGATCGGGCGCGTGCAGATCCGCACCAGCGGTTTCCGCGAATCGCTCGACACCTGGACCATCGGGCCGGTGGCGCTTACCGTGCCGCTGTTCGACGGCGGCACGCGCCGGGCCAACGCCGATGCCGCGAAGGCGCGCTACACCGAAGCCGTGGCGCTCTACCGCGCCAATGTGCGGCAGGCCGTGCGCGAGGTCGAGGAGGCGCTCGTCAACCTCGACAGCACCGATGCCCGCGCGACCGATGCCGATGCCGCGGTACAGAACTACCAGGCCTCGTTCAATGCCACGCAGGCGCGCTACCAGAGCGGCCTGGCGAGCCTGTTCGAACTCGAGGATTCGCGCCGCACGCTGTTTGCCGCCCAGACGGCGCGCGTGTCGCTGCAACGCGAGCGCACCGAAGCCTGGGTGTCGCTCTACCGCTCGATGGGCGGCGGCTGGCGCCGCCCCGAGGCACCTTCATCACTGACTTCCAACCCGGCCGGCAAGGTCGCGACGTCGCCATGAAAAGAATCAAGCGTTCCACCCTCGCCATCGCACTGCTGGCGCTCCTGATCCTCGTTGCCGCGGCCGTGTGGCTCACGCGCAAACCGGCCGACGAAGCCGGCAAGGCCGAGGATGGCGCCGTGGCGCCGGCGGCCCGGCCGACGCTGACGGTCACCGTCACCAAGCCCGAGCCCACCGAACTCGCGCTCACGCTCTCGGCCAACGGCAACGTGGCCGCCTGGCAGGAGGCGCTGGTCGGCTCCGAATCGAACGGCCTGCGGCTGGCCGAGGTGCGCGTGAACGTGGGTGACCTGGTCAAGAAGGGCCAGGTGCTTGCGGTCTTCTCGCCCGAGACGGTGCAGGCCGACATCGCGCAGGCGCGTGCCTCGCTGGCCGAGGCGAAGGCCACGGCCGCCGATGCCGCCGGCAATGCCGCCCGCGCCCGCACGCTGCAGGCCACCGGCGCGCTGAGCCAACAGCAGATCAACCAATACCAGACCAGCGCCCAGACCGCCAGTGCGCGCGTGGAGGCCGCCGAGGCCGTGCTCAAGGCGCAGCAGGTGCGTGGCCGCAATACGCAGGTGCTGGCGCCCGACGACGGCGTGATCTCGTCGCGCTCCGCCACCGTGGGCAGCGTGGTGGCCGCCGGCACCGAACTGTTCCGGCTGATCCGCCAGGGCCGGCTCGAATGGCGTGCCGAGGTCACCTCGGCCGAGCTGAGCCGCATCGCCGTGGGCATGCCGGTGTTCGTGGTCGGTGCGAGCGGCGCCCAGGTGCGCGGCAAGGTGCGCAGCATCGCGCCCACGGTCGATCCGCAGACCCGCGCGGCGCTGGTCTACGTCGATCTGCCGAACGTGCAGCAGAACACCGGCATCAAGGCCGGCATGTTCGCCCGCGGCGAATTCGAGCTCGGGCGCAGCACCGCACCAACCGTGCCGCAGTCCGCCATCGTGCCGCGCGACGGCTTCAACAACCTGTTCGTCCTTCAGCCCGACAACCGCGTGAGGCAACTCAAGGTGCAGACCGGCCGGCGCGTCGGCGAGCGCGTGGAGATCACGAACGCGCTGCCCGAAGGGGCCCAGGTCGTGGTGCAGGGCGCCGGCTTCCTGAACGACGGCGACCTCGTGCGCGTCGTCGACGCCGCGGCGCCGCCCTCGGCCGCGGCCTCTGCCCCGGCCAACACCACCAAGGCACGCCCATGAACGTTTCCGCATGGTCCATCCGCAACCCGATTCCGGCGGTGATGCTGTTCGTGCTGCTCACCTTCGGTGGGCTGCTGTCGTTCAATGCGATGAAGGTGCAGAACTTTCCGGACATCGACCTGCCGACCGTCACGGTGTCGGCGGCGCTGCCCGGTGCGGCGCCTTCGCAGCTCGAGAACGACGTCGCGCGCAAGCTCGAGAATTCCATCGCCACCATCCAGGGCCTGAAGCACATCACCACCAAGGTGCAGGACGGCGCCGTCACGCTGATCATCGAATTTCGCCTCGAGAAGCCGGTGCAGGAAGCAGTGGACGACGTGCGCTCGGCGGTGCAGAAGGTGCGCTCCGACCTGCCGGCCGACGTGCGCGACCCGGTCGTCACCAAGCTCGACTTCGCGGCCCAGCCGGTGCTGGCCTTCACCATCGCCTCGTCGCGCATGGACCTCGAGGCACTGAGCTGGTTCGTCGACAACGACATCACCAAGAAGCTGCTTGCGCAGCCCGGCGTGGGCGCGGTCAACCGCGTGGGCGGCGTCACGCGGCAGGTGCACGTCGACCTCGATCCCGCCAAGCTCCAGGCGCTCGGCGCGACGGCGGCCGACATCTCGCGCCAGCTGCGGCAGGTGCAGACCGAAAGCGCGGGCGGGCGCATCGACCTGGGCGGAAGCGAGCAACCGGTGCGCACCTTGGCCACGGTGGACTCGGCCGACCAGCTCGCCGACATGCAGATCGCGCTGTCGGACGGCCGCCGCGTCCGGCTCGACCAGGTGGCGCGCATCAGCGACACCATCGCCGAGCCGCGCGCGGCAGCGTTGCTCAACGGCAAGCCGGTGGTCGGCTTCGAAGTGGCCCGCAGCCGCGGGGCGAGCGAGGTCGAGGTCGGCCGCGCGGTCCAGCAGGCGTTGGCCGAAATGCGCGCGCAGCGCCCCGACCTCGAGCTGACCGAGGCCTTCAACTTCGTCGACCCGGTCGAGGAAGAGTACGACGGCTCGCTGCACCTGCTGTACGAGGGCGCGATCCTCGCGGTGGTGGTGGTGTGGCTGTTCCTGCGCGACTGGCGCGCCACCTTCGTGTCTGCCGTGGCACTGCCGATGTCGGTGATCCCGGCCTTCATCGGCATGCACCTGCTGGGCTTCTCGGTCAACGTGATCTCGCTGCTCGCGCTCTCGCTGGTGGTGGGCATATTGGTGGACGATGCGATCGTCGAGGTGGAGAACATCGTGCGACACCTGCGCATGGGCAAGTCGCCTTACGAGGCGGCCATGGAGGCGGCCGACGAGATCGGCCTTGCGGTGATCGCCACCACCTTCACGCTCATCGCGGTGTTCCTGCCCACGGCCTTCATGAGCGGGGTGGCGGGCAAGTTCTTCAAGCAGTTCGGCTGGACCGCATCGCTCGCGGTGTTCGCGTCGCTCGTTGTCGCGCGCGTGCTCACGCCGATGATGGCGGCCTACATCCTCAAGCCGATCGTCGGCGAGGAGAAGGAGCCGGGCTGGCTCAAGGCCTACATGCGCGCGGTGGAATGGAGCACGCACCACCGCTTCAAGACCATGGTCTTCGCGACGCTGTTCTTCTTCGGCTCGCTCGCGATGATCCCGCTGTTGAAGACCGGCTTCATCCCGCCCGACGACAACTCGCAGACGCAGGTCTACCTGTCGCTTGCACCCGGCTCGACGCTGGCGCAGACCTCGGCCGCGGCCGAGGAAACGCGACAGCGCGTGATGCAGATCCCGCACGTGAAGAGCGTCTACACCACGGTGGCGGGCGGCAGTGCGGGCGGCGACCCGTTCGCAGGCTTCGGCACGCCGGAGACGCGCAAGGCCACGCTCACGATCAAGCTGGACGACCGCGGCGAGCGCCCGCGCAAGCAGGTGATCGAGAACCAGATCCGCGAAGCGCTGCAGACCCTGCCGGGCGTGCGCAGCACCGTGGGCCTCGGCGGCTCGGGCGAGAAGTACATCCTTGCGCTCACCGGCGAAGACCCCGCCGCGCTGGCCACCGCCGCCAGTGCGGTCGAGAAGGAACTGCGCACCGTGCCGGGCCTCGGCAACATCACCTCGACCGCGAGCCTGATCCGGCCCGAGATCGCCGTGCGCCCCGATTTCGCGCGCGCCGCCGACCTCGGCGTCACGAGCTCGGCCATCGCCGAGACCCTGCGCGTGGCCACGCTCGGCGATTACGACCAGGCGCTCGCCAAGCTCAACCTCGCGCAGCGGCAGGTGCCGATCGTCGTCAAGCTCGAGGACTCGGCGCGCCAGGACCTGGACCTGATCGGCCGCCTCACGGTGCCCGGCACGCACGGCCCCGTCATGCTGAGCCAGGTGGCTTCGCTCACGATGGAGGGCGGCCCGGCGGTCATCGACCGCTACGACCGCTCGCGCAACGTCAACTTCGAGATCGAGCTCTCGGGCGTCGGCCTCGGTGATGCGAAGACCGCCGTCACCTCCCTGCCCTCGATCCAGAAGCTGCCCCCCGGCGTGCGCGTGACCGAGATCGGCGACGCCGAGGTGATGACCGAACTGTTCGCGAGCTTCGGCCTCGCGATGCTCACCGGCGTGCTGTGCATCTACATCGTGCTGGTGCTGCTGTTCAAGGACTTCCTGCACCCGGTGACCATCCTGTGCGCGCTGCCGCTCGCGCTGGGCGGCGCCTTCGTCGGCCTGCTGATCGGGCAGAAGGCGCTGTCGATGCCGTCGCTGATCGGCCTGATCATGCTCATGGGCATTGCGACGAAGAACTCGATCCTGCTGGTGGAATACGCCATCGTGGCGCGCCGCGACCATGGCATGAGCCGCTGGGACGCGCTGCGCGATGCCTGCCACAAGCGCGCGCGGCCGATCATCATGACCACGCTCGCGATGGGCGCGGGGATGCTGCCGATCGCGCTGGGACTGAGCGCGGCCGATTCGAGCTTCCGCTCGCCGATGGCGATGGCGGTGATCGGCGGGTTGATCACGTCGACCGTGCTGAGCCTGCTGGTGGTGCCGGCTGTGTTCACTTATGTGGACGACATCGAGCAGTGGATTCGGCGGACGGTGCGCAAGCTGCGTGGCCTGCCGGCGGATCCGCATGGCGATGAGGATCTGGTGAATCGGCCGGCTTCTTCCTGATGAATTGAGGTTTGATTTGCTTTCCGGGGCCGGGTCTCGCCCCGGCGGGCGAGCTACTTTCTTTTGCTTCGCCAAAAGAAAGTAGCCAAAGAAAAGGCGACCCCGCTGTTTGCGACCCCTTCGCTGCGCTACGGGGCAACCTGCGGTGCTCGCGTTTCGCGGGGTCTCGCAGAACTCGCTTCGCTCAAACAGCTGCGAGCCCTGATCCGCGAAACACTGCGCTCCTCGGCGCAGCCAGAGGGGATTTGGAGACCCTGCGGGCCATCGCTTCGCTCGGCCCTCTTTTTCCCTCTCCCTCCGGGAGAGGGTCAGGGTGAGGGCCGTCGGCCTTGGCAACTGCGCGCTTGGTCTACTGCCGTCGCCCTCACCCCAGCCCTCTCCCGGAGGGAGAGGGAGCAAGGCAGCCGAGCGCAGCGAAGGCTCTGGCGGATGTTCCAAGGCCGAGCGCAGCGATGGCCCGTGGGGGCCCCACTCCCTCCTGGCTGTGCCGAGGAGCGCAGGCGGAGGCGGGATCAGGGCCGCAGCTGTTTGAGCGAAGCGAGTTCTGGGGCCCCCCGTCGCAGCCGAGCACCGCAGGTTGCCCGTAGCGAAGCGCAGGGACACAGACAGCAGGGTCGCCTTTTCTTTGCTTACTTTCTTTTGGCGAAGCAAAAGAAAGTGAGTCGCCCGCCGGGGCGAGACCCGGCCCCGGAAAGCAAAACAAAACCCCCGCCCCTTATCCAGAACAGCCCAAAAACCGCCCGCAAACCCGCATGAACACTGGCGAATAAGCTTATCTGCATAAGAGTCGAACCAAAAAGTAGTTTGGATCCATAAGCCCTGCTTTCAGAATCCTGCCTTTCTTGCTGCCGGGCGCCGCGCTTCTTCAAGAACCACACGATGTACCAATACACAGACTTCGACCGCCAGTTCGTCCGCCAACGGGCTGCCCAATTCCGTGACCAGCTCGAACGCTGGCAAAAAGGCAAGCTCAGCGAAGACGAGTTCAAGCCGCTGCGCCTGCAGAACGGCTGGTACGTCCAGCGCTACGCGCCGATGCTGCGCGTGGCTGTGCCCTACGGCGAACTCTCGAGCCGCCAGCTGCGCGTGCTCGCGAAGATCGCTCGCGAATACGACGAGCCCGAAGCCGAGGTCTACCGCCAGGCGCTCGAGATCCAGGGCAAGCTCGGCAGCCACAAGCTGCCGACCCACTACGCCCACTTCTCGACGCGCCAGAACGTGCAGTACAACTGGATCCCGCTCGCCAAGTCGGCCGACGTGATGGACCTGCTGGCCTCGGTGGACATGCACGGCATCCAGACCAGCGGCAACTGCATCCGCAACATCACGAGCGACGAGCGCGCGGGCGTCGCAATCGACGAAGTGGCCGACCCGCGGCCGTACGCCGAAATCATGCGCCAGTGGAGCACGCTGCATCCCGAGTTCGCGTTCCTGCCGCGCAAGTTCAAGATTGCGATCACCGGCGCCACCGAAGACCGCGCCGCCACCGGCTGGCACGACGTGGGGCTGAAGCTCGTGAAGAACGCGGCCGGGGAGATCGGCTTTCGCGTGCAGGTGGGCGGCGGCATGGGCCGCACCCCGATCGTCGGCACCGTGCTGCGCGAGTTCCTGCCGTGGCAGCAGATCATGAACTACCTCGAGGCGGTGATCCGGGTCTACAACCGCTATGGCCGACGCGACAACATCTACAAGGCGCGCATCAAGATCCTCGTGAAGGCCGAAGGCCAGCGCTACATCGACGACGTCGAGGCCGAGTACAAGCAGATCATCGAACACGACGGCGCGCCGCACACGATCACGCAGGCCGAGTTCGACCGCGTGGCCGCTTCCTTCGTGCCGCCGACGCTCGCCACGCGCGTGCTGCAGAGCGCCGAGAAGACCGACGCCGAGCTGCGCGCCCATGCCGCCGACGACGTGCAGTTCGCGCGCTGGCTCGCGCGCAACGTGGCGCCGCACAAGAACCCCGCGCTGCGCGCCGTGACCCTGTCGTTCAAGCGCCTGAAGCAGGCCCCCGGCGATGCCTCTGCCGACCAGCTCGACACGCTGGCGGTGCTGGCCGATCGCTTCTCGGCCGGCGAAGCCCGCGTGACGCACGACCAGAACATCGTGCTGCCGTGGGTGCATGCCGAAGACCTGCATGCGCTGTGGCTCGCCGCGCGCGCGGCCGGTTTCGCCAGCGCCAACGTGCACCTGCTGACCGACATGATCGCCTGCCCGGGCGGCGACTTCTGCTCGCTGGCCAACGCGCGCTCGATCCCGATCGCCGAAGCGATCACCGAGCGCTACCAGGATCTCGACGAACTCGACGACATCGGCGAGATCGACCTGCACATCAGCGGCTGCATCAACTCGTGCGGCCACCACCACAGCGGCCACATCGGCATCCTTGGCGTCGACAAGGACGGCAAGGAGTGGTACCAGGTGACGCTCGGCGGCGGCGACGGCTCCGAGCTCGGCGGGCCTGCGCAGGCCGGCAAGGTGGTCGGCCCCTCGTTCTCGGCGGCCGAGGTGCCGGCGGTCATCGAAGCCGTGCTCACGGCCTACCGCGACAGCCGCGAGGGCGGCGAGAACTTCATCGACACGCTGCGCCGCGTGGGCCACGACCCGTTCAAGGCCGCGGCCAACGGTGCGCGCTTCAAGGTGGAGGAAGCGGCATGAACCGTCGACTCAACATCCTTGCGGCCGAGGAACACGTGGACGACGGCGACCCGAAGGTGCTGCAGCTCGCGAACGACGCCGACCCGCTCGCCATCGAGGTGTGCCTCGAAGACATCGAGCGCATCGACCTGCACTTTCCCAAGTTCACCGACGGCCGCGCCTACAGCCAGGCCTTCCTGCTGCGCCGTCGCCTCGGCTTCAAGGGCGACATCCGCGCGACCGGCGACGTGCTGATCGACCAGCTGGTGCAGATGGAGCGCATGGGCTTCTCGAGCGCGGTGCTCAAGGAAGGCGTGGACGCCACCGACGCGCAGCGCCAGTTCGACCGCTTCGCCAATTTCTACCAGGGCGACGCGGTTACCCCCGCGCCCCTCTTCAAGCGCGAAGGCGCAAGCGCATGAGCAACCTCGAGCTCGAACTGGCACGCATCAACACCGAGCTCGGGCGCAACGCCGAGGGCCTGGTGGACTGGGCGATCAGCCTCGGCCAGAGCGCGATCGTCACGACCAATTTCCGGCCCTTCGAGGCGGTGATCCTGCACATGGTCACGCGCGCCAGGCGCGACGTGCCCGTGGTCTGGATGGACAACGGCTACAACACCGAAGCCACCTACCGCTTTGCCGACGAAGTAACGAAGCAATTGGGCCTCGACCTGCACATCTATCTGCCGCGCCGCTCGCGCGCGCACCGCGAGGCGGTCGATGGCCCGACGCCCGCGCTCGACGATCCGCGCCATGCCGCGTTCACCGAGGAGGTCAAGCTCGAGCCGTTCGCGCGCGCGCTGCGCGAGACGGCGCCGAAGGTGTGGTTCACCGCGCTGCGCGCCACCGACACGGCCGTGCGCGCGCAGATGGACCCGGTCAGCGTCAACCCCGACGGGCTGATCAAGGTCGCACCGCTCCTGCACTGGTCGTCGAAGGAGCTCTACGCCTACTGCGAAGCGCACGGCCTGCCGAACAACTTCGACTACGTGGACCCCACCAAGGGCGAAGACAACCGCGAGTGCGGACTGCATCTCGCACACTGACCGAGCACCCATTTGATGAACGCCCGCACCGAATCCGAACTGCTGCTGCCACCGACGCACCTGTCGAACACGCACCTCGATGCGCTCGAGGAAGAGACCATCTTCATCCTGCGCGAAGTGGCGGCCGCCTTCGAGCGCCCCGCCCTGCTGTTCTCGGGCGGCAAGGACTCGCTGGTGCTGCTGAAGTGCGCCGAAAAGGCCTTCGGCGCCGGTCGCATTCCGTATCCGCTGCTGATGATCGACACGGGCCACAACTTTCCCGAGGTGACGGATTACCGCGACCTGCGCGCGAAGGAGCTGGGCGCCGAGTTGATCGTGCGCAGCGTGGAAGATTCGATGGCGCGTGGCACGGTGCGCCTGGCGCACCCCGGCGAATCGCGCAATGCGCACCAGTCGGTGACGCTGCTCGAAGCCATTGAAGAATTCCGCTTCGACGCGCTGATCGGCGGCGCCCGCCGCGACGAGGAAAAGGCGCGCGCCAAGGAGCGCATCTTCTCGCACCGCGACGCCTTCGGCCAATGGCAGCCCAAGGACCAGCGGCCTGAGCTCTGGACGCTGTTCAACACGCGCCTCGCCCCGGGCGAGCATTTCCGGGTGTTCCCGATCTCGAACTGGACCGAACTCGATGTGTGGCAGTACATCGAGCGCGAGCAGGTCGGCCTGCCGTCGATCTACTACACGCACAAGCGCGAAGTGGTCGAGCGCCGCGGCCTGCTGGTGCCCGTGACGCCGCTGACCCCGCCGCGCGACGGCGAGACGGTGCTAACGCGCGACGTGCGCTTTCGCACCGTGGGCGACATCACGACCACCTGCCCGGTCGAAAGCCTGGCCGCCGATGCCGGCGATGTGGTGCTGGAGACGCTGTCGGTCGACGTCAGCGAGCGCGGCGCGACCCGCATGGACGACATGACGTCGGAAGCTTCGATGGAAAAGCGCAAGAAGGACGGATATTTCTGATGACCACGACGACTGCATCCCCTGCCATCGCCGCCGACACCGGCACCGCCCTGCGCTTCATCACCTGCGGCTCGGTCGACGACGGCAAGAGCACGCTGATCGGGCGCCTGCTGGTCGACAGCAAGACGGTGCTGCAAGACCAGCTGGCCGGCGTGCAGCGCGGCGGCGAGACCGACCTGGCGCTGCTGACCGACGGCCTCTCGGCCGAGCGCGAACAGGGCATCACGATCGACGTGGCCTACCGCTACTTCTCGACCGCCAAGCGCAAGTTCATCATCGGCGATGCGCCGGGCCACGAGCAGTACACCCGCAACATGGTCACGGCCGCCTCGGCCGCTGACGCCGCGGTGGTGTTGGTCGATGCCACCAAGCTGGCCTGGGCCGCCGAAGTCGAGGACGGCACCGTGGTCAAGCGCGAGCTGTTGCCGCAGACGCGCCGCCACACGCTGCTCACGCACCTGCTGCGCGTGCAGTCGATCGTGTTCGCGGTCAACAAGCTCGACGCCATCGGCGACGCCGCGCTGGCCTTCGAACGCATCTCGACGGCGCTGAACGCGTTTGCGGAAGCCGCGGGCGTGAAGGTCGCGGGGATCGTGCCGATCTCGGCGCTCAAGGGCTGGAACGTGGCCACGCGGCATGCCGACTGGGTCGGTTACGAGGGCCCGAGCCTGCTCGAGTTGCTCGAGGCACTGCCGGTCACCGTACAGGACGAGGCCGTGCCCTTCGCCTTTCCGGTGCAATGGGTGGAAAAGTTCTCTTCCTCCGCAGACACCTCCCAAGGCCGCCGCGTGTTCTGGGGCCGCGTGGCCTCGGGCCATGTCGAGCCTGGCCAGCGTGTGACCGTGCTGCCGAGCGGCCAGACCGCAACGGTCGCCCAGGTGCTGAGCCACACGCGCACGCCGAAGGCGGTGCATGCGGGCCACAGCGCCGGCATCGTGCTCGACCGCGAGGTCGACGTGTCGCGCGGCGACTGGCTGCTGGCGCCCGGCGCCTTCGAACCGGTGCGCGAGATCACCGCGACGGTGGCCTGGCTCGACGACGAGCCCCTGGTGGCGGGCCGGATCTACTGGGCGCTGCAGGGCCACCGCTGGGTCAAGGCCAAGGTGGCGCGCATCGTCGATCGCGTCAACATCACCACGCTCGAATCCGAACCTACAGCGCAGCTCGAAGCCAATTCCATCGGCGACGTGGTGCTGGCGCTGCAGCAGCCGCTGGCGGTGCTGCCGTTCACGCAATCGCGTGCGCTGGGCTCGCTGGTGCTGGTCGATACCGCCACCCACAAGACCGCCGCGGCCGTGCTCGTGCAGCCGGCAGCGGTAAACGCCTAAAATCACGGGTTTTCCCCGACCATTGCCGTTAGAAAAAGCCCATGACCCACGTCGTCTCCGAAGCCTGCATCCGCTGCAAATACACCGACTGCGTGGACGTTTGCCCCGTGGATTGCTTCCGCGAAGGCCCCAACATGCTGGTGATCGATCCGGACGAGTGCATCGATTGCGCCGTGTGCATTCCCGAATGCCCGGTCAATGCGATCTATGCCGAGGAAGACCTTCCGGCCAACCAGATCGCGTTCATCAAGCTCAATGCCGAACTCGCCCTGGCCGACGGCTGGAAGAGCATCACCAAGCGCAAGCCCGCGCTGCCGGACGCCGAAGAGTGGAAAGACAAGACCGACAAGGTCGGAGAACTGGTCCGCTGAGACCCCACTGAGACCAGGGACCTGCGCCGCATGCCGAACCCGACAGAGACCGACGCGCTGATCATCGGCGCCGGCCCGGTCGGGCTGTTCCAGGCCTTCCAGCTCGGCCTGCTCGAGATCCCCTGCCATATCGTCGATGCGCAGCCCGCCGCGGGCGGCCAGTGCGTGGCGCTGTACGGCGGCAAGCCGATCTACGACATTCCCGGCACGCCGGTGACCACCGGGCGCGGCCTCGCGGACGCGCTGCTCGCGCAGGTGGCGCCCTTCAAGCCGCAGTTCCACTTCGGCGAGCAGGTTGCCACGCTCGAACGCCAGGCCGACGGCCGGCTGCTGCTGGCCACCACGGCCGGCACGGCCTTTCTTGCAAAAACGGTGTTCATCGCGGCCGGCGTGGGCGCCTTCGTGCCCAAGCGCATCGCGCTCGATAACATTGCCAGGTTCGAGGGCACCGCCCTCTTCTATCACCCCGATTCGCTGGAGCGCTTCGCGGGCCAGGCCGTGGTGGTCAATGGCGGCGACGACACCGCACTCGAAGCGGCCATGGCGCTCGCGGGCATTGCGCGCCAGGTCACGCTGGTGCACCGGCGCGACGGCTTCCAGGCCGACGAGGCCACGGTCGCCGCACTGCGCGCGCAGGTGGCCGAAGGCCGGCTGGCCTTCGCGGTGGGCCAGCCGAGTGCGTTCGACGGGCGCACGCTCCAGATCACCACGCCCGACGGCGCCGCGGTCGACCTGCCGCTCGACGCGCTGGTCGCCTTTCTGGGGATTTCGCCGCGGCTCGGGCCGATCGCCGACTGGGGTTTCGAGCTCGAACGCAAGCAGGTGCCGGTCGACACCGAGAAGTACCAGACCCGCGAGCACGGCGTGTTCGCGGTGGGCGACATCAACACCTACCCGGGCAAGAAGAAACTGATCGTCTGCGGCTTCCACGAAGCCACGCTGGCCGCCTGGGCCGCCGCGGCGATCGTGTTCCCGGGCAAGGCGATTCCGTTGCAGTACACGACCACCAGCACCCGCCTGCACGAACTGCTCGGCGTCGCCGGACACTGAGGCAGCAACCGCTCAGCGCCCCGCGGGCAGCAGCAGCAGCGCGCGGTACCGCGCGATGAAGCGGCCGATGGCGGCGGCGTAGCGATCGATGTCCGCATCGGCGAGCGGCAGCGACAGCACGACGAAACCCCGCGGCGAGGTGTAGATGCCCTCTTCGAGCAGGTGGAAGAACAGCAGCTGGCGCAGCCGGGCGTCGACGCCCGCGAGATCGGTCACGCGCCGCACCTCTCCGCGCACGAAATGCGCATTCATCAGCGAGCCGATGCCCGTGAACTGCATCGCCACGCCCGCCTCCGCGCAGAGCGCATCGAGGCGCGCGCGCATCGCCTCGCCGCGCGCGCTCAGCGCAGTGGCCGCTTCGGGCGTGAAGAGCTTCGTGAGCCCCGCATGGCCGGCGGCCATCGTCATGACGTTGTTGTTGAAGGTGCCCGAATGCGCGAGCGCGCCGCTGCGCGGGTCGAACTGCGCCATCACGTCGGCGCGACCGCCGAAGGCCCCGAAGGACATGCCGCCGCCGATGTACTTGCCGAGCGTCGTGAGGTCGGCACGGATGCCCAAATGTGCGGCAAGGCCCTGCGACCCGAGCCGCGAAGTCATGACCTCGTCGAAGACCAGCAGCGCACCCGCTTCGCTCGCCGCTGTGCGCAGGGCGTGCAGAAAGTCGGGCTGCCCCGGGATGCAGCCGGCCGCGCCCTGCATGGGCTCGACCAGGACCGCGGCAATCTCGGACGCATGCCGCGCGATCTGCGCCTGGGCGAGCGCGGTGTCGTTGTAGGGCAGCACGAGAAAGTCGAAGGGCACGGTGGTGGGCAGGGGCTTGTCGCCGAAGCCCAGCACGCCGCCGTGGTAGCCGCCCGAGAACACCACGATCTTGCGCCGTCCCGTGAAATGCAGCGCGGCCGTGAGCGCCATCAGGTTTGCCTCGGTGCCCGAGTTGGTGAAGCGCAGCTGTTCGATCTGCGGAAAGCGCTCGCAGATCAGCTGCGCGAGGCGCCCTTCGAGCAGGTTGTGGCCCGTGAGGTTGATGCCGCTGCGCATGGCCTCGATCACCGCGTCGCGGATCTCGGGCGCCGAGTGGCCGTAGACGCCGGCCGTGTACTCGGCGATGAAGTCGGCATAGCGGTGGCCGTCGGCGTCCCACAGCGTCGCGCCCTCGCCTTTCGCGATGGTGAGCGGGAACGGCGCGTAGAACAGCACCGAGCGGGTGTTGGCGCCGGGCAGGTAGCGCACCTGTACGTCGAACTGGGCCCGGCTTGCGGGGTTGGCCTCGGCGAAGCGGCGGTGCGCGTCGGCAAGGGCCTGGTCGATGTCGTGTGTCATGCGGCTTCTCCTTGGAGCGAGGCGGGTTCGGCCGGTGCGTCGCGCCCGATGCGCAGCAGCGCGTCCTTGAGCCACAGCACGCCGGCATCGGAATTGGAGCGCCGGTTCCAGCACACCACCGAACGGTAGCCCTGCAGTTCGAAGGGCAGCGGATGCACCGCGAGCAGGTGGCGAAAGCGGTCGGCCACGCGCAGCGGCATCACCGCCACGTGGTCGGTCTGGGCGAGCAGGTCGACGATCTGGCCGAAGCTGGTCATCGCCACGCTCATGGTGCGCGTGCGTCCGAGCCGCGCCAGCACCTGGTCGATGAGGTCGTCGAGCGCCGAACTCCCGTAGCCCAGGAACACGTGCGGCCAGGCGCAGAAGGCATCGAGCGTAGCCTCTTGCGCCATGGCCGGGTGCCCGCGTCGCACCGCCACCACGTAGCGGTCTTCGTACAGCAGTGCCGACTCGCAATCGCTCGGCGGTGCCAGGCGCGGCAGCACCGCGATGTCGAAGTCGCCCTTGCGCAGCCGTTCGGTCAGGGTAAGGAAAGAGCTGGTTTCCCAGTAGATGCGCACGCGCGAGCCGCATGCCACGAGCTCGTTTGCGAGCCGCGGCAGCAGCAGGTGGCTCGCGTAGTCGCCGCCCGAGATGCGGAAGATGCGCTGCGACGCCGCGGGATCGAAGCCCTCGCCGGGCTCGAGCATCGCCGAGAGATCGGCCAGCACGCGCTCGACCTGCCCGGCCAGCGCCTGTGCGCGTGCGGTGGGCGCCACGCCGTGCGCGGTGCGCGTGAACAGCGGATCGCCGAAGGTGTCGCGCAGCCGGTTGAGCGATGCGCTCACCGCGGGCTGGCTCAAGAACAGGCGAGTCGCCGCGCGCGACACGCTGCGCTCGCGCATCAGCGCATCGAAGGTCCGCAGCATGCCGACGTCGAGGCTGCGGATATCACGTTGGGCCATATCTCATATCCAAAGCTTCGAATTGCCCGTGGGGCGGGCTGTCCGTATCGTCGAGCGCACAAGTACATCATGACTGGAGACCTGCGATGAATCGGTTCAGACCCTCGCCGCGTGCGCGGCACGCCACGCGGCGCCGCGCGCTCGGCATTCTTGGCGCGGGCTTCGCGGCACTGGCCGCCGGCCCCGCCTTCGCGCAGCAGCAGCCCGCGCAGTTTCCCGCGCGTGTCGTACGCATCGTTCCCTTCGGCACGGCGGGCGGGCCGATCGACACCATCGCGCGCATCTATGCCGAGAAGCTCAAGGCGCGCTGGAACCAGCCGGTGATCGTCGAGGCCCGGCCGGGCGCGAGCGGCACCATCGCGGCGGATGCCGTGGCCAAGGCCGCGCCCGACGGCTACACGGTGCTTCTCACGCTGCCGCTCACGCACATCAACAACGTGGTGCTGCAGCCGCGCCTTCCCTACGACCCGGTAAAGGACTTCGAGCCGCTCTCGCAGATCGCCACGGGCGGGCCGATGCTGATCGCGCGTGCCGCCGCGCCGTTCTCTAACGTGCGCGAGTTCGTGGCCTACGCCAAGGCCCATCCGGGCCTGAGCTACGGCACCTGGGGCAACGGCTCGAACGCGCACCTGTTCGGCGAACTGCTGGCGCGCCAGGCCGGCATCGAGCTCGTTCATGTGCCCTACAAGGCCGAGGCCGCGGCGCACAACGACATGTTCGGCGAGTCGCTCGGCGTGGCCTTTGCCAATCCGTCGACCGCGCGCGGCCTTGCGCAGGCCGGCCGCATCAAGGTGCTCGGCATCACCGGCCGCCAGCGCGTGCGCTCGATGCCCGACGTGCCCACCTTCACCGAGCAGGGCTTCCAGGGCTTCGACCTCGACAGCTGGATCGGCGCGTATGCGCCCGCGAAGACGCCGCAGCCCGTGCTCGACGAGTGGTCGGCCGCGCTGCGCGAGATCACGAAGATGCCCGACGTGCAGGAGCGCCTGGCCGGCTTCGGCTTCGAGCCGCTGGGCAGCACGCCGGCCGAGTTCCGCGCCAGCTACAAGGCCGATTTCCCCCGCGTCGCGGCCCTCATCAAGGCCGCAGGCGTCACGCCCGAATGAGCAATTCCATGCCCTCTTCCGCCACCTCTTCTGCCACCTCGCCTTCCGCTTCGCCCACCCTCCCCGCCGCCACCTCCGACCCCGGCTGGCAGCCGATCTCGTTCGACACCGGCACCGCCTACGGCCGGAAGCCACCGCACCACAGGCCGGAGCTCACCGAGGTCGGCGCCGGCACGCCCATGGGCGAGCTGCTGCGCCGTTACTGGCACCCCGTCGGCCTGGCCGCGGACGCGAGCGACACGCCGCGCAAGGTGCGCGTGCTCGGCGAAGACCTGATCCTCTTTCGCGACAGGAAGGGACGCCCGGGCCTGGTGCACTGGCGCTGTGCGCACCGCGGTGCCTCCCTCTACTACGGGCGCGTCGAGGAGGAAGGCATCCGCTGCTGCTACCACGGCTGGATGTTCGACGTCGAGGGCCATTGCGTCGACCAACCCTGCGAGCCCGAGGGCGGCGCACGCAGCCGCGGGCGCGTGCGCCAGCCCTGGTACCCGGTGCAGGAGCAATACGGCCTGGTCTGGGCCTATCTCGGCCCGCCCGAGAAGAAGCCCGTGCTGCCGCGGTACGACTGCCTCGAAACCCTCGGCGAGGGCGAGACGCTGGAGGCCGACGGCAACAGCATTGGCGGCGGCGGGCCGCAGATCATTCCGTGCAACTGGCTGCAGCACTACGAGAACGTGGCCGATCCGTTCCATGTGCCGGTGCTGCACGGCAGCTTCAGCGGCACGCAGTTCGTGGCGTTGATGGGCCAGATGCCCGAAGTGCAATTCGAGAGCACCGAGACCGGCGTGCTGATCACCTCGGTCCGCCGGCTCGAGGACGGCAGCGTCTTCCGCCGCGTGGCCGGCCCGGTACTGCCCACGCTGCGGGTGGTGCCGAATCCGCGCGTGGCGGAATTCGGGCGCGTCGAGTCCATCGGCTGGGTGCTGCCGATCGACGACCACAGCTTCCGGATCTACACCGTGGGCCGGGTGAAGAACCCCGGCGATCTCGCCCGTGTGCGCTCGCGCTTGAACGGCAAGCTGTGGGAGGAACTGAGCGAAGCCGAGCACCGCGCCTTTCCGGGCGACTACGAGGCGCAGGTGAGCCAGGGCGCGATCACTGCGCATTCCGAGGAACACCTGGCCTCCTCGGACCGCGGCATCGTCATGCTGCGCCGGCTGCTGCAGCGCCAGCTCGACGCGCTGCGCGAGGGCCGCGACCCGGCCGGCGTGAGCTTCGATCCCGCAGCGCCCCCGGTGCAGTTCGAGGCCGGCAACTTCCTCGTGCACCAGTGAACCTCGCGATCCCGGTGCGGGTGGCGCAAAAGACAATGGAAGCCGAGGGCGTGGCCGGCTTCCGGCTGGTCGCTGCCGACGGCCGGCCGCTGCCGGCCTTCGCGCCGGGCGCGCACATCGACGTGGCGCTGCCCGGCGGCCTGGTGCGGCAATACTCGCTGTGCAACCTGCCCGCGCAGGACGCGCACTACGAGATCGGCGTGCTGCGCGATGCGGCTTCGCGCGGCGGTTCGCGCGCGCTCCACGACGCGGTAAACGAGGGCGCGCTGTTGCAGATCGGCACGCCGCGCAACCATTTCCCGCTCGCCGAGGACGCCACCCACAGCCTGCTGCTCGCCGGCGGCATCGGCGTGACGCCGCTGCTGTCGATGGCGCAGCGGCTGGCCGCGCTGGATGCGGATTTCGCGCTGCACTGCTGCAACCGGACGACCGCGCGCACGGCCTACCGGCGGCGGCTGGAAGACAGCGCTTTCGCAGGCAAGGTGTTCTTCCACCACGACGACGGACCGCCCGAACAGCGCCTCGACCTCGCGGCCACCCTCGCGCATCCGGGACCCGGCAAGCATCTCTACGTCTGCGGACCGCAGGGCTTCCTCGACGCAGTGCGCGCCACCGCGCGCGCGCTCCAATGGCCGGACGCGCAGGTGCACTTCGAGTACTTTGCGGGCGCCGCCCAGGTCGGCGACGACGCAGGCAGCTTCGAGGTCGCGCTGCGCAGCAGCGGCCGGGTGATCCGCGTGCCCGCCACGGTCAGCGTGGCCGACGCGCTCGCGGCCGAGGGCATCGAGATCCCGCTGTCCTGCGCCCAGGGCGTGTGCGGCACCTGCCTCACGCGGGTGCTGGCCGGCGAGATCGAGCACCGCGACCTCTATCTCACGCCCGCCGAACAGGCGGCAAACGACCGGTTCCTGCCCTGCTGCTCGCGGGCCCGCTCAGCCCGGCTGCTGCTCGACCTCTAGCAGTTCGTACAGCACCATCGGCATCTGCCTCCCGCGCAACTCGACCTGGCCCTCGATCCGGCGCGTGGGCAACCGGTCGCCGAGGCCCGCACGGGTGGCTTCCGACACCAGCGTGCGCGTGCCCAGGTGCTTGTTGGCGCCCTCGATGCGGCTTGCGACGTTGATCACGTCGCCGAGCGCGGTGTAGGCAAGGCGGTCGCTCGAGCCCAGCACGCCGGCGATCACCATGCCCGTGTGGATGCCCACGCGGGTGCGGAAGGCCTGCAGGCCCTCGGCCTGCCATCGGCGATTGAGCGGGGTCATCTCGGCATGCAGTTCGAGCGCCGCGATGCAAGCACGGTATTCCGCGTCGGGCAGGTCGAGCGGCGCGCCCCAGAGCACCATGATCCCGTCGCCCATGTACTTGTCGACGACCCCGCCGTGGCGCGTGAACACGCGCTGCGCGAGGTTGAAGTACTCGGTCAGCTGCGCCACCAGCACATCGGCCGGCAGCGACTCGGAGATGCCCGCGAAGCCTTCGACGTCGGTGAACATCGCGGTCACCCGGCGCGGCGAGCCGCTGGGCGCGAGTGCATGGCCCTGGGCGATGAGCTGGCGGATCACGCCCACGGGCACGAACTTGCTGAAGGCCTTGAGGCTGCGCGCCGAGTCGTCGAGCGCCTGGTTCAGGTGCTGGATCTCGAGCACTCGGCTGTGCTCCTGCGGCAGATCGTCGAGTTCGAGCCGGCCGATGCGGCGCGCGGTGTGCGAGAGCTTCTCGATCGGCGTGGTCACGAGCTTGGACAGCCGCAGCGAGATGAGCAGCGCGAGCACCAGGAACACCAGCGTGAGCACCAGGCCCCAGCGCAGCAGGCGCCTCAGGTCGCCGAGCAGCGCGTCCTCGGGCTCCCAGCTGATGAGCTCCCAGCCGGTCGCGCCGATGTGCGAGGCCTCCACACGGTAGCGCCGCCCCTCGTACGCGAGGGAGAAGCTCTCGTCCTCCACGTTGTACGAAATGCCGTGGGCCTTCATGTAGGCGTCCACCGCTCCGAGAATGCCGCCCTCGGGCGCCTTCAGCATGCGCACGGGATCGGTGTGGTCGCTGCGCGCGAGCACATGGTGGTCGTCGCTCAGCAGCACGCTGTCGCCGGGGCCGCGGCTGCCGAATGCGCGCACCAACCGCGACAGGTGCCCGAGCGAGAGGTGCGCCACCACCACCAGCCGCTGGACGTTCCCCTCGTCGTCGGTGCGCTGCGCGGGCTGCACGTAGCTCACGCCGAGCTCCTCGTCCTCGGCCAGGTGGAACGGCGGCGTCCACACCGGGAGCGGCGCCTCCAGCGCGCGCTTGTACCAGTCGCGCTCGGTCACGTCGTGGTCGCTGCGGAAGGCCTCGATGCGTCGGGTGGCGAAGCGCTCGCGTGCGCTGCCGCCTTCGGCGTCGGGCGAGGGCTTGAACTCCCAGGTCTCGGTGCTGAAGCCGCTGTCGCGCACCACCTTGCGGATCGCGGTTTCGGGATAGCGCTCGGCCATGAGCAGGTGGCCGTCGTCGCTGGCCACGCCGATGCTGTCGAGCTCGGTGGCCTCCTCCAGCATGGTCCAGAGCAGCTCGGCGCTGCGCTCGCCGTCCTCGCCGAGCGGATGCAGGCTCGGCGAATCGCCGATCGCATGCACCACCGCCTGGGTCTTGGCCAGGAACGCGAGCAGGTTGTCCTCGACGCGGTCGTGGCTCACCTTGTGCGCCGAAGCGCCGACACGCGACACCAGCCGCTGCGCGCCCCAATAGCCGAGCGCCACCAGCAGCAGCGACTGCACCAGCGCGACCAGGCAGATGATGGTGCCGACGTCGACCCTGAAGCGTCGCAGGCGCACGGGGGCGGCCTCGGTGGTCTCTGGCGCGGGATGGCTGGATCGGTCTGGCATGCGGGGCGGTGCTCGTCGGGACGGATTGTCTCCCGCCCGGCGTCCCCGGGGAAATACCGGCCTGCGTCACGCTCGGCGGCCGGCACGGCCCGTCGACAGAGGCTAAACTCCGCCCTGCGTCGCGGCTTGCCGTGGCGCGCTTGCTAGGGGTGCTGGGCGGCTTGCCGTCCGGCTGAGAAAGTCCCTTTGAACCTGTCCGGTGTTTCACCGGGGGCCCGCACCGTCGACCGACGGGCGAGCCCGAGGCAATCCTCGCGCAGGGAAGCTGGTCTGGCGGCCACTCGCGTTCTTTCTTCGCGCGGGGCCCGCGCCGCCCGGACACCGCCCACCTGCCAAACCTTTTGCATGGAGCAAACGGATGGCACGCATCGACGACGACAACAACACCGGACACACGGGAACCGGTCCCGTGCCCAACGAGGCGCTCACGCCGCTGCCGCTTTCGCAGCGCGTCTTCGGCTGGCACGACCATGCAGCGCTGTGGTTCAGCCTCGGTGTCGGGCTGCTGGTGATGCAGGTCGGTGCCTACCTGGTGCCGGCCGTGGGCACGCGCGATGCCGCGCTCGCCATCGTGGTGGGCTCGGGCATCGGCGCCGCACTGCTGGCCTGGACCGCACGCCTCGGCTGCGAGAGCGGGCTCGCCAGCGCAGGGCTGATGCACGCCACCTACGGCAGCGCCTTCGCGCGGCTGCCGGTGCTGCTGAACATCGTGCAGCTCGTCGGCTGGACCACCTTCGAACTGGTGATCATGCGCGAGGGCACGCAGGCGATCGCCGGCAAGGCCTTCGGGCTGCCGCTCGACGGCGCCCTGGGCGGCGCGCTCGCCACGCTGCTCTGGGGCGCGGTGCTGCTTGCGCTGCTCGCGGGCTCGATGGTGAAGCTGGTGCGCCGCTTCGTCAGCCGCTTCGGGCTGCCGCTGGTGGTGCTGTCGCTGCTGTGGCTCACGTGGCAGTTCGCGGCCGAACTCCAGGCTCGGGGCTTCGACGTCTTCTGGTCTCGTCCCGGCAACGGCGGCATGGGGCTCTTCGGCGCGATCGACCTGGTGATCGCGATGCCGGTCTCCTGGCTGCCGCTGGTGGCCGACTATGCGCGCCACGGCAAGCGCAGGCTGAACGGGCGCGGCCTGGGCGGCGCCTTCGGCGGCACCTGGCTGGGCTATGCGCTCGCCAACATCTGGTGCTATGCGCTCGGCGTGATGGTGGTGAGCGTGGCCGAGCCCGGCACCGGCCTCGTGACCGCGCTGCTGCTGGCGCAGGGCGGGCTGGTGGCGCTCGGCCTCATCCTGGTCGACGAGCTCGACAACGCCTATGGCGACGTGTACTCGGGCTCGGTCTCGACCCACAGCCTGCTGCCGCGCTGGAGCGTTCGGCGCTGGGGCCTGCTGCTGGCCGTGCTGTGCACGGGCCTTGCGCTGGTGCTGCCGATGCACTCGCTCGAACCGTTCCTGCTCATGCTCAGCTCGGTGTTCGTGCCGCTCTACGGCGTGATCCTAGGCCGGCTCGGCACGGGACAGACGGTGGCTTCGTCGCTGCGCCGGGTGGACCTGGGTGCGGCGGTGATCTGGATCGGCGGCATCGCGGCGTACCACGCATGCGCCAAATGGGCGCCGCAGTTCGGCTCGGCACTGCCGACGCTGGCGGCCACTTTCTTGATGGCGTGGATCAGCCGGCCGAAGCCGGTGCCGGGCACGGCAGGCGGTGCATCGGCACTGGCGCAAAACCGTGGTTGAGCGGCCCATGCCCGGCACCGGTCTTCACCTGCACGCCCGCGGCCATCGCGCCAAGGATGTAGCCGCGTGCACGCTCGACCGCATCGGGCAGCGCGAGGCCGAGCGCCAGGTGCGCCGCAATGGCGGACGACAAGGTGCAGCCGGTGCCGTGCAGGTTGCGGCTCGCGATGCGCTGCGACGCGAGCCGGCGGCGCGCACCGCCGGACTGCAGCAGAACGTCGACCACCTCCTCGCCCGGCAGGTGCCCGCCCTTGAGCAGCACCGCCTGCGCACCGAGCGCCAGCAGTTCGTCGGCAGCGCCGTCGAGCGCATCGATGCCGCCGATGGCGTGGCCGACCAGCAGCGCGGCTTCGTCGAGGTTGGGCGTGACCACCACGGCACGCGGGAACAGCTCGCGCACCAGCACCTGCACCGTCTCGGCCGCGATCAGGCGGTCGCCGCTGGTGGCCACCATCACCGGATCGAGCACCACGTTCGGCAACCGGTAGTGGTCGATGGCCCAGGCTACAACCTCGACCACCTCGGGCGCGTGCAGCATGCCGAGCTTGACGGCGTCGACGCCGATGTCTTCCACCACGGCCTGGATCTGCGCCTTCAGAAAAGCGGGCGGAACGGCATGGATGCCCGAGACGCCGAGCGTGTTCTGCGCGGTGAGCGCGGTGATGGCCGTCATGCCGTAGCAGCCGAGCGCGGCGAAGGTCTTGAGGTCGGCCTGGATGCCGGCACCGCCGCCGCTGTCGGAGCCGGCGATCGAGAGCACGCGTGCATAGCGCAGGGGCGCTTGCGGCGCGTCGGTGGGTGCTTGGTGGGTCATGCCGAAAATTATCGGCGACGCGGAAGGGCTCGGCCATGGTGAACCCCCTGCCAACGGCCGAACTGCCGTTCCGCTCGGTCGCCATCCTCGGCGCGGGCCTGATGGGCCGGCTGCTCGCCGTCACGCTCGCGCGCGCCGGCTGCCAGGTCGCGCTGCACGAAGCCGGCGGCCCGCAAGCCGAAGGTTCGGCCGCGCGCGTGGCCGCGGCCATGCTCGCGCCCCTGGCCGAATCGGCCGTGGCGCCGGTGCCGCTCGTGCGCATGGGCCACTACGCGCTCACGCGTTGGCCCGAGCTGCTGGCGCCGCTGGCCGAACCGGTGTTCTTCCAACGTGAAGGCACGCTGGTGCTCTGGCACCGGCAGGACGCTGCCGAGGCGGCGCGGCTTTCGCGCGTGCTGGCGCGCACCGGCGAAGACGTGCCGGCGCTCGCACCGATGCAGGCGCTCGACGGCGCAGGCATCGCTGCACTCGAACCGTCGCTGGGCCAGCGCTTTGCACGCGGCCTGTTCCTTCCGGGCGAAGGCCAGCTCGACAACCGTGCGCTGCTGGCGGCGCTGCTCGCCACGCTCCAGGCGTGCCCAGCCGTCGAACTGCACTGGCAGTCGCCGCGCGCGCCCGAGGATTTTTCGCCGGGCGCAGCCGGCCAGCCCGAGCAAGTGATCGACTGCCGCGGCCTCGGTGCGCGGCCGCAGTGGCGCGAACTGCGCGGCGTGCGCGGCGAAGTCATCCGCGTGCATGCGCCCGAGGTGGCGCTCAAGCGCCCCACGCGGCTGGTGCATCCGCGCTATCCGCTCTACATCGCGCCCAAGCCCGGCAGCGTGTTCGTGATCGGCGCGACGGAGATCGAATCGGACGACATGTCGAGCGCAAGCGTGCGCTCCACGCTCGAGCTGCTGAGCGCCGCCTATGCGGTGCACAGCGGCTTCGCAGAAGCGCGCATCCTCGAGATCGCCGCGCAATGCCGCCCCACCTTGCCAGACAACCTGCCCGCGATCCGCCGGCCGCATCCGCGCGTGCTGCAGATCAACGGGCTCTACCGCCACGGATTCATGATCGCACCGGCGATGCTCGACTGCGCGATGGAACTGCTCGTGCACGGGCACTCTGCACTCGCGCGCGAGTTCGGCCTGGAGACCTGACCACCATGAAGATCGACGTCCTGATCAACGACAAGCCCTTTGCACTGCCCGAGTGCGCCACGCTGGTGGACGCCGTTGCGGCGATCGAAGCCGTGCCGCCCTTCGCCGTGGCGGTGAACCGCGAATTCGTGCCGCGCTCCGGCTACGCGGCGCGCGCGCTGCAAGCCGGCGACCGCATTGAAGTGATCCGCCCGGTCACGGGCGGTTGAATGGAGACAACAGAAATGACCACGAACGACCCGCTGGTGCTCTACGGCCAGACCTTCCAGAGCCGGCTGCTGCTCGGCACCGCGCGCTACCCGTCGCCCGACCTGCTCGAAGCCGCGGTGCAGCGCGCGAAGCCGGCCATGCTCACCGCCTCGCTGCGCCGCCAGACGGCCAGCCAGGGCTCTGGCAACAGCGAGCTCGGCAACGGTTTCTGGGAGCTGCTGCGCCGGCTCGCGGTGCCGGTGCTGCCCAACACGGCAGGCTGCCACAGCGTGCAGGAAGTGATCGCCACCGCGCAGATGGCGCGCGAGCTGTTCGACACGCCGTGGATCAAGCTGGAGCTGATCGGCGACGACTACACGCTGCAGCCGGACACGCTGAACCTGGTCGATGCCGCTTCGCAGCTGATCCGCGACGGCTTCCAGGTGCTGCCCTACTGCACCGAAGACCTGGTCCTGTGCCAGCGCCTGGTCGACGTCGGCTGCCAGGCCGTGATGCCCTGGGCCGCGCCCATCGGCACCGGTCGCGGGCCGGTCAACCCCTACGCGCTGCAGCTGCTGCGCGAGCGGCTGGACGTGCCGATGCTGGTCGATGCGGGCCTGGGCCTGCCCTCGCATGCCTGCCAGGTCATGGAGTGGGGGTACGACGGCGTGCTGCTCAACACTGCGGTGGCACTGGCGCAGGACCCGGTCGCCATGGCCGGCGCCTTTGCCGACGCGGTGCAGGCCGGCCGCGCCGCCCACCGCGCGGGCGCGATGGCGGCGCAGGACGCCGCCCAGCCGAGCACGCCGGTGCTCGGAACCCCTTTCTGGCACCACGCAACATGACCACCACTCACACCCCGGACGCGCGCAGCGTCGCCCATGCGATCGTCGCGGCCCACGGCCTGCGCTTCGGCGCCGCCACGGCCGCGCCCGTCTCGGCGAGCCATTTCTCGTCCGACGCGCCGGTGTACCGCGGCGCCAAGCAGGCCTGCACCGCACTCGGCTTCATCGAGGTCGACGCCGAATGCCTGGCGCGCGCCTGGCAGGCGCAGACCCTGCGAACAAGCGCCTTCGATGCCGACGTTTGGCCCTGCACGCCGGCCGACTTCGGCCTGCGCCCCTTTCCGCCCGCGGCGCGCGACGACGCCTTCGCGCCCTGCCCCGACAGGCTCGGCCTCTATGCCGTGCTGCCCGACGCGCAATGGGTGGGTCGCATGGCGCGTGCCGGCGTGCCGACGGTGCAGTTGCGCTTCAAGTCGGACGACGCCGCGGCGGTCGAGCGCGAAGTGCAGGCCGCCGTCGACGCGGCACGCGACACGGCCGCCCTGCTCTTCATCAACGACCACTGGCAAGCCGCCATCGCGGCGGGTGCCTACGGCGTGCACCTGGGGCAGGAAGACCTCGATGCGCTCGCGCCCGAGCAGGTGCGGCAGATCCGCGACTCGGGCCTGCGGCTCGGCGTGAGCACGCACGGCTATGCCGAGATGGTGCGCGCCGATGCGGTGAGCCCGAGCTACATCGCGATGGGTGCGGTGTACCCGACCACGCTCAAGAAGATGGCGACCGCGCCCCAGGGCGTGGCGCGCCTCGCTGCCTACGCGCGGCTGATGCGCGGCTACCCGCAGGTGGCGATCGGCGGCATCGACGCGCTGCGGCTGCCCGAAGTGCTGGCCACGGGCGTCGGCTCGGTGGCCGTGGTGCGCGCGCTGGTCGCGGCCGAGGACCCCGAGGCGATTGCGACGCAATGGATGGCAGCCCTCGGCAGCGCCGCCGCATGAAGACCGCCACCGTTTCAGCGTTGTGGCTGCTGGCCGGCACCTGCGGCGCACAGGCACAGCAAGCCGCCACCGAACTGCCCGCGATCACCGTCGTCGAAGGCGCCGCCGCGCCGCAGGCCGAGGTCAGTGGCTTCGGCGACGTGCCGCTGCGCGAGCTTCCGCTTTCCGCCACCGTGATCGACAGCACGCAACTGCGTGCGAGCGGCGCGCGCCGCCTGTCGGACCTGGCGCAGTTCGATGCCTCGGTCACCGACGCCTACAACTCTGCCGGCTACTGGGACTACCTGACCGTGCGCGGCTTCGTGCTCGACAACCGCTACAACTACCGGCGCGAGGGCCTGCCGATCAGCGCCGAGACGACGATCGCGCTCGACAACAAGGAGCGCATCGAGATCTTGCGCGGCACGAGTGGCATCCAGGCCGGCACCAGCGCGCCGGGCGGGCTGGTCAACTACGTGGTCAAGCGCCCGACCGAGCAGGACCTGCGCAACGTGCGCATCGAGACCACGAGCCGCGGCAGCGTGCTCGGCGCGCTCGACCTGGGCGGGCGCTTCGGCACGCGGCGCGAGTTCGGCTGGCGGCTCAATGTCGCGGGCGAGAACCTCAAGCCGCACGCGCACAGCCTCGACGGCCACCGCAACCTGTTCGCGCTCGCGGCCGACTGGCGCATCACGCGCGATTCGGTGCTCGAGTTCGAGATCGAGCGCAGCCACAAGACCCAGCCGAGCCAAAACGGCTTCAGCCTGCTCGGCCACACGCTGCCGCCACCGGTCGACCCGAAGATCAACCTGAACAACCAGCCCTGGTCGCAGCCCTCGCAATTCGACGCGCTGACCGGCAGCGTGCGCTTCAGCCAGGCACTCAATGCCGACTGGCGCTGGAGCGCGCAGCTCGGCCAGCAGCGCCTCAAGACCGACGACCGGTTGGCCTATGCCTTCGGCTGCGGCGCCGAAGGCAACTACGACCGCTACTGCAGCGACGGCAGCTTCGACTTCTACGACTTCCGCAGCGAGAACGAACGACGCACCCAGACCGCGGGCAGCCTGAACCTCAAGGGCAACCTCACCACCGGCAGCGTGCGGCACGAACTCGGCTTCGGCCTGCTTGCAAGCCGCGTGCGCAACCGCTTCCAGGACCAGGCCTACAACTACGTCGGCACCGGCAACATCCTGGCCTCCGCCGTGGTGCCGCCGGACCCGACGCTGACGGACGCCAACACGAACCGCGACGAGCGTTCGACCGAGCTCTCGGTGCAGGATGCGATCCGCTGGAACAGCCGCTTCACCACCTGGCTCGGCGTGCGCCACACGCGGCTCGACCGCGACAGCGTCCGCACCGATGGCACGCGGTCCACGGGCTACCGGGACGGCATCACCACGCCCTGGGTCGCCGCCAGCTACGCCATCCAGCCCGGCCTCCTGGCCTATGCCAGCTGGGGCAAGGGCGTGGAGTCGCAGGTGGTGCCGAACAAGGGATCGCAGTACGCCAATGCAGGCGAAGCGTTGCCCGCGCTGGCCTCGCGCCAATGGGAGCTCGGGCTCAAGGGCGGCACCGATACGTTCAACTGGCAGCTCGCCTGGTTCGACATCCGCCGGCCGATGACGAACCTCGACGCCTGCAACCGGCTCGGCACCACGCCCTGCGAAGGCCGCTACGACGGCAGCGCGGTGCACCGCGGGCTCGAGGCCGGCGCGCAGTGGTCAGCCGGGCCCTGGCGGCTCGGCGGCAGCGTCACGCTGATCGACGCCAAGCGCCATGGAAGCATCGACGAGCCCGCCACCAACGGACAACGCCCCACCAACGTGCCCAAGCAGGTGCTGCGCGCGCAGGCCGCCTACCGCGTGGCTGCGGTGCCGGGCCTCGAACTACTGGGACAACTCTCGCACGAAGGCCGGCGCAACGTGCTGCCCGGCGGATCGATCGTGCTGCCGTCATGGACCCGCGTCGATGCCGCGCTGCGCTACGAAACCCGGGTGCGCGGCATGCAGACAAGCTGGAGCATCGCCATCGACAACCTGTTCGACCGGCGCTACTGGAAGGAGTCGCCCTACCAGTTCGGCCACGTCTATCTGTTCCCCGGGGCGCCGCGCACGCTGCGGCTCGGGCTCAGCGTGTCGCTCTGACCGCGGGCCCCGAAAAAAATTCTGGAGAAATTTATGCGGCCACATTCGCCTGCTCGAAACCTCAAAAAAACCACGCTATAATCTGAGGCTTGTTCCTCGATAGCTCAGTTGGTAGAGCGCCGGACTGTTAATCCGTAGGTCCCTGGTTCGAGCCCAGGTCGAGGAGCCAAAACAAACCCTCGTGGTTCCTGAATGCCCTGCTACCCCAAAGGTGGCGGGGCATTTTCATTTGGGCGGCTCATCCATCGTCAGGCGTCGCCGCCTCGCTGGCAATTTACAGTGCGGGCATGGTCCTCGATTACTGCATCCTTCTCGGCCTGGCCGCACCCCTGCTGTTGAGCGGCGTGCTGTTCCTGATCGTGCAGATGGCCGTCGCCCGGCGGCGCATCGGGCCGATGGCTGCCACCCTCTTCTACGGCCTGTGCGTCACGGCGCTGCCGCTGCCCGTGTGGTGGGGCGTCATCGCGCTGGCCGAGTTCTACATGGTTGGCGACGACACCTCGATCTGGGCATCCATATTGAAGGTTGGCCTGGCCTTTCTCATGTACGCGTACCTCGGCGTGTCGTGGGCCTTGAGCCTCGTTGCCGCTGGCCTCGCCGCATGGCGGTTCGAGGTCTGCGCGCGCCGAGCGGTTGGCGACACCGCCCCAGCGCCTCGCGGGCCGTAGGAAATCCCGGCGCACAAGTTCAGGTTGTTTCCTCCAACCCGCGCTCGACGCGGCGAGAGACTGGCGGTGTTCAGCAACATCGCAAGGACAACAACAATGAAGAACAAATCGATCTGGAAGCTCTACGGCTACGGCTGGGTGACCCTCGGCTTCTTCCTCATTTCGCTGGTGGGCCACTGGATCTTCGGCTGGTTCTCCTATGTGGACGAGCAGAAGCAGTTCGGCCACGCAATCGAGTTCAGCGGCTATGCCCTCCAGATGGGGCGCGACACGCTGGAGAACTGGCAGTCGGAGTTCCTGCAGCTGATCTGGCAGATCGGGGGCCTGGCCTTCCTGCTGTGGGTCGGCTCGCCGCAATCCAAGGAGGGCGATGACCGGATCGAAGCGAAGATCGATGCCATCCTTGCGGCCGTCGATCCCAAGAACGCCGACCAGGTCATCGACGAGATCGACAAGGAATACGAGGGCAGGCACACCGACCACCGCTGGATGCGGATGGCGGAAGACGGGGGTCAGGAAATGAGGCGGCCGGCAGGTTCCCGCCGACATCTGTAGGGCCGGCCGCACAAGGGCCATCGGACAACACCTGGGCCCGTACCAAATCGCTCTGATCACTATTTGCACATGGGCGCCGCAACACCGATCGAATACCTGCTCGAGATCGAGCGGGCCAGCTTCCCGCTCCATGTGCGCGATCGCGGGGTGATCCAAGCCATTGCCGTGCTCCAGGCGGCGGGCTGTGTGGAAGCGGAAATCTCGCCGCCGCTCGACCTGCACGGCGCCTTCGAGGACTACGAGTCTGCAGTGGTCAAGCGCATAACACCCGAAGGATGGAGCGAGCTCTCATACGAATACGACAGCGAGAACCGTTAGCGCAGTTGGAGAAATGCCGAAAAGAGGGTAAGTCCCAGCGGCCCCGGCCGGGCCACAAACAGTAACGCCGCGTACATTACCGCCTACGTACTACCGGCCCGGCCTCCATGCAACTGAAATCATTTCTCATCATCGCGCTGTTGCTCATCGCAGGCGGGCTGTTCTGGTGGTGGGCGCTCGACGGCGGCATCGTGGCTGTGATCGCAATCCTTGTTCTCGGTGTCGCCCTCTTCCTCGCGTTGCGCGGCAACCGCTCGATCAAGGACGAACTCGACGCGCAGAAGGCGTGCGACGACGGCACGGGCGACAAGCCCTCCTGAGCCGCGCGCTTCAGAGGTGCCGGGTTTCGGCCGGCGCTTCGAACCAGTTGTCGTGGCGACCGTCCATGTACATCACCGGCGCCTCGGCCAACTCCACCGGGGTGGCATCGTCGAGGCAGGCGACATTGACGCTCACGTAGGCGCCGCCGATCTCGGGCACGTTGCCGCGCCCGAACGGGCGGATGCCGCAATGGCGGCAAAAAAGATGCTCGGCGCTGTGCGTAGCGAACTGATAGACCGACAGTTCCTGTTCGCCCGCGAGCAGCCGGAAGGCGCCGGGCTTGACGATCGCGCCCCAGCCGCGTGCCTTGGTGCAGATCGAGCAGTTGCACTTGCCGGTGCCCGCGGCCAGGTCGATGTCGGCCTGGAATTGCACTTGGCCGCAGTGGCAGCTTCCGCTATAGGTCTTCTTCATGGCGTGTCCTCGTGTGAAAGAGAGAAGCACGGAGGCTACGGCCTATTGCGGACACTTTCTGTCCTCGATCGCAGGCATGATCGGGCCATGCTGTCCGCTTCTGCACGCCTGTTGCGCCTTCTGTCGCTGTTCCAGGCGCAACGTTCATGGGCCGGTGCCGAGTTGGCCGGCCGGCTCGACATCACTGAGCGCACGCTGCGGCGAGACGTCGACCGGCTTCGCAGCCTCGGCTACACCGTCGACTCCACGTCCGGCGTGGCCGGCGGCTACCGCCTGGGCGCGGGGGCCTCGCTGCCGCCTCTGCAGCTCGAGGACGAAGAAGCCATCGCCGTAGCGCTCGGCCTCGGCAATCCGGGCGGTGGCGCGCGCGGCGACATCGAGACCGCCGCACTGCGCGCGCTGGCCAAGCTCGAGCAGCTCATGCCGCCGCGGCTGCAGAAACGGCTCGACAGCGTGCGTGGCGCGGTGGTGCCGGTCATGCGAAGCCGGTCGCGGGTGCGCATGACAGCGCTCTCGCTGTTCGCCGAAGCCTGCACCGACCGGCAGGAATTGCGCTTCGCGTACCGCGACCACCAGGGCGCCGCGAGTGCCCGCACGGCCGAGCCGCACCGCGTGGTCCAGACCGGGCAGCACTGGTACCTGCTGGCCTGGGACACGGCGCGCGCCGACTGGCGCACCTTTCGGCTCGACCGCATCGTCGATCCGGCGCCGACCGGCGCCCGCTTCACGGCACGCAGGCTGCCCCATGGCGACATCGAGGCGTACATGCAGCATGCGCTCACCGTGGCGCCGTTCCTGCACCATGCACGGGTGCTGGTGCATGCACCGCTCGCCGTACTGGCGCCGCAGCTGTCGTGGGTCGGGGGCGTGCCCGAGGCGGTGGGGCCGCACCACACGCGCATCGAGACGGCAGGCAATTCGCTCGATGCATTGGCGGTCTGGCTCGCTTGCCTCGGCCACGCGTTCGAGATCGAGTCGCCGCCCGAACTGGCCACGCACCTGGCGCAGGTCGCGGCGCGGCTGCAGCGCGCGGCGGATGCCGCAGCCGCAACGCAAGCCTCGCCTTAGCCGAGCCGCACCGGCACGAAGATCTTGTCGTCGCCGCGCTGGATCAGGAGCGCCACCGATCGGTCGGCCTTCGCGACCGCCTCGCGCACCTGGTCCACGCTCTTGGCGGGCGTGCCGTTGATCGCGAGCAGCACGTCGCCGGCCTGCACGCCCGCCGCCGCGGAGGGGCCGGTCACGTCCTCGACCAGCAGGCCGTCGACGGCGGCGCTGCGCCTTTCCTCCGGTGCGAGCGGCCGCAGCGCAAGGCCCAGCTTGCCCTGGCCGGCGGCGCTGTCGTTGGCGGCGACCTTCGTCTGCTTGTCGCTTGCATCGCCGAGCGTGGCGCTGAGCGCCTTGGGTTCGCCCTGGCGCCACACGTCGAGCGTGACCTTCGTACCCGGCGCCCGCTGTCCGATCGCAGCCGGCAGATCGCCCGACGCGACGATGGGATGCCCATCGACCTTTCGGATAACGTCGCCCGCCTTCAGGCCCGCCTTGTCGCCGGGGCCGCCCTTCTCGATGTTCGAGACCAATGCGCCTTCGGGCTTGTCGAGCTTGAACGAATCGGCGAAAGCCTGGTTCACCTCTTGCACGGCCACGCCGAGGCGTCCGTGCGTGGCCCGGCCGGTGGCGACGATCTGATCCTTCACCTGCACCGCCACGTCGATCGGAATCGCGAACGACAGGCCCTGGTAGCCGCCGCTGCGGCTGTAGATCTGCGAGTTGATGCCGACCACCTCGCCGCGCGTGTTGAGCAGCGGGCCGCCCGAGTTGCCGGGGTTCACCGCCACGTCGGTCTGGATGAACGGCACGTAGCCGTCGTCGGGCAGCGTGCGGCCCTTGGCGCTGACCACGCCCGCCGTGACCGTGCTCTCGAAGCCGAACGGCGACCCGATGGCCAGCACCCATTCGCCGACCTTCAGGTCCTTGGTGCTGCCGAGCGCGAGCGTCGGCAGGTTCTTCGCGTCGATCTTGAGCACCGCGATGTCGGTCTTCTCGTCGGTGCCGAGCACCTTGGCGCGGTATTCGCGCCGGTCGGTGAGCTTGACGGTGACTTCCTTCGCGTCCTTCACCACGTGCGCGTTGGTCATGATGATGCCGTCGGCGCTCACGATGAAGCCCGAGCCCTGGCCGCGCACCGGCACGTCGCGCGGGGCACTGCGCGGGCCCGGCTGGCCCTGGAAGTGGCGGAAGAACTGGAACATCGGATCGTCGGGATCGATGCCCTGCATCCCGGCCGCCGCTTCGGCGTCGGAGGCCTTCGCGCTGCCGGTCACGCTGATGTTGACCACCGCGGGACCGTCACGCGAGGTGATGGTGGAAAAATCCGGCAGCGTGACCATGGCCGCGGGTGCGGCGGCATTGGTGGCGGTGGCGGCGTTCAGGGCGCTCGCGCTGCTGTAGGCGCCGGCGCCCACGGCGCCGATCACGCCCGCGGTGGCCAGGGCGAGCACCAGGGCACGGGGCGAAGTCAGTCGGGTGTTCATGGATCGGTTCCTTTCATTGCGTCGAGACGCTGATGCGATGAAAGGAATGTCGTTGCGCTGGCTTAAGCGCCGCTTAAACGCGGGCGGCGCCCTCTTTGGCAAAGCGCACCACCACGCGCAGACCGCCCAGGCTCGGCGACGTGTCGAGCGCCACCTGCGCCCCGTGCAGCTCGGCGATCGACCTGACGATCGAAAGCCCGAGGCCGCTGCCGGGCGCCTGCGGCTCGCCCGCGCGGTAGAAGCGGTCGAGCACGCGCGCGCGCTCGGCGAGCGGCAGGCCCGGGCCGCTGTCGTCCACGCTGAGTTCAACGGCGGCATCGCCGCGCTGCGTCACCGCCACGTCGACCCTGCCCTCTTCGGGCGTGTACTTGACGGCGTTCTCGACCAGGTTGCGCAACAGCATGCGCAGCGCCTCGGGCTGGCCGGGCACCACGGCCGCGTCGGCATGGGAAATGCCGACGTCGATGCGCCTGGCCTGTGCGGCCGCAATCGCATCGGAGATGGCGAGCCGCGCGACCTCGGCCAGGTCGACCGGTTCGGGCTTCGCGCCTGCGGCCATACTCGCCTCGTGGCGCGCCAACGCTAGCATCTGCTCGACGAGCCGCGTCGCGCGGTCGATGCCGGCCACCAGCCGACTCACTGCGAGTTCGCGCGTGGCTGCGTCGGGCGCACGCTGCAGGCCCTGCACCTGCAGCTTGAGTGCGGCAAGCGGCGAGCGAAGCTCGTGCGCGGCATCGGCGACGAAGTGCTTCTGCGCATCGAAGGCATGGCGCACGCGGCCGAACAAGAGATTGAGCTCCTGCACCAGCGGGCGCACCTCGTCGGGCAGCCCTTCCTCGCTCACCGGCGAAAGATCGTCGGCCTGGCGCGAGGCCACCTGCCCGCGCACGCGTGCCACCGGTGCGAGCGACCGGCTCACGACCCACCAGACGACCAGCATCAGGAGCGGCGCCATCAGCGCCACCGGCGCAATGGTGCGCAGCGCCAGCGCGCCCGCCATGCTGCGGCGCGCGGCCATGTCCTGCGCCACCTGGATCACGAGGCCGCGGGTCTGCATTGAGAACACGCGGTAGGTATTGCCGCGCGCGCGCACCTCGGCAAAGCCCAGCACCGCGAGCTGCGGCAGCGCCGCCTGCTCGGCCGACTCGAAGATGCGCACGCCGTCGGCAGTCCACACCTGCACCACGAACTCGAAGTTCTGCTCGCCGCTGCCGATGCCGCCCACGGCCGCGCTCGGCGGCAGCCCGGCGCGCAGCGACAGCGCCATCTGCTGCATGTGGTAGTCGAAGATCTCGTCGGCCTCGCGCAGCACGGTGCGGTAGGCCGCCAGCGCCTGCACGCCTGCCGCGAGCACGATCGCCGCGAGCAGGAACCACAGCAGGCGTGCACGCAGGGAGCCAAAAAACCGATGCACGCTCATCATCGCTGCGCCAAGCAGATCCACGAGCGCGCGGTTCGAAACAGCCGAGGCCCAGGCCAGGAACACCGCGGAGCCGGCTTCGCCGGGCCGCTGGTGTTGCCCCCGGCGAGGGGGAAGGAGAAGCGACACGAAGTGCGCGAAGCCTGGGGGAGAGTCATAGTCTCGGCACCATGTAGCCGACGCCACGCACGTTGCGGATGAATTCGGCACCGAGCTTCTTGCGCAGGCCGTGCACGTAGACCTCGACCGCATTGCTGCTGATCTCGTCCTTCCAGCTGTAGAGCTTTTCTTCGAGCTGGGCGCGCGAGAGCACCATGCCGGGCCGCGCGATCAGCGGCTCGAGCACCGCCCACTCGCGCGCAGAGAGCACCACCGGCTGGCCGCCGACGGAGACCTCGCGCGTGGCCGGGTTGATGCTCACGCCCATGTGCTCGTACACCGGTTCGGCCCGGCCCGCAGCGCGGCGCAGCAAGGCGCGGATGCGCGCCAGCAGCTCGTCGAGGTCGTAGGGCTTGAGCACGTAGTCGTCGGCGCCGGCATCGAGCCCTTCGATGCGCTGCTGCACCGAATCGCGCGCCGTGGCGATCAGCACCGGCATGCGCTCCTTGCGCGCGCGCAGATTGCGCAGCACCTCGAGTCCGTCGCGCCGCGGCACGCCGAGGTCGAGCAGCACCAGGTCGTACTGCTGGGTGCGCAGTGCCGTCTCGGCCGCATCGCCGTCTTTCACCCAATCGACGGCGTACTGCTCGGTGCGCAGCAGGTCGAGCACGGCCTCGCCGATCATCACGTCGTCTTCGAGGAGCAGGAGTCGCATGGTGAGGTCCGGTTGTTGCGATTCGAGGCGAGGCCCGCGCGGAAGTTCATCGGCGCACCGTGATCAGAGCAACGCCCTGACCTCGCGCGCCGCCTCGAAGAGCAGCGGCAGCATCTCGCGCCGCAGCGCCTCTTCCTGGTAGCGCGTGCCGGACAGCACCACGTTGAGCGCAGCCACCGTGTGGCCCTGCATGTCGCGCAGCGGCACCGCGAGCGCCTGCACGCCGAGCTCGTGCTCCTCGCTCGCAAAGCAGCAGTCGTCCTTGCGCACCTGCGAGACCAGTTGGCGCAGGCTGCGCGCCTGGGTGGTGGTGTGCGGGGTCAACCGCGCGAGGAGTCGCCCCTTGAGCCACTGCGTGAACTGCGCTGACGGCATGGCCGCGAGCAGCACACGGCCGGTGGACGTGGCATGGGCCGGCAGCCGGGCGCCCAGGTGCAGGCCGTAGGCGAGCACGCGGGTCGGCGAGCCATAGCTGCCGCTGCGCGCAATGATGACCACTTCTTCGCCGTCGAGCACCACGGCCGAGAACGACTCGCCGGTCTGCGACGCAAGCCGGTTCAGCGTGGGCTGCAGCGCGCGCGGCAACCGCGACGAAGCCAGGTAGCTGCCCGAGAAGCGCAGCACCTTGGGTGCCATCCAGAAGTAGCTGCCATCGGTCTCGAGATAGCCGAGGTGCGCGAGCGTGAGCAGGTGCCGCCGCGCGGCCGCGCGCGTGAGGCCGGCGCGCTCGGCGGCCAGCGTGGCGTTGAGGCGCTGGCGCTCGGTGTCGAAGCTCTCCAGCACGGCCATGCCCTTGGCGATGCCCTCGATGAAGTCGGCTTTGGCGATGGTCATCAGTGGTTTCTTCGAAGTGTTGCGCGATGATCGCGCAGCCGGTCGCATGATCGCACAGAGCCTCGCGCGGCGCACGCACGCCTGCCGGTGGACGCCCTACGCTCCTGGCATTCCACTGGAGACACGTACATGCGCACACAGGTCGCGATCATCGGCGCGGGCCCGGCTGGCCTGCTTCTCGGGCAGCTGCTGTTCAAGGCCGGCATCGACAACATCATCGTCGAGCGCCAGAGCGGCGACTACGTGCTCGGCCGCATCCGGGCCGGCGTGCTCGAACAGGTCACGATGGACCTGCTGGCACGGGCCGGGGTCGACGCACGCGCCCACGCCGAAGGGCTGCCGCACGAAGGCATCGAGCTGTTGTTCAAGGGTGCGCGGCATCGCATCGACATGCACGGGCTCACGGGCGGCAAGCAGGTCACTGTGTACGGCCAGACCGAGGTCACGCGCGACCTGATGGCCGCCCGCGAGGCCGAAGGCCTGACCACCGTGTACAGCGCGGCCAACGTCAGCCTGCACGACTTCGACGCGGGCCGGCCGCGCGTTCGCTACGAAAAAGACGGCCAGCAGCACGAGATCGCCTGCGACTTCATTGCGGGCTGCGACGGCTACCACGGCGTGAGCCGCGCGAGCGTGCCGGCGGGGGCGATCCAGACTTACGAAAAGATCTATCCCTTCGGCTGGCTCGGCGTGCTCGCCGACGTGCCGCCGGTGTCGCACGAACTGATCTACGCCAACACCGAACGCGGCTTCGCGCTGTGCAGCATGCGCAGTGCCACGCGCTCGCGCTACTACGTGCAGGTGCCGACCGAGGAGCGGGTGGAGAACTGGAGCGACGAGGCGTTCTGGAACGAGCTGCGTTCGCGGCTCGATCCCGAAGCACGCGAGCGGCTGGTGACCGGCCCTTCGCTCGAGAAGAGCATCGCGCCGCTGCGCAGCTTCGTCGCCGAGCCGATGCGCTTCGGCAAGCTGTTCCTCGCCGGCGATGCGGCGCACATCGTGCCGCCGACCGGTGCCAAGGGGCTGAACCTCGCGACCGCGGACGTGGGCTACCTGTCGCGCGCCTTCGAGATCTTCTACGGCGAGAAATCGGCCTCGGCACTCGACCGCTATTCCGACCTCTGCCTGCGCCGCGTCTGGAAGGCCGAGCGCTTCTCGTGGTGGTTCACCTCGCTGATGCACCGCTTTCCCGAGACCGGCGCCTTCGGCCAGAAGATCCAGGAGGCCGAGCTCGACTACCTGGTGCATTCGCAGGCGGCCTCCACCGCGCTGGCGGAAAACTACGTCGGGCTGCCGCTCGAGGACTTCTAGGCGGGCGGGACGGCGGCGGTGCGCCCTTCGAGCGCAGCTTTCATGGCTGTGCAGCCGTCGACCATCATCGGCTCGATGTAGGCCACCATGGCATCGGGCAGCACGTCGGTGATCCAGACGAAGCGCGAACGACCCAGCCCTGCCTCGAACACCTGCGCCGACGCATGGTGGTGCGCGGCCTTCGTGCCGGTCACGGTGTAGGCCAGCCGGCGCTGCGCATCGTCGAGCCCGACCGGCACCTCGCGCGCGACGAGGCCGTTGGCAAAGCCGAGAATGCGCGCGCCCTCTGCATCGATGGTGCAGGCGGTGAGAAAACCCGGCGCGAGCCGCGTGTGCACCGCCTCGAAGTCGCGCAGCGCGTCCCAAACCTGGGCCGCATCGGCTTCGACGGTGAATTCCTTGTAGATCGTGGCCATGGTGCGGCTCGCTTCAGAGCCGCGCAAGGCGCGCGTTGTGGCCGCTCGTGGCGTGGTCAGCGGGCTTCAGTCGGATGGCGTGGCACATGAGATGGCTTCCTGTTCGATGGGTGGATCAGGCGGTCATCGTCGAGCAGTGCAGCGATCCGGTCTTGGAGAATCTTGCGGTCGCCGCGCGCGGCCTTGCGGAATCCGCTTGGCGACACACCCGCAGCACGGTGGAAGGTGCGCACGAAATTGCTCAGGTCGGCAAAGCCGACATCGAGCGCCACCTCGGTGATCGTGCGGTCTTCGCTATCGGCCAGCAGTCGCGCGGCATGGCGCAGTCGCGCACGCACGAGGTACTGGTGCGGCGTGACCCCAAGCACGCGCGAGAACAGCCGCAGGAAATGAAAGGCGCTCAGGCCCGCTTCGGCCGCGGCGCTGTCGAGCCCGATGTCACGGTGCGCGTGGGCATCGATCCACACCGCCGCGTCGACGGCGCGCCGGCGGTCCCGCGGTGCGGCGCTCTCGTCTCTGGCAACCTTCCTGCCGCCGCCGGAGACGACTTCGACGAAGCGGCGTGCGAACCAGATGCCGAGCTCGTCGAGCGCGGCGTCGACCTGTCCGTCGGCCGCAGCCTGCGCGAGCTCGCCGAGCACCATGAGTTCGGCCACCGGCGGCAAGCCGGCAGTGCGCCAGACGGTCCGGTCGCCACCGATCAGGTCGACGAAGCCGGGCGAGAAATGGAAAGCAAGGCACTCGTCGCCGCACGCATGGTGGTCGTGCGTGCAGACGTATTCGTCACCCGGGCAGCCCACCAGCACCGAGCCCGCGACGAGCTCGTAGGCCTGGCCGTGCGCGCGGTAGCCGAAGCTGCCGCGCCGCACATACGACACGGAATGGCCGGTGTGCATTTCAGCGAAGGCCTTGGCGCCCGGCCCCGCATCGCAGCTGTAGCGCGAGACGCGGATGCTGGCGGTCTGCAGCTCGTTGGTGACGCGCATGGTTCGGGACGCCGCCGGCTGCCGTGTGGGACGGCTGTCAGTCCACCGTGTGCATCGCCTGCCACACACGCGCCGGGCTCAGCGGCATGTGCAGGCGCGGCGCGCTAGATGCGAAGCCGTTGCGCGCGAACGCATCGGCCACCGCATTGACGATGGCGGGCGTGGCACCGATGGTGCCGAGCTCGCCCACGCCCTTCACGCCGAGCGGGTTGTTCGCGCATGGCGTCGATTCGTCCATTTCCATCTGGAACATCGCGCCGACGATGTCCGCGCGCGGGGCGGCGTAGTCCATCAGGCTGCCGGTGAGCGGCTGGCCGGTTTCCTCGTCGTACACCACCTGCTCGTACAGCGCCTGGCCGATACCCTGCACCGCGCCGCCTTCGAGCTGGCCGCGTACGATCATCGGGTTGATGACGCGGCCGACGTCATTGACCGAGCTGTAGGCCACGACGCTGATCTCACCCGTGGGTGGATCGATCTCGATCTCGCAGATGTGGCAGCCGTTGGGCCAGGTCGGGCCGGCGACGCTGCTGGTCGAATCGACGAAGATCTCGCGCCCGGGTTGCCGGCCCGCGAGTGTGAACAGGTCGAGCGAGAGATCGGTACCGGCCACGCTGAAGGCACCGCGGCTGTAGGTGACGTCGTCGATGGCGGCTTCGAATTCCTGCGCCGCGAGTTCGCGCGCGCGGTCGATGGTGCGTTCGGCGCCGATGCGCACCGCCGAGCCGCCCGTGAAGAGCGAGCGCGATCCGGCGCTGCCGAAGCCGTCGCCGCGGTCGGTGTCGCCGAGCACCACGCGCACCTTCTCGATCGGCACGCCGAAGGCATCGACCGCAAGCTGCGCCAGCGAGGTGGCGATGCCCTGGCCCATCGCGTTAACGGCAGAGAACACCTCGATCACGCCGTCGGCCTGCACCGATACGGTGACGCGCTCCTCGAACACGTTGCCGCCAGTCCATTCGAGAAAGGTGGCGATGCCGAGGCCGCGGTGCATGCCGCGCCGCGCCGACTCGGCCGCCCGATCCTCGAAGCCGCTCCAGTCGGCCAGCGCCAGCGCCTGGTCCATCACCGATTCGAACTTGCCGGTGTCGTAGGTCTGCGCCATCGGATTCCTGTAGGGCATCTGCTCGGGGCGGATGAAGTTGCGCCGGCGCAGCGCGATGCGGTCGATGCCGGTCTGGCGCGCGGCCTCGTCCATCAGCCGCTCGATCGTGAAGATCGCCTCGGGGCGGCCGGCACCGCGGTAAGCCCCCGTCGGGGCGGTGTTCGTCAGCACCGCCTTGAAGTGGAAATCGATGGTCTGGATGTCGTAGACGCTGGTCTGCACCCAGGGACCGATCAGTAGCTGGATCGCGACGCCGGTGCCGGTGGCATAGGCGCCGACGTTGGCCAGCGTGCGGATGCGCAGCGCGAGGATGCGGCCTTCGGTGTCGAGCGCGAGTTCGGCCCGGGCCTGGATGTCGCGCCCGTGCGCGCTCGAAAGAAACTCCTCACTGCGGTCGGCGACCCACTTCACGGGACGGCCGGTCTGGAGCGCGGCGAACGCGACCGCGACGTCTTCGGGGTAGGCGCCGGTCTTCATGCCGAAGCCGCCGCCGACGTCGCCGACCACCACGCGCACCTTCTCCTTGGCAAGGCCGAGGGCGCCGCAGATCGTGTCGCGCACCCCCGAGGGCATCTGGGTGCTCATGCGCACCGTCAGCCGGCCGGTCTGGGCGTCGGGCGCGGCGAGCACGGATCGCGGTTCGATGGTGAGCGCGACCACGCGCTGGTTGACCACGTCGAGACCCACCACGTGCGCCGCCTCGGCGAAAGCGGCCGCGGCGGCATCGCTGCTGCCATGGCGCATTTCCGCGGCAACGTTACCGGTGGCCTCCTCGCACAGCAGCGGCGCGCCCTCGGCGCTGGCGCTGGCAAGATCGACCACCATCGGCAGCGGCTCGTAGTCGACCACGACCGCTTCTGCCGCATCGCGCGCCTCGCGCAACGACTCTGCCACCACCGCCGCCACGGCCTCGCCGACGAAGCGGGCCCGTTCATGCGCCATGGCCCGGCGCGGTGGGCTGGCGCAGTCGCTGCCGTCGGCGCGCTTGAAGCCCGCGGCGCCCGGCATCGGCTGGACGCCGGCCTCGGCGAGTTCGGCCCCGGTGAACACGCGCAGCACGCCCGGCATGGCTGCGGCAGCGGCCGTGTCGATCGACACGATGCGCGCATGTGGATAGGGCGAGCGAAGGAACACGAGGTGCGACTGGCCGGGCAGCGTGACGTCGTCCGTGTAGCGGCCGGCACCGGCCAACAGGCTTTCGTCTTCTAGGCGGCGGACCGCGTGGCCGCTGCCGAAGCGCGTGGGATGGGATTCAGTGGTCAAGTGGTCCTCTTGGCTGCCGCGCAGGTCTGGGCGGTTGGCTGGCATCTGGGTGCGGTGGAGGCTGCACTATATGGGCTTCGGATAGTCGCGCACGATTGGGTGGACAACCTAGAACGAACGTAGAACGATGGCCACCATCGTTTGCTGCCGGCCTCGAAGGCGGCATTTTCCCCTCTGCGCCTGAAACCCGTGCGAAGCCGTGTATATCTACGGGCATGCAACAACTGCCATGGCTCGAACCCGGCGATGCACTGCCCGATCCGGCATCGGCCTGGGGTGCGACCGACCCCGTCCCCGGCTTGCTCGCCGCCGGCGGCGCGCTCGACGTCGACACGCTGGTGCAGGCGTACGGCCGCTGCGTGTTCCCCTGGTTCAGCGACGACCAGCCGATCCTCTGGTGGAGCCCCGACCCGCGCATGGTGCTGCAGGTGGCCGACTTCAAGCTGCACCGGTCGCTGCGCAAGACGCTGGCGCGGTTCGCGCAGACGCCCGGCTGCGAGATCCGCATCGACCACGATTTCGCGGCCGTGATCCAGGCCTGCTCACAGGCGCCGCGCGTGGGCCAGTCGGGCACCTGGATCGTTCCCGACATGGTGCAGGCCTACATCGGGCTGCACCGGGCCGGGCACGCGCACAGTGTGGAAACCTGGATCGACGGCGAGCTCGCGGGCGGCCTCTACTGCGTGGCGCTCGGGCGCGCGGTGTTCGGCGAATCGATGTTCACGCGCCGCCCCGATGCGTCGAAGATCGCGCTCGCGGCGCTGGTGAGCCTGTGCCGCCGCTACGACGTGCAGATGATCGACTGCCAGCAGAATACGTCGCACCTCGCGAGCCTGGGCGCACGCGAAATGACCCGCCAGCGCTTCGTGGCGCACGTGGCACGGGCACGCCAACGGCAGGGCCCACGATGGCTTTTCGAGCCCGTATACTGGGCAGAACTCCTTTCCGCACGACCCTCCGGAACGCCGTGACGCACCTCAAGGATCTCCCGCTTCACACGCTGCAGTTCTACGCGACGGCGCCCTACCCCTGCAGCTACCTGCCCGACCGGCAGGCCCGCTCGCAGGTGGCCACGCCCAGCCACCTGATCCACAACGACGCCTACTCCGACTTGGTGCTGAGCGGCTTCCGGCGCAGCGGCATGTTCACCTATCGGCCATATTGCGACGGATGCAGGGCCTGCATCCCGCTGCGCGTGCGGGTCGACGACTTCCGCGCGAGCCGCAGCCAGCGGCGCGCCGTCAAGCAGCACCAGAACCTGCAGGCGCGGGTGCTCAAGCTGTGCTTCGTGCCCGAGCACTACCAGCTCTACCTTCGCTACCAGAACGGCCGCCACGCCGGCGGCGGCATGGACCACGACAGCATCGACCAGTACACCCAGTTCCTGCTGCAGAGCCGCGTCAATTCGAGGCTTGTCGAATTCCGCGAGCTGTCGCCCGACGGCAGCGTGGGTGCGCTCCGGATGGTGTCGATCCTCGATGTGCTGAACGACGGCATCTCGGCGGTCTACACCTTCTACGAACCCGAGAACCGCGCCGCCCGGTCCACCGCCTACGGCACCTTCAGCGTGATGTGGCAGATCGAGCAGGCACGTAAGTTGGGCCTGCCCCACGTCTATCTCGGCTACTGGATCGAGGGCAGCGCCAAGATGAACTACAAGGCGCGCTTCGCACCGCACGAGCTGCTGATCGACGGACAGTGGCAAGCGCCTTCTGATTTCACAAGGTAAAATGGCGCCCGGTCCACACCGCATCGCGCCATGAGAAAAAACCAAACCGACGCTCCTGCCGTTCCAGTCATCCAGGTGATCGAGCGCATGTTCGCGCTGATCGACGTGCTCGCCTCGCGCGAGGAGGCCATTTCGCTGAAGGAAATCAGCGAAAAAACGGGCCTGCACCCTTCCACCACGCACCGGATCCTCAACGACCTCGCGGTCGGCCGCTTCGTCGACCGCCCCGAGGCAGGCAGCTACCGCCTCGGCATGCGGCTGCTCGAGCTCGGCAACCTCGTCAAAGGCCGGCTCAACGTGCGCGACGCGGCACTCGGCCCGATGCGCGAGCTGCACAAGATCACCCAGCAGCCGGTGAACCTCAGCATGCGCCAGGGCGACGAGATCGTCTACATCGAGCGCTCGTACAGCGAACGCTCGGGCATGCAGGTGGTCCGCGCCATCGGTGGGCGGGCAGCCTTGCATCTCACCTCGACCGGCAAGCTGTTTCTTGCAGCCGACGATCCGCAGCGCGTGCGCAGCTACGCCACGCGCACCGGCCTGTCGGGCCACACGCGCAACAGCATCACGCAGCTGCCCGCGCTCGAACGCGAGCTGTCGAAGGCGCGCCAGTACGGCATCGCGCGCGACAACGAAGAATTGGAACTGGGCGTGCGCTGCATGGCCGCCGGCATCTACGACGACCAGGGCAAGCTGGTCGCGGGGCTGTCGATTTCCGCCCCCGCCGACCGGCTCGACGAGGGATGGCTGCCCAAGCTGCAGGCCACCGCGCACGAGATCTCGGAAGCACTGGGCTACAAGAGCACCGACGCGGCCAACGGGCCTTCGATCGGCGGCGGCACCGGCTCTTCAGCCGTCGCCTGAGCCTCCGCGCGCGGCCGCAGCCGCGCCGGGACGCCGGCAACGATCAGCCGGCGGCCTGGAGGATGTGCGCGTTGCGCGAAGCAGCGGGCGTGCTCGAGGCTTGCGTGGCCTCGACCCAGCGGCGCACGCGCTCGGCGTCGGAGATGCGGCTGAACTTGCCGGCCGAATCCAGGAACACCATGATCAGCTTGCGTCCCGCCACCTTGGCCTGCATCACGAGGCACTGGCCGGCCTCGGAGATGTAGCCCGTCTTCTGCAGGCCAATGTCCCAGTCGGGGCTCTTCACCAGGCGATTGGTGGTGTTGTACTGCAGAACGCGGTTACCGACCTCGACCTGGTACTCGGGCGAAGTCGAGAGCGCCCGCACCGTCGCATCGGCGTAGGCGGCGCTGACAAGCAGCGCCAGGTCCTGGGCGCTCGCCTGGTTGCGGCTCGACAGGCCCGTGGGCTCGACGTAGCGCGTGTCCTTCATGCCGAGCATCTTCGCCTTTGCGTTCATCACGCTCACGAAGGTTGCGAGGCCGCCCGGGTAGGTTCGGCCCAGGGCGTGCGCCGCCCGGTTCTCGCTCGACATCAGCGCCAGATGAAGCAGTTCGCCGCGCGTGAGCGTGGTGCCGACGGTAAGGCGCGAGCGGCTCCACTTTTCGGTATCGACGTCGTCCTGGGTGATGGTGATCAGTTCGTCGTTCGGCAGATGGGCTTCGCTGATCAGCAGGCCGGTCATGAGCTTCGTGAGCGACGCGATCGGGAGCACGGCATGGTCGTTCTTGCTGAACAGCACTTCATGGGTGTCCTGGTCGATCACGAGCGCCACGCTCGACTTCAGGTCGAGCGCGTCCTCGACGCTGTGCAGGCCGGCCAGCTGGCCGAAGGACTGGCGTGCGGGCGTTTCGACACGGACCAGCGAGCGGCGCTGCACGGCCACCACGGTCTTGCCGTTCTTCTTGCGGATGCTGGCGACCACGTTGCGGCCGCCACGAACGACTTTCTCGCTGCGGCTCTTGGCGCCACGCGACGCCTTGGCAGACTTGACTTGTGCCGGTGCCGCGCCGCGGGCCTTCTTGGCCACGGCGGTCTTGGCGGCAACCGTTTTTTCCTTCTTGGCGGCCTGCGCACCGGACAGCAAAAACGCCGTGGCGCAAAACGCGACGGCGAGGGCTTTGACGGCGGGCAGGAACCGCTGGCTGGAAACTCGGCGGAGACGGGCTTCAGGCATTGGGAATATCTCCAGCGGCGAAATGAGAACCGCAGTGTATCGAAATCAAAAAAGACACGCAATATCAGTTACTTGCATCCTTTTCTTCATTCGACATCAAGGACGACCCGTAAACCTAGCCCTGCGCAGACACTTTCTCAGCTTGGCTCTGTAACTTGTTGAGCGCGCTCAAATAAGCTTTGGCAGATGCGACGACGATGTCGGGGTCTGCCCCAACGCCATTCACCACTCGGCCCGCATTTTGTAACCGAACTGTAACTTCTCCTTGGCTTTCTGTCGAGCCACTGATCGCATTGACCGAGTAAAGCACCATCTCCGCGCCACTGCGGACATGCGATTCGATCGCCTTGAGCGATGCATCGACCGGGCCGTTGCCATCGGATTCGCCGGTGACTTCCTTGCCCTGGACCGTGAAGACGACCCTTGCGTGCGGACGTTCGCCGGTCTCGGAGTGCTGCGCGAGTGAGACGAAAGCAAACTGCTCGCCAACGTTCGACAGTTCCTCCGCGCTGACGAGCGCGAGGATGTCTTCATCGAAGATCTCGGACTTGCGGTCGGCCAGCTCCTTGAAGCGCAGGAAGGCGGCGTTGATGTCGGCCTCGCTCTGCATCGTCACGCCGAGGTCCTGCAGGCGCTGCTTGAAGGCGTTGCGCCCGCTGAGCTTGCCCAGCACGATCTTGTTGGCGGTCCAGCCCACGTCTTCCGCCCGCATGATCTCGTAGGTGTCGCGTGCCTTGAGCACGCCGTCCTGGTGGATGCCCGAGGCGTGCGCGAAGGCGTTGGCGCCCACCACGGCCTTGTTGGGCTGCACCACGAAGCCGGTGGTCTGGCTCACCATGCGGCTCGCGGCCACGATGTGCTGGGTGTCGATGTTGAGCGAAAGACCAAAGTAGTCCTTGCGCGTCTTCACGGCCATCACGATCTCCTCGAGCGAGCAGTTGCCTGCGCGTTCGCCGAGGCCGTTGATCGTGCATTCGACCTGGCGCGCACCGCCGATCTTCACGCCGGCCAGCGAGTTGGCCACCGCCATGCCGAGATCGTTGTGGCAATGCACCGACCAGATCGCCTTGTCGCTGTTGGGAACGCGCTCGCGCAGCATCTTGATGAAGTTGCCGTAGAGCTCGGGAATCGCGTAGCCGACGGTGTCGGGCACGTTGATGGTGGTGGCACCTTCATTGATCACGGTCTCGAGCACGCGGCAGAGAAAATCGGGATCGCTGCGGTAGCCGTCCTCGGGGCTGAACTCGACGTCGGCCACCTGGTTGCGCGCGAACCGCACCGCGAGACGCGCCTGCTCGTGCACCTCGTCGGGCGACATGCGCAGCTTCTTTTCCATGTGCAGCGCCGAGGTCGCAATGAAGGTGTGGATGCGGCCGCGTGCCGCGCCCTTCAGTGCCTCGGCCGCACGCGCGATGTCGCGGTCGTTGGCGCGCGACAGGCCGCACACGGTGGCGTCCTTGATCGCATTGGCAATCGCCTTCACGGCCTCGAAATCGCCGTTCGAGCTGGCCGGGAATCCGGCCTCGATCACGTCGACCTTGAGCCGCTCGAGCTGCTTGGCGATGCGCATCTTCTCGTCGCGCGTCATCGAGGCGCCGGGAGACTGCTCGCCGTCGCGCAAGGTGGTGTCGAAAATAATGAGCTGGTCGGTCATCGTGGATCTCCTTCTTCGTTCATTGGCACCTTGCGCGGACGGCGGTGTTCGCGTCAGGCGAGCTCAACCGCCGATTGTGCGCTGTGCGCGCCGCGCCCGCGTGCCCGCCGCACGCCCGAGACGATGGCCTTGAGCGAGGCCGAAATCACGTTGGCGTCGATGCCCACGCCGAACAGCGTCTGCGACTCGTCCACGCGCAGTTCGAGGTAGGCCACCGACTTGGCATCGGCACCCGCACCGATCGCATGCTGGTGGTAATCCATCACGCGCACCGTGTGGCCGGTGGCCTGGCTCAGCGCCTGCGTGAAGGCGTCGATCGGACCGTTGCCCCGCCCTTCGATCGCAAGGGTCTCGCCGTCCCACGGCAAGTCGCCGCGCAAGACGACCGAGGCGCCCTCGCCTTCCTCCTCGATCACGCGGTGCTGCAGCGAGCGTGCCGTCTCGATGCCGTATTCGCGCACGAACAGCTGCCAGAGGTCGGCCGCCGTGAGTTCCTTGCCCCCGACGTCCATCGCGCGCTGCACCACCTGCATGAACTCCATCTGCAGGCGGCGGGGCATCTCGAGCCCGTACTCGCACTCGAGCAAATAGGCCATGCCGCCCTTGCCCGACTGGCTGTTCACGCGGATCACCGCCTCGTAGCTGCGGCCTACGTCCTTGGGATCGATGGGCAGGTAGGGCATGTCCCAGATGTCGCCCTCCTTGCGCGCGGCGAAGGCCTTCTTGATCGCGTCCTGGTGCGAGCCCGAGAACGAGGTGTAAACCAGGTCGCCCACATACGGATGGCGCGGATGCACCGGGATCTGGTTGCAGTGCTCGACCGTCGCGCGGATCTCGTCGATGTTCGAGAAGTCGAGGTTCGGCGACACGCCCTGCGTGTAGAGGTTGAGCGCCACGTTCACGAGGTCGAGGTTGCCGGTGCGCTCGCCGTTGCCGAACAGGCAGCCTTCGATGCGCTCGGCACCCGCCATCAGCGCCAGTTCGCCGGCGGCCGTGCCGGTGCCGCGGTCGTTGTGCGGATGCACGCACAGCACGATGGAGTCGCGGCGCGCGAGGTGGCGGTGCATCCACTCGATCATGTCGGCAAAGATGTTCGGCGTGGAATGCTCGACCGTGGTGGGCAGGTTGACGATGCATTTGCGCTCGGGCGTCGGCGCCCAGACCTCGGTCACCGCATCGACCACGCGCTTGGAGAACACCACGTCGGTGCCCGAGAACATCTCGGGCGAGTACTGGAAGGTCCACTGCGTGCCCGGCTGCATCGCGGCAAAGTCGTTGAACATGCGCGCATGGCTGCTCGCGAGCTCGACGATCTGGTCTTCGTCCATGCCGAGCACCACGCGGCGCATCACGGGCGCCACGGCGTTGTAGAGGTGGACGATCGCGCGCGGCGCGCCCTTGAGCGATTCGAAGGTGCGCTCGATGAGGTGGTCGCGCGCCTGCGTGAGCACCTGGACCGTGACGTCGTCGGGGATCCGGTCTTCCTCGATCAGCTTGCGGACGAAGTCGAACTCGACCTGCGAGGCGGAGGGAAAGCCGACTTCGATTTCCTTGAAGCCGATTGCCACGAGCGTCTCGAACATGCGCATCTTGCGCGCGATGTCCATCGGCTCGACCAACGCCTGGTTGCCATCGCGCAGGTCGGTCGACAGCCAGATCGGGGCCTTGGTCAGCACGGCATCGGGCCAGGTGCGGTCCTTGAGGCCGATCGGGGCGAATGCGCGGTATTTGGCTTGAGGTTGCTTGAGCATGTCGATTTCTCTGTGATGGTTGGCGATCAACCAGCAACCCCAAATGACAAACGGCCCGTTGCTGGTGCGAACGGGCCGTGGTGAGGGATTTGCGCGTGCGCTACCGTCTCCGCCCGTGAGGGAGGGCTAGTAGGGCCAGCAGCGAAATCTTGGTCATGAGGATTGTGAATGTAGCACAAGCCTGCATCAGTTATGCAAGCCGCGCTCGTCGGGCTCTTCGGTCGAGGTGCTGATGACGCTTGCCGGCTGCCCCTTGGCCTTGCGCCACGCATAGACCGCGTAGCCGCTCAGGCCGTAGGCCACGAACAGCCCGAACAGCACCGTCGGCGGGTGGATGTTGATGACGGCAATGCCGAGCGCGATGAGGACGATCACCGCGAAGGGCACGCTCTTCTTCATCTGGATGTCCTTGAAGCTGTAGAACGGCGCGTTGGTCACCATCGACAGGCCGGCATAGAGCGTGAAGGCAAAGGTGATCCAGGTGATCTGGGTCCACGAGAGGTACAGCACCTCGCCGCCGCGCTTGCCCCATTCGGTCATGAGCCAGATGAAGCCGGCCACCAGCGCGGCCGCCGCAGGCGACGGAAGCCCCTGGAACCACCGCTTGTCGACCACGCCGGTGTTGACGTTGAATCGCGCGAGCCGCAGCGCCGCGCAGGCGCAATACACGAAGGCCGCGATCCAGCCCCAGCGGCCCAGCCCCTTGAGCGACCACTCGTACGCGATCAGCGCAGGCGCCGCGCCGAACGACACCATGTCGGAGAGCGAATCCATCTGCTCGCCGAACGCGCTCTGCGTGTTGGTCATGCGCGCCACGCGGCCATCGAGGCTGTCGAGGATCATCGCGGCAAACACGCCGAGCGCCGCGAGGTCGAATCGCGCGTTCATCGCCATCACAACCGAATAGAAACCCCCGAACAACGCTGCGAGCGTGAACAGGTTCGGCAGGATGTAGATGCCTTTGCGCCGCTTCTTCGGCTCGATGGGCATCAGGGGCGTGTCGTCATGCATGGGGGCAAAGTGTAGTTCAGCGTTACCGGGCACTCCGTCCCCCAAAAAGAAAAAGGCCATCGAGAAAACTCGACAGCCTTTGTGCCCCCTCGAGGGGGTGGCGGACCTGCGAAGCAGGGTAGCCTGGGGGTGGGCTTAATTCCGGGTCTGGTCCACGAGCTTGTTCTTCTTGATCCAGGGCATCATGGCGCGCAGCTTCTCGCCGACCACCTCGATCTGGTGCTCGGCATTCAGGCGGCGGCGGCTGATCAGCGCAGGCTGGCCGGCGGCGGCTTCGAGCACGAAGCTCTTGGCGTACTCGCCGGTCTGGATGTCCTTCAGCACCTGCTTCATGACCTTCTTGGTCTCGTCGGTCACGATGCGCGGGCCCGTGACGTACTCGCCGTACTCGGCATTGTTCGAGATCGAGTAGTTCATGTTGGCGATGCCGCCTTCGTAGATCAGGTCCACGATGAGCTTGAGCTCGTGCAGGCATTCGAAGTACGCCATCTCGGGCGCGTAGCCGGCTTCCACCAGCGTCTCGAAACCCGCCTTGATCAGTTCGACCGTGCCGCCGCACAGCACGGCCTGCTCGCCGAACAGGTCGGTTTCGGTCTCTTCGCGGAAGTTGGTCTCGATGATGCCGGCCTTGCCGCCGCCGTTGGCCGTGGCGTAGCTCAGTGCGAGGTCGCGGGCCTTGCCGCTCTTGTCCTGGTGCACGGCCACGAGGTGGGGCACGCCGCCACCCTGGGTGTAGGTGCTGCGCACGGTGTGGCCCGGCGCCTTGGGAGCGACCATCCACACGTCGAGGTCGGCGCGCGGCTGCACGAAGCCGTAGTGCACGTTGAAGCCGTGCGCGAAGACCAGCGAAGCGCCTTCCTTGATGTGCGGGGCCACGTCGTTCTTGTAGACGTTGGCGATCTGCTCGTCGGGCAGCAGGATCATGACCACGTCTGCCGACTTCACCGCATCGGCGACTTCGGCAACCTGCAGGCCGGCCTTGCCGACCTTGTCCCACGACGCGCCGCCCTTGCGCAGGCCGACCACGACCTTCACGCCGCTGTCGTTCAGGTTCTGCGCGTGCGCGTGGCCCTGCGAGCCGTAGCCGATGATGGCGACCGTCTTGCCCTTGATGAGGCTGAGGTCGGCGTCCTTGTCGTAGTAAACCTTCATGATGTTCTCCAGATAGATGTGCGGGTTGCAGTGTGTTGTTGTGCCGTTCGTCCTGAGCCTGTCGAAGGGCTCAATGCAGTCCCCGCTCGCGCGGGGGCTTCGACAAGCTCAGCCCGAACGGGCAGCGACCGAGCTCCGTTTTGCCATGGGTCAGACCCGCAGGATGCGCTCGCCGCGCCCGATGCCGCTCGCGCCGGTGCGAACGGTCTCGAGGATAGCGCTGCGGTCGATCGCCTCCAGGAAGGCGTCGTTCTTGCCGTGGTCGCCGGTGAGTTCGATCGTGTAGCTCTTGTCGGTCACGTCGATGATGCGGCCGCGGAAGATCTCGGCCATGCGCATCATCTCCTCGCGCTCCTTGCCGACCGCACGCACCTTCACCATCATGAGCTCGCGCTCGGTGTAGGCGCCTTCGGTCAGGTCGACAACCTTGACGACTTCGATCAGGCGGTTGAGGTGCTTGGTGATCTGCTCGATCACGTCGTCGGAGCCGGCGGTGACGATGGTCATGCGCGACAGGCTCGCATCCTCGGTGGGTGCGACGGTCAGCGATTCGATGTTGTAGCCACGGGCCGAGAACAGGCCAACCACGCGGGAAAGAGCACCGGCCTCGTTTTCCAGCAGCACTGCAATGATGTGTTTCATGTTTGCGTGACTCCTCTTCTCGCCGCCCTCCCCCACGCACGGTAATGCGCGGGCTCGACGGACAATAGATTCGTCAGTAAAAAGTTAAGCGAATGCGCCGAGGATCAGAGATCTTCGGAGCCCAACAGCATCTCGGTGATGCCCATGCCGGCCTTGACCATCGGGAACACGTTCTCGGTGGGGTCGGTGCGGAAATCCATGAACACCGTGCGGTCCTTGAGCTTGCGCGCCTCGCGCAGCGCCGGCTCCACGTCTTGTGGACGCTCGATCAGCATGCCGACGTGGCCATAGGCCTCGGCGAGCTTCACGAAATTGGGCAGCGCATCCATGTAGCTGTGGCTGTAGCGGCCGGAGTATTCGATCTCCTGCCACTGGCGCACCATGCCCAGGTAGCGGTTGTTGAGCGAGCAGATCTTGATCGGCGTGTTGTACTGCAGGCAGGTGGAAAGCTCCTGAATGCACATCTGCACCGAGCCCTCCCCGGTGATGGTGAACACTTCCGAATCGGGCTTCGCGAGCTTGATGCCCATGGCGTACGGAATGCCCACACCCATCGTGCCCAGGCCGCCCGAATTGATCCAGCGGCGCGGCTCGTCGAAGCGGTAGTACTGTGCGGCCCACATCTGGTGCTGGCCCACGTCGGACGTGATGTAGGTGTCCGCGTCCTTGGTCATGTTCCACAGCGTCTCGACGACGAACTGCGGCTTGATCACGTCCTTGTTGTTGCGGTCGTACTTGAGGCAGTCGCGGTCGCGCCAGGCCTCGATGGTCTTCCACCAGTCGGCCAGCGCGCCGGCATCGGGTTTGGTGGTGCTTTCGCGGATCATCGAGATCAGCTCGGTGAGCACGTCCTTCACGTCGCCGACGATCGGGATGTCGACCTTCACGCGCTTGGAGATGCTCGACGGATCGATGTCGACGTGGATGATCTTGCGCTCGTTCTGCGCGAAGTGCTTCGGGTTGCCGATCACGCGGTCGTCGAAGCGCGCGCCCACGGCGAGCAGCACGTCGCAGTTCTGCATCGCGTTGTTGGCTTCGATGGTGCCGTGCATGCCCAGCATGCCCAGGAATTTGCGGTCACTGGCGGGATAGGCGCCCAGGCCCATCAGCGTGTTGGTAACCGGGTAGCCGAGCATGTCGACCAGCGTGCGCAGCTCGTTGCAGGCATTGCCCAGCAGCACGCCGCCACCCGTGTAGATATACGGACGTTTGGCGTTCAAGAGCAGCTGCAGCGCCTTGCGGATCTGGCCGCCGTGGCCCTTGCGCACGGGGTTGTACGAACGCATCTCGACCTTGTCGGGATAGCCGGTGTAGACCACTTTCTTGAAGGAAACGTCCTTCGGCACGTCCACCACCACCGGGCCGGGCCGGCCGCTGCGCGCGATATGGAAGGCCTTCTTCATCGTCAGCGCGAGGTCCTTCGGGTCCTTGACGAGGAAGTTGTGCTTCACGATCGGACGCGTGATGCCCACGGTGTCGCATTCCTGGAAGGCGTCGAGGCCGATGGCCGCGGTCGGCACCTGCCCCGAGATGATCACCATCGGGATCGAGTCCATGTAGGCGGTGGCGATGCCGGTGACCGCATTGGTCAGGCCCGGGCCCGAGGTGACCAGCGCCACGCCCACGTCGCCCGTGGCGCGCGCATAACCGTCGGCGGCATGGACGGCGGCCTGCTCGTGGCGCACCAGCACGTGCTGGATCGTGTCCTGCTTGTAGAACGCGTCGTAGATGTAGAGAACGGCGCCGCCGGGGTAACCCCAGACGTACTGAACGCCTTCGGCCTGCAGTGCCTTGACCAGCACTTCAGCGCCCATGAGTTCTTGCGGTGCGTTGCCGGCGCCGGAGGACGCGGCGGCTGCGGAGAGAATTTCCGCCTTGGAGATTTCCATGATGAACCTTTGTCTATTTCGGGAACGAAATACCTTGGGTGCCCCTTGCCAGCCCTTGTGAGGCCGCGCCAGGACTTGAGGCCAAAGCCATGGGCGGACTGATTTTCCGCCGGACCGTGACCCGTTTGCCGTTTGAATTGCAATGCGGATTATGACATCGATGCTGCCGCCCTCGCCGGAGCCGGCGGACGAAAAACATGCGAAGGCATAATTCGCGCAGAAAAAACACAAGCGCTTCCAGACACCCCATTCCCCATGCGGCGCCTGCGGCGTCCCCTCTCGCTTGGCCACTGAACAAGAACTTTCCGACTTCCTGAAGAGCGTCGAACGACGTGCTTTCAAGCGCTCGGTCTATCACGTGCGGGACGAGGAGGCGGCACTCGACATCGTGCAGGACAGCATGATGAAACTGGCGCATCACTACGGCGACAAGCCGCCGCAGGAGCTGCCGATGCTGTTCCAGCGGATTCTTTCCAATTGCACGCTCGACTGGTTCCGCCGGCAGAAGACCCGCCGCGCGCTGTTCTCCAACCTCGGCGACTTCGAGGCCGCCGGCGAGGACGGCGATTTCGACCTGCTGGAGAACTTCGTCTCCCCGACCGACTCCAGAGAGACGGAAAGTGCCGAGGACACGACCCGGCGCGCGCAGATCTTCCGCGAGATCGAGCAGGAGATCGCGGCTTTGCCGGGCCGTCAACGAGAGGCTTTCCTGATGCGTTACTGGGAAGAAATGGACGTGGCGGAAACGGCGGCTGCAATGGGCTGCTCCGAGGGCAGCGTCAAGACCCACTGTTCGCGCGCCGTGCACGCCTTGAGCAAAGCGCTCAAAGCCAAGGGAATTTCGCTATGAACACCAAAGTTCCAAACTCTTCCGTCGCCGCCGAAGACAGCTTCGGCCGGCTTGTGGCTGCACGCCTGTCCGAGGGCAACCACGAACTGCCGCACGACATCGGCGAGCGACTGCGCGTGGCGCGGGCGCAAGCCGTCGCGGCGCGCAAGCAGGCGCCGCAGTTGCGCACCTCTCCCGCAGTCATGCAGTCGGGCCATGTGGCCACGATGGGCGGCGGCTGGTGGACCCGCATCGGCTCGGTGGTGCCTCTGGTCGCGCTCGTCGCGGGCCTGATCGCCATCAGTGCGATGCAGGACGAGGACCGTGCGAGCGAACTCGCGGAGGTCGATTCCGCCCTGCTGACCGACGACCTTCCGCCGGCGGCCTACACGGACCCCGGCTTTGCCCAGTTCCTCAAGTCAGGTGGCGGCTCCGACTGACCGACCTCCCCGAAACCCGCATGCGACGTCCCCTTGCCTTCCGCGCCCCTGCGCCCAGCACCCTGCGCCCGCACAAGACGGGCGCGGGCGTTTGGGTGGGCGTGCTCGCCATCGCTGTCTTCGGGCTGACGTCGGCTGGCGCCCAGTCGTTGGACGGATCGTCCAGCCGGGGACGGGACACCACGCAGGCCGCGTCGGTAGCCACCGCAAAAACGGCGCAGACCACCCGCCCCGCCTGGAGCGAGCTCACGGCCGAACAGCAGGAGGCCCTTCAGCCGCTTGCCTCGCATTGGCACGCACTGAATGCCGGGCACAAGCGCAAGTGGCTCGCTTTGTCACGCAATTACGCGAAGATGTCGGCCGATGACCAGACCACGCTGCACAGCCGCATGATCGAATGGACCGCGTTGAGCAACCGGCAGCGCGCCCAGGCGCGACTCAACTTCGCCGAAGTGAAGCGCGTGCCGGCCGACGAGCGCAAGGCCAAGTGGGAGCAGTACCAGGCGCTGAGCGAAGACGAGAAACGCCGGCTCGCCGAACGCGCGCCGGCCAGGCCGCATGGTGCCGCGATCCCGGTGCGGCCGGTTCCGGCCCAGAAGCTCGTCGTGGTGCCGGCCGTCACGCCCACGGGACAGCACACGCCGCGCATCCTGCTGGCGCCGCCGTCTTCGCCCGCGCCGGTCGCAATGCCGGCGGCGGCCGTCCTGGCCCCATCCTCTTCCGAAGGCCGCAGCGCGGCCTCCCAACCCATCCCGGCCGAGGCGCAAGTGCTCGTGCCTTCACCGTCCACTCCCGCAGGCCCCGCCGTCGAGCAGCCTTCGCCTCCCTGAATCCCAAGGCTTCGATGGCTCCAAATTCTTCCGAAACTTCGGAATCGAATCCCTCCTCATCCTCCGCAGATCCTTCGTCCAGCGCTCCTCTTTCGAAAGTGCCCGGCCTGTGGCGGCGAATGGCATGCTGGCTCTATGAGGGCATGCTGCTGTTCGCTGTGGCGATGATGGCTGGTTGGCTTTTCAGCGCGCTGAGCCAGATGCGCAACGCCATGGATGAGACGCGCCGCCCGCTGCTGCTGGCCTATCTTTTCGTGGTCTTTGGCGTCTATTTCGTCTGGTTCTGGTCCAAGGGGCAGACGCTTGGCATGAAGACGTGGAACATTCGGATCGTCGACAAGCAAGGCCGCTCGGTGACGCAGTTGCGCGCCTTCGTACGCTACCTGCTGAGCTGGATCTGGCTGCTACCGCCACTGACCTTGCATCCGCTCCTGGGCGTCCCTGCGGCCGAGACGATGGTCCTGCTCTTCGGATGGGTCGCCGTCTGGGCCCTGCTGGCGCGCTTCCATCCCGAACGCCAGTTCTGGCACGACGCCTGGGCCGGCACGCGGCTCGTCACTTCCAAGCCCCTCCCCCGCCGATGAGTGCCTTGCCCGAATCCAAGCTTCCCGACCCCGCCGTCAACCCGCAGAAGGCCCGCAAAGGCTTCGAACGCGTGTGGCATGCGACGCTGATCTCGCTGCACGGGCTGCGGGCGGGCTGGAGCGAGCCGGCCTTCCGGCAAGAGGCCATCATGGCGATCGTCATGATTCCCGCCTCTTTCTGGCTCGGCCGCAGCTGGGTCGAGGTGGCGCTGCTCGCGGGCAGCGCCATCCTGGTGATGATCGTCGAGCTGCTCAACACCGCGGTCGAGGCCGCGATCGACCGCATCGGACCCGAATGGCACGACCTCTCCAAGCGCGCCAAGGACATGGGCAGCGCCGCGGTGCTGCTGTCGCTCACGCTCTGCGGGGCGATCTGGCTGGCCGCGCTGTGGCAGCGCTTCGCGTCATGAAAGCGCCCGCTGTCCGAGGCATGATGGTGCGATGACGACCCCTGAATTTTCGATCTGTGTGTATTGCGGCTCGCGCCCCGGCGAGCGGCCCGAGTTCTCGAAAGCGGCGCAAGCCGTCGGCCAATGGATCGGCCGCCACGGCGGCCAGCTGGTCTACGGCGGCGGACGAACCGGCCTCATGGGCACCGTGGCTGAAGCCACCCGCGATGCCGGCGGCCGCGTCGTCGGCATCATCCCCAAGGCGCTGGTCGACAGGGAACTGGCCAACACGCTCTGCGACGAACTGCATGTGGTCGACACCATGCATGAGCGCAAGGCGATGATGGGCGAACGCGCCGACGCTTTCATCGCGCTGCCCGGCGGCATCGGCACCTTCGAGGAACTGTTCGAGATCTGGACCTGGCGCCAGCTCGGCTACCACGACAAGCCCACGGGCATTCTCAACACCGCGGGCTACTACGACGGCCTGCTGGGCTTTCTGGCGCACAGCGTGCGCGAAGGCTTCATGGGCGAATGGCAGATGGAACTCATCCGCACCGGCACCGACGCCGCCCAACTGCTGACGGCGCTGCGCGCCGAAGTGCCGCTGCACCCGCGCGACGACCGCCTGGCTGAAAACCTCTGAGCGAGGCGCCGGCCAGCGGGCAGGCGGTCAGACCGCGTTTTCGTTTTCTTCGCCGGTACGGATGCGCACGATGCGCTCCACGTCCGTGACGAAGATCTTGCCGTCGCCGATCTTGCCGGTGCGCGCCGAGCTGACGATGGCTTCGATGCAGCGCTCCACGTCGCCTTCGTTCACGACGACCTCGACCTTCATCTTGGGCAGGAAATCGACCACATACTCCGCACCGCGGTAGAGCTCGGTGTGGCCTTTCTGGCGACCGAAACCCTTCACCTCGGTCACCGTGAGGCCGGTGACACCGACTTCGGCCAAAGCCTCGCGCACGTCCTCCAGCTTGAAGGGTTTGACGATGGCGGTGATCTGCTTCATGGTTTCTGCGCTCCGGCGGTTTCGTTGAACTGGCTGGTGATAGGGTAACGCGTCATACGCAAGGAAGAAAAAACGCTTGAACGATTATGTCATTCGGGTGCTGGGGACGCCGTCGGACCTGAGCCCGACCGAGTGGAACGCACTGCTCGCCAGCCAGGACGAGCCGTCGCCCTTCATGCGCCACGAATACCTCGCAGCCCTCCACGAGAGCGACAGCGCCTCGCCCCAAAGCGGCTGGTCGCCGCGCTTCGCGACCCTCTGGCGCGGCAAGGCGCTGATGGCGGCCTGCCCGGTCTACGTCAAGGCGCATTCCTACGGCGAATACGTGTTCGACTGGGCCTGGGCCAACGCCTACGAGCAGCATGGGCTGGCCTACTATCCCAAGGCGGTGGTGGCGGTACCGTTTACGCCGGTGCCCGGCGCCCGCCTCCTCGCGCGCGATGCGCCGAGCCGTGCCTTGCTGGTGCAGGCGCTCGTCGCATGGTGCAAGCAGGAAGGGCTCTCGTCGCTGCACCTGCTGTTCGGTGCCGACGCCGACATTGCCGCGTGTGCCGAGGCGGGCCTGATGCTGCGCAACACAGTGCAGTTCCACTGGACCAACGCGGCCTATGCGGGCTTCGATGCTTTTCTCGCGAGCCTGTCGCATGACAAGCGCAAGAAGATCCGCCAGGAGCGGCGCAAGGTCGCAGACGCGGGCGTGACCTTCCGCTGGTCACGCGGCGCCGACATCGCGCCGGCCGATTGGGATTTCTTCTACCGCTGCTACGCGCGCACCTACCGCGAGCACGGCAATCCGCCCTACCTGACGCGCGACTTCTTCCAGCGCATGGCCGACACCATGCCCGGCGCCTGGCTGCTGTTCGTGGCCGAACGCGAGGGACGGCCGATCGCGTCGAGCCTGATCGCGCTGGCCACACAGTCGGATGGCGCGGCCACGGTGGCCTACGGCCGTTACTGGGGTGCGCTCGAACGCGTCGACTGTCTGCACTTCGAGGCGTGCTACTACCAGCCGCTGCAGTGGTGCATCGAACACGGCGTGCGCCGTTTCGAGGGCGGTGCCCAGGGCGAGCACAAGATGGCCCGCGCCCTCATGCCCGTGAAGACCACCAGCGCGCACTGGCTCGCCCATCCGTCGTTTGCCGATGCGGTCGAGCGCTTTCTCGAGCGCGAAGGCGAAGGCATCGACAACTACATGGACCACCTGGGCGAGCGCAGTCCGTTCAAGGCCGCCTGAAACGGCGCGGCCTCGCAGGAGCGCCTGCGGCTACTTCTTGTAGCTGGCGATGCCGTCGACGATTTCCTTGCGGGCGGCGTCGATGCCTTCCCATCCGATCACCTTGACCCACTTGCCCACTTCGAGGTCCTTGTAGTGCTCGAAGAAGTGGCTGATGGCCTTCAGGCGCATCGGGTTCACGTCGTCGACCGACTTCCAGTGGCTGTAGATCGGCAGCACCTTGTCGGTCGGCACGGCAAGCACCTTGCCGTCGACGCCGGCCTCGTCCTCCATGAGGAGGATGCCGAGCGGGCGGCACGGCACGACCACGCCGGGCAGTAGCGGGTATGGCGCGATCACCAGCACGTCGACCGGGTCGCCGTCGCCCGACAGCGTCTGCGGCACATAGCCGTAGTTGGCCGGGTAGTACATGGCGGTCGTCATGAAACGGTCGACGAAGATCGCGCCCGACTCCTTGTCGACCTCGTACTTGATCGGGTCGGCGTTCATGGGGATCTCGATCACGACGTTGAAGTCATCGGGAACATTCTTGCCGGGGGAAACTTTGTCGAAGGCCATGTCGTTGTCGAGTAGTTGGAAAGTATCTGAGGGATGGGGACAAACCCGAAGTTTACTTTCCGCGTCACGGACCGGTCGCACACGTTTGCGCTTTTGCCTGTAAATTGCCGTCGTTGGCCAATCGGCTCCGCACCCAGGTGCAGCGAGCTTCGAGGAAGCAACGCGGCGGAAAACTCAGTCCCGTACGCGTTGCACGCACGCCCGGGCCTGCGCTTTCCGTCTCCACAAGTCACAACGAACGAATGGAGAAGCTAAGCATGATCGGCAACGCCCCCCTCATCCTCGCCATCGTCTGCGGCCTCGTGGCCGTGGGCTACGGTTTCTGGGCCCGAAGTTGGATCCTCGCCAAGGACCCGGGCAATGCCCGAATGCAGGAGATCGCGGCCGCCATCCAGGCCGGCGCCTCGGCCTACCTCGCCAAGCAGTACACCGCCATCTCGGTGGTCGGCGTGGTGCTGGCCATCCTCATCGGCCTGTTCCTCGACGTGACCACGGCCGTTGGCTTCGTGGTCGGCGCCGTGCTCTCGGGCGCCTGCGGCTTCATCGGCATGAACGTCTCGGTGCGCGCCAACGTGCGCACCGCGCAGGCGGCCACCCAGGGCATCGGCCCGGCGCTCGACGTCGCGTTCCGCGGCGGCGCGATCACCGGCATGCTGGTGGTCGGGCTGGGGCTCTTGGGCGTCTCGGTCTTCTACTGGTTCCTGGCCGGCAACGGCAACCTCACGCCCGACCGCAACCTCTCGGTCCTGTTGAACCCGCTGATCGGCTTCGCCTTCGGCTCCTCGCTGATCTCGATCTTCGCGCGGCTCGGCGGCGGCATCTTCACCAAGGGCGCCGACGTCGGCGCCGATCTGGTGGGCAAGGTCGAGGCGGGCATCCCCGAGGACGATCCGCGCAACCCGGCCGTGATCGCCGACAACGTGGGCGACAACGTGGGCGACTGCGCCGGCATGGCGGCCGACCTGTTCGAGACCTATGCGGTCACGCTCATCGCCACCATGGTGCTGGGTTCGCTGATGATCGTCGCTGCGCCGGTCAACGCGGTGCTCTATCCGCTGGCGCTGGGCGGCGTGTCGATCATCGCCTCGATCATTGGCTGCTTCTTCGTCAAGGCCTCGCCGGGCATGACGAACGTGATGCCGGCGCTCTACAAGGGCCTGGCGGTCGCGGGCATCCTGTCGCTGATCGCGTTCTGGTTCGTCACGGCCTGGCTGATTCCCGACAATGCCGTGGCTCCGACCGGCAGCCAACTCAAGCTGTTCGGCGCCTGCTTCGTGGGCCTGGCGCTCACGGCCGCGCTGGTATGGATCACCGAGTACTACACCGGCACCCAGTACAAGCCGGTGCGGCACATCGCGCAGGCCTCCACCACCGGGCACGGCACCAACATCATCGCGGGCCTCGGTGTCTCGATGCGCTCGACCGCGTGGCCGGTGATCTGCGTCTGCGTGGCCATCATGGCCTCGTACTGGCTCGCCGGCCTGTACGGCATCGCAGTGGCCGCGACCGCCATGCTGAGCATGGCCGGCATCGTGGTCGCGCTCGACGCCTACGGCCCGATCACCGACAACGCCGGCGGGATCGCCGAGATGAGCGACCTGCCCGACAGCGTGCGCGCCGTGACCGATCCCCTTGATGCCGTCGGCAACACCACCAAGGCGGTGACCAAGGGCTATGCGATCGGCTCGGCGGGCCTCGCCTCGCTGGTGCTCTTTGCCGACTACACGCACAAGCTCGAGAGCTTCGGGCTCAACATCAGCTTCAACCTGAGCGACCCGATGGTGATCGTCGGCCTCTTCATCGGTGGCCTGATCCCGTACCTGTTCGGCGCCATGGCGATGGAAGCGGTCGGCCGTGCAGCCGGCGCAGTGGTCGAAGAGGTGCGGCGCCAGTTCCGCGACATCCCCGGCATCATGGAAGGCACCGGCAAGCCCGAATACGGCAAGGCCGTGAGCATGCTGACCGGCGCGGCGATCAAGGAGATGATGATCCCCTCGCTGCTGCCGGTGGTGGTGCCGATCCTGGTCGGCCTGCTGCTCGGACCGAAGGCGCTGGGCGGCCTGCTGATGGGCACCATCGTCACCGGCCTCTTCGTCGCGATCTCGATGTGCACGGGCGGCGGCGCATGGGACAACGCCAAGAAGTACATCGAGGACGGCCACCACGGCGGCAAGGGCTCCGAGGCGCACAAGGCGGCCGTTACGGGCGACACCGTGGGCGACCCCTACAAGGACACGGCCGGCCCCGCGGTGAACCCGCTGATCAAGATCATCAACATCGTCGCGCTGCTGATCGTGCCGCTGGTGGTCAAGTTCCACAGCTGATGCCTACGCCAGAACGGCTCGAGTCCTTCATCGCCGCTGTGCAGGGCGGCGCCCATGCACAGGCGATAGAGGACTACTACACCGAAGACGCGACGATGCGCGAGAACCAGGCCGAGCCCCGGCGCGGCCGCAGCGCGCTCGTCGCCCATGAGCAGGCGGTGCTCGACCGCACCGCGTCGGTGGCCTCGACCTGCGTGCGGCCCGTGTTCGTGAATGGCGGCCACGTGGTGATCCGCTGGGTGTTCGAGTTCCACTTCAAGAATGGCAAGACCATGCGCATGGAAGAGCTCGCCTGGCAGCGCTGGGATGGCGAGCGCATCGCCGAGGAGCAGTTCTTCTACGACCCGGCGCAGCGCCAGCCGATCTGAGCCTGCCGCCGCGCCGCGCCGTTCAGCGCGCGCTCTCCGCCGCCACCGCCCGCACCAGGCGCGTGGCCGGCTGCACCAGTCGCTCGAGGTCGCCCACGCGGTCCTCTTCGATCGCCTGGAGCACCAGTTCATTGATGCCGCCGACGACCGTCATGGCCATCTCGCCCGTCAGGTGCGCGGCCGGCCCGCCTTTGGCGCCACCGCTGCCGTTGATCGCGTCCTGGATGAAGCGCGCGATCTCGGCATTGACGCGGCGCCTGGCTGCCAGGCCGGGCATGCCGAGGCCCAGGATCTCGACGAACAGCGTGCGCAGCAGCAGTGGGTCCTGCGCGAGGTATTGGAAATACGCCGTGATCGCGCGCTCCACCTGCGCGTGCCAGGGCTGCGCCGGATCGAAGGCTTCGCTGACCGCCCGCAGAGCGAGCTTGCTCGCCGCCTCGTAGAGCGCCACCAGGCATTCGGCCTTGGTCGTGAAGTGCTCGTAGAAGGTGCGCCGGGAAACTGCCGCCTCCCGGACGATGTCGGCGATGGTCGTGTCCGCATAGCCCTTGGCCGCCACTGCGCGCGCCATGCCTTCGAGCAAGCGGCCATAGTGCCCCGACTCACTGTCTGGGACCGCCGGAGACGCTTCTTCAAATGCGATGCTGCTCATGGATTGCACATTTTCCTACGCATTGGTACTTGACCGTACCAGTTATCGCCGGCACCATCAGACTATTGGTACGCACATGTACCAACTTATTTTCCAAGGATGGTTTCATGACCGCACTCGTCGTTCGCCGCCTCCTGATCGACCTGCAGACGCCGTTCGGCCGCAACTGGTGCGGCGGCGATGCATTCTCCACCGCCTTCTTCAATGCGCTGTCGATGAGCTTCCCCTTCGGCGAGCAGTTCTTCATCGATGCGGTACGGGACGCTGTCGCAGCACTGCCACCCGATCTGCAGGACAAGCACCGCGAAGAAGTGCGCGGCTTCATCGGGCAGGAGGCCACGCACCGGCGCATCCACGCGCTTTTCAACGGGCACCTGCAGAACCAGGGCCTGGTGGACCGCTGGACCGAGCGTGCCAACCGGCGGCTGGCGCTGATGGAAGGTGCCGATCCCCGCCACGCACTGGCCGTGACCGCCGCGACCGAGCATTTCACGGCCATGTTCGCCGAATGGCTGCTGGTCCATCCCGAGGTGCTGGACGGCGCCGAGCCCCGCCTGCGCACCATGTGGCTGTGGCACAGCGCCGAAGAGCTCGAGCACAAGACGGTCGCCTTCGACATCTACCAGGCCGCGGCCGGCTCCGATGCCTGGCGCACGCGCTGGTTCCGCCGCGTGACGGTGATGTTTCTCGGCGACCTGCTGCGCCAGACGGTCGACAACCTGCGCCATGAGGGGCAACTCTGGAAATGGGCGACCTGGAAGAGCGCGGCGCGCGTGCTGCTCGGCCGGGGCGGGCTGCTGCGCAGCAACTGGCGCGCCTGGCGCAGCTACTTCCGACCTGATTTCCACCCGGCGCAGCAGGACAGCAGCCTCGCGGCGCGCTGGCTCGAGGACAACCGCGCGCAGTACACGCCAGTCGGCGCTGCCGCCGGCGCGGCGGCTGTAGTTCAGTAGAAGATGGCGCCGCGCGTGGGGGTGTCCGCGCTCTGCTCGGGGCGCAGGCCCAGGTCGTGCAACGTGTCGAAGTCCGAAGGGGCATCCGGCACCCGCATCACAGCTTCGAGTTCGTGCAGCGACGCCACCCAGCCCCCCGCGGCCGATTCGGCCGGCTCGTCGTTCGCGAAGGTTCCGTCGCGAATGTAGAGCGTTTCGCCCTCAGGACGCTCGGCATGCAATTCGATCAAACGCGAAATCGAGAAGTTGTAGGTCACGAGCTTTTCGCGCGTCTGGCGGTCCTTGCCACCGCAATTGAACGCGCCTTCGGACGAAATGACGATGCAGGAGCCCTCGACCCCCTGGTCGATCTCGCGCCCGCTGCGCCACACCGCGTTGGGCAGCCGCACCCGCACCTTGTCGATCACCAGGTCACGCTGCCTGTTGAGGCTGCCCAGCGGCGGAACGAGCGAACGCAATTGCCGCAGGCGCTCGGCGAAGATGTCGTCCATGGCGAATTCGACATGGTGCGTTGCGCTGCCCGACGAACGTCGGACGACCTGCATGACCACATGGCGCGATTTATTCATTGCAGGTCCTTTGCGCGTCGGATGGCGCAATGCGCCCTCGACTCGATTCCAGAATCATGACCGTCGTTGAGTTAGAACTTTTGATGGATGCAATGAAATGCATCAATTGTGTCTAACTGTATATCCAACACGTTCGATTTGGAAGAAGAACCGCAATGCTCGCGCGGGGCATGTCGCGGCAGTGCCGCCCGCGGCTGCTAGGAGGCAGTCAACCCAAGGATTCGTCGAGCGCCTTGCATGACGGCGCGCAGACGGTCTGCGACTTGCCGAGCACCTGGCGCGTGCGCAACTGCGAGCGCACGCGATGCTTGCCGCACATGAAGCAGGACATCGTGGCGCCGCTGAACGACGCCGAAGCGCGAAACGGCGATCCAGGTGTCTTGGACTTGTAACGCAGGCCGTCTTCGACGACGGCGGTCTTGACCTCAGCTTTGGCCATTGGCTTCGTCTTTCCTGGGTTCGATGGCGAGACGCTTGGCGCGCTCGATGGCCTTGCTGGCGATGACTTCGGCGGCGAGCGCCGCGTCGAGGCCCGAGCGGCAGAGGCCGGCATGCTGGTAGTTGAGGTTCTCGTACACCTCGGCGGCGGCCGGATAAGCGTCGAGCAGGCGGCCGAGTTCGGCGCCGGGCTCGATGTCGCTGAATTCCTGCACCAGGTGCTCGACGACCGAGCGGTACTGCTCGGCGCCAACGGGAACGGCGCTGTGCTCGAGTCGCTCCAGCAGTTGAGCCAGCACGTGGGTCACTGCCAGATCGGTCTTGGGAGACGGATTTTGGGTCGTGTTCATGGTTTGCATCTGGGGGCAGCATACGCCTATGCAAGTGCCTGCCCCGCCGGTGGGGCTGCTGGCTACAGCAGCATTTCGGGCACCAGGGGCGCGATGAGCATGTTGTAGAACCGCTGCAAAAAGCCCGATTCCGGCTCAGCGGTCAGGACGATTTCCTTCTCGCCGTCGGTCGTGAGCCATTGCAGCGTACCGGTGTCCTTGGCAAGACGCAGACGGTAGGCGCTCTGCAGCTTGCTGATGTTGATGACCCGGAGCATCTCGCCTGCAAGCTGCGGGCTGTCGACCACCACCCCCATCTCGGTGTTCTGGCTCGCCGAGCGCGGATCGAGGTTCATCGAGCCGACGAAGATGCGCGTCCCGTCGATCGCGGCGGTCTTCGAATGCAGCCGCCCGAGCGACTTGCCGAACATGCCGGAGCGATCGCCCGCCAGCCTGCGCTGCGGGCTCAGCTCGTACAGGTCGGCGCCGCTTCGGAGCAGCCGCTCACGGTAGCGCACGTAACCCGTGTGAACCAGGGGCTCGTCGTTGGCGGCCAGCGAATTGGTGAGGAGCGTGAGCTTGACCTTGCGCCGCGCAAGGTCCTCGAAGGCCGCCATGCCGCCTTCGCCGGGCACCAGGTAAGGCGAGGTAAGGTCGACCTGGACCTTGGCATCCATCAGCAGCGTCCACACCTGCATCGTCACGCTGGTGGCAATGGCTTCCTTGGCCGTCATGGTCGTCGGCTTGGTCGGCGGATCGGCGATCGCGCGTGCCTCGCCCCACAACAGCCCCATGCGCCCGACGTCCAGCTCTGTGGAGATCGGTCCATAGCCCAGCACGTCGGCCGACGGCAACACGATCCGAGGCGGCGGCGCCGCCATGCCGATCGCGGCGTCGAAGTCGGCGCCGGTCGGCGTGCGGCCGCCCTCCCCGCGCACGATCTCCGCCACGGGCCAGACCTGCTGGCTGTTCCAGTAGGCGTCGAAGATCGATTCGAGTTGCGCAACCACCTTGCCGACCGCGAGCGCGTCCATGTCGATGAAGTTCTGTGCCTCGCTGAGCATGAAATAGGCGTCGGCGATGTTGCGCCCGCCCACCACCGCCATTGCACCGTCGGCGATGAACAGCTTGTTGTGCATGCGATGGTTGAGCCGCACGATCTCGTGCGGCGACGCCGCGAAGCGCGACAGCAGCCCGCCGCGGCCGCAGCAGAACGGATTGAAAAGCCGCACCTCCACGTTGGGCGCGTCCGACAGCGCCAGCAGTAATTGCTGGCTCTTGGCGGTGTAGAGATCGTCGACCAGCAGGCGCACCTTGACCCCGCGCGCGCCGGCCTCGCGCAGGGCGCGCATCAGCAGGCGTCCCGTGGCGTCGTTCTCCAGCTGGTAGTACTGCACCACCAGCGAGCGCTGGGCGCGCTGCGCCAGCTGCACACGCGCATCGAGCGAATACACGCCGAGCGGCATCAGCCGGAAGCCCGAGTGCCCGCCCGGCGGCGTCGAGGCCGCGGCGATCCTTGCCAGCACGGTGCCCGGGTCGGGCGCAGTCGCATGTTCCGCCGGCCGCTCGCGAACCGGCGGAAGCGAGCCGCAGGCGGCCAGCAGCGCGGGCAGCAGCCCCGCGAGCGCCGCGCGCCAAAGTCGATTCCAGCCTGTCGTCATGAAGATCCCGCTCGTTCTGTTTTGTATGTGCGTCGTTGTACAGGTACGCACGCGAGGCCGCGCCGGTTTCATGCTGTCGCGCGAGATGACGCCCGCGCCCGGCGGCGCCGCGCCGCTTCGCGCAAAATCCCGCCCCATGCAACTCAACTTCATCGCCAACGCCAACGTTCCGTCCGCTTCGGGCCGCACCCTGCCGGTGCTCGATCCTTCCGACGGCCAGCCTTTCGACGAAATCCAGCGCAGCAATGCAGACGACATCGACACCGCGGTCCGCGCTGCCCGCGCCTGCTTCGAAGGCGTCTGGCACAAGGTAAGCGCCGCCGACCGCGGCCGACTGCTCCACAAGCTCTCGCAGAAGATCGCCGAGCATGTCGACGAGCTTGCCTATATCGAGCAGCGCGACTGCGGCAAGCCCGTGAAGCAGGCGCGCGCCGACGCGGTGGCGCTGGTGCGCTATTTCGAGTTCTATGCGGGCGCCTGCGACAAACTGCACGGCGAAACCATTCCCTACCAAGAGGGCTACAGCGTGTTCACCTGGCGCGAGCCGCACGGCGTGACCGGTCACGTAATTCCCTGGAACTACCCGATGCAGATCTTCGGGCGCAGCGTGGGCGGCGCGCTGGCGGCGGGCAACGTCTGCGTGGTCAAGCCCGCCGAAGACGCTTGCTTGTCGCTGATCCGCGTGGCCCAACTCGCGGCCGAGGTCGGGTTTCCGGCGGGCGCGATCAACATCGTCACCGGCTACGGCCACGAAGTGGGCGATGCGCTCGCGCGACACGCCGGCATCGACCACATCAGCTTCACCGGCAGCCCGAAGATCGGCACGCTGATCCAGCAGGTGGCGGCCGAGCGGCACTGCCCCGTCACGCTCGAACTCGGCGGCAAGAGCCCGCAGATCGTCTTTGCCGATGCCGACCTCGACGCGGCCATTCCGGTGCTCATCAATGCCATCGTGCAGAACGCAGGCCAGACCTGCTCGGCCGGTTCGCGCGTGCTGATCGAGCGCGGCATCTACGAGCCGCTGCTCGAGCGCCTCGGCCATGCCTTCGAGGCGCTGCGCGTCGGCCCCGCCGCCATGGACCTCGACGTCGGCCCGCTGATCCGCCAGACCCAGCAGCAGCGCGTGTGGGACTTCCTGAGCGACGCCCAGGTGGCCGGCATTCCGATGGTGGCGCAGGGCGTCGTGGTCGACGAGGCGCCTGAAACCGGCTTCTACCAGGCCCCCACCCTGCTGCGCGACGTGCCGGTGAACCACCGGCTGGCGCAGGAAGAGGTGTTCGGCCCGGTGCTCGCCGCGATGCAGTTCGCCGACGAGGACGAAGCGGTCGCACTGGCCAATGCCACCCAGTTCGGGCTGGTGGCGGGCGTGTGGACCGCCGACGGCGCGCGCCAGTTCCGCATGGCCAAGCGCGTGCGCAGCGGCCAGGTGTTCATCAACAACTACGGCGCAGGCGGCGGCGTCGAGCTGCCCTTCGGCGGCGTGAAGTCGTCGGGCTACGGCCGCGAAAAAGGCTTCGAGGCGCTCTACGGCTTCACTACGCTCAAGACGGTGGCCATCAAGCACGGCTGAAGCCAGCCGCTGCCGGACACTCAGCCCAGCGCCGTGTCCAGCAGCATCATCAGCACGAAGCCGAGCATCAGCCCGCTGGTCGCGAAGCTTTCGTGCCCCTTGCGGTGCGATTCGGGAATGATCTCGTGGCTGATGACGAACAGCATCGCACCGGCCGCGAAGCCCAGGCCCCAGGGCAGCAGCGCGGCCGAATGGCCGACGGCGGCGGCGCCGAGCACCGCACCCACGGGTTCGACCAGCCCCGAAGCCATGCCGATGGCCACCGCAAAGCCGCGCCGGTAGCCGGCCGTGAGCAGCGCCACGGCGACAACCAGCCCCTCGGGCACGTCCTGGATCGCGATGCCGGTGGCCAGCGCGTCCGCCTGCACGCCGTTGCCGGCCGCGTAACCCACGCCGATAGCCAGGCCCTCGGGCAGGTTGTGCAGCGCGATCGCGAACACGAACAGCCAGGTGCGCCGCAGCCGGTGCGCGCCCTGCCCTTCGAGGCCCTTGATGAAGTGCTCGTGCGGCAGCACGCGGTCGAGCAGCATCAGCGCCGCGCCGCCGAGCAGGATCGCCGCGCCGATCACGCCGCCCGCGGCCCACGCGCCGCCGCCGAAGACCTGCGCCGCCTTCGCCGCCTCCAGCCCCGGGATGATCAGCGAGAACGCGCAGGCCGCGAGCATCACGCCCGCGCCGAAGCCGAACAGCGTGTCCTGCAGGCGGTCGGGGAGCTTCTGCGAGAACAGCACCGGCAGCGTGCCGAGCGCGGTGGCCAGTGCGGCGACCAGGCCGCCCGCGAGCGCGCTCGATGCGATGGGATCGCCCGCGACGAACTGCCAGAAGCGCACGGTCAGCGCGAGCACACCCGCGGCAACGATCGCCAGGCCGATCCGTTGGCGCAACGAGAGATCGCCAAGCGGCAACATGGGGAAAAACACGGTTCGCAAGCCCTTCTGCCTTGAAAAGAGCCCTTTGCGTCGATGCGGATTGCTGCGTAGTCAGGCAGGAGAATGATAGTAATTCTCATCAAGCTCGTCCAGCCGCTGCGCCGATACACTGCCCCGCGGCAAAGAACATCCAGGAGACAACGACGATGAAGTTCCTCTTCGCATGCGGCCTGCGCACGGCCCTCGTGGGCCTGAGCCTCGCGGCCGGCCAGCTGACCTCGGCGCAGTCGCTGCCCACCGCGCGGCCCGAGCAGGTCGGCCTTTCCACTGAGCGCCTGCAGATGGCCACCGACCGGCTCAAGGCCGATGTGGCCGCCGGAAAGATCCCGGGCGCCGTGCTGCTGGTGGCGCGCCAGGGCAAGGTGGCGTGGTTCGAGCCGGTCGGCGCGCTCGATCCGGCGGCTGGCACGCCGATGCCGCGCGACGGCATCTTCCGCATCTATTCGATGAGCAAGCCCATCACCACGGTGGCGGCAATGATGCTGGTCGAAGACGGGCGCCTGAAGCTCGACGATCCGATCTCGATGTACCTGCCCGAGTTCGCCCGCATGACCGTCGGCGTGGAAAAGCCCGGTGCCGACGGCAAACCCGTGCTCGAGACCGTGCCCGCCCGCCGGCCGATCACGGTGCAGGACCTGATGCGCCACACCTCGGGCCTGACCTACGGCTTCTTCGGTCCGGGCCTCGTCAAGCGCGCCTACAACGAGGCCGGCCTCGGCGCGGGCGATCCCGACAATGCCGAGTTCTCCCAGCGGCTCGCGAAGCTGCCGCTGGCCTACCAGCCCGGCACAACCTGGGACTACAGCTATTCGACCGACATCCTCGGCCGGCTCGTCGAGGTGGTCTCGGGCCAGTCGCTCTACCAGTTCGAGAAGGCGCGCCTGTTCGACCCGCTCGGCATGAAGGACACGAGCTACTACGTGCCCGAAGCGGCACGCCAGCCCCGCATCGCCGAGCCGCTGCCGACCGACCGCAGCTTCGGCGTAGGAGCCGAACTCAACGACCCGCGCATGGTGCGCAGGTTCGAATCGGGCGGTGGCGGGCTGGTGTCGACCGCGAGCGACTACGCGCGCTTCCTGCAGATGCTGCTGAACGGCGGCACGCTGGATGGCAAGCGCTACCTCGGCCCCCGCACGCTGGCGCTGATGACCGCCGACCACTCGAACGCGGGCGCCGGCATCGTCCCCGGCCCGCTCTACCTGCCGGGCCCGGGCTACGGTTTCGGCCTGGGCTTCGCGGTGCGCCGCAGCGACGGCGAGGCGCCCTACCCGTCGGCGGCCGGCGAATACAACTGGGGCGGCGCGGGCGGCACCTACATGTGGGTCGACCCGAAGAACGAACTCTTCGTGGTGCTGATGCTGCAGTCACCAAAACACCGCCAGCACTACCGCAGCCTGCTGCGCAACATGGTTTACGCCGCGGTACTCAAGTAGCCCTTGCCGGCCCTGCCCCTGCCCCGATCGGGTAAATTGGCTCCAGCCCCATGAACACCCGAAGCACCACCGTCATTCCGCTTTCCGAAGTCGGCCGCGCGCGACCCGCCGTCTCGGTGCCGGAGATCGCCGTGCCCGCCACGGGCAGCCTGCTCGACCAGCTGGGCCGGCCGCTGACCGACCTGCGCATCAGCGTGACCGACCGGTGCAACTTCCGCTGCAGCTACTGCATGCCGAAGGACGTGTTCGACAAGGACTACCAGTACCTGCCGCACAGCGCACTGCTGAGCTTCGAGGAAATGACCCGGCTCGCGCGCCTGTTCGCAGCGCATGGCGTGCGCAAGATCCGCCTCACCGGCGGCGAGCCGCTGCTGCGCAAGAACATCGAGGTGCTGATCGGGCAACTCGCCGAACTCCGCACGCCCGACGGCGAACCGCTCGAACTCACGCTCACCACCAATGGCTCGCTGCTGCGGCGCAAGGCCCGGGCGCTGGCGGATGCCGGCCTGAAGCGCGTGACCGTGAGCCTCGACAGCCTCGACGACGCGGTGTTCCGCCGCATGAACGACGTCGACTTCCCGGTTGCCGACGTGCTGGCCGGCATCGAGGCTGCCCAGGAGGCCGGGCTCGGGCCGCTGAAGGTGAACATGGTCGTCAAGCGCGGCACCAACGAGCAAGAGATCTTGCCGATGGCGCGCTACTTCCGCGACCATCACGGCGGCAAGGTGGTGCTGCGCTTCATCGAATACATGGACGTGGGCGCCACCAACGGCTGGCGCATGGACGAGGTGCTGCCCTCGGCCGACGTCATCGCCCGGATCGCGGCCGAGTTCCCGCTCGTGCCGCTCGACCCCAGCGTCGCCGGCGAAACGGCGCAGCGCTGGGCATATGCCGACGGCGGCGGCGAGGTCGGCGTGATCAGCAGCGTGACGCAGGCCTTCTGCCGCGACTGCAGCCGCGCGCGCCTGTCCACCGAAGGCAAGCTCTACCTGTGCCTCTTCGCGAGCGCGGGCCACGACCTGCGCCCCTTGCTGCGCGGCACGGCCAGCGACGAGGAGATCGGCTCGGCCATCGGCCACATCTGGCAGGGCCGCGCCGACCGTTATTCCGAACTGCGCGCGCTACGCGGCCCCGACAGCGGCGAACACGACGCCGGCGACCGGGCGCCGCGGCGCGTCGAAATGAGCTACATCGGCGGATGAACCCCACACCTGACAACACCAACATTCCCCCCGGCGAAATCACCGGACTGCTGCTCGCCGGCGGCCGCGGCTCGCGCATGGGCGGCATCGACAAGGGCCTGCAGAACTTCAACGGCTCGCCGCTCGCGATGCATGCGGTGCTGCGGCTGGGCATGCAGGTCGGCGAGGTCATGATCAACGCCAACCGCAACCTCGCGGCCTACGAATCCTTCGGCGTGCCGGTCTGGCCCGACAGCCTGGCCGACTACGCGGGTCCGCTCGCGGGCTTCCTGACCGGGCTCGAGCGCTGCGAGACGCCCTACCTGCTCACCGTGCCGTGCGACACGCCGCTCTTTCCGCTCGACCTGGCCAGCCGCTTGTCCGAGGCCATGGCGGCCGACGACGCCGAGATCGCGATGGTCAGCGCGCCCGAAGCTGCGCCCGAGCCCGGCGCAGCGTCAGTGCTGCGGCCACAGCCGGTGTTCTGCCTGCTGCGCACCACGCTGCTCGAGAGCCTCGTGAAGTTCACGCACGCGGGCGGGCGCAAGATCGACGCCTGGACCGCGCAGCATCGCACCGTGCTCGTGCCCTTCGACCGGCCGGGCGATGCGCCCGACGCTTTCTTCAACGCCAACACGCTGGCCGAATTGCACGCCCTCGAGAACCGATGAGCCGCATCGCCGACATTGCCTCCGCCCTCGCGGGCTACGACCCCCAGGCCCTGAGCGTCGAAGGCGTCCAGTCCTTCCTCACGCAACTGGTCGCGCCCGCCGTCGTCAAGGAAACCGAACCGGTGCCGCTGCGCGAGGCGCTCGGCCGGGTGCTGGCCGAAGACATCGTCTCGCCGGTCAGCGTGCCGCCGCACGACAACTCCGCAATGGACGGCTTTGCATTCGACGGCGCCGCGCTGCCGACCGACGCGCCGATCGACGCCTCGGTCGAATTTCGCGTGGTGGGCACTGCACTCGCGGGTGCAGCCTGGCGTGGCACGGTCGCAGCCGGCGAGGCCGTCCGCATCATGACCGGCGCGGTCATGCCCGCAGGGCTCGACACCGTGGTGCCGCAGGAGTTCTGCAAGATCGACGGCGAGCGCGTGAGCTTTCCGGCCCGGGTGCTGCGCCGCGGTGACAACCGCCGCTTCGCGGGCGAGGACCTGATGCAGGGCCAGCCCGCGCTGCGCCGCGGCGAACGGCTGTCACCCGCCGCGCTCGGCATGGTCGCAAGCCTCGGCATCGCATCGGTGCCCGCGCTGCGGCGGCTGCGGGTGGCGTACTTCTCCACCGGCGACGAGATCCTGAGCCTTGGCGAGCCGCCGCGCGAAGGCGCGGTCTACGACAGCAACCGCTACACGGTGTTCGGCCTGCTCACGCGGCTCGGTTGCGAAGTGATCGATCTCGGCCTCGTCGGCGACGACCCGGCCGCACTGGCCGACACGCTGCAGCGGGCCGCCGACCAGGCCGACGCCATCATCACCAGCGGCGGCGTCAGCGTCGGCGCGGCCGACCACACGCGCGCCGTGATGCAGCAGCTCGGCGACATGGCGTTCTGGCGCATCGCCATGCGGCCCGGCAGGCCGATGGCGGTCGGCCTCATCCCACGCCAGCAGTCTGTGGCAGGACGCGGCGCCGCCGCGCTCTTCGGCCTGCCGGGCAACCCGGTGGCGGTGATGGTCACCTTCCTTGCTTTCGTGCGGCCGGCCCTGCTGCGCATGATGGGCTGCCACGACACCGCCGCCGCGCCGCCACCCATGTTGCGCGCGCGCGCCGCGAGCGCCATCCGCAAGAAGCCCGGCCGCACCGAATACCAGCGCGGCTTCGTTCAGGCCGTCGCCGGCGCGCTGCCCGAGGTCCGCATTGCCGGCAACCAGGGCTCGGGCGTGCTGAGTTCGATGGTCGAGGCCAACGGACTCGTGGTGCTGCACCACGCCCAGGGCGACGTGGCCGCGGGGGACGAAGTCGACGTGATGATGTTCGAAGGGGTGATTTAGTCCACCCCGAAGCCGAGACAGCCTCAGGCTCTTCGGCCCAGCGCCTTGTCGACGCCCCTGTTCGCGAGCATGTCCGCGCGCTCGTTGCCGGGGTCGCCCGAATGCCCCTTGACCCAGCGCCACTCGATCACGTGGCCGCCCTCGGCCACGAGCTTGTCGAGCTTCTGCCAGAGTTCGACGTTCTTCACCGGCTGCTTGGTCGAGGTGAGCCAGCCCTTGGCCTTCCAGCCGCGGATCCATTCGGTGATGCCCATGCGCACGTACTGGCTGTCGAGGTAGAGGATGACCTTGCAGGGCCGCTTGAGCGCGGCCAGGCCCTCGATCACCGCGGTGAGTTCCATGCGGTTGTTGGTGGTGTTGAGTTCGCCGCCGAACAGCTCCTTCTCGGTGGGGCCCGACTTGAGCCACGCGCCCCAGCCGCCGGGGCCGGGGTTGCCTTTGCATGCACCATCGGTGTAGATCACAACTTCGTTCAAGACTCTTCTTTCCTTCTCTCTGTTCTTCGGTATTCGACCGGCTGACCGGTGGTGCTGTGCATCTTGCCTGCGATGGGAACCGGTGCGGTGGCGCGCGCCGCGGCGCGGCGCCAGTCGGCGCTCAGCAGGCGCATGCCGCGCACCCTCTTGACGGCCACCAGAAAGTACGCCGCGCCGAAGATGGGCCACCAGCGCTCGCCCGCGGTGTCCATCCAGTGGCAGCGCTCGAGCCATGCTTCGCTGCGCACCGCGGGCCGGTAGATGCCGAAACGGCCCGACTCCACTTCGAAGCTCAGCAGCCGCAACCAGTCGCGCATGCGCCAGTAGCCGATGGACTCGCCGCCCTCGGGCAGAAACAATTCGCCGAAACCGAGCTTGCGGTAGAGGTGCGCGCGGCGTTGGCGCATGCCCCAGAGGCTGGTCGGGTTCAGGCCGCAGATCACCACACGGCCTTCGGGCACCAGCACGCGCTCGACTTCGCGCAGCGTCGCATGCGGGTCCTGGCTCAGCTCGAGTGCATGCGGCAGCACCACGAGGTCGAGGCTGTTGGCCGCGAACGGCAGCGCGGCGAAGTCGGTGATGAGCGCTGCCTTGTGCTCTGCGTGCGGCTCGGCCAGCGCGAGCCAGCGGTGCGGCATGCGATTGGTGCTCAGGGCATCGACCTCGGCAGCGCCGAGCTGCAGCGCGTGATAGCCGAAGATGTCCGCCACGGCTTCGTCGAACTGAGCCTGTTCCCACGCCAGAAGATAGCGGCCAGGGGGGGTCGCGAACCAATCCTGCAAACCTATAATTTGACCGCTCATGACCCTTGTTCCGCTGCCCGCCTTCGCCGACAACTACATCTGGATGCTGCAGGACGGGCCCCACGCAATCGTGGTGGACCCGGGCGACGCTCAACCGGTGTTCGACGCGTTGGCGCGCGACAAGCTGCAGCTCGCCGCGATTCTAGTCACGCACCATCACGCCGATCACACCGGCGGCGTGGCCGCGCTGCACGCTGCGACCGGCGCACCGGTGTTCGGTCCCGCGCGCGAGCGCATTCCCGAACCCTTCCAGCCGCTGCACGATGGCGACAGCGCCGAAGTGCTCGGGCTGCGTTTCGCGGTCATCGACGTGCCGGGCCACACGGCCGGGCACATTGCCTACTTTCTTCCGGCCGGCGAAGGCCGCACGCCGCTGCTCTTTTGCGGCGACACGCTGTTCTCCGGCGGTTGCGGACGCCTGTTCGAGGGCACGCCTGCACAGATGCTCGCATCGCTCGACAGCCTCGCGGCGCTGCCGGGCGACACCCGCGTCTGCTGCGCCCACGAATACACACTTTCTAACCTGCGTTTCGCGCAGGCGGTGGAACCCGCCAACACCGATCTGACTCAGTACATCGCGCATTGCGAAAGCCTGCGCGCGCAAGGGCAGCCCACGCTGCCCGCGCAACTCGACACCGAACGCCGGATCAACCCATTTCTTCGCAGCCGCGAAGCCACTGTGCTCCAAGCGGTGCGCGAACATGCCGAGCTTTCCGCCAATGCGGCCGAAGCCGAGGTGTTCGCAGCGCTGCGCCAATGGAAAAACGATTTCCGATGAAATTTATCGCTGCCGTCTGCCTAGCAGGCTCCCTGTTGCTCGCGGGGTGCGCGGGCACCACCGGCTCTTCTTCCTCCACGGCCGCCAACCAGAATGCCACTGCCGGAGGTGCCGGCGCCGCCGCGTCGCGCAGCGCGGCACCGGTCTTCCCCGGCGGCCCGCTCACGCCGATCACGAGCAGCGAAGCCCATTCGCAGAGTGTCGTCACGCTGGCGCCGCCTGCGGACATGTGGGATCGCATTCGCCGCGGCTTCAAGATGCCGAACCTCGAGAGCGACATCGTGCGCGACCGCGAACAGTGGTATGCCACCCGGCCCGACTACATCCAGCGCATGGCCGAGCGCTCGAACAAGTACATCTTCCACATCGTCGAAGAGCTCGAGCGGCGCAACATGCCGACCGAGCTCGCACTGCTGCCCTACATCGAAAGCGCCTTCAACCCGCAAGCCGTCTCGAGCGCACGTGCGGCGGGCATGTGGCAGTTCATGCCGGCCACCGGCAACGACTACGACCTGAAGCAGAACCTCTTCCGCGACGACCGGCGCGACGTGGTTGCCTCGACCCGCGCGGCACTCGACTATCTGCAGAAGCTCTACGGCATGTTCGGCGACTGGCAGCTGGCGCTCGCTGCCTACAACTGGGGCGAAGGCAGCGTGAGCCGCGCCATCGCGAAGAACCAGCGCCTCGGCCTGCCGACCACCTACAGCGATCTCTCGATGCCGAACGAGACGCGCTACTACGTGCCCAAGTTGCAGGCGGTGAAGAACATCGTCGCGAATCCGCAGGCCTTCGCCACCGAACTGCCGCTGATTCCCAACCACCCGTATTTCCAGACCGTCACGCTGACGCGCGACCTCGACGTGGAACTCGCGGCCAAGCTGGCCGACGTGCGCATCGAAGACTTCCGTGCGCTCAATCCTGCCGCCCACAAGCCGGTGCTGATCGCCGCGCTCACGCCGCAGATCCTGCTGCCCTGGGACAACGCAGCGGTGTTCCAGCGCAACTTCGACGCCTACACGCAGGGCCAGTATGCGAGCTGGACCGCCTGGGTCGTGCCCGGCACGATGACGGTGGCCGACGCGGCGCAGCGTGCGGGCATGAGCGAGGCCGACCTGCGCGCGCTCAACAACATTCCGCCGCGCATGCTGATCCGGGCCGGCTCGACGCTCATCGTGCCGCGCGGCGCCCGCGTCAAGGAAGACGTGACCGCCGTGGTGGCCCAGACCGGCCAACTGAGCTTCCAGCCCGAGATCATCACCCGCCGCACCACCGTCAAGGCCGGCCGCAGGGACAGTGTCGCGAGCATCGCGCGCCGCTACAGGCTGCAGTCCGCCAGCGTGGCCGACTGGAACGACGTCAAGGTCAACCATGCGTTCAAGCGCGGCGAAAGCGTGGTGGTGTACCTGCCCGTGCGTGCCGCACGCGGCGCCCATGTCGGCTCGGGCGCCAAGCGTGCGGTGGGCGGCCGGGTCGCTAAACGCGGCAACAGCGCGGTAAAGCCCGTGGCAGCACGCGGCAACATGATCAAGTCACGGCCGGCGAGCAAGCGACCGGTCGCACCGCGCAGTGGCGCGTCGGCGAAGAAGAAGCGCTAGGAGCTCGCAGCCCGCGCGTCACGCAGGAGCTCGACGCCCAGTTCGTGCACGCCGTCCCACACGATCTCCACGCCCAGGCACAGCAGGATGAAGGCCGACAGGCGCAGGAAGATCACAGCGCCCGCCTCGCCCAAAGGCCGCAGCAGGCGCTGCGCATAGCGGAAGGCCAGGTACATCAGCACCGCGACCGCCACCAGCGCCAGCACCGCACCACCTGTGCGCGCGAGCGTGAACGACAGCCGCGGCCCGGCCAGCGACACGCCGATCGTGATCGCGGCCGCGATCGAGCCTGGGCCGCAGCTGATCGGGAACGTCAGCGGATAGAAGGCCTGCCGGCTCGCCATCTCGGGCGTGTAGGCCTCGGCCAGCGCGCTCTGGCTGGTACTGGCGGGCTGTGAGGCGGAGAGCATGCGCCAGGCATTGGCCGCCACGATCAGGCCGCCGCCCACGCGCACGATGGGCAGCGAGATGCCGAAGAACTCCAGCACGTAGACCCCGACCAGCATTGCGCCCAGCACCAGCCAGAACGCGTTGCGTGCGATGCGCCGGGCCAGCAGCGCGCGCGTCGGTGCCGAAGCCCCTTCGGTGAGGCCGAGGAAGATGGGCGCCGTCGCCGCGGGATTCAGGATCGGCAGCAGCGTTGCAAAAGCGAACAGGAATCCCTTGCCAAATGCGCCAAACAATTCGAGTGTCACGGTACGGCTCCTTTGGTCAGCGCAGACCGGGCTGATGCTCGACGATATCGCGCATGCGCTGGCGCAGCGCGCGTTCTCGCAGGCGCTCGGCCTCGTAATCTTCGCTCAGGCCGCGCCACAACGAAATCGCCATCAGCACGATCACGCCGGTGAACGGCAGCGCAAACACGATGGTCGCCGTCTGCACCGACTTCAACCCGCCGGCCAGCAGCAGGCTGGCGGCAATGCCGGCGACCAGCAGGCCCCAGGTGATCTTCACGCGGGCGCTCGGGTTCGGGTCGCCGCCACTGGTCATCATGCCCAGCACCAGCACCGCCGAATCGCCCGAGGTGACGAAGAACACCACCACCAGCACCGTCGCCAGGCCCGACATCAGCGTGCCCAGCGGCAGTTGGTCGAACATCGCGAACAGCGCGGTCGAGACGTCGGCCTTGACGGCGTCGGCGATCGGCAGGTGCTGGATGATCTCCATGTTGAGTGCTGCGCCGCCGAACACCGAGAACCACAGGAAGGCCGCTGCGGCAGGCGCGGCCACGGTACCGAGGATGAACTGGCGCACCGTGCGCCCGCGCGACACGCGGGCGATGAACAGGCCCACGAACGGCGCCCATGAAACCCACCACGCCCAGTAGAAGATGGTCCACCCCCCGACCCAGCCGCTGTCGCGGAACGGCGTCATGCGCAGGCTCATGCGCACGAATTCGCTCGCATAGGTGCCCAGCGTGGTCGTGAGCGTGTCGATGATGGCCACCGTCGGCCCGAGTATGAACACGGCCATGGCCAGCAACGCAGCCAGGACGAGATTGAAGGTCGACAGCCACTTGATGCCGCGGCCCACGCCGCTGACGGCCGAAACCAGGAACAGCACCGTGGTGACGGCGATGATTCCGAGCTGCGAGCCCTGCCCCACCGGCAACCCCAACACCGCGTTGAGGCCGCTGTTGATCTGCAGCGCGCCCATGCCGAGAGAGGCCGCCACGCCGAATGCCGTCGCGATCACGGCCAGCACGTTGACGACCGGCCCCAGGTGCTTCATCGGCGCCCAGGGCAGCGCCTCGACGGCCGTGCTGACCAGCGCCGAGCCGCCGCGGCGGAACTGGAAGAACGCGATCGCCAGCGCGACCACGCTGTACACCGCCCAGGGGTGCACGCCCCAATGGAAGAAGCTGTAGCGCATGGCCGCATGCGCGGCCTCGGGCGTGTGCGCCGCGATGCCCGGCGGCGGTGCGCCGTAGTGCGAGACAGGCTCGGCCACGCCCCAGAACACCAGGCCGATGCCCATGCCCGCGGCGAACAGCATCGCGAACCAGGCGCCGACGGAGAACTCGGGCTCTTCGTCTTCGGCACCGAGCTTCAAATCGCCGAAGCGGCTGAATGCCAATACCAGTGCGAGCACGACCAGGCCCAGCACCACCCACAGGTAGAACCAGCCGAAGTTGTGCGTGATGAGGGCCAGTGCGCCGTCGAACACGGCGCCCAGGTGGGCGGGCGCGACGATGCCCCACAGGACGATGGCCAGGATCAATCCGGCCGAGACGATGAGTTGCATGTTTTTTTCCCTTGGTGACCGGCCTCGCCGTCCAGGGACATCCTGGAGCGGCGGCGGGAAGCACGGGCTTCCGGCGCGATATGGCGGTCGAATGGAACGGCAGCGAGGAGGCCCGATGTGGCAGCACGCCTGTCGTGTGCGCGTCCGGGGACGCGGCGACGGGGCCGTCAGCAAGGGCGTCGGACTCGTGGACGGCAATGGCTGCACGCGGTGGCGCAGCCTCGACGTCCGTTGCCGAACCCATGAAGTCTAAAGGGCTACATGAATTCAGCAGCGTGAAGAAGTAGACAGATCCGGTAGTTGACTTGCATTGGCAGCGGTCAATCCGGCCTCTGTTCCCCGCTTACAGCTTCTCTGTCTCGCCGCTGCGCGGCTGCCATTTCATGAGGCGCCTCTCGATCCAGCCGACCAGCCCATCGAGCAGCAGCGCAAAGGCCGTGAGCACCACGATGCCCGCGAACACCGTGTTCACGTCGAAGGTGCCTTCGGCCTGCAGGATCAGGTACCCCACCCCGCGCGCCGAGCCCAGGTACTCGCCGACCACCGCCCCTACGAACGCCAGCCCCACCGAGGTGTGCAGGCTCGAGAACACCCAGCTGGTAGCGCTCGGCAGGTACACGGTGCGCAGCAGTTGCCGCTGGTTGGCGCCGAGCATCTTCGCGTTGGCCAGCACCACCGGGCTCACCTCGCGCACGCCCTGGTAGACGTTGAAGAAGACGATGAAGAACACCAGCGTCACCGCCAACGCCACCTTGCTCCAGATGCCAAGGCCGAACCACAGCGCGAAGATCGGCGCCAGGATCACGCGCGGCATCGAGTTGGCCGCCTTGATGTACGGATCGAGGATGAGGCTCGCAGTGGGCGCCAGCGCGAGCCAGAGTCCGCAGGCCAGCCCGAGCAGCGTGCCGATGCCGAAGGCCAGCACCGTTTCGAGCAGCGTGGTGCCCAGGTGGCGGTAGATGTCGGCGTTGCCCTTCAGGCCGTCGGGGAACAGCGGGTTCGGCGGCACAGCGAACGGCAGGAACCAGCTCCAGATGCGCCCCGCCACCTGCACCGGCTCGCCGAGGAAGAAGGCGATCTGCTGGTTGCGCGACGCGAGATGCCATGTCGCGAGAAGCGCCACCAGCAGCATCAACTGCCAGAAGCGCGCATTGCGTTCGTTCAGGCCGAAGCGAGACATCATGCGGCCTTTCTCAGTTGCTGCGCATAGCCCTTCAGCACCTCGTCGCGCAGCACCTCCCAGATCCGCGTGTGCAGCTCGACGAAGCGCGGGTGCGTGCGCACCTCGGCCACGTTGCGTGGCCGCGCAAGGTCGATCTCGAACTCGCCGATCGGGTGCGTGGCCGGGCCGGCCGAGAGCACCACGACGCGGTCGCTCATCGCGATCGCCTCGTCGAGATCGTGCGTGATGAACAGCACCGCCCTCTTGCGGAGATTCCAGAGATCGAGCACTTCGTTCTCCATCAGCTGACGCGTCTGGATGTCGAGCGCGCTGAAGGGTTCGTCCATGAGCAGGATGTCCGGGTCGAGCACCAGCGTCTGCGCGAGCGCCACGCGCTTGCGCATGCCGCCCGAGAGCTGGTGCGGATAGCGATCGCCGAAGCCCGAGAGCCCCACGCGTGAAAGCCATGCCTCGGCCTGTTCACGTGCATCGGCATCAGGCACGCCGCGATACTGCAGCCCCACCATCACGTTGTCGATGGCATTGCGCCACGGCATCAGCGCCTCGGTCTGGAACATATAGCCCGCGCGCGCATTGATGCCGGCAAGCGTCTGGCCGAACACCTTCACGGTGCCCGAAGACGGCGCGAGCAGCCCCGCGGCCACGTTGAGCAGCGTCGACTTGCCGCATCCCGTCGGTCCCACCACCGAGACGAACTCGCCAGCGCGCACGCGCAGCGTGGTGTCGGCCACCGCGGTGTAGCGCTGGCCGGGATCGTCGCGCGAATGGAAGATGCAGTGAATCGAAAGAAGCTCGAGTGCGTGGTCGGACATGTCGGGCAAATTTCTGGTGCCGGGCACCGCAAGAAAAAACCCGGCCGGAGCCGGGTCGCGAAGGCGTTCGAAATCAGGCTTTGAACCTGTCCTTCGCGCGCTTTGCAAAATCGTTGGTGTAGGTCTTCGCCAGGTCGATCCGGTCGGCCTTCACAGCGGTGTCGAAGCTCGCGATCGCAGCCAGTGCGGTCTTGGGGCCCTCTTCGGGCACCAGGCCGTCGGTGGCGATCGACTCGCGCACCTTGTCGAACGAGGCGAGATACAGCGCACGGTCGCCGAGCAGGTAGGTCTCGGGCACCGTCTTGATGATGTCGCCGGGCCCCGCCGTCTGCAGCCACTTGAGGCCGTGGACGATCGCGTTGGCCAGCGCCTGGCAGGTGTTGGGATTCTTCCGCACGAAGTCCATCGGCGCATAGAGGCACGCCGCGGGCATCGGGCCGCCGAATACCTGCTGCGTGCCTTTCAGCGTGCGCGTGTCGCTGATGATCTTCACGTCGCCCTTCTGCTCGAGCATGGTCATGACGGGGTCGGTGTTGCTGATCGCGTCGATCTGACCCGAGCGCAGCGCCGTGAGCGCCCCTGCCGCGACGCCCACGCCGATGTAGCTCACGTCGCTGGCCTTGAGGCCGCCGCGCGACAGCACGAGGTTGGCCACCATGTTGGTCGACGAGCCCGGTGCCGAGACGCCGATCTTCTTGCCCTTGAGATCCGCGATGCCCGTGTAGCCCGCCATGTTCTTGGTCGACACGCCCACGGCGATCTGCGGTGCGCGACCCTGCAGCACGAAGGCCTGAAAGAACTGGTTCTTCGCCTGCAGGTTGATGGTGTGCTCGTAGGCACCGGAACACACGTCGGCCGAGCCGCCGACCACCGCCTGCAGCGCACGCGCGCCGCCGGCAAAGTCAGAGATCTCGATCTCGAGCCCTTCGGCCTTGAAGTAGCCGAGCTGTTCGGAAATGGTGAGCGGCAGGTAGTAGAACGCCGCCTTGCCACCGACTGCAATGGAGATCTTCGTCTTCTCGAGCTTGGCTTGCGCAAAGACCCGCGGCAGTGCGACCGAGGCGGCAGCGACTGCGGATGCGGTGATAAGGGTTCTGCGATGAAGCATGGCGCGGTCCTGCGGGGCTCTTGGATTCTTGAATTGAATCGAGCTTAGGGGCGCGTGCCTGCGCTCGGCATCGGGGTCATCCCGTGCGGGTTTCCACGTAAGCATGAAGGCCTCTAACGAGGCCTCTGCAGAGCGGGCCGAGGCCCTCTTACGGCGCGATAAAAAGGATCGCGATGTTGACCAGGAAACCCAGCGCCCACACCGCGCTGCGTGCACCGCCGAGGCCCTTGATGTAGAGCGCGATGTAGGCGAGCCGCAGCACCACGTAGGCCGCCGCGAACATGTCGAGCCGAGCCTGCGCGGCACCGAGCTGATGCGCGATGATCACCGCGCCGATGAAGAACGGCAGGCCCTCGAAGCTGTTGGCCTGGGCGCTGTTGGCACGCGCGCGCCAGCCGCTCTGCTTGCTCGCCCAGTCGCGCGGATGCATGTTGTCGTGCGGGCCGAAGCTGCCGGCCTTCGCGGTCCATGCGGCGAGGTACGGCAAACCGCAGGCGATGAAGACACACCAGTAGGCGATGGTGAGAGACGAGAAGGTCATGGGGTTGTCTTCATTGCGCAGCGGCGGCTGCTTGCTATCGACGATCGACCAGCGCGTGCGCGATGGTGCCGAGGTCCACGTATTCGAGTTCGCTGCCGGCGGGCACGCCGCGCGCGAGCCGCGTGACGTTGAGGCCGCGCTGCTTCAGCGTTTCGCCGATCACGTGCGCGGTGGCCTCGCCTTCGGCCGTGAAGTTGGTCGCCAGGATGACCTCGCTGACCGTGCCGTCGAGCGCCCGCTCGAACAGCTTCTGCAAGCCGATGTCCTTCGGCCCGATACCGTCGAGCGGGCTGAGCTTTCCCATCAGCACGAAGTAGTAGCCACGGAACGCATTGGTGCGTTCGAGCGCGGCCTGGTCCGCCGGTGTCTCGACCACGCAGAGCTTGGTCGCGTCGCGTCGCGGGTCGAGGCACACATGGCACACCGGCGCTTCGGTAAAGGTGTTGCAGCGCTCGCAGTGGCGCACGCTGCCGGCCGCCTGCTGCAAGGCGCGCGACAGCAGCTGTGCGCCCTCGCGGTCGTGCTGCAGCAGATGGAAGGCCATGCGCGAGGCCGACTTGACCCCCACACCCGGCAGGCGGCGCAATGCATCGACCAGCGCGTCGAGCGAACTGGCGTCGGCCATCCGTGGCTCAGAACGGCAGCTTCATGCCGGGCGGCAGGCCCGGCATGCCGGCCGTCAGCTTGCCCATCTTCTGCTCGCTCGTCTCCTCGGCCTTGCGCACCGCGGCATTGAAGGCGGCGGCCACCAGGTCTTCGAGCATGTCCTTGTCGTCGGCCAGCAGGCTCGGGTCGATCGTGATGCGCTTGACGTCGTGCTTGCAGGTCATCACGACCTTGACCAGGCCCGCGCCCGACTCGCCTTCGACCTCGATGGTGGCCAGTTCTTCCTGGGCCTTCTTGAGGTTGTCCTGCATTGCCTGCGCCTGCTTCATGAGGCCGGCCAGTTGTCCTTTGTTGAACATCGTTGGTCCTGAATGGTTGGGATGAATGAATGAAGAAAGGATAAGTGAGTGAGCGCCCGGTGCGTCGTGCGCCGATGCGGCCGGGTCAGGCCGGCTTGAGCGTTCCGGGCACGATCTTCGCATCGAATTCGCGCATCAGCATCTGCACCTCGGGGTCGTTGCGGATGGCCTCTTCGGCGACCCGCTGCCGCTCGTCGGCGGCCTGCTTGTTGCGGCGTGCGGGGCTGTCGACCACGGCGCCGATCTCGATCGCGAGCTTCACGCCGTGCCCGAGCGCGGCCAGCGCATCGGTGAGCTTCTCGCGCGCCGACGGCTGGTTGAGCAGTTCGCGTTCGACGCGCAGTATCCACTGGTCCACGTCGCGCGCCACGAGCTGCGACTGCAGCGCGAGTTCGCGTGCGAGCGCGCTGATGCTTTCGGCCGCCACCATCTGCGTGACCGTGGTATGCCAGAAGTCGCCGTCCTCGCTCGGCGGGATCGGCGCCGCGGGGCCGCGCTGCGCCTCGGGCCGCGGCACATCGCGCTGGCCCGGCGGCGGCTGCACGCGCATCGGCACTGCGACCACCTTGGCCTCGCCCTCCACCGGCACCGCCCCTGCGGGCACCGGCGGCCGGGGTTCGTGGCGCCGGACCGGCTCGCTGACCACCGTCAGGCGCTGCACCGCCGGGGTGCCAGCGGGCGGCGGCACGGGCGCCGGGGCATCGGCGATCTGGCGCAGCGGCGGTGCAGCCACGGGGGCCGCAGCCGCGCGCGGGGCGTCATTCAGAGTTTTTTTTTCCGCGGAGGCCGAAGGGCCCGGGGTGGCGGCAGCGCCCGCTGACGGCTTGAACGCCAGCAAGCGCAGCAACACCATCGTGAGGGCGGCGTACTCGTCGGGCGCCAGGCCAAGCTCGCCGCGGCCGTGCAGGCAGAGGCTGTAGAGCAGCTGCGTTTCGTCGGCCGGCATCAGGGCCGCAAGGCGCGCGGTGTCGACCGCGTCGGGATCGGTGGCATCGGTGGCCGCTTCGGCGCGCGAGGGCACCGCCTGCAGCACCGCCATGGCCTGCAGCACCGCCGTCATTTCCTCGAGCGTCGAAGCCGCCGACATGCCGTCGACGCGCAACGCCTCCGAGGTGTCGACCACCGTCCGGCCGTCGCCCAGCGCCAGCGCCTCGATCAGCTTGAACACATGGCCTCGGTCCACGCTGCCGAGCATCTGGCGCACGCCGGCTTCGACCAGCTCGCCATTGCCGAAGGCGATCGCCTGGTCGGTCAGCGAGAGCGCATCGCGCATCGATCCGCGCGCGGCGCGCGCCAGCAGGCGCAGCGCCTGCGGTTCGGCCGGCACCTGCTCGGTCTGCAGCACGCTCGTGAGGTGTTCGAGCACCGTCTCGGGCGCCATCGGTCGCAGGTTGAACTGCAGGCAGCGCGACAGCACCGTGACCGGCACCTTCTGCGGATCGGTGGTCGCGAGCACGAACTTGAGGTATTCGGGCGGCTCCTCGAGCGTCTTCAGCATCGCGTTGAACGCGGTGTTGGTGAGCATGTGCACTTCGTCGATCATGAAGACCTTGAAGCGCCCCTGCACCGGCTTGTAGACCGCCTGCTCGAGCAGCGACTGCACCTCGTCCACGCCGCGGTTCGAGGCCGCGTCGAGTTCGGTGTAATCGACGAAGCGACCCGAGTCGATGTCCTTGCAGGCCTGGCACACGCCGCAGGGCGTGGCCGTGATCCCGCCCTGCCCGTCCGGCCCCTGGCAGTTGAGCGACTTGGCCAGGATGCGCGACACCGTGGTCTTGCCCACGCCGCGCGTGCCGGTGAAGAGATAGGCGTGGTGCAGGCGCTGCGTGGTCAGCGCGTTCTCGAGCGCCTGCACCACGTGCCCCTGGCCGACCATCTCACCGAAGGTTTTGGGACGGAACTTGCGAGCGAGCACGAGATAGGACATTGGGGGCATTCTAAAAGCCGCGGACCGGCGACTTCACGCTTGTTACCGCACGGTGCCACCGAAATCGCATTCACGCCCTCGCGGCGGGGGCAAGTTCACGCGGTTAGAATCGACCCTGACGGGCCTCCCTGCATGGTGAAGTGGCCAACCGGGTCAGGTGGGGAACCAAGCAGCCCTAACTGCGTAGTCAGTGCCAGGGGTAAGGCTCGTCAACTTCTTCAGCCGCTCGTTTCATCACTCACGCGAGTGAAACGAAACGCAGCGCGCCACGCGCCGCGGCCGCCCCGCTCGCCATCGACGCGGTCAGCAGATAGCCGCCGGTCGGCGCCTCCCAGTCGAGCATTTCCCCTGCCGCGAACACACCGGGCAATGCCGTTGCCATCAGCGCCGGATCAAGCGCATCGAAGCGCACCCCGCCCGCCGTGCTGATCGCCTCGTCGACCGGCCGCGTCGCGACCAGCTTCAGCGGCACCGCCTTGATGGTGGCTGCGAGCTGCACCGGGTCCTGCATCGCTTCCTTGCTCAGCACTTCATGCAACACGCCCGACTTGATGCCTTCGATGCCGAGGCGGCTCTTGAGGTGGCTGCTCAGCGAACGCGCGCCGCGCGGATGCTTCACCGCAGCGAGCACCTGCTCGGCGCTGCGGTCGGGCAGCAAGTCGAGCAGCAACGTCGCAGTGCCGTTCGCGGCGATCTCGTCGCGCAGAAGCGCCGACGCCGCATAGACCAGGCTGCCTTCGATGCCCGTGGCCGTGGCGACGAACTCGCCCCTGCGGGCGAAGTGGCGCCCCTGACTGTCGGAGAAAGCGATCGCGACCGACTTGAAGGGCTGCCCCGCGAAGCGGCTCGAAAAATGTTCGCTCCAGCCTGCGCCGTCGAAGCCGCAGTTGGCGGGCAGCAGCGGCGCCACCGCCACGCCCTGTGCCTGCAGCCACGGTGCCCACGCGCCGTCGGAACCCAGGCGGGCCCAGCTCGCGCCGCCCAGCGCCAACACCACGGCATCCGCCTTGGCCATGACCTCGCCAGCGGGCGTGGCAAAGCGCAACGCGTTCGCATCGAATGCCCCCTCACCCCCCCAGCGATGCCGCATGTGGAGCTGCACCCCCGCCGCGCGCAAGCGGTGCAGCCACGCGCGCAGCAGCGGCGCCGCCTTCATGTCGCTCGGGAACACCCGGCCCGAGGTACCGACGAAAGTGTCGATGCCAAGCCCGGCCGCCCATTCGCGCACCTGCTGCGGACCGAAAGCCGCGAGCATCGGTTCGAGCTGCGCGCGCCGTTCGCCGAAGCGCGTCACGAACACCTCGAAGGGCTCCGAGTGCGTGAGGTTCAGCCCGCCCCGGCCGGCCAGCAGGAACTTGCGGCCCACCGAGGGCATGGCGTCGTACAGGTGCACCTGTGCGCCGGAAGCGCTCAGGACTTCGGCCGCCATGAGGCCGGCGGGTCCGCCGCCAATGACGGCGACGGTGGGAGAAACAGTCATTCGAGATTCACCAGTTCGCCCTGCCCGGTGAGGAACGCGACGCGCACCGTGGCACCAGGATAGGCATGTTGCACTGCCGCGCGGTAGCGCTGCATCTGTGCGATCAGCAGCGCATCCCGCTCGGGACGCGCGGCCGACTTGTAGTCGAGGATCCACCAGGCGCCGCTGTCGCGCTCGCGCACGAGTCGGTCGATGCGCAGGGTTTCGCCTTCGTGCACGAGCGTGACCTCGTTGCCGTGCCAGTCGATCCTCCGATCGTCCCACACCCAGGCGCCGGCTCCCGCGCGGATGCGTTCGGCCAGCACGGCCGCGCCGCGTGCCTGTTGCGGCTCGAGCATAAATTCGCGCGCCACGGCACGCACATGCGCAGCCGGCAGCGCCTCGCCCGGCACGGCCCATTCGAGCAGGCGGTGCATGGCTTGCCCGAACGCGGCAGCGCGCGCATCGGCCGTGGCGGCCGCTGCCTTCCTGGCGGCTGCCGGCGCGGAAAGCCCGGCTGGCAGCAGCGGCAGTTGCTTCAGCACGAAGCTGCCCGTCGGCGTCTCGAGCGGCAGCGCGGCGACCGGCTCGTCGGCCTCGACGTGCGTGCAGGCCGGCGCGAGCCGCGTCCACCAGCTGCCCTCGTTGGCGCGCGCCGGGCGCACCGACGACAGCACCAGCCGCTCCCGCGCGCGCGTGGTGGCCACGTAGAGGCCGTTGAGCTCCTCGCGGTGGCGCGCCTGCTGTTCCTCGTCGAGCAGCGTGGCGGCGCAGCCCGGCGGCGTCTTTTCGCTCGCGAGGAACACGAAGCGCGTCGGCGCGCTGTCGCTGCCCTTCCATTCGACGAGCACGCCCATGGTCTGCGCACGCGACGGCGGCGCGTCGCAGTCGAGCATGAGCACGGTGTCGGCTTCGAGGCCCTTGGCGCCATGCACCGTGAGCAGTTGTACCGCGTCGGGCGCGGCCACCGAGGGCGCCCTGACCCCGCCCGCGCGCAGCGCACGCACCAGTGCATACGGCGTGGTGAAGCGTGCGCCATCGATCTCGAGCGAGGCCGCGAGCAGGCCGCGCAGGTTGGCGAGCGCGCCCTGCCGCATGGCCGGCGGCATGGCGGCGCCGAAGCGCGCCAGCACGTCGCCGTCGTGGAAGATCGCATCGAGCGCATCGTGCGGCGGCAGGTTCACGAGCCAGCGCTGCCAGCGCTTGAGCCGGATGCCCGCCTCGACCAGCGCCTGCGGCAGGTTCTCGCCCTTCTGCAACAGTCCGAACCAGCTCACCGACGGCAACTCGCGCTGCCGCAGCGCCAGCTGCACGAGCGCGTCGTCGTCGATGCCGAAGAGCGGCGACTTGAGCGCGCGCGCCAGCGAGAGGTCGTGCGCGGGCGAGACCAGCGCATCGATCAGCGCCACCACGTCCTGCACCTCGGGCGCGTCGTGCAGTTCGTTCTTCTCGGGCTGCTGCACGGGGATGTGAAGGCTGCGCAGCGCGTCCTGCATGGCCGCGAGGCGGCTGCGCCGGCGCGCGAGCACCATGATCTGCCGCGGCGCGGTGCCGTCGGCAATGCACTGCGCGATCCAGCGCGCGGCCTGCTCGCATTCCTTCTGCAGCAATTGCTCCTCGGGCAGCACGCGCGGCGTGACGAGGCTGTCGCGCCAATGCAGCATGCCTTCGTCGGGCGGTGGCCCGGCTTGGGCCATGGCTGCTTCGAGCGCATCGCGTTCGATGGGCGGTAGCTTGAGCAGCTCGCCTTCGTCCTGGCGTTCGGTGGTGTGCGCGCGGTAGCCATCGAACTCGCCTGCATCCTGCGCGACGAGCATGGCCTGATTGACCAACCCGACGACCTTGCGCGCGTTGCGGTGCGTGTGGTCGCAGTTGAGCAGCTCGCCGCCCAGGCCCTCGCGCACGAACTTCTTCGCGGCGATGAACACCTGTGGCTCGGCACGGCGGAAGCGGTAGATGCTCTGCTTCGGGTCGCCGACGATGAAGACGCGCGGCGCGCTGCCGCCGGCGCCGGTGTAGGCGCTGAGCCAGCCGTAGAGCGCCTGCCACTGCAGCGGGTTGGTGTCCTGGAATTCGTCGATGAGCAGGTGCGCCACGCGCGCATCGAGCCGCTCCTGCACCCAGCCCGAGAGCGCCGACTGGCCCAGCAGCAGTTGCGCGGCCTGCTCGACGTCGTTCATGTCGACCCAGCCGTGGGCGCGCTTGACGTCGGCGAAGGCCGCCACCAGCAGCCGCGTGAGCCGCGTCATGCGCTGCTGGTAGAGCCAGGCCGCATGCTGCGCCTGCGCGGCGCAGAGCGTCTGCAGTTCGGCTTCGGCCTCCTGCGCGGCGGGGAATTTCTGCAGGTTCTTGTTGAGGCGGTCTTCGGTCGCGACGAAGAAGTTCTTGCGCAGGTGCGACAGCGCGGCCGCGAGCGAATCGCGCGCCGGCTCGCCGGTGCCGAACACGTCGATGATCGCCTCGGCCGCCTTCTGCGGCGTCTTGTTGGCCTCGCGGCCGAGCGCGGCGGCGCGGTCGAGCCAGCGCCGCCGGGCCGACTCGCCGCGCAGCGCGTCGGTCGGCTCGTCGAGTCCCGCGAGCGATGAAAATCGCACGCCGAAAGGCTCCACCGCCGCGGCGGGGTCGGCCAGCGAGAACTCGACGCGTCGCGTGAGCGCCTCGCCGAGCGCCTTGGCGGTCTGCGAGCGGCCATAGGTCGCGACCACGGCGTAATAGTCGGCCAATGCCTGCCGGTCGGCCGTCACGGCTTCGAAGAACGGACGCCAGGTGCGTGCACGCGCCTCGGCATCGTCCTCGAGCAGTTCGTAGTTCGCGGGCAGCCCGAGTTCGCGCAGCACCGCGAGCGGCGCGTTGCGCAGCAGGCCCGCAAACCAGGCATGGAAGGTTCGGAACTGCACCGGCCGGCCGCCTTCGAGCAGGCGCCGGTAGAGGCCCTGCAGGCGCGGCACGGCGGCCAGCGCGGCATCGGGCGCTACACCGCGGACCACGAGTTCGCGCATCAGCTCCTCGGGGTTGCGCTCGGCGAACTGTTCGAGCCACTGGTCGAGCCGCTCGCGCATTTCCCCGGCCGCCTTCTTGGTGAAGGTGATCGCGAGGATCTCGTGCGGCTCGCAGGCCGAGTCGCCCTCCTCGAGCAGCGCGCGCAGGATGCGCGAGACCAGCATCCAGGTCTTGCCCGCACCGGCGCAGGCCTCGACCGCGACGGAGCGCCGCGGATCACAGGCGACGGTGTAGAACGCCTCGCGCGTGACGTGGCGGCCGTTGTGTTCGTAGGCGGCATCGTTCATACACGGCCTCCTGCAACGATGGGTGCCGCATCGGCCCAGAAATCCTTGCGGCACAGGCCGCGCGCCGCGCAGTACTCGCACACGGCGCCCTCCCCCAGCGGCGGCAGCGGCGCGCCCTCGGCGATGCGCGTGAAGTCGTCGAGGATGCCGGCCACGAGCACGTCGCGCGCCGGCCCGACGAGCGGCTGCTCGACCGTCTGCGTGCCCGACGATTTCTCGCCGACATTGACGTAGGCCGCGCGCAGCGTGTCGTCGGCCAGCAGTGCCGCATAGAACGCGAGCTGCGTGTCCTCGGCCGGGTCCTTCACGCGTTCCTTGGTGACCGCGGCCGACTCGGTCTTGTAGTCGATCACGAAGGCCTGGCCGCCGGGCATCCGGTCGATGCGGTCGAGCCGGCCGACGAGTTGCAGGTTGCCGAGCGGCAGTTCCTTCCAGGGCTCGGATTCGTCGAACACCGCGCCGCTCGCCTCGTGGCCTGCCAGCCATTGAAGATAGCCGTCGCGCACCGCCGGCCAGGCCGCGGCGAACGGCAGGAACTCGGCGTCCGAGAGCGCGAACTCGCGCGTGGCGCGTTCCGACGCTGCGGTGATCAGCGCCACGCGTTCCGGCAGCTCGCTGGTGGGCGCGGTCTTGAGCGCGTCATGGAAATGGCCCAGCACCGCATGCAGCCAGTTGCCGAAGTCGCGCTTGTCGATCTCGGCGTCGAGCTCGTCGGCACTGCGCAGTCCCAGCTGGCGCAAGGCGAAGAAGCGGTACGGACAGCGGCGCAGGTCTTCGTAGACGCTGGTCGAGATGTTCTTGAGCGGCAACAGTGCGCCCGAGGGTGTCGGACACGGGGTCGGGTCAAGCGCGACCTCGCGCGGCAGGCGCGGATCGTCGCCAGGCTGCAGCGCGTGGTCGAGCTGCAGCGCCTGCACCAGCGGACTCGGGCGGACCGGTTCGCCGCTGGCGTCCGACTGGCGCCAGAGCATTTCGCAGCAGGGATTGCACAGCGCCGCGGCCCAGGCCGAGCGCTGCGCAGCCTCGAGCGTCTCGCGCGCGGCGAGCCCCAGCTCGGCGCGCTGCGCGGCGCTCCAGTTGACGGGTGGTTCGGGCGATGCGGGCAGGCGCCGGTCGTCGCAGCCGGGGATCACCACGGCGGCGAAGGTGCGGCCCAGCAGCTGGTGCAGCGGCAGCACCACGACCTGCGGCAGCTCGCTGCCCGCGGGCGGCACGAAGCTCGCGTCTTCCAGCACGTCGCGGACCCAGGCGGTGAACTCGGCGAGCGTGTGGCGTCCGCCCGGAAAATCGCCCTCTTCGCCGTGCGCGTCGGCATCGAGCCAGAGCGCGGCGATCACCTTGGCGCCGGCCATGTCGGCCGCGAGCGGCGCCCACTGGCCACCGGCGTCGAGCAGCTCGCGCAGCGCGCGCAGCCAGTCGGCCAGCGGCCGCGCCCGGGCCATGGCCATGCGGCGGCCTTCGATGCCTTCGGTGAACGCGAGCAAGGCCACGTCCTGCGGCTTCTCGCTGCGCGCCACCTGCGCGCACCAGGCCGACCATTCGCGCACGCCTTCGCGCCGCAGCCGCGCCTCGAGCGCCTGCACGGCCATCGCATCGCCATCGGCTCCGCTCTTGAGCCATTCGAGCACGGCGTCGCTGCCGGCATCGTGCGCGCAGGCGCGCAGCGCGCTCATCAGGGCGGCGGCGGCGCGCGTGGTCGACAGCTTCCATCCGGTCTCGTCGTGCGCCACCACGCCGCGGGCCTGCAACTGCGCGCCGATGCGGCGCGTGAGCGCGCGGTCGGTCGCGATCAGCGCGACGGGCGCGCGGCCCTCGGCCAGGTGCCGCAGCACACAAGCGGCCGCGAGTTGAGCCTCGTCTTCGGCATCGACAGCCACATGCGCGCGGACCGCCGTGGCCGCAGACGCTGCGGGCACCAGCGACAGGTGGACCGCGCGATCACCCCAGAGGCCGCACAACGTCTGCGTCAGCGGATCGGCTTGGAAGCCCTCGAGCGCGATCAGCGCATCGACCCGCGTGCGCACGCCGTCGCGCAGCAGCACGTCGGTGGCGTAGCCCGAATTGGCCGCCCAGGCCACGGCCACGCGGACCAGCGCGCTCTCGAGGCGGAACCACTCCGACTCGCTGCCCGCTTCGGCCACGCGCGCCGCGCGCTGCGCCCATTCGCCGCCGCGCGCCTCGGGCGATGCCGCGGCCGCGAGCGGTGCGAGCTGGTAGGCCAGCTCGACCACGCGCCCCGCCAGCGCGAAACGCTCGGCGGCAAAGCCGGCCTGTGACAGCAGCGCCTGGGCGGTGACGAGATCGCGCGCCATGTCGAAGGCAATGTCGTAGCCGGTGGGCAGGAAGCCCTCGAGGCTGCGCGCCCAGTTGCGTGTGGTCTCGAAGCGGGGCGCAAAGCCGGCATGGCCGCAGCGCGACCACATCGCGTGCGCCACGCCCATGAGCTGCGCATAAGGCACCAGCACCACCGTGCGCGCCGCATGCAGCTCGCGCTCGGCGACGACGCGCGCAATGCGCGCGATCACGCCGTCGGCGGGGTCGCACCACAGGGCCTGGACGGAGTGTCCTTCGTTCATGTTCTCTCGGGGGGTTTGAAGCGTGGGGAAAGCGTGGGAAGAGCGTCGCACCAAGGGCTTTTGCTATCGGCGCGATAGCGTTCCGCCAGCCACGCCGCCCCTTGGTTTCTGTCACAATGACCAGCACTTTAGCTGCACCGAAACCTCTCCGCGCACAAGGACACATCCATGGCCAGCGACCTGATCAAACACATCTCCGATTCCTCGTTCGAAGCCGACGTGCTCAAGTCCAGCCAGCCCGTGCTGGTCGACTACTGGGCCGAATGGTGCGGCCCGTGCAAGATGATCGCCCCGATCCTCGACGAAGTCTCGACCGCCTATGAAGGCAAGCTGCAGATCGCGAAGATGAACGTCGACGAGAACCGCGACATCCCGGCCAAATTCGGCATCCGCGGCATCCCCACGCTGATGCTGTTCAAGGACGGCCAGCTGGCCGCCACCAAGGTCGGCGCCATGAGCAAGGCACAGCTCACCGCGTTCATCGACCAGCAACTCGCCTGATGCATTTCGGGCGGCCAGCGCGCAACGCGCTGGCCCTTGCGCTTTTTTTCCTGTCATAATCTCCCGCAGATCACCGGATCATTCAGGTCCGGTCGAATTCCCCGGTTTGTGCGGCAACTCTCGCCGCACATCAAACCTCCCCCCGTTTGTTCGATCGATTACCCCGCGAGGGGTCATTCCATGCACTTAAACGAACTCAAGGCACTCCACGTGTCTGAAGTCCTCAAGCAAGCCGAGGCTCTAGAAATCGAAAACGTCGGCCGCATGCGCAAGCAGGAGCTGATGTTCGCGATCATCAAGAAACGCGCCAAGGCCGGCGAGCAGGTCTTCGCCGACGGTGTGCTCGAAATCCTGCCCGACGGCTTCGGCTTTCTGCGCAGCCCCGACACCAGCTTCACCGCCAGCACCGACGACATCTACATCTCGCCGAGCCAGGTGCGCCGCTTCAACCTGCACACCGGCGACATGATCGAAGGCGAGGTGCGCACGCCCAAGGACGGCGAGCGCTACTTCGCGCTGACCAAGCTCGACAAGGTCAACGACGGTCCGCCCGAGCAGAACAAGCACAAGGTGATGTTCGAGAACCTGACGCCGCTGTTCCCCAAGGTGCAGATGAAGCTCGAGCGCGACGGCATCAAGAGCGAAGAGAACATCACCGGCCGCGTCATCGACATCATCGCCCCCATTGGCAAGGGCCAGCGCGCCCTGCTCGTGGCGCCGCCCAAGAGCGGCAAGACGGTGATGATGCAGCACATCGCCCACGCGATCAGCGCCAACTATCCCGAAGTGCACATGATGGTGCTGCTGGTGGACGAGCGGCCCGAAGAAGTGACCGAGATGCAGCGCACCGTCAAGGGCGAAGTCATCGCGTCGACCTTCGACGAACCCGCGGCGCGCCACGTGCACGTGGCCGAAATGGTCATCGAGCGCGCCAAGCGCCTGGTCGAGCTCAAGAAGGACGTCGTGATCCTGCTCGACTCGATCACCCGCCTTGCCCGTGCCTACAACAACGTCGTGCCCTCGTCGGGCAAGGTGCTCACCGGCGGCGTCGACTCCAACGCGCTGCAGCGCCCCAAGCGCTTCCTGGGCGCGGCGCGCAACGTGGAAGAAGGCGGTTCGCTGACCATCATCGGCACCGCGCTGATCGACACCGGCAGCCGCATGGACGAAGTGATCTTCGAGGAGTTCAAGGGCACCGGCAACTCCGAAATCCACCTCGACCGCCGCCTCTACGAAAAGCGCGTGTTCCCCTCGATCCAGCTCAACCGCAGCGGCACGCGCCGCGAAGAGCTGCTGCTGGCTCCCGAGATCCTGCAGAAGACCCGCATCCTGCGCCAGCTCATGTACAACATGGACGAGATCGAGTCGATGGAGCTGATGCTCAAGAACATGAAGGCGACGAAGACCAATGTCGAGTTCTTCGACATGATGCGTCGCGGCGGCTAGCTGCTCGCTGCCCCGGAAGAATGCCCGCTGCTCGCGGGCATTTTTCTTTCAGGTGCGCAGCGCCCGGCCCTCGGCGGCACTGCGCGTGCCGAGCGCCAGCAGCTCCATGAGCGCGACGGCTTCTTCGGGCGGAACGGGGTTGGGGCCGTGGCCGAGGATCGCGTCGCGCCCCGCAGCATAGTAGTCGGCATAGTTGCCGGGCCGTGTCGGCACCCTGCGCATGCGCGCGATGCCATCGGCACCGGGCACCGTGAGTTCGCCGTCGAGCGGGTCGGCGCCCCAATCCTCACCCGGCGGACGCCGGCCGGCGCGCAGCGCGTCTTCCTGCGTGTCCACGCCATGCTTGACGAAGCTCCCACGCGTGCCGTGCACGATGTAGCGCGGCGCGGCATGGGCCGCGAGCGTGGTGGCGTGCAGCACCACGCGCAACGGTGCATGCGGCCCCGCCTCGTAGCGCAGCACTGCATGGAAGTAGTCCTCGACCACGGCGCCGTCCCGCAGCGCAGCCGTGTCGAGCTGGAGCGTGTCCGGGCGGCCGAACAGCTGCACCGCCTGGTCGATTAGGTGCGCACCCAGGTCGACCCAGAGGCCGGCGCCGGGCACCGCCTGTTCACGCCAGCGCGCCCTGACCTCGGGACGGAAACGATCGAAGTGCGATTCGAAGTAGACCGGTCGGCCGAGTTCGCCGGCGGCGAGCAGGTCCTTGAGCGTGAGGAAGTCGGCGTCGAAGCGCCGGTTCTGGTAGACCGACAGGACCAGGTTGTTGCGCTCCGCCAACGATGCGAGGTCGCGCGCTTCGGCCACATCGAGCGTGAAGGGTTTGTCCACCACGACGTGCTTGCCGGCCTCGAGCGCCGTCCGGGCGACGGGATGGTGCTGGGCATTCGGCGTGGCCACCACCACCAGGTCGATGTCCGCGCGCGCGGCAAGCGCCGCCACGTCGGGCACCACGGCCACGCCGGGCCAGTCGGCCTGGACCTTGTGCGGCTGCGAACTCGCCACCGCCACCAATTCGAGCCCCGGCACGGCCGAGAGCACGGGCGCATGAAAGGTCTGGCCGGCGAAACCGTAGCCGACGAGGCCGGCGCGCAGCATTCTGGAGGTCATCGGGGCGTCTTCCGCTGAAAGCGCCCAGTATGCGATAATCGCTGGCTCCGCGAAAAGTGCAGCCGGGCGTCTTGCCCTGCGATTCCGTCAAGCTCGACGGAACGGTCGTCGACCCGGCGTGTGCCGGCCCAGGCGTCTTGTGGCTCTCGCATCGACCCCAAAGGAAATACCATGGCAAAAGAAGGCATTCACCCGAACTACCGCGAAATCCTGTTCGTCGACATGTCGAACGGCTTCAAGTTCGTGACCCGTTCGTGCGCGAACACCAAGGAAATGGCCAAGGCCGACGACGGCCGCGAACTGCCGCTGTTCAAGCTCGACACCACGAGCGAATCGCACCCCTTCTACACCGGCACGCAGAAGTCGGTCGACAACATGGGCGGTCGCGTCGAGAAGTTCCGCAACCGCTTCGGCAAGACCACTGGCGCTGCTTCCAAGTAAGGCACGCGCTTTCGCATCGAGGGCAGCCCGGTTTACCGCGCTGCCCTTTTTCTTGTCGACGACTGCCGCCCTACTTCGTACGTGAACCAGCCCACTCCTGCGATCGTTGCCCAGAGCGCCGTGCGCCGGTTGCCGCGCGTGGCGCTGCTGCTGCTGTGCGCCGCCTACCTGCTGCCGGGCCTCGTCGGGCGCGGCCCCTGGAAGAGCGCGGACATCTCGGCCTTCGGCTACATGGCCGAACTCGCCGCCAGCACCGAAGGCATCGCGCGCTGGTTCGATCCCATGCTGCTCGGCCTGCGGCCCGAGACGCCGGCGCTGATCCCCTACTGGATCGGCGCCTGGGCCATCAAGATCGCGCCCGCGTGGGTGCACCCCGACTTCGCGGTGCGCTTCGTCTTCGCGCTGATGCTCTGGGGCACCTTCACCGCCACCTGGTACGCCGTCTACTACCTGGCCCGCACGTCGCGCGCCCAGCCTGTGGCCTTCGCCTTCGGCGGCGAAGCACGGCCGACCGACTACGCACGCGCCATTGCCGACGGCGGCCTGCTCGCGCTGATCGCCTGCCTGGGCCTGGCGCAGCTCGGCCACGAAACCACGCCGGCCCTGGCGCAGCTGTATTTCGCATCGCACCTGTTCTACGGCGTCGCCGCGCTGCCGTACCGCCGGGTTGGGCCGACGATCGCGCTCGTCGTCGGCACCGTCGGCATGACATTGAGCGGCGGCCCCACGATCGGCCTGGCGCTGGCGGCGGGCAGCGCGCTGTTCATGGCCTACGAACGGCGCACCGCGCGCAAGACCGCGCCGACCTACGCCGACGATGACGAAAGCCCCGGCTACACGCGTGGCGCGCTCGCGGCGACAGCCGGCGTCTCGCTTGCGGCGGCGGCGCTGGCCGTGGGGCTGGGGCTGCTGCAATGGAAGATCGAGTTGCCGGGCGATCATTCCAACAGCGCATCGGTGCTCGGCGACCTGCGCAGCCATGCCAAGCTGCTGGTCTGGTTCACCTGGCCGGTCTGGCCGCTGGCCCTCTGGACGCTCTGGCGCTGGCGCCGCCAGCTCACCGCGCGCCACGTGGCGCTGCCCTTCTGGTTCGCGCTGGTGCCATTGGCTGCCACCCTGACCACGAGCTACTCCGACCGCTCGCTGCTGCTGGCGCTGCCGGCTTTCGCCACGCTCGCGGCCTTTGCGCTACCGACCTTCAGGCGCAGCGCTGCCGCGCTGATCGACTGGTTCAACGTGCTGTTCTTCAGCGGCCTCGCCGTGCTCGGCTGGATCTACTGGATCGCCATGCAGACCGGCGTGCCGCCAAAGCCCGCAGCGAGCGTGTCGCGGCTGGTGCCCGGCTTCGTGCCCGAGTTCGCGCTCGTTCCGTTCGTGCTGGCGCTGGCTGCCACCATCGCGTGGTGCTGGCTGGTGCGCTGGCGCACCGGGCGCCACCGCGCGGCACTCTGGAAGACGCTGGTGCTGCCGGCCGGCGGCACCGCGCTGTGCTGGATGCTGCTGATGACGCTGTGGCTGCCTTCGATCGACTATGCGCGCAGCTATGTCCCACAGGTGCGCGCGGTGACCGAGCGCGTCGGCCAGCCGGTCTGCGTGGCCGAGCTGGCGCTCAGCCGCGCGCACATCGCGGCGCTCAGGCATCACGGTCATTTCAACCTGCGCCCGCTGCTGCTCGGCACCGACTGCCCCTGGCTGCTCGTGAGCCCCGACGTCATCACCCGGCTGCACACCATCGTGCCGCTGGAGCATTGGCGGTTCAGCGGCACCCTGCGGCGCCCCAGCAGCGCGAGCGACGACCTGCTGCTCTACCAGAAGATCGCGCCCGCCCAGTGATCGGCGAACGCGGTCTGATCGCACGGCACGCCGGCACGGTGCTGGTCGGCCAGTTGGCGGTGATGGCGTTCGGCGTGACCGACACCATCGTCGCCGGCCGCTATGCCGAAGGCGCGCTCGCCGCGCTGTCGGTGGGCTCGGCGATCTTCATCAGCGTGTTCGTGTCGCTCATGGGCGTGCTGCAGGCCCTGCTGCCGGTGTGGGCCGAACTCCACGGCGCTGGCCGTCCCAGCGAGGTCGGCCGCTCGGTGCGGCAGTCGCTCTACCTGGCGGCCATCGCCATCGCCGTGGGCATGGCGGTGCTGCTCTTTCCCGGTGCGGTGCTGCAATGGACCCAGGTGCCGCCCGCGATGCGCGCCGTGGTGGAAGCGTACCTGGCGGTGCTCGCGTTCGCGCTGCCGCCGGCGCTGCTGTTCCGCCTGTTCAGCACGCTCAGCCAGAGCCTCGGCAAGCCGCAGGTCGTGACCTGGCTGCAGATCGGCTCGCTGGCCGTGAAGCTGCCGCTCTCGGTCTGGTTCACTTTCGGCGGCGTCGGTCTGCCCGCGATGGGCCTGGTGGGCTGCGCCTGGGCCACGCTGTTCGTGAACTGGGCGATGCTCGGATGCGCAGCGTGGTTGTTGCGCAGCAGCAGCTTCTACCGCGGCTACCAGCTCTGGGAGCGCATCGAGCGGCCCGACTGGCAGCAGATCCGCCAGTTCGCGCGCCTGGGCATTCCCGGCGGCCTCGCGGTGCTGGTGGAAGTGACCTCGTTCACGCTGATGGCGCTGTTCATTGCACGGCTGGGCACCGCGGCGGCAGCGGCACACCAGATCGCGTCGAACCTGCTGGCCGTAGCCTACATGGTGCCGCTCTCGCTGGCCATCGCGACCAGCGCGCGAGTGAGCTTCTGGCTCGGCGCCGGGCAGGCGCACCGGGCGCGCCGCGCCTGCCGCCTCGGCTTCGAACTCACCGCCCTGTGCGCGCTGTTCTTCGCGGGCGCGATGGTGGCGCTGCGCTTCAAGCTGGCGCAGGTGTATTCCGACAACCCCGCCGTGGCCGCGCTGGCCGCGTCGCTGCTGCTGGTGGTGGCGGCCTACCATTTCGCCGATGCGCTGCAGACACTGTGCGTGTTCGTGCTGCGAAGCTACCGCGTCACCTTCATGCCGCTCGCCATCTACTGCACGCTGCTCTGGGGTGTCGGGCTCGGCGGCAGCTACCTGCTGGCCTACCGAGGCCTGGGTCCGTGGCCCGCCATGCAGTCGCCGCTGGCGTTCTGGCTCATGAGCGCGGGTGCGCTCGCGGTCACGGCGTTGTTGTTCGGCGCGCTGCTGCGCTGGACGATGCGGCGCTCGATGGGCCCGATGGGCTCGTAGGCGATTTCGCCAGCAGCCGCGCCTCGCGCACCCGGCTGGCGGGAAACACCAGCGCAAAACGCGAGCCCTTGCCCACGGTGCTTTCGATGCGCAGTTCGGCCCCGTGCCGCTGTGCGATGTGCTTGACGATCGCAAGGCCCAGGCCGGTGCCGCCGGTCTCGCGCGAGCGGCTGCGGTCGATGCGGTAGAAGCGCTCGGTCAGGCGCGGGAGGTGCTCGGCCGCGATGCCGGGCCCGGTATCGCGCACCGCGTATTCGCCGCGCCCGTCGGGCAGCAGCCGCCAGCTCACCGCCACATCGCCGCCGCCGGGCGTGTAGCGGATGGCATTGGTCAGAAGGTTCGACATCGCGCTCTGCAGCTCCGTCGGCGCACCCGAGATCTCGGATTCCGCACCGAGCTCGAACGAGAGCCGGTGCCCGAGCGGCGCGAGCCGGCCCGACAAACCGCGCCCTTCGTCCTCGCACTGCGCGAACAAGGCGCGCATGCGGACCCATTGGCTGCCCGAAGGCGGCGCGCTGCCTTCGAGGCGCGACAGCGTCAGCAGGTCATTCACCAGCGTTTCCATGCGGTGAGATTGCTGGCTCATGAGTGCGAGGTACCTCGCGCGCTCCTCGGCGTCGAGCGGCAGGTTCTGCAGCGTCTCGACGAAGCCCGCGAGCACCGTGAGCGGCGTGCGGATCTCGTGCGAGACGTTGGCCACGAAATCGCGCCGCATCGCCTCGGCCTGTTCGAGCGCGGTGATGTCGCGCGTGAGCAGCATGCGGCGGTTGCCCGCATAGGGATGCACCTGCACCGACAGCCGGATCGAGTGGCTGCGCTGCTGCGCGGGTCCGGCCCCCGAGGCATCGATCACCACGTCGCGGCTGTAGTTCCACGAGGCCAGGTAGGCGACGAAAGCCGGGTCGCGCACCAGGTTCGCCAGGTGTTGCAGCAGGTCGCGCTCGGCGTTGATGCCGAACTGGCCGGCGGCCGTCTGGTTGCACCACTCGATGCGGCCCTGCTCGTCGAGCAGGATCACGCCATTGGGCGAAGCCTGGATCGCCGCAAGGAACTCCTGTAGCCGTTCTTCAGCCTGCCGGGTCTGCTGCTCGCGCTCGCGCAGCAGCTTGCGGATGCGCTCCGCCAATTCGCCCCAGACCCCCGGGCCGCGCGTGGGCAGGCCGGCGGCATCGTTGCGCAGCACCCGCAGCAGTCGTTCTGCGCGCCAGGCGTCGAGCCCGAGCCACAGCACCGCGCCCAGCCAGGCGCCGAGCCACCAGTACTTCCAGCCGAGAACCGCGCCGACACCCGCCCCGACCAGGAGGGACGCGAGCAGAAACGTGGCAATGCGAAACGGCATGGCGCGCGATTATCCGCGCCCGTGGCCGGAGCGAACGGCGCGCCGGCTCAAACCGTGACCTGGGCGGTCAGACGATAGCCGGCGCCGCGCACCGTCTCGACCATCGGCGAAGCCGCACCGAGCGATTCGCGCAGGCGCTTGACGTGCACGTCGACCGTGCGCTCCTCGATGTAGACGTGGTCGCCCCATACCTTGTCGAGCAGCTGCGCGCGGCTGTGCACGCGCTCGGCATGCTGCATCAGGTAGGCGAGCAGCTTGAATTCGGTCGGGCCCACCTTGAGTGCATTGCCCTGCCAGGTGACCCGGTGCGTCGCGGTGTCGAGCACCAGTTCGCCGATCTCGACGCGCTCGGTCACGACCTCGGGCGCGCGGCGGCGCAGCACGGCCCGGATTCGGGCGAGCATTTCCTGCGTGGAGAACGGCTTGGTGATGTAGTCGTCGGCACCCGCGTCGAGGCCCGCGACCTTGTCGGGCTCGTCGCCGCGCGCGGTCAGCATCAGGATCGGGATGCCCTTGGTGCGCGCATCCTTGCGCCACTGGCGTGCGAGCTGCAGGCCGCTCTGGCCCGGCAGCATCCAGTCGAGCAGGATCAGGTCGGGCAGAAAGGCGTCGATCTCGCGCTGGGCTGCGGCGCCGTCTTCCGACCAGATCGGCTCGAAGCCGTTGTGGCGCAGGTTGACCGCGATCAGCTCGGCGATCGAGGATTCGTCTTCAACGATCAGGACTCGTGGCTTCTTCATGAGAGAGATTGAAATGCTGCACAAGCCCCCGCGCCCAATGGCCTAGGCGGGGAACACCGCGGAACCGGCTTTGCCGGGCCGCTGGTGTTGCCCCCTTGAGGGGGGAGTCGGCTACACGAAGTGAGCAAGGAACGGGGGTGGGTCATTGAAGCGCCGACTCGATTTCCTGCATCGAAGTGTGCCGCACATCGGCGCCCTTGACGATGTAGATGATGAATTCGGCAATGTTCTTCGCGTGGTCGCCGATGCGCTCGATGGCCTTGGCCAGGAACAGCAGGTCGAGGCTGGCCGAGATGGTGCGCGGATCTTCCATCATGTAGGTGACCAGCTTGCGCACGAAGCCGTCGAACTCCTTGTCGATCAGGTCGTCGTCCTTGAGGATCGACAGCGCCGCGGCCGTGTCCAGGCGCGCAAACGCGTCGAGCGCGGTGCGCAGCAGGCCCGAGGCCAGGTCGGCGGCGATGCGCAGCTCGTTCGAGGGCAGCGCACGGGCCGAGCCGCTCTCGATGATCGACTTGACCATGCGCGCGATCTTGTGGGCCTCGTCGCCCACGCGCTCGAGGTTGGCGGTGGTCTTGGAGATGGCGATCAAGAGGCGCAGGTCGCGCGCCGTGGGCTGGCGCCGCGCGATGATCGACGACAGCTCGCGGTCGATCTCGATCTCCATCGCGTTCACGCGCACTTCGGTCTCCATCACGCGATCGGCCGCCTCGGGGTCGAACTGAAGCAGCGCGTACACGGCCTGGTGAATCTGCGATTCGACCATGCCGCCGAGCTCCATCACGCGCGACGAGACGCCGTTGAGTTCGCTGTCGAACTGGCTGGAAAGGTGTTTCTCGGTCATGTTGTCTCCTTTGACTTAACCGAAGCGGCCGGTGATGTAGTCCTCGGTCTCCTTGCGCTGCGGCTTGAAGAACATCTGCTCGGTGGCACCGAACTCGATGAGGTCGCCCAGATACATGTAGGCGGTGTAGTCGCTGCAGCGTGCGGCCTGCTGCATGTTGTGCGTGACGATGACCACGGTGTACTCGCTCTTGAGTTCGGCGATCAGTTCTTCAATCTTCGCGGTCGAGATCGGGTCGAGCGCCGAGCACGGTTCGTCGAGCAGCAGCACCTCGGGCTTGATGGCGATGCCCCGCGCAATGCACAGGCGCTGCTGTTGGCCGCCCGAAAGGCCCGAGCCGCTCTGCTGCAGCTTGTCGCGCACTTCGGTCCAGAGCGCGGCCTTCTTCAGGGCCCACTCCACGCGGTCGTCCATGTCGCTGGCCGAGAGATTCTCGAACAGCTTCACGCCGAAGGCGATGTTGTCGTAGATCGACATCGGGAACGGCGTGGGCTTCTGGAACACCATGCCGATCTTGGCGCGGATCAGCGCGACGTCCTGCTTGGAGGTGAGCAGGTTCTCGCCGTCGAGCGCGATGGTGCCTTCCGCGCGCTGTTCGGGATAGAGCTCGAACATGCGGTTGAAGGTGCGCAGCAGGGTCGACTTGCCGCAGCCCGACGGGCCGATGAAGGCCGTGACCTTGTTCTCGGGAATCTCGAGGTTGATGCCCTTGAGCGCGTGGAACTTGCCGTAGTAGAAGTTCAGGTCCTTGACCGAGAGCTTCGAGCGCGACGGTTGTGCGGCGGTGTTTGGCATGGTGGCTACTTGTTGGATCAGAATTTGTTGCGCGTCAGTACTCGCGCCAGGATGTTGAGGGCGAGCACGGCCACGGTAATCAGGAACACGCCGGCCCAGGCCAGCTGTTGCCAGTTCTCGTACGGGCTCATCGCGAACTTGAAGATCGTCACCGGCAGGCTGGCCATCGGCTGGCTCACATCGGCGGTCCAGAACTGGTTGTTCAACGCGGTGAAGAGCAGCGGTGCCGTTTCGCCGGCGATGCGTGCCACGGCCAGCAGCACACCCGTCACCACACCGGCGCGCGCGGCGCGCAGCGTGATGCTCAGGATGACCTTCCACTTCGGCGTGCCGAGCGCATAGGCCGCTTCGCGCAGGCCCGGGGGCACCAGCTGCAGCATGTTCTCGGTGGTGCGGATCACCACCGGAATCACGATCAGCGCCAGCGACAGCGCACCGGCCAGGCCCGAGAAGGTCTTGAAGTACGCGACCACGACGGCATACACGAACAGGCCGATCACGATCGACGGTGCCGACAGCAGGATGTCGTTGACGAAGCGCGTCACCGACGAGAGCCAGCCCTTCGGGTTGTACTCGGCCAGGTAGATGCCGGCCATGATGCCGATGGGCGTGCCCACGAAGGTCGCCATCATCACCATCACGAACGAACCGAAGATCGCGTTGGCAATGCCGCCCGCCTCGTTCGGCGGCGGCGTCATCTCGGTGAAGGTGGCGAGCGCCAGGCCGCCGATGCCCAGGCGCAGCGTTTCCCAGAGAATCCAGACCAGCCAGAAGACGCCGAACGCCATCGCCGCGAGCGACAGCGTCAGCGCGACCTTGTTCACGCGGTTGCGCGAGGCGAATCTGGCCTGGCGCGTTTCCGCCAACGCCTTGGCGTTGAGGAGGTTCTGTGCGGTGCTGCTCACGACTTGGTTCCTTCGCTCTTCTTCATCTGGGCCAGCAGCACTTTCGACAGCGTCAGCACGACGAAGGTGATGAAGAACAGCACCAGGCCGAGGTACATCAGCGCAGCCTGGTGCAGGCCGGCGCCGGCTTCGGCGAACTCGTTGGCGAGTGCCGATGTGATGCTGTTGGCCGCCTCGAACACCGACAGCGAGTTGAGCTGGTTCATGTTGCCGATCACGAAGGTGACGGCCATCGTTTCACCGAGCGCCCGGCCGAGGCCGAGCATGATGCCGCCGATGACGCCGGCCTTGGTATAGGGCAGCACCACCTTGGAAACCACTTCCCAGGTGGTGGAGCCGAGGCCGTAGGCCGACTCCTTGAGCAGCGGCGGCGTCACCTCGAACACGTCGCGCATCACCGAGGCGATGAACGGAATGATCATGATCGCGAGGATGATGCCGGCCGACAGGATGCCGATGCCCACGGGCGGGCCGGACACCAGGGCGCCCAGGTATGGCACGCCCTCGAACAGCTTCTGCAGCGGCTGCTGCACATAAGTGGAAAGAATGGGGCCGAACACGAGCAGGCCCCACATGCCGTAGACGATCGACGGCACGGCGGCGAGCAATTCGATGGCTGTGCCCAGCGGGCGCTTGAGCCAGTTGGGCGAAAGTTCTGTCAGGAAAAGCGCGATGCCGAAGCTCACCGGCACGGCGATCACCAGTGCGATGAGCGAGGTGGCCAGCGTGCCGTAGATCATGACCAGGCCGCCGTACTCGTCCTTCACCGGGTCCCACACGCTGCTCGTCAGGAAGCCGAGGCCGTACTTCGCGATCGCTGGCCATGCGCCGGCAATCAGCGACAGCAAAATGCCGATCAGCATCGCGAGCGTCAGCAACGCGGCGCCCTTGGCCGCCCAGCCGAACAGGCGGTCGGCCATGGGACCGGAACGCGGCGCCTTGGCCGGTGGCGGGTTGGTTCGCGCACGATCGCCTGAACGGTCGAGCGCGGCTGCGGAAGCAGGGAAAGTGGATGACACGGGTCGCTCCGGCAATGACGAAAGCGGCGCACCGTCGAGCGTTCTGTTGCTCACGGTGCGCCGTCCTGGACTGTGATGGTTGGAATTACTTGGATGCGACCGGCTTGCCCGATGCGTCCTTCACTTCACCCCATGCCTTGGCGATCGTGGCCTTCACGTTGTCGGGCATCGGCACGTAGTCGAGGTCGTCGGCCGTCTTGTCGCCGCTCTTGTAGGCCCAGTCGAAGAACTTCAGCACCGTGGTGGCATTGGCGGGCTTGTCCTGCACCTTGTGCATCAGGATGAAGGTGGCGCCGGTGATGGGCCATGCGTCCTTGCCGGCCTGGTTGGTCAGCACCTGGAAGAAGCTCTTGTTCCACTCGGCGTTGGCAGCGGCGGCCTTGAAGGCATCGGCTTCCGGCGAGACGAAGTTGCCGGCCGCGTTCTGCAGCTGGGCGTAGGTCATCTTGTTCTGCTTGACGTAGGCGTACTCGACGTAGCCGATCGAATTCGGCAGGCGGTTCACGAACGCTGCGACGCCTTCGTTGCCCTTGCCGCCCGCGCCGGTCGGCCAGTTGACGGCCGTGCCCTCGCCGACCTTGGTCTTCCACTCGGCGTTGACCTTGCTCAGGTAGTTGGTGAACAGGAAGCTGGTGCCCGAACCGTCGGCACGGCGAACCGGTGCGATGGTGGCGTCAGGCAGGGCCAGCGAGCCGTTCAGCGCCTTGATGGCGGGGTCGTTCCACTTGGTGATCTTGCCCAGGTAGATGTCGCCGAGCACCTGGCCGTTGAGCTTCAGCTCGCCGGGCTTGATGCCCTGGATGTTGACCACGGGGATCACGCCGCCGATGACGGTGGGGAACTGCATCAGGCCCTTGGCCTGGAGGTCCTCGTCCTTCAGGGGCGCGTCGGAAGCGCCGAAGTCGACCGTCTTGGCCTCGATCTGCTTCAGGCCGGCGCCCGAGCCCACCGACTGGTAGTTGATCTTGACGCCGGTGGCCTTGTTGAAATCGGAGGCCCACTTGGCATAGAGCGGTGCCGGGAAGCTGGCACCGGCGCCGGTCACGTCTTGCGCGAAGGCGGGCACATGGGCGAAGAGCGCGGTCACGAGGCCGGCGGCGGCGAATTTGAAGGTCGTATTCATCAAAGGCGTCCTTTAGAAGTAAGAAGTAGTCCCTTTCGGGCTTGGAACGGACTCTAAAAAGCTTGTGTGACATCGGTGTGACACCTCGCTGTCGAGGGAAAAAGCGGTTGCTCTCCCCTGGCGCATGTGACGCTGTCACGGAACCGTCATTTGTCACGCCTAGCCTCTGCCGATGCCCGCCGTGGACCTTCGGCGCGCCATACGGCGCTACGATCCATGTCACTGCTCCTCTCACAGAACTACATGCAAAACGGCACCCGCCTCGCCGCTGTCGACCTCGGTTCGAACAGCTTCAGGCTCGAAATCGGCCAGGTCGACCACGGCCAGATCCACCGCACCGAATACCTCAAGGAAACCGTGCGCCAAGGCAACGGCCTCGACAGCGCCCGCAACCTCACACCCGAAGCCATGCAGCGCGGCTGGGACGCCCTGGCCCGCTTCGGCGAGCGGCTGGCCGGCTTCAAGCGCTCGCAGGTGCGCGCCGTGGCCACGCAGACGCTTCGCGAGGCGCGCAACCGAGAAGAATTCCTGTTGCGTGCGCGCACCATCCTGGGGTTCGGCATCGACGTGATCCCGGGCCGCGAGGAAGCGCGCCTGATCTACCAGGGCGTGGCGCACATGCTGCCGCACACCGATGCCTCCGACCGCGAACGGCGGCTGGTGATCGACATCGGCGGGCGCTCCACCGAAATGATCATCGGCCGCGCTCTCGAGGCCGAGCTGGTGGAGTCCTACCGCGTGGGCAGCGTCGCCTGGTCGATGAAGCACTTCGCCGAAGGGCTCTTCACGCCCGCCGCCTTCCGCGCCGCCGAGGTGGCCGCCAAGGCGGTGCTCGACGATGCGCTCTCCGGCTACGGCCGCGACCGCTGGGACGTGGCCTATGGCGCCTCCGGCACCATCGGCGCGGTGGGCGACATGCTGGCCGCGGCCGGCGGCGAGCCGGGGCTCGTCACGCGCGAAGGGCTCGACTGGCTCGTCGACCGCCTGCTCAAGGCCGGCAGCACCGACCGGCTGCGCATCGACGGCATGCGCGAAGACCGCAAGGCCGTGATCGGCGGCGGCGTGAGCGTGCTGCGCGCCGTGTTCGACCTGCTCGGCATCGAGCAGATGAAGGTCGCCCAGGGCGCGCTGCGCCACGGCGTGCTGTACGAACTGCTGGAGCGCGACGAGAGCGTGGCCGACATGCGCACGGCCACGGTGGCGCGGCTGGCCAGCCGGTTCGCGGTGGATGCGGCACAGGCACGGCGCGTGGGCGACACCGCGGCGGCGCTGTTCGTGCAGCTCATGCCCGCAGCCCGGGGCGGCAGCACCGGCAGCCGCGCCGGGCGCGCGCTGCGCAAGCTCGGCTGGGCAGCGCAGCTGCACGAGATCGGCACGCTGGTGTCGCACAGCGACTACCACAAGCACGGTGCCTACATCCTCGACAACACCGACGCGCCCGGCTTCGCGGTCAACGAACTGCATGCACTGGCGCAACTGGTGCTGGGCCAGCGCGGCAAGCTGCGCAAGCTCGAGGCGGCACTCGATGACGAGACCTTCGTGATGCAGCTGCTGTCGCTGCGGCTGGCCGTCATCCTGTGCCACGCGCGCCGCGACCCCGACGCCGAAGCGCTGCATCTGGCGGCGCTGGGCGCACGGGCGTTCACGATCGCGTGCGCGCCAGACTGGGCCGAGGCCTATCCGCAGTCCGCGCATCTGCTGCGCGAAGAAGTGCTGGCGTGGCAAAAAACCAGCAACTGGCGCATCGAACTCAGCTAGAACGAGCGCCCTGCCGGCCCCGCGCAGTCTTATTTCGGATCGGCTTGGGCAAGACGGGGCAGCGCATCGTCGCCGAACATGCCGGCGTAGGCCAGCCAGAGGATCTGCGACAGCCCGCGCCGCAGGCCCTCCTGGGCCTTGGCCGTGTCCTGCAGCAGGCCGTCGTAGGCCAGGAAGGCCGGCTCTTCGAGGTCGGCGGTGTGAGTGGTCTGGTGGAGCACCGCCTGCTGCTCGTTCTTGAGCGCCTGCTCGATCGCGACGAAGGGCTTGTAGCTCGAGGTCATGTCGGCCGCGCCGTAGGTCGTGGTAACCCGCATGATGAGCGTGCTGTAGCCAGGGGTGGGCTCGAACCCCGGCGCCTGCAACACGTCGTCCGGCCTGTCGACGCGAGCGACCGGCGTCAACTTGACCTCTCGGCCACTGGCCCGCAGGCGTGCCGCCACCAGGTCGGCGAAATGCCGATTCAGCGGCACCGCCCCGCCCTGCTTCACACGGGTGGTGAACTCCCCAGTGCGGCGTTCGATGCGATCGGCCCGCGTGACGCGGGTGCCGACCTCCACGCCGAGCGCAACGAGCGTGCCGACCGGGCCAAAGACACCCGCCCATCCGACGATGGCGGAACCGCCGCCGTCCATGACATTCAGCAGGTCTTCGTCGTTGTAGACGAGTTCGATCCGGGTGACGGTGCGGGTCGCGTCGTGTCGAACCTGCGGGGCGGGCTCGGGGGGGCGCGTGGCGGCACATCCCGACAGGAGAAGGACTGCTGCGGCCAGCAGCGGCACAAGCGCTTTCATGGGCATTCGCGGGTGAAAGGCGGCTGTACAGCCTGCTCACCCGCCTGCCCGGAATTCCGCGGCACACAAGGCGCTTGCTGCGCAATCGCCTTGTAGTTGTAAGTTATAGATGCATATGTTTCTAAATGCATCCGGCACGGCCATTGTGCCTACATAACCGTGCCGCGTCCCCGCGAAATTGGTGAATTAGTTTACATATTGGGGCAGATCACGCGCCCCACCAACTCAGAGCAGCTCGGGCGACTGCACCGTGACCACCACCGTCTGCACATCGCCATCGCGCTCGCGCGTGCGGATCCACCACACCGAGCCCTTGCGCACCGGGCAGCTGTCCTGCTTCAGCCCCAGCAGCAGCGAGATGGCCTGGCCGAGCGAGGGCTGGTGGCCGATCATCAGCACGACCGACTTGCCGTTGGGCCAGCCCGCCGCGCTCAGCAAAGCGTCGGGCGTGGTGTCGGGCGCGAGCTCCGAACGCAGCTTGTACTTGCGGCCGAGCGCCAGCGCAGTCTGCTCGCAGCGCCGCGACGGGCTGCAGATGATGCGCGTGCCGTCGGGCAGCTGGCGGTCCAGCCAACTGGCCATGCGCTTGGCCTGCTTTTCGCCGCGGCCAGTCAGCGAACGCTGCAGGTCGTCGCAGCCCTCGGTCCAGTCGTCGGCTTCGGCATGGCGCCAGAAGATCAGGTCCATGGTCATCGCCTTTCGGTCTTCGTCAGCTGCCGGAGGCCTCGGCGTGCCCACCACGCGCGCCGTACCGGTTCATGAGCGCGGTCTGCGCCCCGTGCGCCTCGATGGCGCGCGAGGCGCCGGCCTCCCCGGGGTGGGTGTCGCGGTCGACGCGGGTGTAGACGCCGTCGCCGCCAAGGTCCCAGGCATCGCGTCCGTCGTGCAGGTAGGCCACCAGGCATTCGTCGATCAGGCGCTGGCGCAGGCTCGGGTCGGTCACGGGCCAGGCCAGCTCGATGCGCCGCATCATGTTGCGGTTCATCCAGTCGGCGCTCGACAGGTAGAGCGATTCGTCCTCGCCGTTGCGGAAATAGAAGACCCGCGAGTGTTCGAGGAAGCGCCCGATCACCGAACGCACGCGAATGTTGTCGGTCAGCCCCGGCACCTGCGCCGGCAGCGTGCAGGCGCCGCGCACGATGAGGTCGATCTTCACGCCGTTCTGCCCGGCGCGCACCAGCGCGGCGACCAGTTCTTCGTCGGTCAGCGCATTCATCTTGGCGACGATGCGCGTGGGCTCACCGGCAGCCGCCGCCACGCCGAGCGCGTCGATCTGCGCCACGAGGTTGCGGTGCAGGTCGAAGGGCGCAAGCCACATGCGGTTGAGCTTCGGCAGCCGGCTCTGGCTGGCCAGGTGCACGAACACCGCCTCCATGTCAGCCGTCAAGAGTGGATCGGCCGTGAGATGGCTGATGTCGGTGTAGAGCCCCGCGGTGCGCGGGTTGTAGTTGCCGGTCGAGAGATGCCCATAGCGACGCATCTGCTTGCCCTCGCGGCGCGTCACCAGCAGCATCTTGGCGTGCGTCTTCAGGCCGACCACGCCATACACCACCTGCGCGCCGATCGATTCGAGCATCTCGGCCCAGTTGATGTTGGCCTCTTCGTCGAAGCGGGCCTTGAGCTCCACCACCACCGTCACTTCCTTGCCCTTGCGCACGGCCTCGCGCAGCAGGTCCATCAGTTCGGAGTCGGGGCCGGTGCGGTAGATGGTCTGCTTGATGGCCAGCACCTGCGGGTCGTCGACCGCCTCGCGCAGGAAGGCGAGCACGCCGTCGAAGCTCTCGAAGGGCTGATGGATCAGCACGTCGCCGCGCTGCAGGCGCTCGAAGAACGACTGCGCCGGCGACAGCGTCACCGGATAGGAGGCGGCGTAAGGCGGAAAGCGCAGTTGCGGCTCTTCGAGCAGGTCGATCAGCTGCGTCAGCCGCGCGAGGTTGACCGGCCCGTGCACGCGATAGAGCGCCTGCGGCGGCAGGTTGAACTGCGCCAGCAGGAAGCTCGCCAGGGACTCCGCGCAGCTGGCCGACACCTCGAGCCGCACCGCCTGCCCGAAGTGGCGGTGCTGCAGGCCCTGGCGCAGCGCGGTGCGCAGGTTCTTGACGTCTTCCTCGTCCACCGCGAGATCGGAATGCCGCGTGACGCGGAACTGCGAGAAGTCGCCCACCTCGCGGCCGGGGAACATGCCGGACAGGTGCGCGCGCACCACGCTGGACAACGCCACGAACAGCGTCTTGCCCTCCGACACCTTGGCCGGCATGCGGATCACGCGCGGCAGCACGCGCGGCACCTTGACGATCTGAATCGGGTTCTCGCGCCCGAAGGCATCCTTGCCGCCGAGCCGCACGATGAAGTTGAGCGACTTGTTGGCCACTTGCGGGAACGGATGCGCCGGATCGAGGCCCACCGGGATCAGCAGCGGGCGCACCTCGCGCTCGAAATACTCGCTGACCCACTTGCGCTGCGCGGCGTTGCGCTCGCCGTGCGAAATGATGTGAATGCCGTGCGTCGCGAAGGTTGGCATCAGCTCGTCGTTGTACAGCGCGTACTGGCGCGCCACCAGCGCATGAGCGGTTTCGGCCAGGCGCTCGAACGAGCCGACGGTGTAGACGCCTTTGCGGTCGCCGGCACCGCTGGCGATCAGGTGCGGCGCGGCACGGACCTCGAAGAATTCATCGAGGTTCGACGACACGATGCACAGGTAGCGCAGGCGCTCGATCAGCGGCACTTCGGGCCGGTGCGCCCAGTCGAGCACGCGCTCGTTGAACGACAGGATGCTGTGGTCGCGGTCGAGGAGTTTGAATGCCGAAGCCGCGACTGGCGGGCCAGCGGAAACAGATTCCATGGGCAATGATTCTGGGGCAAGCGGCACGGCAGTACATGAAGACGGGAATATGACAGTGTCACCGTCGTTCGTGACGGTTTCGTGACGCACCCGTGACGCCAGCGGTCCGCCCGCCTCCGGCGCCAGGCTGGGCGAGGAACCCGGCGGCCCTCCCTCGGGCCGGATCGCCGCTGGCTTCATGCGCCGAGAAAATGCTTGCGGTAGCGCGGCGGCAGGTCGTCGATGCGCATCAGCATCGGCAGGTCGGCGGTGTTGAAGTCCGGGTCCCAGGCCGGCGCGCCCAGCACCTTGGCACCGAGGCGCAGGTAGCCCTTGATGAGTGCAGGCGGCTCGACATCAAGCGCGCTGTCGAGCCGCTCGACCGGCAGCGGCAGGCGCGGCTGCACCTGGTACTGGATCGGTGCCATGTGGGTGGCCGAGAGCTGGCGCCAGATGCTGGCCGCGGCGTCGCCGCTGGTCACGCCGTTGTGCGACATCGGGATGCTCGCGCAGCCGATCATCGTGTCTAGCTTGTTGCGGTGCATGAACCCCGCCAGCGCGCCCCACAGGGCGAGGATCACCCCGCCCTGCCGATGCGCCGGGTGCACGCAGCTGCGGCCGAGCTCGACCATGCGCTCGCGCAGGTCGCGCAGGCGGGTCAGGTCGAATTCGGTGTCGCTGTAGGTGCTGCCGACGCGCCGGGCCTGCGCCGGCGTGAGCACGCGGTAGGTGCCGATCACCTGCTGTGTCAGTGCATCGCGCACCAGCAGGTGCTCGCAGAAATCGTCGAACAGGTCGATGTCGTGGCCCGCCAGCGGCGTGCTCACGCGGGCGCCCATCTCGCCGACGAACACCTCGTGGCGCAGGCGCTGCGCGGCGCGCACGTCGTCGAGGTGGCGTGCCCAGCCCACCGTGATGCCCTGCTTCGCATCGACCACCGGCGGCACCAGGATGGCGGCGGGCACCTCGGCGACCGGCACGCGCGGAAGGCCGGGCGTGGGCCAGAGCGCGGCGCGCAGGCCGATCTGCGAAAGCGGGAACGTCGGATTGGGCAGTTCTTTCATGGGGAACCCTTTCTGCGACGGAGTCTCGGCACCCGCGGTGAAACCGGCATGTCAACGGCATGGCATTTGCATGACCGTGTTACAGCGCATGAATGGCCTTGCTTGAAGGTTTAATGCGGGTTCCCCGACATGGAGCGTCCGACATGGCGACAGCCGCAACCAGCAACAACACAAGCAGCAGCAGTTTCGACAACCGCCTTCACCAGGCCTTTCCGGTGCTCAGCGACGCCGAAGTCGCGCGCGTGGCGCGCTTCGGCACGGTGCAGCGCTTCGCGCGCGGCGAGCGTCTCTTCACCGCCGGCGAAACCAGCCCCGGCATGTTCGTGCTGCTGCGCGGCGTGGTCGCTGTCACGCAACGCGACGGCCTGGGCCACGTGGTGCCGATCGTGCGCCAGGGACCGGGCGAATTCCTCGCCGAAGTGGGCCAGCTGAGCGGCCAGCCCGCGCTCGTCGACGGCCATGCCGACGAGGACGTGGAGGCGCTGCTCGTGCCGCCCGCGCAATTGCGCGCGCTCCTGGTGGCCGAAGCCGACCTGGGCGAGCGCATCACGCGCGCGCTGATCCTGCGGCGCGTGGCCCTCATCGAATCGGGCGCGAGCGGGCCGGTGCTGATCGGCCAGCCGGCCTCGCCCGACATGGCACGGCTCGAGAACTTCCTGCGCCGCAACGGGCACCCCTACCACCTGGTGGATGCGGCCGACGACCCCGACGCCGCGGCGCTGCTCGAACAGTACGGCGCCTGCAAGCTGCTCGCCGTGTGCCCCGACGGCTCGGTGCTGGTGAATCCTTCCGAGGACGAGCTCGCCCGCTGCCTCGGCATGCTCGACACCGCGCCGCGCGACGAGGTGTTCGACGTGGCCGTGGTCGGCGCAGGTCCAGCCGGGCTGGCCACCGCGGTGTATGCGGCGTCGGAAGGGCTGCGCGTGATCGTGCTCGACTGCCGCGCGTTCGGCGGACAGGCCGGCGCCAGTGCGCGCATCGAGAACTACCTCGGCTTTCCCACCGGCATTTCGGGCCAGGCGCTCGCGGGCCGCGCCTACGTGCAGGCGCAGAAGTTCGGCGTCGACATGCTGATTCCGGCCAAGGCCGTGTCGCTCGACTGCACGCGCGACAACGCGAACGGCAGCCTGCGCATCGCGCTCACCGACGGCCGCGCCATCGAGGCCCGCACGGTCGTCATCGCGAGCGGCGCACGCTACCGGCGGCCCGAAGTACCCCGGCTCGCCGAATTCGAAGGGCGCGGCATCTGGTACTGGGCCTCGGCCATCGAAGCCAAGCTCTGCGCGCAGCAGGAGGTCGCGCTCGTCGGTGGCGGCAATTCCGCCGGCCAGGCCGCGGTGTTCCTGTCGCGCCATGCGGCCAAGGTCAACGTGCTGGTGCGCGGCCCCTCGCTGGCCGCGAGCATGTCGCGCTACCTGATCGACCGGATCGAGGCCACGCCGAACATCGAGCTGCATCCACACACCGAACTCGTAAAGCTCAACGGCGGACCGGACGAAGGCCTCACCGGCGCGACCTGGCGCTGCCGGGCCACCGGCCAGGAGCACGACTGCGACGCGCGCAACATCTTCCTGTTCGTCGGCGCCGAGCCCGAGACCGGCTGGCTCGAAGGCTGCGGCGTTTCGGTCGACAAGCACGGCTTCGTGCGGACCGGCGATGCGGCGAGCGGCGGCTTTCCGGCACGGCCGGCCGCGGCGCTCGAATCGAGCGTCCAGGGCGTCTTCGCGGTCGGCGATGCGCGCTCGGGCTCGGTCAAGCGCGTGGGCGGCGCGATCGGCGAAGGTGCGGCCGTGGTGGCGCTGATCCACCAGCACCTCTCGTCCGCCTCCGCCGTGGCCTGACGACGGCGCTGCGCCGGCCGGCGGGCAAGCCCCTCTGCGACATCGAACTGTCCGGCGCGGCTATGCTGCCTTTTCCGAATCACAACCCGCATAACGGAGAGCCGCGACATGTCCGCTTCGCCCACCATCGACGTCTATTCCTGGCCCACGCCCAACGGCCACAAGGTTCACATCATGCTGGAGGAGTGCGGCCTGCCCTACCGCGCCCACCCGATCAACATCGGCAAGGGCGACCAGTTCGCGCCCGACTTCCTCGCGATCAGTCCCAACAACAAGATCCCGGCGATCACCGATCCCGAAGGTCCGGACGGCCAGCCGATCTCGCTCTTCGAATCGGGCGCCATCCTGGTCTACCTGGCGGGCAAGACCGGCAAGTTCCTGCCCACGGGCGACCGCGAACGCTACGACGTGCTGCAGTGGCTCATGTTCCAGATGGGCGGCGTCGGCCCCATGCTCGGGCAGGCGCACCATTTCCGCATGTATGCGCCCGACAAGATCCCCTACGCCATCGAGCGCTACAGCAACGAGGCCAAGCGCCTCTACAGCGTGATCGAGCGGCAGCTGTCGAAGAACCGCTTCATCGCGGGCAAGAGCTACTCGATCGCCGACATCGCGATCTTCCCGTGGCTGCGCAGCTGGGAGAAGCAGGGCATCACGCTCACCGACTATCCGCATCTGAAGGCCTGGTTCGACGGGATCGAGGCCCGCCCCGCCGTGCAGCGTGGCGTGAAGGTGCTGGCCGACCTGCGCCAGCCGATCACCGGTGACAAGGAACGCGAAATTCTTTTTGGCAAGACGCAGTACGAGCGTCGCTGATCGCTATATATCCGGGCTAGAATGGAAGGCTTGTCGGGGTGTAGCGCAGCCTGGTAGCGCATCTGGTTTGGGACCAGAGGGTCGAAGGTTCGAATCCTTTCGCCCCGACCAAGTTTTCTTCTCGTATCTCGTTTTCGCTTCTGTCCGGCCCGGAATCTGCCCGTAGCTCAGTTGGATAGAGCACCTGCCTTCTAAGCAGGTTGTCGGGGGTTCGATCCCCTCCGGGCAGGCCACCTCTCCCCCTCCCTCTTTCGTTCATCGGCACGGATTCCTCAATTCGGCAAGCTGCTCGCGCGTCCGCGCGCGTGTTCAATTCCAATTGCAACGACGCAAACGCGTGCAGCTATTGCATGCGGTCACATCGAGTGTGGCGAATTGGCCTCGGTGTAAACGTGTGCAACGCGGCATGCATGTTGCAAAGCCCGTGTATCCTTTCTGGCCGCCAATCAGGTGCGCGCCGTCCTTCCCGAACCAATGAAATTAGCGATCCTGACCGTCCGCGGAAAGCCGGTGAACCCTGGCATATCGGCGCTCATTTTCATTTTCTTCTCCATCGTCGTCGGCGTCATACCTTTTGCCTACCATGACACGGCGGCCGCGACTTTCCCCGACGAAGAAACGCTGCTGAGCTTTTTCGGCGAGGACGCCTGCCAATTGACTTCCACCACGGTGGAGGAACGCAATTCATACGCGTGCAGCGCTTTTCTGCTCGAATCGGCCGGCCTCAGCGCCGCCACCGCACCGCTTGCGGGCGCGATCCTGAGCGTGGCGCTCACGATCATCCCGCTGCTGCAGTTCCGGCGCGTCACGCTCGGGGTGTTCCTGGTTTCACTCGGCTGGGGCTTCATCCGGGCCATTTTTCTATCGGTGCTCTCGAAGGACATGCTGTCGGCGACCGTGGTGCTGATTTGCGTGCTCGCGGCGCGAAGTTCGAGCTTCGGCTGGGTCTGGCTCGCCACCGCAACGCTCTACGGCTGGATGGTGCGCAAATACTGGCTGCTCGTGAGCGCCGTGTGGGTCGGGCTCTGGCTGCTGCGCAGCCGACTCACCGTATTTCGCCTGGTCTTATTGATTCTTTTGGTCTATATCGCCATGGCGCTGATCTTTCAGTTTGCGCTCGGCGTTTCCCTTGATTTCGCGCGCTCGCAGGTGAACGAAAACCGCGAAATAGGCGCCGAGGGGTCCCGCACGATCATCCAGGCCGTGATCGCCTCCGAAAACCCGATTGCGCAAGCCCTCAATGCGCTGATCACCTATTTCCGCCTGGCATTTCCGCTGGAACTGCTGCGATTTGGCTCGGTGGGGCAATTGGCATTCATCGCGATCATGCCTTTCACCTACATCTGGATGATCCGGACAATCGTCAAGGGCGTGAAATCGACCGACCCGCGGATGATCCAGGCCGGCAAGGTCGCGCTCGCACCGCTGTCCTTCCTGATCGTCGAAGGCATCTTCGAGCCCGATTTCGGTTCCTTCGCACGCCATTTCGCGATGGTCAGCCCGCTGATCTTCTCGGCCATGGCTCTGGTGCAGCAGGCCGAGCGGGTGCAGAACCGCCGGCTGCGCCGCGCGCGCATCCAGCAAGCCCTGGCCGCCGCCGCCGCAGCGGCAGCAACAACCACAACAACCCCGGTCCCGCAAGGGGCCCAGCTCCGGTGAAATCCCAAGCCATCGTCGAAGACCCCTCTCGCTACCTCGAGTCGATCCAGGCCGGACGGGGCATCGCCGCGCTGCTCGTGGTGGTGCACCATGCCGCGCAGAAGGCCGCCGCGCTGTCGAACGGGGCGATCCCGTCCTTCGACTTCGGCATCGTCGGTGTCGATCTGTTCTTCATGATCAGCGGCTTCATCATCTACTTCGTCACGGTGCACAAGCCGGCGACACATGCCGAGTTCTTCGAGAAGCGGCTGGTGCGGATCTTCCCGCTGTACTGGGGGCTCACGCTGATGGCGCTGGCCATCTTCCTGGTGAAGCCGGGGCTCATCAACAGCAACGCGAGCGTGCCGACCGACGTGGCCGCGTCCTTCCTGCTGTGGCCCACGGTGGCGCCGTACCTCGTCAACAACGGCTGGACCCTCACCTACGAGGTGCTGTTCTACATCCTGTGGGGCCTGGTCGCGCTGCCGATGGCGACCGATCGACGCGCGGTGGTCGCCTGCGCGCTGCTGCTGGCGATCGCCATCGCGGGGCCGGTGATGGCGATCGATCCGAAGGTGCTCAACCTCTCGCTGTTCGTGGAGTTCGCGGCCGGCGTGCTGACCGGCGTCGCCTTCCACAAGCGATGGCTGCGGCCGAACCGGGGCCTGTCCGCCCTGCTCCTGCTGGTCGGCACGGTGCTGGCTTTCGCGGCCGTCGAGGGCGGGATGTCGAACTCGCCGTTGCGCGGCTTCGTGCTGCTGGTGCCGGTGGCGATGATGTTCCTGGGCATCGTGCTGGCCGGACCGCTCTGGCGCGGCGCTCCCTGGATGCTGCGGATCGGCGACAGCTCGTATTCGCTGTACCTGTTCCATCCGTTCGTCCTGGTGCTGATTCCGATCGCCGTGCGCCTCACGGGGCTGCAGCATTCGGCCGTCGCGGTGCTGCTGATCGCCCTGGCGGGGTGCGTGGCCGCCGTCGCGTTCTCGTTCCTGCTCTACAAGCTGGTGGAACTGCCGATGACGAACTGGCTCAGGCGCTGGGTCGGGCGTGTCGGCCGCTCTTCGCGCCTGCCCGCCTGAAGGCTTACAGCGCCTCGCGCAGGCGGCTGTCGCACGGCGGGATCGCGCCCTGCCAAGGTCGCGCCATGCACACCGCCGACGCCCCCGACGCGCGATCGCCCCTCCCTTCCTGCTGGCGCATGGCCGCGCTCACCTACACGGCCGCGGGCGTGGCCGGCATCGTGGCGTGCGCGATGTTTCCCGAGAGCGAAATCGCCATGCTCGCCACCATCGCGGGCGGCCTGCCCTGGTCGCTCGGCCTGCTGACGCTCGACCTTGCGCCGGGCGTGGCACAGGCCGCGCTGCTGCTGCTGGCGGGCAGCTGGGGCATCAATGCGGCGCTGCTGTGGTGGCTGGCGCTGCGCCGCGGCCGCCGGCACACTTCGGCGCGCGAAAGCTGAAACACGCCGCGCTTTCAGTGCGATCATTTCGCCGGCCGCGCCGCGACAACATTACGCCGGCTCTCCCGATTTCACCAACGAGGTGCGCCATGCCCCCTGAGACGCAGCAAGTCAACACGCCCCTGATCGGCCTGGCCGGCGGCCGCCTGTCGCTCGACACGCCGGCTCTGCTGGTCGACCTGGGCGCCCTGTCGCGCAACATCGAGCGCATGGCCGCCTTCGCGAAGGCGCGTGGCGTCGCGCTGCGGCCGCATGTCAAGACGCACAAGTCGGTGGAGATCGCGCGCCGCCAGGTGGCAGCAGGCGCGGTCGGCGTGAGCTGCGTCACGCTCGGCGAGGCGGAGGTCATGGTCAGGGCGGGCATCCCCGACGTCCTGATCACCTCGCCGGCCGTCACGCCCAGCAAGATCGCGCGCCTGGTCCGGCTCGCCAGGCTCGCGGGCCCCGGTGGCATGATGGTCGTGGTCGATGACCCGCGAAACGCCGCCGACCTCGCGGCGGCCACGCTGGGCCTGCCGCATCCGCTCGAAGTGCTGGTCGACTACGGCGCCGGCTACAACCGCACCGGTGCCGCCGACGAAGCGCAGGTGCTCGAACTCGCGCGCCACGTCATGGCGGAGCCGCGGCTCAAGCTGCGCGGACTGCAGGCCTATGCCGGCAACCTGCAGCACATCGTCGCACGCGAGCAGCGCAGTGCCGCAGCCGCCGGGCTGCGCGAGGACATCGCGCACATCGTGGCGGAGGCGCGGCGCATCGGCATCCATTTCGAGATCGTGACCGGCGCCGGCACCGGCACGCACGACCTCGACGCCGGGCGCGACGCATTCACGGAACTGCAGGCGGGCTCCTATGTGTTCATGGACGCCGAGTACGCACAGGTGCTCGGCGGTGCCGGGCAGCCCGCTCCATTCGAGGTGTCGCTGTTCGTGCAGACGGCGGTGGTCAGCACGCATGCGGCCGACTGGGTCACGGTGGACGGCGGCACCAAGTGCTTTGCCACCGACAGCGGCGTTCCCCTGGTGGCGCGCGGCGCCGACCCGGCCAGCCGCTATGCCTTCTTCGGCGACGAGCACGGCAAGCTGCTGTTCGCCGGCGAGCGGCCCGCGCTTGGCGCCCGGGTGGAGTTCGTCACGCCGCACTGTGATCCCACGGTCAACCTGCACGACGCCTACCATGTGTTCGATGGCGACACGCTGGTGGCCATCTGGCCCGTGGACGCGCGCGGGCGGCATTGACGCCGCGCTCGGCGGGCCTCTTCTTCAGAGCCGCGGCAGCGCCGCGAGGTAGGTTGCCACGATGATCGCGGCCGCGCGGTCGAGCTGGAGGATGTCGGCCACATCAAAATGCTGCGGCGGATCGGCGTCGCTCGTCTGCGGCGACGGGCGCAGCTCCACCACCGCTTCGGCCGCGAGTTCGCGGTCGCTGCGCGGCCTTCCGTCTGGATGCATCACCCACTCGTCGACCTGCTCGTGGGCAAGGCTGCGGAACACCGCAACGAGGGGGATATATTTGTAGCGGTCCTCGCCCACCAGGATGGGGACAGTGAGATTGCAAAAGAACGTGGTCGACATGCAGGACCGCCGCCGTAGTCAAAAGGATTAATTGTTAATTAATGTGACCGCGACTGCCATTCTTTTTTAGCGGTGTTGCTGCACCGCAGCGTGACCTAACTCACACATTGGCACACTTTTCGTGCCGATTCGGCATGAACCTTAGGCGCTTGGCGCGCCAAACCGGGGCGGACGCCGCGCCACATTGGCCCGAACCGCCTCGACCTGGTTCGGGCTGGCAATCAGCTGCTTCTGCTCGAGTGATTCGGCCAGCAGCAGCTCGGCCGGGCCGAGCGACAGCGAGGCATTGAGCAGGCGCTTGCCGGCCCGGATCGCATCGGGGCTCCTGGCGGCGATCTCCCGCGCCATCTCGCGCGCCTGCGTCAGCGGGTCCGCGGCCACCCGCGTGGCAAAGCCGAGCTGCAGCGCCTCTTCGCCCGAGAAGATGCGCCCCGTGAAGGTGAGCTCGCGCACCACGTCGCTGCGCGCGAGGCCGCGCATCAGCACCATGCCGCCCATGTCGGGCACCAGGCCCCACTTGATTTCCATCACCGACAACTTCGCGTCGGGCGCGACTATCCGGATGTCGGCCCCCAACGCCACCTGGAGGCCGCCGCCGAAGGCCACCCCATGCACGGCGGCGATCACCGGCACCGGCACCTCGCGCCAGACCAACGCCACATGCTGAGCCGCGTTCGAGATGCCGTGGGTACGCGTCATCAGGTCGGTGCCGCCAGCGGCTTCGCCCAGCACGGCGCTGGCCGCGCCCTCCCCCATGCGCTCGAACGAGGCCATGTCCAGCCCGGCGCAGAAAGCCTTGCCCTGGCCCGAGATCACCACCGCGCGCACCGCCCGGTCGCCGCGCAGCGCTTCACCGGCCGAGATCAATGCATCGAACATCGCGGGATCGAGCGCGTTCATCTTCTCGGGGCGGGCGAGCTGCAGTTCCACCACGCCATCGGGATGGCGGGTCCATTCGATTCGGTCGGTCATGCGCGGGGTCTCCTTCGGGTTGGGGGCCAGTATCGCCCCGGCTTGCCGCTCGGCGATGATGGCGCCTGTCGCCGACCCAACACCCTTCCCATGCCCCTCGACCGCCGGATCTTTCTGCAATCGGGTGCCGCCGCCGTGGTGGCACTGTTCCAATCGGGCCGCGCGCATGGGGCGGCCGACCCCGCGGTGCTCGGCTTCACCGCGGTGCCCGCGTCGCTGCGTGATGCCGTGGTGCTGCCGCACGAGTACGAATGGCAGTTGCTCTGTGCCTGGGGCGACCCCACCGGCGTGGCGGGCCGGCCGATGCCCGTGTTCGCGCCCGACGGCAGCAACAGCGCGGCCGAACAAGCGCTGCAGGCCGGCATGCACCACGACGGCATGCACTTCTTTCCGCTCGCAGCACCGGACCGTGCACTGCTCGTGATGAACCACGAGTACACCGACGAGCGGCTGCTCCATGCCGACGGCAACGCGGCATGGACCGCCGAGAAGGTGCGCAAATCGCTGCACGCCATGGGCGTCTCGGTCATCGAGATCGAGCGCACGCGCAGCGGCTGGCGCCAGGTGCGGCCCTCGCCTTTCGCGCGGCGCATTCACGGCAACACGCCGATGCGCATCGCCGGTCCGGCGGCCGGGTCGGCGCTGATGCGCACCGCGGCCGATCCTGCAGGCAAACGGGTGCTCGGCACCTTTGCCAACTGCGCCATGGGCGCCACACCCTGGGGCACCTACCTGAGCTGCGAGGAAAACTTCCACGGCTATTTTGGCGGACCGAAAGACGCCGCGAAAGCCGTCACCACCGCACAGCGGCGCTACGGCACCGTGCCTGGCGCACAGTGGGTGGAATACTGGCGCTTCGACGAGCGCTTCGACTTGAGCCAGCATCCGAACGAGCCGCACCGCTTCGGCTGGGTGGTGGAGATCGATCCGTTCGATGCGTCGTCCACGCCCGTCAAGCGCACGGCGCTGGGGCGCAAGCGCCAGGAAAGCGCCACCTGCACGCTCGCAGCGGACGGCCGCGCAGTGGTCTACATGGCCGACGACGCGCGCTTCGAATACATCTACAAGTTCGTCAGCCACGCCAGGATGCAGGTCGCCGGCAGCGGCGCAGCCGCCGTCAACAGCCGCCTGCTCGACGAGGGCACGCTGTACGTGGCCCGCTTCGATGCCGACGGCCGCGGCCAGTGGATCGAACTCGTGCACGGCCGCAACGGCCTCGATGCGGCCCGCGGCTTTGCCGACCAGGCGCAGGTGCTGGTCCATGCCCGACTCGCCGCCGATGCCGTGGGCGCCACGCCGATGGACCGCCCCGAGTGGATTGCCGTGCATCCGCAAACCGGCGAGGTGTACGTCACCCTGACCCACAACAGCCATCGCGGCGCACCGGGGCAGCCCGCGACGGACGCCGCCAACCCGCGCGCGGGCAACCTTTTCGGCGGCATCCTGCGATGGCGCGAAGATGGCGCCGACGCCGGCAGCGAAGCCTTTGCCTGGGAACATTTCGCGCTGGCCGGAGACCCGGCCCAGGCCGGCAGCGGCGCGCGCTATCCCACAGCCGACGCCGATCTCTTCGGCAACCCCGACGGCCTGCACTTCGACAGCGGCGGGCTGCTCTGGATCCAGACCGACATGGGCGGGCAAATGGTGGGCAAGCCGCCGTATGCCGCGTTCGGCAACAACCAGATGCTCTGCGCCGACCCCGCGAGCGGACGGATCAAGCGCTTTCTCACCGCACCGAACGGCGCAGAGGTCACGGGCTGCGTGGTAACGCCCGATCGGCGCACCCTGTTCGTCAACATCCAGCATCCCGGCGAAGCGCGCGAGGACGGCAGCGCCATGCCGAACAGTGCCTGGCCCGACGGCACCACGCCCGGCAGCGCGCGCCCGCGCTCGGCCACGCTCGCTATCCGCCGGCGCGACGGCGGCATTGTCGGCACTTGAAGCCACACTCGAAAAGGAGACCCCGCATGAGCATCCGCATCGTCCGCCTCGGCACGCCGCGCGCCGACGGCGAAGGCCTTCGCATCGGTACCGTCCGGCGCCCACCGCGCGGCGTGCCCAAGGCCGCGTTCGCATCGCAGGACTGGTACGACGTCTGGTACCCCAATCTCGCGCCGTCCGCCGAGACCATGAAGCTCGGCCAGCAGGCCGAGACCGTAACGCAATGGAACGCCTTCACGCGCGAGTACAAGGCCGAGATGGCCGAAGCCGACGCGAGCCGCAGCCTCGACCTCCTCGCGGCGCTGTCGCACACCACGGCGTTCTCGGTGGGCTGCTACTGCGAGGACGCGTCGCGTTGCCACCGTTCGCTGTTGCGCGGCCTGCTGGCCGACCGGGGCGCCGACATCGCAGACTAACGCATGGCCGGCGGCATGGGCCAGAATAGGTCCACGGAGACAACGCCCGTCACGGGCTCCATACGCCATGCCAGCCGCCACCCCGATTTCTTCTTCCACCACCTTCCAGCCGCTCGCGGGCGTGCGCGTGCTGAGCCTCGCGCTCAATCTGCCCGGCCCCGCTGCGCTGCTGCGCTGCCGGAACATGGGCGCCACCTGCACCAAGCTCGAGCCGCCGGCCGGCGACCCGATGGCGCTCTACAACAAGACGGCCTATGCGGCGCTGCACGAAGGCGTTTCCGTCGAGGTGGCCGACCTCAAGTCCGAGGCGGGCCAGGAGCGCCTGCATGCTGCGCTTGCGCAGACCGACGTGCTGCTCACCTCGTTTCGCCCCTCGGCGCTCGGCAAGCTCAAGCTCGACCGGGCCTCGCTGCAGCAACGCTATCCGTCGCTGTCGCAGGTGGCGATCATCGGAGCGCCCGGCGCGCGCGCCGAGGAGCCGGGACACGACCTGACCTACCTCGCCGAAAGCGGCCTCGTCACCGGCACCGAGCTGCCGCCCACGCTCTACGCCGACATGGGCGGTGCGCTGCTCGCGAGCGAGGCCGTGCTGCAGGCCACGCTGCATGCGCGCTCGTCACCGGGCGCGGGCGGTCTGTACCTCGAAGTGGCGCTGAATGCCTCGGCCGACTGGCTTGCGCTGCCGCGCACCTGGGGCCTGACCCGGCCCGACGGCGCGGTGGGCGGCGCGCACGCGGGCTACCGCGTGTACCCGTGCGCCGACGGCCGCGTGGCCATTGCCGCGCTCGAGCCGCACTTCGCGGCCCGCCTCTGCGAGGTGGCCGGCGCGCCGTCTTCGCACGACATGTCGGCGCCCGCGACGCACAAAGCCATCGCGGCCTGGGTTTGCACGCGCACGCGCGCCGAACTCGACGCGATGGCGCGCGAGCGCGACGTGCCGCTGCTCACGCTGGTCGATTAGCTCAGCGGCCCGCGCGCTCGCGCTGCCGGTCTTCGCGCTTGAGCGCGAGGTAGGTGTCGAGATCGATCTCGCGCAGTTGCCGCGGGTAGCGCTGGGAGGCGACGAACCAGTGGCGCTCCCGCGCAAGCGGCTCCCCACCCGGCGGAACCGACACATGCGCATCGAGCGCAAGGAAGTAGCGCATCGCATTGCGCTCCACGAGCCCACGCGGACCCCGGATGTACTCGGGCTGGCCGTCGGCGCCCGTACCCACCACCGTGAAGCCCACCTTGTTGCGCCCAAAGGTCGACAGATAGGCCTGGGTCGCCAGGCGCACCATCATGTTCTGGTCGTAGCTGTAGCTGAAGTGCAGGAAGCTGCGCTGTGCGTCGATGGCGATCGCCTCGAGCGTGACCCGGTAGTTGCTCGTCCCCAGCGGGCCCTCGGCCGCGGACATCTCGACCGACAGGTGCCCCGGCGTGGCTTCGGCGAGGCGATAGGTGAACGGCAGCTGGAATGCCTGCTCGACCGGCTTGTCGTAGCGCCGCACGACGTCGAGGGTCAGCTTTTCTCGCCCTTCACCACTGCTCGTGCGGCAGCGGCGGTTGTTGACGTGCAGCGTCAGCAGTTCGCACCAGTCCGAGGGCGATTGAAGCGCCGCCGCGATCGTGGGCAACGGATGCGCCAGCACTGCGTAGATGTCGCCCTGCAATCCGTTCGGCGTTTCCGTCGAGTCGAGCTGGATCGGCCGGCCCAGGCCGCTGTGCGCGAGGCTGGCGCCCATGCGCTGGTAGGCCGCACGCAAATCCTCCGGAGATGCGGCGCCCGCACCCGGGGCCGCGCCGAGCGCCAGGCCGAACAGGACGACGCCCGCAAGCCGGTGCCATCCTGAAGCCCGCCACGTCAACGATGTGCTCATGGGGCGACACCATACAGCGCGCGGCGCCTCGTCCGTTCAACCTGGGCCGTTCATCCCGTGCGTCGCGGCCATGCGAGCAACAACATGGCCAGCGCAAGCACCGCCGCCCCCAGCCATTGCCGCGGCGCCATCGGCTGCGCAAGGAGCAGCCCGGCCAGCAGCGCGGCCACGAGCGGCTCGACCAGCGTGCCCACCACCGCGGACGTGGGCGGCAGCCGCCGTGCACCCCATGCGAACGCCAGGTAGGCGACCGACGTGGTGACCACGCCCGTGTAGCCCACGCCGAGCCACTGCGCCGCGCCCGCCGGCCAGGTGATGCCCGCCGGCCACGCGATCGCCAGCATGCAGAGCGCGGCCACGCTCATTCCCCAGGCCGACGCGGTGACCGCCCCGAGGCGTTGCGGCATACGCGCATTGCCGAGCACCACCGCCGCGTAGCAGAAGGCCGAGCCGAATGACCATGCGAGGCCTGCCGAATAGTCCGCCGGCAGGCCATTGCGCTGCCAGCCCGCCGCCGGCGCCACGAGCAGCGCCACCCCGCCGATTGCCAGCAGCAATCCCGAGGCGAGGCGCATGCCGAAGCGCTCATGGCCGCGCAGCACCGATACCAGCGCCACGATCACGGGCGCGCAGCAGATCGAAATCACCGTGGGAAGCGCCGCGCCCAGGTGTGCGATGCCGGCGAACCAGCAGCTCACGTTCAGGGCCACCGCAGCGCCGGTCCCGGCCACCTGCCACCGCTCGCGCGGCGCCATGCTCCGCCAGGTGGGCGTTGCTGCCTCCGCGCGATGCATGTGCCAGTGCAGGCACCAGAGCAGCGGCAGGCCGAGCGCAAAGCGCGCGAGCGACAGGCTCTGCGGTGCGATGCCGCCATCGATCAGGAATTGCGCCACCAGCGCGCCGCCGCCCCAGAGCACGCCGGCCAGCAGCACGCCGCCCCAGGCCAGGACGACCGTTGTTCTTGCACTCATTGATGAAACTCTCCGTGGGGCCCGCCGCCGCGGCGTCGTGTCGACGCAGCGCCGGGAGCGGGCATGACCATCCGGCCACCGCCCGGCGTTCTTCGATCAGCGGAAGAAGGCGGACGGCAGCGACCACTTGCGGGTCTGACGGGCGCGCGCGAGGCGCGCGCGAACGTCAGCAGCGGGTCGACGGAGGGGGAGAGTGATGCAGATTCATGAGCGGCCGATGATAGGAGCGCGACCGCGGGCCCACAAGAGAGAATGCGCCGGCATGTGCCCAGCCCTCTTTCTCCGGATTTCATGAAGCGCCAAGGTCGTCTCGTTCGCTGGGAGGCCGAACGCGGCTTCGGTTTCATCCGCAGCCCGGAGGTGTCGGCCGATGTGTTCGTGCACCTGCGCGACTTTCTCGATCGCCAGCTGAAGCCGCAGGTCGGCATGGCGGTGCGATTCGAGGAAATTCATGTCGGTGGCAAGGGGCCGCGGGCAGTGGCCGTGGAGGCTGCTGAGGCCTCGGCGAGTGGAGTGCCTCGTGCAGCGTCACGCGCACAGCCGCGCCGTCCCTCGAGTCGCAGTGCGGCGGGCACGCCGTGGGGCGCGTGGCTGATCGTGATCTATGCCGCTGCGCTGGGCGCCGCCGTGTGGCTCGGCCGCCTGCCGCTGCTCGCGCTGGCAGTCGTTGCAGGGCTGAGCGTGCTCACTTTCGTGGCCTACGCCCTCGACAAGAGCGCGGCGCGGGCCGGGCGCTGGCGCACGCAGGAAAGCACGCTGCACCTGCTCGCATTCGCAGGCGGCTGGCCGGGCGCGTGGTGCGCACAGCGGCTGCTGCGGCACAAGTCGAGCAAGGCGAGTTTCCTGTGGCGGTTCTACGCCACGGTCGCGCTGCATGGCGCGGCGCTGGGGGCATGGGTGTTCTGGCTGTCGAAGCACGCGGCCTTCGGCTGACCGCGCCTTCTCCAACGCATCAACGCACCTTGCGTGAGGGCTTGTTGACCGGCTTGCCGCCACTGCCGTTGTCGCGCGGCGGCAGGCCGGTGTGCTGCGTGAGAATGCGGCCCTTCGAGGGCTTCACCGACGTCCGCTTGACAGGCGCGAGCGCCACAGGCGCAGAGGTCGAGTTCTTGCGCCGCGCACTGGTGTAGCCACCGTCGGTCAGCGGCTGCCAGGTCGGAATGAGGTGATGCTTGCCGTTGCCGATCAGGTCAGCGCGGCCCATGGCCTTGAGCGCCTCGCGCAGCAGCGGCCAGTTGTTGGCATCGTGGTAGCGCAGGAAGGCCTTGTGCAGGCGGCGCCGCTTGTCGCCGCGCACGATGTCCACCGTCTCGCTCACGCGCGTGACCTTGCGCAGCGGGTTCTTGTTGGTGTGGTACATCGTCGTGGCCGTGGCCATCGGGCTCGGGTAGAAGGTCTGCACCTGGTCGGCGCGAAACCCGTTCTTCTTGAGCCAGATCGCGAGGTTCATCATGTCCTCGTCGCTCGTGCCCGGGTGCGCAGCAATGAAGTACGGAATGAGGTACTGCTTCTTGCCCGCCTCGGCCGAGTACTTCTCGAACATCTGCTTGAACTTGTCGTAGCTGCCGATGCCCGGCTTCATCATCTTGGTGAGCGGGCCCTGCTCGGTGTGCTCGGGCGCGATCTTCAGGTAGCCGCCGACGTGGTGCTGCACCAGTTCCTTCACGTACTCGGGCGACTGCACGGCCAGGTCGTAGCGCAGGCCCGAGCCGATCAGGATCTTCTTGATGCCCTTGAGCGCACGCGCACGGCGGTAGATCTTGATCAGCGGATCGTGGTTGGTGTTGAGGTTCGGGCAGATGCCCGGGTACACGCAGCTGGGCTTGCGGCAGGCCGACTCGATCTCGGGCGACTTGCAGCCGATGCGGTACATGTTGGCCGTCGGGCCGCCGAGGTCGGAGATGGTGCCGGTGAAGCCCTTGACCGAATCGCGGATGGCCTCGACCTCCTTGATGATCGAGTCTTCCGAGCGGCTCTGGATGATGCGGCCCTCGTGCTCGGTGATCGAGCAGAAGGTGCAGCCGCCGAAGCAGCCGCGCATGATGTTCACGCTGAAGCGGATCATTTCCCAGGCGGGGATCTTGGTCGCGCCGTCGTGGCTGCCGTTCTCGTCGGCATAGCGCGGATGCGGGCTGCGCGCGTACGGCAGGTCGAACACGTGGTCCATCTCGGCCGTGGTGAGCGGGATCGGCGGCGGGTTGATCCACACGTCGCGCGCCGTGGCGCCCTCGCCGTGGGCCTGCACCAGCGCGCGCGCATTGCCGGGGTTGGTCTCGAGGTGCAGCACGCGGTTGGCGTGGGCATAGAGCACCGGGTCGGCGCGCACCTGCTCGTACGACGGCAGGCGGATCACGCTGCGGTCGCGCGGCGGCACCTTGAGCTTGGCGCGCTGCGCCAGGGCAGGGTTCGGCACGAAGGTCAGCGGCTTGATCGCGGGGTTGACCACGGCGGCGCCCGCCTCGGCCGCGCGTGCCACGGCCTCGGCCTCGTCTTCCTTCGCGCAGGTGGCGCCGTTGGCCTTGGCCTGCTCCGACACCATCAGGTACGGGTTGACGTGCGCCTCGACGCGGCCGGGTTCGTCCACGCTGGTGGAGTCGATCTCGAACCATCCCTCGGGCGTCTCGCGCCGCACATAGGCGGTGCCGCGGACGTCGGTGATCTGTTGCACCGGCTCCTTGGCGGCCAGGCGGTGCGCGATCTCGACGATGGCCCGCTCCGCGTTGCCGTACAGCAGCAGGTCGCACTTGGCGTCGACGACGATGGAGCGGCGCACCTTGTCCGACCAGTAGTCGTAGTGGGCGATGCGTCGCAGCGAGCCTTCGATGCCGCCCAGGACGATCGGCACGTCGTTCCAGGCTTCCTTGCAGCGCTGCGAATACACGATCGCCGCGCGGTCGGGCCGGGCACCGCCGACGTCGCCGGGCGTGTAGGCATCGTCGCTGCGGATCTTCCGGTCGGCCGTGTAGCGGTTGATCATCGAATCCATGTTGCCGGCGGTCACGCCGAAGAACAGGTTCGGCTTGCCGAGCGCCTTGAACGGCTCGGCGCTCTGCCAGTCGGGCTGCGCGATGATGCCTACGCGGAAGCCCTGCGCCTCGAGCATGCGGCCGATCACGGCCATGCCGAAGCTCGGATGGTCGACATAGGCGTCGCCGGTCACCACGATGATGTCGCAGCTGTCCCAGCCGAGCGCGTCCATCTCCTTGCGCGTGGTCGGCAGGAACTTGGCCGTACCGAAACGCGCGGCCCAGTACTTTCGGTAGCTGGTCAGCGGCTTGGCGGCACGCGCGAAAAAGGAGACGTCGACGGGGGCGTTCATCGTGGGGAAGTGGGCGGCGCGCGGCTCGGGTCGGCCGGCGCCGCAATGGGCAACCCGTGATTTTAGGGTTTTCCATCACATCTGTCGCGCTGCGCGCGCTTGGCGCAATGTCAGCAAGGCCATTCAATCGATTGCCAAAGTCAAATATCAACATGACAATGGCAAACATGCTGGCATCTGCGTCCACCCCCGACCCCGCCGCCGTCAAGGCGATCCGGCGCTTCAACCGCTTCTACACGGGCCGCATCGGCGTGCTCGATCCGTACCTTGGCAGCGACATGTCGCTGACCGATGTGCGCGTGCTCTACGAACTCGCGCACCGCGAGACGCCCGTGGCGAGCGAGATCGGGCGCGACCTTCGCCTCGACGCGGGCTACCTGAGCCGCATCCTGCGCCGCTTCGAGGCATCGGGCTGGCTGGTGCGCGAACGCCACGCGCGCGATGCGCGCCAGAGCGTGCTGCGCCTCACCGAGGCTGGCCATGCGGCCTTCGCGCCACTGCAGCAGAAGTCGCGCGACGAGGCCGCCGCCCTGCTCGCGCCGCTGCCGCCGCCCGAACGGCAGCAGGTGGTAGAGGCCATGGCGCGCATCGAGCGCCTGCTCGATCCGGGCCACAGTGCGCCGGTCCGCACCCGTACCGTCGTGCTGCGCGATCCGCAGCCCGGCGACATGGGCTGGGTGGTGCAGCAGCACGGCGAGCTGTACGCGCGCGAGTACGGCTGGAACACCACATTCGAGGCGCTGGTCGCCGAGGTCGTGGCGCAGTTCGTGCGCAAGTTCCAGCCCGAGGGGGAGAAATGCTGGATCGCCGAGCTCGACGGCGAGCGCGTGGGCGCGGTGTTCGTGGTGCGCAAGTCGGCCCTCACCGCGCAATTGCGCCTGCTGCTGCTGGCACCGTCGGCGCGTGGCCTCGGGCTTGGTGGGCGCCTGACCGACGAATGCATCGCCTTCGCTCGTTCGAAGGGCTATCGCAGGATGGTGCTCTGGACCAACAGCTGCCTAGCTGCCGCACGTGCAATCTACGCCAAGCGCGGCTTCAAGCTCGACAAGGCCGAGCCTTACGAAGGCTTCGGGCAGCAGCTCGTGGGCGAGACCTGGTCGCTCAGGCTGTCGTCGTAGCGCGGCGCCTGCGCAGCCACAGCAACCTCGACACCGGCACGAGCCACACCAGCACCACCACGACGGCCAGCGAGGCCGCGATCGGGCGCGACACGAAGCCGACGAGCTGCCCGTCGGACTTGATCATCGAGGTGATGAAGTTCTCCTCGAGCATGCCGCCGAGCACCACGCCGAGGATCGCCGGCGCGACGGGAAAGCCGTTTTCCTCGAGCAAGTAGGCCACGATGCCCGCCACCAGCATCACGCCGACGTCGAACAGCGAGTTGTTGATCGCGAACGCGCCGACGATGCAGAAAAGCAGGATCAGCGGCATCAGCACGTTGCGCGGCACCCGCAGGATCCGCTTGGCCACCTTGATGCACAGAACGCCGAGCGGAATCATGATGAGGTTGGCGATGATGAACAGCAGGAACACCGCGTAGATGTTCTGCGGATTGGTCGTGAACAGCGTCGGTCCCGGGTTGAGGTTCTTCATGTAGAGCACGCCGATCACGATGGCGGTGATCGAGTCGCCCGGGATGCCGAACACCAGCGCCGGGATCCACGCGCCCGCGAGCGCGCTGTTGTTGGCCGCACCCGATTCGACGATGCCCTCCACGTGGCCGGTGCCGAACTTCTCGGGTTCCTTCGAGAACTTCTTGCTCGTGGCGTACGACATCCATGCCGCGATGTCGGCCCCCGCGCCCGGCAGCGAGCCCACCGCGGTACCGAGCACGCTGCCGCGCAGGATCTGCACCGGGTACTTCTTCGCCAGCGCCCACTGGCCCGCAAGCACGCGGCCCACCTTGTCGACCATGATCTCGCCCGGTGGCCGCGTGTCGACAGCGAAGCGGATCACTTCCGACACGGCGAACATGCCGATCATCATCGGGATCATGCCGATACCGCCGGTCATCTCGGCATTGCCGAAGGTGAAGCGCGGAAAGCCCGCGGGATTGCCGAGCCCCACGCAGGCCACGAGCAAGCCCAGCAGCAGCGTGACCATGCCCTTGAGCGGCCGGTCGGAGGTGATGAACACCGCGCAGGTCAGGCCCAGCAGCACGAGCCAGAAGTACTCGAACGAACTGAAGTTGAGCGCGAAATCGGCGAGCGCCGGTGCAGCGACGATCAGCACCACGGTGCCGAAGAGCCCGCCCGCGGCCGAAAAAACCAGCCCCGCACCGAGCGCGGTCTCGGCCATGCCCTTGCGCGTCATCGCGAAGGCCTCGTCGGTGTAGGCCGCCGAAGCCGGCGTGCCCGGAATGCGCAACAGACAGCCCGGTATGTCGCCCGAGAAGATCGCCATCGCGGTGGCCGTCACCATGGCCGCGATCGCGGGGATCGGCTGCATGAAGAAGGTCACGGGCACCAACAGCGCGACGGCCATGGTGGCCGACAGTCCCGGCACCGCGCCGACGAAGAGGCCATAGAGCGCCGCCAGCACCATCACGAGGAGCGTGTAGGGCTCGAACACCATCGAGAAAGCCTGCAAGAGGGCTGCCGACATGGAGGTTGCTTTCGGTGGTTACCAGGCGATCGGCATCAGCACGCCCCAGGGCAGAGGAACGCGCAGCAGCTTGTAGAACACGGTGTGGATCACGAGCGCCGCGACGACGGCGATCAGCAGCGCACGCGCTGGCGGCACCCGCATGACCAGCATCAACGCGAGCAGCAGGATCGCGGCGATCGGCAGGAAGCCGACGCGCTCGGACAGCAGCATGTAGAACAGCACGGCGCCGATGACCAGCGCCACCGCGAGCACATGGCGCGGCGAGGCCGTCCAGGCGCCGAGCCGCACCCAGGCGACGGTCCGGCGCTCGCGCCAGCCCTTCGCCAACAGAAGCGCACCGCAGACGCACAGCCCCGCGGCGATCAGCCCCGGAAAGAGCGCGGGCCCGAACTGCTGGCCCGCCATGCCGGGAAAGCCCCGCACCACAGCGAGCACCAGCCCGCCGAGCACGAGCAGGACCAGTCCGAAGACGGCATCGTTGAACTTCATCGCGCCAGGGCCCCCGTGCCCGGCGCGGCCACGCTGCGCAGGGCGCTCACTTGACGATGCCCACTGCCTTCATCGTCGCGCCGAGTTCGGCATCGGATTTCGCCATGTAGGTGGCAAACTCGTCGGGCCCGGCATAGATCACGCCGAAGCCGCGCGAGGCCATGAAGTCGGTGTAGTCCTTGCTGGCCACCACCTTCTTGAGCGCGGCCGCGAGCTTGTCGCGCACGTCGTTGGGCAGGCCCTTGGGCGCGACGATGCCGCGCCACGCCGCCATCGACCAGTCGCTGCCGATGGCCGACTTGAGCGTGGGCACGTTGGGGTACAGCGCCGAGGGCTTGTCGCTCATGATCGCGAGGCTCTTGACCTTGCCGGCATCGATCAGCGAACGCGCCTCGGGCAGCGACACCGGTGCGATCGCGACGCCGCCCGCCACCACGTCCTGCAGGCCCGGCGCGGCGCCGTTGCTCGGCACCCAGGGCACCGCCGCGGGGTCGATCTTCTGGTCGCGCAGCAGCCCCGCGATCGCGAGGTGCCAGATGCCGCCCTGCCCCGTGCCCGAGGCTTTCAGCTTGCCCGGGTTCGCCTTGATGGCGGTGAGCAGGTCGGCCACCGTCTTGTATGGCGCATCGGCACCGACCTGGATGCCGGCGGGGTCGAGGTTGGCCAGGCCGATGGGCGTGTACGAGGCGCTCGTCAGCTGCGTGAGGCCCTGCCAATGCATCATGCCGATCTCGACCGTGGCCATGCCGATGGTGTAGCCGTCGGGCGCTGCCGCGGCGATGGCCGCATGGCCCACCACGCCGTTGCCGCCGGTACGGTTCACCACCGTGAACGGCTGGCCGAGCTCCTTTTCAAGCAGGCTCGCGATGATGCGCGCCGTGGCATCGGTGCCGCCGCCCGCGCCCCAGGGCACGATCAGCGTGACCGGGCGGCTCGGGTAGGCCTGGGCGGCCGCGGGGGCCGCCGCGGCAAACAGGGCGAGCCCCGCGGCGACGCCGGCGGCATGGGTCACGAAGGAGCGTCGGGAGAAGAAACGGGCTGGACGGGCACGCATGGCGGTTGTCTCCTGTCGAGGTCATTGGTATGACGATTGAACGGAAACCGGTTTTCTCACGTTTCGCCCGCCGGAGACATTAGGGTCAACCATCCCTTGTGCGCACCAGGCCGGGCCGCTTGACGCGTTCGACGCCTGGCTCGCAGAAGTCGAAAGTGGTCACGCCGTTGACCGTGGCATCGCTGCGCAGCGTCTCGGGGTGCGCGAGCGTGCGGCGCATGTCGCGCACGCCGGCCTCCCAGTGCTCCTCGACCGCGGCGCGCGAGAACTCGTAGTCCTTCGACTCGCGCTCGTAGGGCTTGTCGCGGTAGATCAGGTGGAAGATGTCGATCGGCTCGTGCGTGAGCCCGGCCTGCACCGCGCGCACCGAGGGATCGTCGCGCAGGTGCGCGGGCAGCCTGGCGATCAGGTCCGCGATCGCCTGCTGCAGGTTCACGTTGGCCGCCAATGCGTCGGTGTTCAGCCGGGTGCGGCTGGAGTAGGTGATGTCCTTCTGCCGCTCCAGCACGCCCGAGAGCGTTCGCGGTATTTCGCCGCGCGCGCTGAACAGGTCGACCTGCAGCACCACCAGCGGCTCGGAGCGCGGATGCACGTCGAGCACGTACTGCAGCGGGGTGTTCGAGACGATGCCACCGTCCCAGTAGTGCTCGCCGTCGATGCATACCGGCGCGAAGCCCGGCGGCAGCGCACCGCTCGCCATGATGTGCTCGGGACCGATGCGGTGGCGCGTGTTGTCGAAGTAGACCGAGTTGCCGGTGCGCACGTCGACCGCGCCCACGCTGAAGCGCGCTTCGCGCGCGTTGATGCGGTCGAAGTCCACCAGGCGCTCGAGCGTTTGCCGCAGCGGCGCGGTGTCGTAGTAGCTCAGCAGCGGCGCCGCGGCGCCCAGCAGCAGAGAAGGCGAATAGCGCGGTTCGAAGAAGCCGGGAATGCCCACCAGCACGGCCATCGCCGCGCTCCACTGGTTCTGCGTGGCGCGGTCGCCGAGCCACGGCGGCAGGCGCTGCGCGGGACCGGACGACACCAGGTGCCAGAACTCGCGCAGCCGCTCGACGCGGCGGCCCGGCGCATTGCCGGCAATCAGCGCCGCGTTGATGGCACCGATCGAGACGCCGGCGATCCAGTGCGGCTGCAGGTCGGTCTCGCTCAGCGCGGCATACACGCCGGCCTGGTAGGCGCCGAGCGCGCCGCCGCCCTGCAACACCAGTGCCTTGCGCGCGGCGCGCATGTCCTCGCGGCGGCCGCGGAACGGATCGATGACGGGCTGGCGAGCGGTGGTGCGGGGCTTCGGCTTGCGGGGGGTCATGCGGTGCATTGGACACCAGCGCCGGCGCCGCAGCCGAGCCTTGCGGGCGCTGCTACATCTTGGGCAGCATCTGCCCGCGGATCTCGCCGGCCGGGTTGGCGGCGGTGTGGATGTTGGCGTACCACTTGCCCGCGATCAGGTCGGCGGCCTGCGCCGGCGTGAGCGTGGCCTGGCCCTCGATCGGGCTGGCCGCATTGGCAAAGGGCAGCACCACGCCGGCGTTGGCGCCGGCGGTGGCCGGTCCGTGGAAGTGCGCTGCGGTGGCCGGCCCGCTGAGGCCGGTGTAGGTGATCTTGTATTTCAGGACGTTGGTGTCCCGGTTGAGCCAGGCCTCGGCCAGGCCGCTGCCGCGCGTCATGTTGGGCGGCACTTCGCTGGCGGCATTCATCGTGCCGCTGAAGCTCGCGACGTTCGACCGCGACATCATTCCGCAGCCCGCCAAGGCGGCACTGGCCACGCCGGCAACGAGGGTCGCGCGCAAAAGGGTGCCATATCGGTTCATGTGTCGATCTCCTGGAATGATGAAAACCGCTACAGCATAGGCAGCGCCGCCACGAGCGCATGTCGGCCACCACCGCGACTTTTTCAACCGAAGGAGAATGCGGCCATGAACCCTTCTGCCTCCCTCCCCTCGGCCCGCGACATCGTCGACTTCTGGCGCGATGCGGGGCCCGAACGCTGGTTCGCCAAGGATGCGGCCTTCGATGCCGCATTCCGCGAACGCTTCCTCGCCGCCCATGAAGCGGCCGCCGCCGGACAGCTCGATGGCTGGCTGCACGATGCCGAAGGCGCGCTCGCGCTGCTGGTGCTGCTCGACCAGTTTCCGCGCAACACCTGGCGCGGCGAGGCGCGCATGGTGGCCACCGACGACAAGGCGCTCGACGTCGCGCGCCGGGCCATCGACGACGGCTTCGATCGCGCGGTCGACGACGCGCTCAGGCGCTTCTTCTATCTGCCGTTCATGCATTCGGAGTCGCCCGCGGACCAGGCGCGCTCGGTCGAGCTCAATGCCGCCCTCGATGCGAACACGCAGCGCTTCGCGGTGCTGCACCGCGACATCATCGAGCGCTTCGGCCGCTTTCCGCACCGCAACCGCATGCTCGGGCGCGAAAGCACGCCCGAAGAGCAGCGCTTCCTCGACGAAGGCGGCTTCGCAGGTTAGGTGCCCGAGCGGCTCGGCGACGCGCTGGCAGGCGCGTCGGCCTTGTCGTGGCGGCGCGATCCGTAGGTCTTGGCATAGACCCAGGTGAACTCGGCCCCGAGCAGGAAGATCTGCGCCGAGTAATACACCCACACCAGCACCACCACCAGCGAACCCGCCGCGCCGTAGCCCGAGGCGACGCTGCTCTTGCCGATGTAGAGGCCGATGAGGTGCTTGCCGATCGTGAACAGCATCGCCGTGGCCGCGGCCCCGACCCAGACGTCGCGCCACTGCACTTTCGCCCGCGGCATGATCTTGTAGATCATCGCGAAGATCACCGTGACCATCGCGAAACTGAAGGCGAAGTTCACTGCCTGCGCCAGCGTGGCCCAGGCGCCGAACACCGGCGACCACCACTTGCTCAGCGCAGCCAGCGCCGCGCTCGCGACCAGCGACACGATGAGCAGGAAGCCGATGCCCATGATCATGCTGAACGACAGCAGCCGCACGCGCACCAGGTTGAACAGGCCCGAGCTCTTGGCCCGCGCGGGCGCACGCCAGATGCGGTCGAGCGAGTCCTGCAGTTCGCCGAACACGGTGGTCGCGCCGACCACCAGCAGGCCGATGCCCAGCACGGTGGCCACCACGCCTTCGGTCGGCTTGTTCACGGCTTGCAGCATGCCCTGCACTGCGGCGGCGCCCTGCTCGCCCATGAGCCCCGCGAGCTGCGCGAAGATCTCGCCGCGCGCGGCCTCCTCGCCGAACACCAGTCCTGCCACCGAAATGACGATCAGGAGCAGCGGTGCTATTGAGAACACGGTGTAGTAGGCGAGCGCGGCGCCCATGCTCGGCGCATAGTCGTTCGACCACGACGCGAAGGCCTGCTTGCAAAGATCGAAAAGTGCGCGGATTGGCATCATCTTGGTGATTCTCCCTGGGTGAGTTGTCGACGCCTGTCAGTCCGCTCCCCAGCAGCCTGCAGGCAGGGCTACGATAATCCCATTCACATGCATCCGTCCCCCTCCGGCGCGGCGCCGCCACCACCCGCATCCCCTGCGCAACCGCAGTCGCCACGCGACCTTTTCGTTTCCTTCACCTGGCTGGCGCTGCAGGGATTCGGTGGCGTGCTCGCCATCGTGCAGCGCGAGATGGTCGAGAAGAAGCGCTGGCTCACGCCCGAGCAGTTCCTCGAGGACTGGGCCGTGGCCCAGGTCATGCCGGGGCCGAACGTGATCAACCTCGCGCTGATGATCGGCGACCGCTACTTCGGCCTGCGCGGCGCGGTGGCCGCAGTGGCCGGCATGCTCGCGGTGCCGCTCGTGGTGATTCTGGTGCTGGCCGTGCTCTACGCGCACTATGCGGCCAACCCGCAGGTCGCCGGCGCGTTGCGCGGCATGGGCGCGGTCTCGGGCGGGCTGATCGCCGCCACCGGCATCAAGCTGATTCCGCAGCTGCGCAGGCATCCGCTCGGCTTCGGCGCCTGCCTGGGCTTCGTGGCGGTGGTGTTCGGCGCCATCGCCCTGCTCAAGATTCCGCTCGGCTGGGTGCTTCTGGCGGTGGGCGGCGTGGCATGCGCCTGGACCTGGCGAAAGATCGCCGCATGACGATCGCGATGCAATGGCACGACTGGCTCGCGCTCTTCGGCCAATACCTGCTGCTGTCGCTGCTGTCGATCAGCGGCGCGATCACCACGGTGCCCGACATGCACCGCTACCTCGTCACGCAGCACGGCTGGCTCACCGACGCGCAGTTCAGCTCCTCGGTGGCGATCGCACAGGCGGCGCCGGGGCCCAACGTGCTCTTCGTCGCGCTGATGGGTTGGAACGTCGGGCTCAATGCTGGCGGCGGCATCGGCGCCGGCCCGTTCGCCTGGCTGCTAGGGCTGTTCGGGCTGACGGTCACCATGGTGGGCATCATGCTGCCGAGCACCACGCTGACCTACCTGGCCACGCGCTGGGGCCACCGCAACCGCGAGCGGCGCGGCGTGCGGGCCTTCAAGCAGGGCATGGCGCCGGTGGTGGTGGGCCTGCTGATTGCCACCGGCTGGGTGCTGGCGGCCGGCAACCCGGCCGGCGGCGCGCCCGCGTGGCACCTGTGGCTGCTGACCGCGGTGGCCGCGCTCATCGTCTGGCGCACGCGCGTCCACCTGCTGTGGCTGCTCGGTGCAGGTGCGCTGCTCGGTGCCGTAGGCTTCGTCTGATCTTCATCGCTTTCTGCCTTCTTCTTCAGGAACACACCCATGACGCAACTCCGCTCGCTCGGCCGCTCCGGCCTCCTGGTTTCGCCGCTCGCCTTCGGCGGCAACGTGTTCGGCTGGACGGTCGACGAGGCGGCTTCGTTCAAGTTGCTTGATGCCTGGGTCGAGGCCGGCTTCAACCTGGTCGACACCGCCGACGTCTATTCGCGCTGGGTGCCGGGCCACACCGGCGGCGAATCGGAAACCATCATCGGCAAGTGGCTCCGCCAGAGCGGCAAGCGCAGCCGCGTGGTGCTGGCCACCAAGGTCGGCAAGCCGATGGGCGACGGCAAGTCGGGCCTCTCGCCAGCCTATATCCGCGAGGCCGTGGAAGCCTCGCTCCAGCGCCTGCAGACCGACTACATCGACCTGTACCAGTCGCACGACGACGATGCCGCGACGCCGCTCGAAGACACGCTCGGCGCCTTCGACGCGCTCATCAAGGAGGGCAAGGTACGCGCCATCGGCGCCTCGAACTACACGGCACCGCGGCTGGCCGAGGCACTCGACGTGTCGGAGCGGCTCGGCATCGCGCGCTACGAAAGCCTGCAGCCGCTCTACAACCTCTATGACCGCGCGGCGTTCGAGGATGCGCTCGAGCCGCTGTGCGTGCAGCGCGAGATCGGCGTGGTCAATTTCTACGCCCTCGCGGCCGGCTTCCTGACGGGCAAGTACCGCACCGAGGCCGATGCCGCCAAGAGCGCGCGCGGTGCCAGCACCACGCAGAAGTACCTGAATCCGCGCGGCCTTCGCATCCTGGAGGCGCTCGACAAGGTGGCGCAGCAGTACAACGCCAAGCCGGGACAGGTAGCTATCGCCTGGCAGATCGCGCGGCCTTCGATCACGGCGCCGATCGCGAGCGCGACCTCGATCGCGCAACTGGAAGAACTGGTGGTCGCGACGCAGCTCAAGCTCGATGCCGGCACCATCGAGATGCTGGACCGGGCCAGCGCCGAGACCACCGAAGCTCATCAGTAGGCAAGTTCCCACACCGACTGGCGACGACGGCCGGGTCAGGCCGCGGCGCGCATCGGGATACTGCGAGGCATCAAAGCTTTCGGGGAAACAAGCATGTCTTTCGCGCTCTACATGGTCGGCTTTTTGATCTTCCTCGGCGGTATCGCCTGGGGCGCATCGGTCGCCGGCGTGCCAACGCTCTACATCGGCATCGGCGCGCTGATCCTGCTCGGAATCGGCATCTTCAGCGCCGTGGCGCGCACGCGCAGCAAAGACCCGTCCTGACGGGGCTCAGGCGCTGCGTTGCCGCAGCGCCTCGTAGAGGCAAACCCCACTCGCCACCGAGACGTTCAGGCTCTCGACGGCACCGGCCATCGGGATGCTGACCAGCTCGTCGCAGGTCTTGCGCGTGAGCTGGCGCATGCCCTCGCCCTCGGCACCCAGCACCAGCGCGAGCGGCCTTTTGAAATCACTCTGGTAGAGCGTCCCGGGCGCATCGTCGCTCGTGCCGACGCACCAGATGCTGCGTTCCTTGAGCTCGTTGAGCGTGCGCGCGAGATTGGTCACCATGAAATACGGCACGGTCTCGGCCGCGCCGCTCGCGACCTTGGCCACGGTGGCATTGATGCCTGCCGCATGGTCCTTGGGTGCAATGACCGCATGCGCGCCCGCGCCGTCGGCCACGCGCAGGCAGGCGCCGAGGTTGTGCGGATCTGTCACGCCGTCGAGCACCAGCAGCAGCGGCACGGTACCGGCCTCTTCGAGCCCTTCGAGCAGCTCGTCGAGAGAGCGGACCTGCGCCACGGGGTCGACCCGCGCCACCACGCCCTGGTGGCCATGGCTGCCGCTGAGCTTGGCGAGCCGCAGGCCGTCGGCCTCGACGAGCCGCACGCCGGCCTCCTGGGCGCGCGCGATGAACTGCTTCATGCGCGCATCGCGCCGGCTGGCGTCGAACATCACTTCGAGCACCGATTTCGGCGCGGTCTTGATGCGCACGCCCACGGCATGGAAGCCGAAGATCACTTTGGGGGAAGACATGCCCCGATTATCCCTGCCGCCCGGCGACCCGCGTGCGGCGTCTCAGGCGATCGGCAGGCCGCTGCCGGCGCGCGTCAGTGTGTCGTGCAGCTGCTGCACCGCGAGTGCGCGTGGATGCGCCTGCTGCACGCTGCCCACGCTCTCGATGTACGCGCAGGCCGCATAGCGTTCGGCCACCTGCTCGTAGCGTGCGACCCAGGCGTCGCGCAGCGCGAGCTTGTCGGGCGCCACGGGCCAGACGCCGGGCTGCGGGCGCATGTGCTCGCCGATGCCGATGCGCCAGGGTTTTGCCGTCAGCCGCGCGCGAAAGCAGTTCTGGTTGCGGCACATGCGTGCATAGACCTTGTCGGCACCGAGTGTCTGGAAGACGTCGGTGACCGCATGGTCCGGCGGCGCAAAGACGTCGTGCATGGCGAGCGCCCGCAGCCCGGACGGCGTGCGGTAGAGCCGCAGGTGCCATTGCGGATGCTGGTGAATGAAGCGGTCGATGCGCGCCCTCGCCGCCGCAAGCGGATCGCCTTGGTCGCCCTTTGGCTCGCTGGCGCGCAGGCCCTCGGCGCGCAGGCGCCAGAAGCCGATCGTGGCGATCGCAATGCCCGCTGCCGCCGCAGCAATCCACGAACCCGACGCGAAGCCGGTGACCAGCACGCCGATCAGCGCCGCGCCGATCACTGTGAACCCGCGCGCGCCGCCCGTCTGCGGCGCCTCGAAGTCGACGTCGACGAACAGCACGTCGGGCGTGTTGAGGCAGCGCGCGCCATAGCCGTTGCGCGTGACGATGTCCTCGCCATGGCGTTCGAGGATCTGCTCGCGAATCGGCATGCCGTTGGCACCGTTGTAGGCGCGCTTGCGTTCGCGGCGCTCGAGCGTCTCGCCAGCGGCGATGCGCTCGAAGGCCTCGCGCGTGCGTGCGTCGGCATGGGCCTGCGCAGCCAGCGGGCTGTCGTCGGACCAGCCGAAGCGGCGCACGGTGAGCTGCTTGCCGTCGACGATCTGCTGGATGCGGCCTTCGGCCCAGAACTGCGGAACGATCATCGCGACCCGTCCACGGCTTCTTCAGGCGCCCGCGAAGAGAAAGCCCACGGCCAGCACCGCAAGCGCGATGACGATCACCAGCCAGACCTTGCCGCCACCCGAAGCAACGCGCCCCGGTTCGGCCATCGGATCGAAGGCGCCGCCGGGCGCACCCGCACCGCCCCGCTGTCCCTTCAGGTGGCCTTCGATGAGCTTCAGCGTCTCGGCCAGACCGAGACCGGTGGCCTCGCGCACGATCTTCACCGCATCGACCTTGCGGCCTTGGGCCAGGGCCGCAGCGGCTGCGGCCGGAACGGCCGGCGGGCCGCCGCCCATGGGCCCGCTGAATCCGCCGGCCGGCGCCTGCGAATCGGCAGGCATGTGGCCGGCATGACGCTCGACGAGGTCCTTGGACTCCTTGAGGCCCAGGCCCGTGCGGTCGCGCACGACCTTGATCGCCTCGATGATGTTGCCGCGCTCCAGCGCAAGCCGCGCTTCGGGGGGAAGTTCGTCCGTCATGGAAATCTCCTCTTGTCGTTGTCGTTGTCGTCGTGCGCGCGGCCACCCTGCACCGCGCCGCGCCGCGGGGGCTCATCAGAGCCTGCCAGCGTCGGCGGTCTTTTCGTTGTGGCTCACGCGGCCGGCCTCGATGGTGATGCGGCGCTCGCACTGGGCCGCGATGCCGCGGTCGTGGGTGACGAGCACCAGCGTTGTGCCGAGCTCGCGGTTGAGGTCGAACATCAGGCGCATGACCTGCTCGCCGGTCGCGAAGTCGAGGCTGCCGGTAGGCTCGTCGGCCAGCAGCAGCGCCGGCTGCACGACGAAGGCCCGGGCCAGTGCGACGCGCTGCTGCTCGCCGCCCGACAGCACCTTGGGATAGTGGCCCAGCCGCTGGCCGAGGCCGACGCGACCGAGCATTTCGGTGGCCGCCTTGCGTGCATCCTTGCGGTCGGCCAGCTCGAGCGGCAGCATGACGTTTTCGAGTGCGCTCAGGTTGCCGAGCAGCTGGAAGCTCTGAAACACGAAGCCCACGCGCTGGGCGCGCAGCGCGGCGCGCTCGTCCTCGTCGATGGCGAAGATGTCGTCGCCCGCGAGCCGGACCGTGCCGCGGGTCGGTGTGTCGAGCCCGGCGATGATCGACAGCAGCGTGCTCTTGCCGGAACCCGACGCGCCCACGATGGCGGCGGTCTCCCGCACGCCCAGGGTGAAATCGATGTCCTGCAGAATATCCAGCGTGCCGGTCGAATCCGTGACGGACTTGAACACATGCTCGACGGCGACAATGGCATCAGACGGGGGTTGGGACATGGAAAGGCTTTTCGTTTTGAATCGACGTGACTTTATCTTGACCGCCGGCGCCGTCGGCAGCGCAGGGACTTGGACCGTGGCGCAGGGCCAGCCCGCGCGCACCGCAGCCGCTCGCAAGCCGGTGATCCTGGTGCTCGGCGATTCGCTCTCCGCCGAGTACGGCCTCAAGCGCGGCGAGGGCTGGGTGCCCCTGCTCGAGAAGCGGCTGGCCGAACAGAAGATCGCCGCCACGGTGGTCAATGCGAGCATCAGCGGCGACACCACCTCGGGCGGGCGCGCCCGCTTCGCGCCGCTGCTGGCGCAGCACAAGCCGACGCATGTGGTGCTCGAGCTCGGCGCCAACGATGCGCTGCGCGGCCTGCCGCTGCAAAGCACCGAAGACAACCTGCTGCACATCACCAAGGCCGCGCAGGCGGCCGGCGCCAAGGTGCTGATCGTCGGCATCCAGGTGCCGCCGAACTACGGCGGCGACTACACGCGCCGCTTCGAGGCGGTGTTCGGCAAGGTGGCCAGCGCGACCCAGTCGCCGCTGGTGCCCTTCCTGCTCAAGGGCGTGGCCGATGCCCCCGACGCGCTCGCGCTGTTCCAGGCCGACCGCATCCACCCCAACGCCACGGCGCAGCCGCAACTGCTCGACAACGTCTGGCCCGAACTGCGCAAGCTGCTGCTCGCATCGAAGTAGCCCGGCCCGGCGGACGCGGCGCAGCCCAAAAAAAACCGCCGCGGGCACGGGCCAGCGGCGGCTTTTAGGGCGGGGGTGACGCAACGGGTCAGCCGTTCTTGGTGGGCAGCTCGGGGATCGTGGGAGGATCGCGTTCGAGCGAGGCCACGTCGGTCTCCGGATCGCCGGGTGCCAGCCCTTCACTGCTGGGAGAGAGCTTGCGATTCGCCTTTTCGCGGAGCTTCTCTTCCTTCTTTTTCTTCTTGGCCAGCTCTTTCTGGCGCTTTTCGTAGCCGTAATTTGGTGTTGCCACTGCATCTCCTTGAGGCGAAGGCAGTCAAAGTGACTGCGCGTAGCCTACTGTAAGCGATATCGCGGCCGACTCAAGACACCCGGCGGGCCGGTGTTTCGAACTCGAACACACCTTGCAAAGCCGGCTGGAGCCCGCGCCAGCCTACATCTTCGCCAGCGCCTGCGCCAGGTCGGCGCGCAGGTCCTCGACGTCCTCTAGCCCGACCGAGAAGCGCACGAGCGTGCCCTTGTACGGCCAGCGTGCCACGCTGGCGTCGCGCATCAGGCCGATGTCGTACGGCACCACGAGGCTGATCGGCCCGCCCCACGAATAGCCGAGCCTGAACAGCGCCAGGCTGTCGCAGAAACGGTCGACCTGCTCGTTGCTGAAGCGTGCGTCGAACACGACGGAGAACAGTCCGGCGGCGAGGTCGGAAGCGCCGCACAGCGCACGCCAGTTCGCATGGCCCGGCGATCCTTCGAGCGCCGGATGCAGCACCTGGGCGATCTCGGCGCGGTCGGCCAGCCAGCGTGCCAGCTCGCGCGCGGCGCGGTCGTGCGCGGCGTAGCGCAGGCCCACGCTCGGCAGCGAGCGCAGCAGCGTCTCGACGTCGCCCACGCCCACGCCGAAGCCCAGGCGCATGTGCGTGAGCTTGAGTGCGCGGTGCAGCCGCTCGTCGCGCGTGGTCACGCTGCCCATGAGCACGTCGCCGCCGCCGCTCGGGTATTTGGTGAGCGCATGCACCGAGATGTCCACGCCCTGCCCGCTGGCGCCGAGATCGAAGGGCGCAAAGGCCAGGCCCGCGCCCCAGGTGTTGTCGAGCGCGGTGAGCACGCCACGCGCGCGGCAGGCACCCACGAGCGCCGGCAGGTCGGGGAATTCCATCGTCACCGAGCCCGCCGCCTCGACCCAGACCAGCCGGGTCCGCTCGGAAAGCTTGGCCGCCAGGTCGGCCGGGTCCATCGCGTCGTAAAGGCGGTGCGTGATGCCGAAATTCGCGAGTTCGCCGGTGGCGAGCGCCTTGTTGGGCCCATAGGCGTTGTCGGGGATCAGCACCTCGTCGCCGCTCTTGAGGAAGGCGAAGGCCACCAGCGAGATCGCCGCGAGGCCGCTCGGGACCAGCAGGGTTTCGGTGCCGCCCTCGAGCGTCGCGAGCCGCTCCTCGAGCGTGAAGGTGGTCGGCGTGCCATGCAGGCCATAGGTGTAGCCGGCCTTGGTCTTCCAGTCGCGCGCCCGCATCGCAGCCACGTCGGCGAAGAACACGGTCGAGGCCTTGTAGATGCCGGGCTGCGGCGCGGCAAAGCTGGCGGGCGGCGCGTAGGGATGGTGGATCAGGGTCGTGGAGGGCTTGCTCATGGCCCCGATGCTAGCGCGGCATTCCGCCGCACAATGCGCCGATGGGCAACAGCGTGTTTTCGATCGAACCCGCGGCATCGTGCATGCTGACGGCACGCCCCTCGCCAGGCCTGCAACATTGCGTGCGGCTGATGTGGGCCTCGGCTCCCGCCGCCGTGGCCGAGCAGCCGGGCGCACGCGAGCACGTGCTGCCGACCGGGGGCATGCACCTGGTGTTCCGTCTCGACGGCCCTCCGCTGCGCCTGTTCCGCAACGAGGCGGATGCGCACGGCTACACCGTCGGCTACGCCATGGTGGGCGGGGCCCGTTCCGCTTTTTTCGTGCGCGACGTGTCGGTCGAGACCCGCTCGGTCGGCGTGATGCTTCAACCGGGTGCCGCCCGGGCACTGCTCGGCGTCCCCGAGGACACGCTCGCCGAATGCCACACGCCGCTCGACGCGCTCTGGGGCTCGGACGCCAGTTTCGCACTCGAGCAACTGCACGGCGCCGATTCGCTGGCGCGCCAGCTTGCCATCCTCGATGCCCTGCTGCGTGCGCGCCTGTCCGCTTCTGCCCTGCCAGGCCTGCACCCGGCGGTAGCTTATGCACTGGCCGGCCTGTCCGGCACGCAACCGCGCGCCATCCGCGACCTGGTGCAGCAAAGCGGCTACAGCCATCGACGCTTCATCGCGCTGTTTCGCGGCATGGCAGGCATGGCACCCAAGCAGTACGCGCGGATGCTGCGCTTCAATCGGGTCATCGATCGGTTCGCGCAGGACCCTGCCCAGCCATGGGTGGCGCTGGCACTGGATGCCGGGTACAGCGATCAGTCGCATTTCAGCCGAGAATTTCTCGCGACCGCCGGCATCGGGCCAGAGGCATACCGGCGCGCGGCGCCGGTGTCGTCGCGGCATGTGCGAATCTGAGCGCCTGCAGGGCAGGTCAATTTCGTTCAAGACGGCGCATGCGGCAGCGGCCAGAATCGTCGATCCCATCACCCGAACGGACATGCCATGGCGATCCACGAACTCTTTCCATACCTCTGTGTTGACAATGCCGCAGCGGCCATCGACTTCTATTGCGAGGCCTTCGAAGTCAAGGAGATCTTCCGGCTCACAGAACCCAGCGGCCGCATCGGCCATGCCGAACTCGACTTCCACAATGGCGCGATCCTGATGATCTCGGACGAGTTCGCCGAATACAACATCCGCAGCGCGAAGACGCTGGGCGGCAGCGCCGTGACGCTGCACCTGCACGTGGACGACGCCGATGCCGTGGTGGCGCGCGCGGTCGCGGCCGGCGCCACGCTCGACATGGCGCCGCAGGACCAGTTCTATGGCGAGCGCTCGGGCGTGTTTCGCGACCCCTTCGGCCATCGCTGGAACGTGGGCCACAGCATCGAGAAGCTCACGCCCGAAGAGATGCAGCGGCGCTACACCGCCATGTTCTAGAGAACGCTCAGACCGACCACTTCTCGAGCAGCTTCTCGGGGCCGAGCGAGTCGTAGCCTTCGAAAGGCTGATGAATCCAGGGGTTGGTCGCGAGGTACTCGACCGAGTAGTCGGGCGTGAAGGTCGACAAGGCCTTGGTCCAGAGCACCGCGCTGCGCAGTTCGGTGATCGGCTTGTAGTTGTTGCGCAGCATGTCCATCACCGCATGCAGCGTGTGGCCCGAGTCGGCCAGGTCGTCGACCAGCAGCACCCGTCCCGCGATCTCGCCCTTGGGCGTGGTGATGAAGCGGGCGATGTCGAGGTGGCCCTGCACCGTGCCGGCGTCGGCGCGGTAGGAGCTCGTTGACATGATGGCCAGCGGCTTGTCGAAGATGCGCGACAGCACGTCGCCCGGGCGCATGCCCCCGCGCGCGAGACAGAGGATGGTGTCGAACTCCCAGCCCGACTGGTGCACCTTGATCGCGAGCTTCTCGATCAGGTTGTGGTACTCGTCGTAGCTGACGTAGAGATGCTTGCCGTCTTCGGTCAACATGATTCTTGGGTTCCTCTTCAGTCGGCCAGGTAGGGGTGACGCATCATGATGGTGTGGTCGCGATCCGGGCTGGTCGAAACCATGTGGATCGGCACGCCGGTGATCTGCTCGATGCGCTGCAGGTAGAGCCGCGCATTGACCGGCAGCTTGTCGAACTGCGTGACGCCCACGGTGCTTTCGCTCCAGCCTTCGAGCGTCTCGTAGATCGGCGTGCAGCGCTCGATCTCGTCCGCGCCCATCGGCAGGATGTCGGTCTTCTCGCCGTCGAGTTCGTAGCCGGTGCACAGCTCGAGCTTCTCGAGTCCGTCGAGCACGTCGAGCTTGGTGATGCAAAGGCCCGACAGGCCGTTGACCTGGGCCGAGCGCTTGAGCAGCGCGGCATCGAACCAGCCGCAACGGCGGCTGCGGCCCGTGGTCACCCCCTTCTCGGCGCCCACGGTGCTCATGTGGTAGCCCGGCGTGCCCGGCGTGGCCCAGTCGAGTTCGGTCGGGAACGGACCGCCGCCAACGCGCGTGCAATAGGCCTTCGTGATGCCGAGGATGTAGTGCAGCATGCCCGGGCCGACGCCCGAACCCGCGGCCGCGTTGCCCGCGACGCAGTTGCTCGACGTGACGTACGGGTAGGTGCCGTGGTCCACGTCGAGCAGCGTGCCCTGCGCACCTTCGAACAGCAGGTTGGCGCCGGCCTTGTTCGCGTCGTTCAGCTCGCGGGAGACGTCGGCCATCATCGGCTTGAGCAGCACCGCGTGGCGCATCGCCTCGTCGAACACCTCGTCGAAGTCGACCGCGGGTGCGCCCAGCACCTGCGTCAGCACGTGGTTGTGCAAGTCGAGCAGCACGCGCAGCTTGGTGGCGAAGCGCTCGGGATGCTTCAGGTCCTGCACGCGCAGCGCGCGGCGTGCGATCTTGTCCTCGTAGGCCGGGCCGATGCCGCGGCCGGTGGTGCCGATCTTCTCGACGCCACCCTTTTCGCGGTAGGTCTCGCGTGCGATGTCGAGCGCGGCATGGAACGGCAGGATCAGCGGGCAGGCCTCGCTGATGCGCAGGCGCGAACGCACCTCGACGCCGACCTTCTCGAGCCCTTCGATCTCCTCGAACAGCTTGGCGGCAGAAAGCACCACGCCGTTGCCGATGTAGCACTTGACGCCCGGACGCATGATGCCGCTCGGGATCAGGTGCAGCGCCGTCTTCACGCCGTTGATGACCAGCGTGTGGCCCGCGTTGTGGCCGCCCTGGAAGCGGACCACGCCCTGGGCGCTTTCCGTCAGCCAGTCGACCAGCTTGCCCTTGCCCTCGTCGCCCCATTGGGTGCCGACGACGACGACGTTTCTTCCGGTGGTTACGCTCATGCTCGTTCCATTACTTCAAAGATTCAGATGGCCAGTACCCGCCACTGCCCCGCTTGCTCGACGAGCTCGCGGTCGCAATGGAATTCATCGATTTCGCTGCTGTGGCCCGGCAGCACGCAGACCACGACCTCGCCGGCGCGGCGCAGTCCGGCGATGGCCTCGTGCAGGCCGGCCGCGTCGCTCCAGGGCGCACGGATCGCGGCGCGCAGCGGCCGTGCCGGCAGCACGCCGACCAGCTCGCGCACGTCGAGGCTGAAGCCCACGGCGGGTCGGTTGCGGCCGAACACGGCGCCGACCTCGTCGTAGCGCCCGCCGCGCACCAGCGCATCGGCTGCGCCGGGCGCGTAGATGCCGAAGCGCATGCCGCTGTAGTACGCATAGCCGCGCAGGTCGGCCAGGTCGAAACTGATCTGCCGGCCGGTATGGCCGTTCAGGCTGGCGGCCAGCTGCCGCAGCCCGGCCAGCGCCGCATCGACCGCGGGGATGGCGTTGAGCGCCTTTGCGGCCTCGTCGAGCACGGCGGCGTCGCCGTAGAGCTGGACCAGCGCGCGCAGCCCGTCGCGCGAGGCGGCCGGGAAATCGCGCGTGAGCGCATGCAGCTCGCTCGCGTCCTTGGCGACCAGCGCCGCATGCACGCGCGCCAGCGCAGCGCCATCGGCAGGCACGCCCGCGAACAGCGCGCGCACGATGCGTGCATCGGCCAGGTCGACGATGAGGCCGTCGTCCAGGCCCGAAGCCTGCAGGCAGTCGAGCGCCAGCAGCAGGATCTCTGTGTCGGCTTCGAGGCTGGCGTGGCCGTAGATCTCGGCGCCGAACTGCAGCGGCTCGCGCGTCGCATGCGGCCGGTCGGGCCGCGTGTGCAGCACCGGTCCGCAGTAGCACAGTCGCGCCACGCCTTCGCGATTGAGCAGGTGGGCATCGATGCGCGCCACCTGGGGCGTGGTGTCGGCCCGAAGGCCCATGCTGCGGCCCGACAGCTGGTCGACGAGCTTGAAGGTCTGGAGGTCGAGCGCCTCGCCGGTGCCCGACAGCAGCGACTCGAGATGCTCGAGCAGCGGCGGCATCACCAGCTCGTAGCCATAGCCACGGGCGGTATCGAGCAGCTGGCGTCGAAGTTCTTCGATGTGGCGCGCCTCGGAGGGCAGCACATCGGCAATGTGATCCGGGAGGACCCAGGCGGACATGAGGATCGGGGGCGTGGTTAAACCGGGATTCTACCGGGGCGGCGCCGGGGCCCGGCCACAAGCCCTAGAAAATCAGGAGCAGAACGAGTCCGAGCAGGATGCTGCAGAGACCGAAGAAGCGCAGCTGGCCGTCGCGCAACTGCATGAGCTGTCCGAAGCCGCGGCGCCAACCGCCCGGTGAAACGAGGGGCAGGATGCCCTCGATCACCAGCACCAGCGCCAGCGCGCTCCAGAACGTCTCGGCGCTCACGACCCGGGACGCCGGATCAGCGGCGCGGCGCGTTGCCTGCCGGCGTGCCGGCGCTCTGCATGGCGCGGAAGAAGTCGGACGACGGGTCGACCACCATCACGTCGCTCTTCTTGTTGAAGCTCTGCTTGTAGGCCTCGAGGCTGCGGTAGAACTGCGCGAACTGGGGATCGCGGCCGAACGCATCGCTGTAGATCGCGGCCGCCTGCGCATCGCCCTCACCCTTGATCTTCTGCGCGTCGCGGTAGGCATTGGCCACGGTGACTTCGCGCTGGCGATCGGCGTCGGCGCGGATCTTTTCGCCCTCTGCGTAGCCGGTCGAGCGCAACTCGTTGGCCACGCGCTTGCGCTCGGCCTCCATGCGGCGGTAGACCGACTCGGTGATGGCCTCGACATAGTCGACGCGCGTGATGCGCACGTCCACCACGTCCACGCCCCAGGGCTTGGCGCCCTTCACCACGGCCAGCACCTCGCGCTGCACGTCGGTCATGAGTTCTTCGCGGCGCGACGAAATCAGGTCGCGCACGGTGCGCTTGTTGATGTTTTCCTGGAAGGCATTGCGCACCACGCGGTTGAGTTGCATCGCGCCCGCGTTTTCGTCGAGCCCCACATTGCGGATGTAGGCCTGCGGGTCGGTGATGCGCCAGCGCACGTACCAATCGATCACCACGCGCTGCTTCTCGGCCGTGAGCATCGGCTCGGTCTCGAGGCTCGAGAGCGTGAGCAGGCGCTTGTCGATGTAAGACACGTTCTGGAACGGCGGCGGCATCTTGAAGTTGAGGCCGGGCTCGGTGATGACCTGCTTGATCTCGCCGAGCGCGTACACCACCCCGAATTGCCGCTGGTCGACCACGAAGAGCGTGGAGCTCAGCAGCAACAGCAGCACGAGGAACGACGAGGCGATGAATCCGATTCTGTTCATGTTCTTCTTCCTGGCCTGTTCAACGCACGTCGCGGTCGCGCGAGCGGCCGTCGCGGGCTCGGTTGTCGCCCGAAGTGGGCGCCACCGGGATCACCGACGATTGCGGCGGCGCCGTGCCGGCCACGCTGGGGCTGGCGGCATCGACCGGCGTGACGGCCTGGTTGCCGCCGCTTTGCTGCATGAGCTTGTCGAGCGGCAGGTACAGCAGGTTCGAGCCCTGCTTGGTGTCGACCAGCACCTTGGTGGTGCTGGCGTAGATCTGTTGCATCGCGTCGGTGTACATGCGGTCGCGCGTGACCTGCGGGGCCTTCTGGTACTCGGCCAGCACCGCGGCGAAGCGGCCGGAATCACCCTGCGCCTGCGCAACGATGCGCGCCTTGTAGGCCTCGGATTCTTCCTGGAGGCGCGAAGCGGTACCCGTTGCGCGCGGCACCACGTCGTTGGCATAGGCCTGCGCCTCGTTCTTGGCACGCTCACGTTCCTGGCCGGCCTTGAGCACGTCGTCGAAAGCCGCCTGCACCTGCTCGGGCGGACGCACACCGCCCTGCTGCAGGTTGATGTTGACGACTTCGACGCCGACCTTGTAGCGGTCGAGAATGGTCTGCATCAGCGTGCGCACGCGCGGCGCGATCTGGTCGCGTTCCTCGGCCAGCGCCGCGTCCATCTTCATGTTGCCCACCACCTCGCGCACGGCGGTCTCCGCGACCTGCACGACGGTTTCAGCAGGCGACTTGCTTTCGTACAGATAAGCCCGCGCATCGCTCAAGCGGTATTGCACCGCGAACTTGATCTCGACAATGTTCTCGTCCTGGGTCAGCATGGCCGACTCGCGCAGGCCCGTGGAGCGCACGATCGCATCGCGGCCCACGTCGGTCGAGCGGATCTGCGTGACCACCACCACCTCGTGGCGCTGGATCGGATACGGAAGCCGCCAGTTGAAGCCGGCGCCCACGGTCGTCTTGTAGCTACCGAACTGCGTGATCACGGCCTGCTGGCCTTCGTTCACGATGAAGAAGCCGGTGCCGAGCCAGATGAGAAGCGCCACGACGGCGACGAGTCCGATGCCGAAGCCCGCATTCTTCATGTCGGGCCGGTAGCCATTGCCGCCACCGCCGCTCGGGCCGCTGGAACGCCCCCCGCCGCCGCCCTTGCCGCCGAAGAAGCCGCCAAGCTTGCGGTTGAGGTCGCGCCACAGTTCGTCGAGGTCCGGCGGGCCCTGGTTCGGCCCCTGGCCGCGAGGGCGGTTGCCGTTGTTGTTGTTGCCCGAAGGCGGGGGCGGAGGTACACCCGGTGGGTCTGCGTCGGGAGGCCGGTTGCCGCTCGGGCGATCGCCACCGGAGGCCGGCTCGTCGCCACGCCCCCACCGGCCATCGTTCAGGTTGAACATGCCCAGAAACCCACTCCACGCTGGCTTTGCATTCATTCGCTTCGTTCTCTTGTCAGTGGCGGGATTGTGCCCAATCAATGGGCGTCACCGTGCAATTCAGTGTCCGCTTCTGGGGTCATCGTAGCGTCGAGCGAACCCGACCGACGCGCCAGTTCGGTGCGCAGCAGGGGCAAGCCCTCGCCGCTTCGTGCGCTCAGGAAGATGCGGGGGACCTGTGCGCCGTCGATTTCCATTTCGTCCTGCAGATGCAGCGGATGCTGCGCGCTTTCAAGGGCGTCGAGCTTGTTGAACACCAGAAGTTGCGGAATGGCTTCGGCACCGATCTCGCGCAGCACCAATTGCACCTCGGCCATCTGCTCGGGGTAATGGGGGTTGGAGGCATCGATCACGTGCAGCAGCAGGTCGGCATCGACGGCCTCCTGCAGCGTGGCCTTGAACGCATCGACAAGGCCGTGCGGCAGGTCGCGAATGAAGCCCACCGTGTCGGAGATCGACACCTTGCGGCCGGCGTCACCCAGGTAGAGGTTGCGCGTGGTCGTGTCGAGCGTCGCAAAGAGCTGGTCGGCCGCGTACGCACGGGCTTTGACCAGCGCATTGAAGAGCGACGACTTGCCCGCGTTGGTGTAGCCCACCAGCGAGATGTTGAAGGTCTCGCGGCGCTCGCGCTGGCGGCGCTGGGTGCCGCGCTGCTTCTGCACCTTGGCGAGCCGGTCGCGCGTGCGCTTGATCGACTCGTTAATCATCCGGCGGTCGAGCTCGATCTGCTTCTCGCCCGGGCCGCCGCGCACGCCGGCACCGCCGGTCTGGCGCTCGAGGTGGGACCAGCGACGCACGAGGCGCGTGCTCAGGTACTGCAGCCGGGCCAGTTCGACCTGCAGCTTGCCTTCGTGCGAGCGTGCACGCTGGGCGAAGATCTCGAGGATGAGAAAGGTGCGGTCGTACACCGCGACGTCGAGCTGGCGTTCGAGATTGCGCTGCTGCGCCGGGCTCAACGACTGGTCGAAGATGACCTCGCTCGCGCGGTGCATGGCGGCCAGCTCCTTGATCTCGTCGGCCTTGCCGCTGCCGACGAAGAGTGCCGCGTCGGGGGCCTTGCGCTTGCAGACGAGACGGGCAACGGGCTCGAGGCCTGCGGTCTGCGCGAGCAGGCCGAGTTCCTCGAGTTCACTGTCGAAATGGGGCAACCCGAAATCGACACCGACGAGAACGGCGGCGCCTTCCTGGCGGGAGTTCAGATCAGACAAGCGGGAATTCAATAAGGAAAAAGCGCGGCGGGGTTGCCGCCGCGCTCCGCGCGATCAGGCTGCGGCGTCGTCGTTCTCGTTGGCCGAGAAGTTGACGGCACGACCTGGCACGATGGTGGAAATGGCGTGCTTGTAGACCATCTGTGTCACCGTGTTGCGAAGCAGCACGACATACTGGTCGAAAGACTCGATCTGACCCTGCAGCTTGATACCGTTCACCAGATAAATGGAGACCGGCACATGCTCGCGACGCAGGGTGTTCAGAAACGGGTCTTGTAGGAGTTGCCCTTTATTGCTCACGATATTCTCCGTGTTCAAGAGTAGTTGTTGGAGCGATGACCTTAACACAGGGTTTCCGCGCTGCAGCAGCCGACGCCAAAGGCCTTTGAAAAATAACGGGACTCAAAAGCCGGAACTTTCGGCCCTCTCATCGCTCATCAGCAGCCATCGGTCGCCAAGCGCCCTCAGTTGTCCTTGTCGGCAAACGGATTCTGCGAGCTCTTGAACTGGATGCGCAGGGGGGTGCCCACGAGGTCGAACTCCTTGCGGAACCGCCCTTCGAGGAAGCGCTTGTAGGCCTCCGTAACGTGCTCGAGCGAATTGCCGTGGATGATGATCACCGGCGGGTTCATCCCGCCCTGGTGCGCATAGCGCAGCTTCGGCCGGAACATGCCGGCGCGCTTGGGCGCCTGGAACTGCACCGCCTCGAGCAGCAGCCGCGTCAGCACCGGCGTGGACATCTTGCGCGTGGCCGACTTGTGGGCCTGCGCAATGGCCTGCCACACTGGCCCGAGGCCCTGGCGCTTGATGGCCGAGATGAAATGCAGCGAGGCGAACTTGAGGAACGGCAGCCGGGTCTCGATCTGGCGCTGGATCTGCTCGCGCTGGTAGCTGTCGACCGCGTCCCACTTGTTGATGGCGATCACGACCGCCCGCCCGCTCTCGAGGATGTAGCCCGCGATGTGCGCGTCCTGGTCGGTCACACCCTGGGTCGCGTCGAGCAGCAGCAGCACGACATTGGCCGACTCGATGGCCTGCAGCGTCTTCACGACCGAGAACTTCTCGATCGCCTCGAACACCCTGCCCTTGCGGCGCAGCCCGGCGGTATCGATGAGTTCGAAGCGCTGACCGTTGCGCTCGAAGGGCACGCTGATGGCGTCGCGCGTGGTGCCGGGCAGGTCGAAGGCCACGAGCCTTTCTTCGCCGAGCCATGTGTTGATCAGCGTCGACTTGCCCACGTTGGGCCGGCCTGCCACTGCCAGCTTGATCGGTTTGTTGACGTCTTCCTCGTCGGACTCGTCGTCTGGGTCGGCAAGATTCAGTGGCGCCAGCGCGAGTTCGACCAGGTCGCGGATGCCCTGCCCGTGCGCGGCCGAGATGCCGTACACCTCGCCGAAACCGAGTTCGTAGAAATCCACGAGCTTGGTGCCGTCTTGCATGCCCTCGGCCTTGTTCGCCACCAGCAGGCATGGCTTGCCGAGCCGGCGCAGCTCGTTGGCGATCTCGTGGTCCTGCGACGAAAGCCCCTCGCGGGCATCGACGACGAAGATCACCACATCGGCTTCGGCGACCGCCTGCCGCGTCTGCTTGGCCATCTCCTTGAAGATGCCGCTGCCCGCGTCGGGCTCGAAGCCGCCGGTGTCGATGACGATGAACTCGTGCTTGCCCTGGCGACCGTTGCCATAGTGGCGGTCGCGCGTGAGCCCCGCGAAGTCGGCGACGATGGCGTCGCGCGTCTGCGTCAGGCGGTTGAACAGGGTCGATTTGCCGACGTTCGGACGCCCGACCAGGGCCACGACCGGCTTCATGGCCGGCCTTTCGTTGGCGCGGTTTTCATGGTCGGGCCTTGCTGAAGATCATTCGGGGCGATAGCCGAACACGCCGCCGTTGGCGGTCACCACGACCACCGTGTTGTCGGACAGCACAGGCGTCACGGCAATGGCGGAGCCGTCGGGCGTCACACGATTGAGGAGCGCGCCGTCTTCGCGCGACACGAAGTGCAGCGTGCCGGTGCTTTCGCCGATGACGAGCGAACGACCGACGGCCAGCGGCCCGGTCAGCACGCGGTGCTTGAAGCGCGTCGATTGCCAGGCGCGCTCGCCGTCGGCGCGACGCCAGGCCGTGACGCTGCCGTCGGCCTCGGTGCCGTAGACGAAGCCTTCGTCGCCGCTCACGCCCTCGGCGCCCATGGCTGGCTTGCTCCAGAGCAGCTGGCCACGCAGCGTGTCGACGCAGCCGACGTTGGCGTAGTAGGCACGCGCGCAGACGGTGTCGCCGACACGGCTCACGCTGCCGGTCAGGTCAACCAGGCGCTCGACGTCGTTGGTGCCGCGCGGTGCCGAGATCGGTGCTTCCCAGCGCGAGGAGCCATTGGCCGGATTGAGGCCGACCAGGCGGCCACCGATGCCCGAGACCAGCGTGTCGCCCACGGCGATCAGCACGCCCGACTTCCGAAGCACGAGGTTCTCGGCCGTGCGCTGCTGCAGCCACAGGCGGCGGCCGCTCTGGCCGTCCCAGGCGCTGATGGTGCGGTCGGCGGTCTGCACGAAGACGCGGCGGCCGGCGACCAGCGGCGCGGTGAAGGCCTGCGCCGTGAGCCGCTGTTTCCACAGGACCTTGCCGCCCTCGAGCGCCACCAGTTCGTTGTTCTCCGTGACCACGGCGGCCAGAGAACCGTCGCTGCCGACCCCAGCCGCCAGCGGTGCGCCGGCATTGGCGCGCCAGGTCTCGCGACCCGCGCGGGCATCGATGGCGACCACGGTGCCATCGCTGCCCGCGACGGTCACGGTGTCGCCGCTCACGTCGACGGCAAGCGGGAACTTCACCGCCGGGATGCGTACGCTCCAGGCCTGACGCACACCGAACAGCGACGGGTTCGCCGGCAGTTCGGTGGGCTTGGGTTTGCTGGTGCCGGAGCACGCAGCGAGCATGGCGACCAGAACAATGGCCGAACCGGCGCGCAGTGCGCGCGACTCCGGCAAGAAACGCTTGAGATTCATGGTGCGATCAGGAAGTTTGGGGGGCGGCGGGCGTGACCGTGATCACGGGCGCAAGGCTCTTAGGGTCCACGCCGGAGGCGTTGAGCTTGAATTCGACGAGTCGCCGGTAGTCCGACGTGGGACCGAGGCCGGTCCAGGCCTTGCGGTATTCGGCCTGTGCCTGCTCGCGCTTTCCCTGGGCCATGTAGATGTCGCCCTTGCGGTCGGCCACGAGCGGCTCGAATTCGTTCGGCACTTCGCCCTCGAGCTGCTTGAGCGCTTCGTCGTACGACTTGCTGTCGAGCAGTTCGGCCGCGAGCCGCAGCTTGGCGACCGCCTTGTAGCCGGGGTCTGCGGCGTTCTGCGCGACCCAGCCAAGCGCGGCGCGCGATTCCTCGGGCTTGCCCTTCTCGTAGAAGGTCTTCGCCGCGAGCAGGCCCGCCTGCTGCGCGTACGCGGTGCGCGCGAAACGCTCCTTCATGTCGCCCAGGACGCGCTGGGTGCGCTCGACATCGCCGGCCTGCGCGCTGCGTTCGAGTTCGTCGTAGAGCGCCGAGGCCTGCGCGGCCTGGCTGCGCTGGTAGTACTGCCAGCCGTTCCAGGCCACGAAGGCACCGGCCACGAGCAGCACGACCCAGGTGATCAGGGTGCCGTAGGTATTCCAGAAATGCTTGAGCTGGTCGAGCTGTTCCTGTTCGTCGAGGTCGAGATGGGTTGCCATGCGCTTCAGGTGTTGGGAGCAGCCGGGGATTGTAGGGTGGCGGCCCAGGCGGCCACGTCGGCGAGGGGCCGCGCCACCTGTTCGCCGTCGCCACCGCGCAGGGATTTGACGGTGACCTCGCCGCGCGAGAGTTCGTCCTCGCCGAAGATCAGCGCATAGCCTGCGCCGCTCGCGTCGGCCTTCTTGAACTGCGTCTTCATGCTGCCGCCGCCCGCATGTTGCAGCACGCTGACGCCGGCGGCGCGCAACTGCTCGATCGCCACCATCGCCTGCGGCAGCACGACGGCCGAGGGCACGACGGCATAGGCCATGGGGGAGGCAGCGGGGACCGGCAGGCGCAGCTCCTGGATCAGCAGCAGCAGCCGCTCGATGCCCAGGCCGAAGCCCACGGCCGGCGCGGGCTTGCCGCCCATCTGACCGATCAGGCCGTCGTAGCGGCCGCCGCCGCAGACGGTGCCCTGCGAGCCGAGCTGGTCGGTGACCCACTCGAAGACCGTCAGGTTGTAGTAGTCCATGCCGCGCACCAGGCGCGGATTAACGCGGTAGGCCAGCCCGGCAGCATCGAGCACGCCGCGCACCGCATCGAAGTGCGCGCGCGATGCCTCGCCGAGAAAATCCATCAGCTGCGGCGCGGCCTCGACTACGGCCTGCATCGCGGGGTTCTTGGTGTCGAGGATGCGCAGCGGATTGCTGTGCAGGCGCCGCTGGGCGTCGGCGTCGAGCAGCTCCGCATGCGCCTCGAAATGGCGGATCAGCGCTTCACGGTGCGCCTGCCGCTCGGCGGGCTGGCCCAGGCTGTTGATCTCCAGGCGCACATGCTCGCCCTCGACCAGCCCGAGTTCGCGCCACAGCGCGCGCACCATCAGGATCAGCTCGGCGTCCACGTCGGGGCCGGCAAAGCCCAACGCTTCGACGTCGAGCTGGTGGAACTGCCGATAGCGGCCCTTCTGCGGGCGCTCGTGGCGGAACATCGGCCCCATCGTCCACAGGCGCAGCGGGCCGTTGTAAAGCGCGTTGTGCTCGACCATCGCCCGCACGATGCCGGCAGTGGCTTCGGGGCGCAGCGTGAGCTTGTCGCCGTTCATCGCGTCGGTGAACGAGTACATCTCCTTCTCGACGATGTCGGTGACCTCGCCGAGCCCGCGCACGAACAACGCGGTCGGTTCGACCACCGGCGTCAGCATGTACTGGTAGCCGTAGCGCGCCAGCAGCTGCCGCACAGTCTGCTCGAACCACGACCACAGGGCGGAATCGGGCAGCCGGTCGGTGCGCGGCACGCTCGCCGGCAATATGTCGTTCATGCCTTTGACGGCATTGATCTTTTCAGCCATGGGAGAAAGTGGTCAGGCGACGTCGGCAGCCTGGGGCTGGCCGAAGCGCTTTTCGATGTAGTTTTCGACGAGCTGATGGAACTCGTTGGCGATATTGTCGCCGCGCAGCGTCAGGGCCTTCTCGCCGTCGATGAAGACCGGCGCCGCGGGGGCCTCGCCAGTGCCGGGCAGGCTGATGCCGATGTCGGCATGCTTGCTTTCGCCGGGGCCGTTGACGATGCAGCCCATCACGGCCACCTTCATCGCCTCGACGCCGGGGTATTTCTTGCGCCAGACCGGCATCTGCATGCGCAGGTAGTCGTCGATCTGCTTGGCGAGTTCCTGGAACGTGGTGCTGGTGGTGCGGCCGCAGCCCGGGCAGGCCGTGACGCTCGGCACGAACACGCGCAGGCCGAGCGCCTGCAAGATCTCGGAGGCGATCAACACCTCCTGCGTGCGCGACTCGCCCGGCTGCGGCGTGAGCGAAACGCGGATCGTATCGCCGATGCCCTCCTGCAGCAGGATCGCGAGCGCCGCGGCCGATGCCACGGTGCCTTTGGTGGCCATGCCGGCCTCGGTGAGGCCCAGGTGCAGAGGGTAGTCGCAGCGCCCTGCCAGCTCGCGGTAGACCGAGATCAGATCCTGCACGCCGCTCACCTTGCACGACAGAATGACCTGGTTGCCGGCCATGCCCATCGACTCGGCCAGCTTCGCGGACTCGATGGCCGAGGTGATCAGCGCCTCGTACATCACCTGCCTGGCTTCCCACGGTTCGGGGCGCCGGCTGTTGGTGTCCATCAGGCTTGCGAGCAACTCCTGGTCGAGGCTGCCCCAGTTCACGCCGATGCGCACCGGCTTGTTCCAGCGCATCGCGGCATCGATCATCTGGCCGAACTGCCGGTCCTTCTTGTCGCCCTTGCCCACGTTGCCGGGGTTGATGCGGTACTTGCTCAGCGCCTCGGCGCAGGCCGGGTAGTTGGTGAGCAGGCGATGGCCGTTGTAGTGGAAGTCGCCGACCAGCGGCACGTCGATGCCCATGCGGTCGAGCTGCTCGCGGATGTAGGGCACCTGCGCCGCCGCCTCGGGCGTGTTCACGGTGATGCGGACCATCTCCGAGCCGGCCTGGGCCAGCTCCTTGACCTGGATGGCCGTGCCGATGGCATCGACCGTGTCGGTGTTGGTCATCGACTGCACGCGCACCGGCGCATCGCCGCCCACGGTGACGATGCGCGAGCCCCAGACCACGCTGGCCTGGCGGGAGCGGCGCGGCTTGGGCGCGGCCGCGGCGATGGGTTGCGGGCTGCAGTCGGTCGTCATTGCGCTTTCACCTCGAAACGGGCCACGCCGCCGCCGCGCGCGAACGGCTTCAGGTCGAACGGCTTTCCGCGCACCTGCACGTCGACGGCCGAGGCGCGCCCCACCACCACCGACAGCGGCAACGCACCCGAGAGGCCGACGGTCTCGCCAGCCTGCAGGTTGCGGCGCAGCAAGACCCTGCCGCCGGTTTCGGTGACCGTGACCCAGCATTCCTCGCGCGCGACGAAGACCAGCGGCTGGCCTGTGCCAGGGGCGGCGGACGTCGTCGACGCTGCCGCCGCCACTGCGGCGGTGTTCGCGCCGGGCACCGGTAGCGCGGCCGCTGGAGAAGCCGGCGCTGCCGCTGCTGCAGACGCCGGGAGCGCAGGCGAGACCGCCGCGTTTTCGACCACCACCGGCGACCCGCCGGCTGCACCTGCGGTGGCGGCAGACGTGGCCGGGGCGTCGGACGCGGCCTCGGTGGTCCAGCGCGAGATGGAAGCGCCGATCTGATCGAAGACCGACTGGGGCAGCCAGAACAACAGGGCCGCGCCCACGAGCAGCAGCCCCACCACCGTCAGCAAGGCGCGCGACGGAAGCCCGCTGCTGCGGCCACCGTTCCATCGCGGCTTTCGCGAGACGACACTGGCCTTGAGCGTGCGGTCGGCCTCGGCCAGCGCCGCGCGCTGCGCGCCCGGCAGCTTGGCGAGCACCGGCCCGGAATCGATCCGGAGGGCACGGCAGACACTGCTGGCCAACGCACGCGCAAAGACCGGATCCGGCAGCGCGGCGATGTCGTCGGCCTCGAGGGCGATGAGCTTCTGCGGCGGCACCTTGAGCGCCGCGGCCACCATTTCGATATGCAGCCCGTGCGCTTCACGCGCTTCGCGGAGCAAGTCGCCGGCTGTCTTGTGCGTGATGTCGCCTTCCTCGAGCGGCAGTGCCGCGGAAGTGCCGAACTCCGAAACCCGTTCAGTCATTGAAATTCCCGCGCTCGTACGCGATGGCTTCCTTCGATTTCGGGAAGCGGCGTTGCAGCTGGCCTCCCAGTTGGGCCACTGCTTCGCGATTGTTGAGCCGTCGTTCGATCTTGATGCCAAGCCACAGCGTCTCGGCACTCGCCGAGGGGCTGTTGTTGACGCGGCGGATATAGAACTGCGCACGCGACCATTCTTCGCGCTGCGCGAGCAGCGACGCCAGATTGAAACCCACCACCGGATTGCCCGCATCGAGCTCGTAGGCCTGCAGCAGGCTGCGCTCCGCCTCCGCGCGCTGGCCGGCCTGCAGCTGGCAGACGCCTTGCGTCATCAGCGTCTTGGCGCGGTCGGTATAGCCCGGCACGGTGAGCGCGCCGGTGAACTGCTGGCCTGCGTCGCCATAGCGCTTCTGCTGGCACAGCAGCCAGCCGTAGTTGTGCCGCGCGTCGGCGTCGCGCGGATTGATCGCAATGGCGCGGCGAAAGCTGTCTTCGGCCAGGCCGGGGTTCTCGAGCCGCATGTAGACGAGGCCGCGCAGGTTGTAGGCGTCGGCGTTGTTGGGTTCGATGGCCAGCGCCTGCTGGATCTCCTCGAGCGCGACGCTGGTCTGGCCCTGCTGGAAATAGCCCGCAGCCAGCTCCAGGCGCAGGCGCGCACGACGTTGTCGGTTGGCCTCGTCGGATTCGGCCACCACCTGGTTGCCCGTGCTCGAGCTGTTGTCGGCAAGGCTGGTGGTGGTGGTGCGGGTGCTGACGCAGCCGCCGAGCAGGAACGCCATGGCGACGCCAGCAAAGCCAGCGGCTGCAAGCCGCGGCAGGTTCACGGTCGTCGTCGAAAAGGCCATGCGCATGGGGTCAGTGCTCCTGGGGTGCAGTCTTGCGGGCCGGATGCAGAACGATGGTGCGTTCGCCGGCGCGGCGCTGCGCCATGCGCTCGGCCGCGCGCGTGCGGTCCTTGACGTCTCCCGCCAGCTGTCCGCAGGCAGCGTCGATGTCGTCGCCGCGCGTCTTGCGCACCGTGGTCACGAGCCCGGCCTCGCTCAGCGTCCTGGCGAATGCCAGCACCCGCGCCTGCGGCGAACGCAGGAGGCCCGAGGCCGGAAACGGGTTGAACGGAATCAGATTGAACTTGCACGAGATGCCGTGCGTGCGGACCAGTTCCACCAGTTGGCGCGCATGCTCGGGCAGGTCGTTGACGCCATCGAGCATGCAGTACTCGAAGGTGATGAAGTCGCGCGGTGCGTGCGCCAGATAGCGCTTGCAGGCCTCGATCAGTTCGGCGATCGGGTACTTGCGGTTGAGCGGCACCAGATCGTCGCGCAGCGCATCGTTGGGCGCATGCAGAGACACCGCGAGCGCCACCGGGCAATCGGCACCGAGTCGGTCGATCATCGGCACCACGCCTGAGGTCGAGACCGTGACACGGCGGCGCGACAGGCCGTAGGCGTTGTCGTCGAGCATGGTGCGCAGCGCCGGCACGAGCGCCGCGTAGTTCTGCAGCGGCTCGCCCATGCCCATCATCACCACGTTCGAGATGATGCGTTCGTCGCGCTTCAGGTGCTTGCGCAGGAAGTGTTCGGCAAACCAGAGCTGGGCGACGATCTCGCCCGTTCCGAGGTTGCGGCTGAAGCCCTGGTGCCCCGTGGAGCAGAAGCGGCATCCGACCGCGCAGCCGGCCTGGGACGACACGCACAGCGTGCCGCGGTCGTCCTCGGGAATGAACACGGCTTCGACGGCATTGCCGTCGCCGACGTCGAACAGCCACTTGATCGTGCCGTCCTTGGATTCGTGCTGCGTGAGGACCGGCAGGGCCTCGACGCGCGCGGTGGTGGCGAGCTTCTCGCGCAGCGATTTCGCCAGATCGGTCATCTGGGCGAAGTCGCTCGCGCCACGCTGGTGGATCCAGCGGAACAGCTGCGTGGCGCGAAAGCGCTTCTCGCCGAGCTTTTCGCAGAACGCAGCCAGCCCCTCGAGATCGAATTCGAGCAGGTTGGCCGTGGTCATGAAATCAGCCGGATGCGGCTTCAGCGTGCGTAGACGTTGAGGCCGGCGAAGAAGAAAGCGATTTCGTTCGCTGCGGTTTCAGGCGCGTCGGAGCCGTGCACGGCGTTGGCGTCGATGCTGTCGGCGAAGTCGGCGCGGATGGTGCCGGCAGCCGCCTTCTTCGGGTCGGTGGCGCCCATCAGGTCGCGGTTCTTGGCAATTGCGTTCTCGCCTTCGAGCGCTTGCACGAAGACGGGGCCCGAGATCATGAATTCGACCAGGTCCTTGAAGAAGGGACGCTCCTTGTGGACCGCGTAGAACTGCTCGGCTTCGTTGCGCGACAGATGCACCAGCTTGGCGGCAACGATCTTGAGGCCGGCAGCTTCGAAGCGGGAGACGATCTTGCCGATGACGTTCTTGGCGACGGCGTCGGGCTTAATGATGGAGAGGGTACGTTCGATAGCCATTGAAGTGCTTCCTGAGCTTTGATTTTGAAGTGATTTGTCACAGCAGCAACAAGGTTGTTGCACCGTTGGTCGACAAAGCCTCTGATTTTAACCGGCGCAGCCCCCGGGGTTGGTGAAAACCCCGCGAAAGGCTGCGCTGGACGGGCGGCTTTCAGCGCCCGCGACGGCGGTTTCCGCCCGGGCCGCCGAAGCCGCCGCCGGACCCGCCACCCGACGAGCCCCCGCCGCGGCGTCCGGGACCCTGGCGCTGCTCCTTGCGCTGGCGCGAGAAGCTGTCGGCACCGATGTAGCCGAGCGATGTCTTCATCGGATCGGGCTGGCTGGCACCGCCGGGTGCGCGGTCTTCACCCTGGCGGCTGCCGCGGTCATTGCCGCGGCGCCCCTGCGGCACCGGACCGGCATTGCCGCCGCCTCCGCCGCCACCCCGGTTGCCGCGTCCGCCGCGCGGGCCGCGGCCGTCGCCGAGCGGATTCGGGATTGGGTCGCGGCCTTCTTCGCGCGGCACCTGGCCGCCGGCATTGCGATTGCCGCGGCGCTTCTTGTTGCGTCCGTTGCGACCGCCGCCACCCGGGCCTTCCGGGGCGCGCTGCTGCTGCGGACGCGGCGCACCGCCGCCCGAGGCCTGGAACAGCGCGTTGATGTCGCGCTCGTCGAGCTCCATCCAGGCGCCGCGCTTCAGCCCGCGCGGCAGCACCATGGCGCCGTAGCGGATGCGGATCAGGCGGCTCACCGCATGGCCCACCGATTCGAACAGGCGCCGCACCTCGCGGTTGCGGCCTTCGGAGATGGTGACGCGGTACCAGCAGTTGGAACCCTCGCCGCCGCCTTCTTCGATGGTGCCGAACTGCGCCATGCCGTCGTCGAGGCGCACGCCTTCGAGCAGGCGCTTCTTCTCGTCGGCGCTGAGCGCGCCGAGCACGCGCACCGCGTATTCGCGCTCGAGCCCGAAGCGCGGGTGCATCAGCTGGTTGGCAAGGTCGCCCGAGCTGCTGAACAGCAGCAGGCCTTCGGTGTTCAGGTCGAGTCGCCCGACAGATTGCCACTTGCCCTGCTGCAGGCGCGGCAGCTTGCGAAACACCGTCGGGCGGTTCTGCGGGTCGTCGTGCGTGACGACCTCGCCCACGGGCTTGTGGTAGGCGATGACGCGCGGCGGCGGCGGCGCGATCCGGTAGCGGATCGGCTTGCCGTTGATCTTGACCTGGTCGCCGTACTGAATGCGCTGGCCGATGTGGGCCGGCTCGTTGTTGACCGAGATGCGGCCCTGCAGGATCAGCTGCTCCATCTCGAGGCGCGAACCCAGGCCCGCCTGCGCGAGCACCTTGTGCAGCTTGGGCGAATCGGCCTCGGGCAGCAGCACGCGCTTGAGCGGCGGCACTTCGGGGCTTTCCTCGTCGGCATCGAACTGCCCCGAGATGACGTCCGCGAAGCGGATCGGCTCGGGCGGCAGCGCATTGCGCTGCTCGCGCTCGGCCGCGCGGCGCGCGCGGTCGAGGTCGTCCTCTTCCTCGTCGGGCTCTTCGTCCTCGTCGTCTTCGTCCTCATCGTCCCGGTCGTCGTCGCGCACGCGGACCTCCTGCTGCACCGCCGGCGGCGCAGCGGGCGGCTCGGCGATCGCAGGGGCAGGCGCCGGCGCAGGTGCAGCAGCCTCGGCATCGGGTGCCGGCTGCGCCACGGGCTCGGCCGCCTTCGCCTCGTCGGCGGCGGGTGCCGCGTCGCCCTCTGCGACCGGCTCGACGACCTTCTTGCGGCGGGGCGCGCGCTTCTTCTTCGGCGCCTCGCTCTCGCTCGCTGCAGCCGGGGCGGCTGCATCGGTCGTCTCGGGCGGGACCGGCACGAAGGCCGCGTCGTCGGTGTCGGAAGGGCTCATGAGGTTTTTCCGGGGGGAACAGCGTGGGGTTCGGTCTCGTCGGACGACGTGACTTCGGATGGGAGGGGGTCGGACGGCGGCGCGTCGCCGATCGCGGGTGCGGCGTCAGGTGCGGCGTCGGGTGCTTCAGCGGCCCCGGGTGCGTTGGCGTCGAAGGCAGGCTCGGCCATGGCGGAGGCGTCGGCATCGCCGTCGCCTTCGACCGGACCGTCCATCGGCAGCGCCGGCTGATGCCCCGAGGCCTGGTCGAGCGCATCGACCAGCGCCGCCTGCTGCGCCGGCGTCTCGATCAGGGGCAACTGGTCGAGCGATGCGAGGCCGAGGTCGTCGAGGAACTGGCGCGTGGTCGCGTAGAGCGCGGGCCGGCCGACCGTTTCGCGATGGCCGATCACCTCGACCCAGCCGCGGTCCTCGAGCTGCTTGAGGATGAGGGAATTGATGGTGACGCCGCGGATGTCTTCCATGTCGCCGCGCGTGACCGGCTGGCGGTAGGCAATGATGGCGAGCGTCTCGAGCGCGGCGCGCGTGTAGCGCGGCGGCTTCTCGGGGTGCAGGCGGTCGAGATGGTCGCGCATCTCGGGGCGGCTCTGGAAGCGCCAGCCGCTGCCCACGCTCACCAGCTCCAGGCCGCGCTGCGCCCAGTCTTCCTGCAGCTCGATCAGCAACCCCTTGATGGTGTCCGCGCCGAGTTCGTCGTCGAACAGCACGCGCAGGTCGCGCACCGGCAACGGCTGGCTCGAACAGATCAAGGCGGTTTCGAGAATGCGCTTGGCATCCGCCGTATTCATGTTTTTTGCGTTATCCGGGAAAAGGCGTCGGGCGACGCTGGCTCACAAGGATGGAAGAAGGCGCTGCCGGCACGCGGCGAGTGCAACGCAAGGCCGGCAACGGATGGCCGGCGCGGCCCTTGGGCCGTCAGGCGCGATTGTAATCCAGCCCCCAGGCCTGCAGCGCATGCACCAGGTCCGGGGGCGGCGCGGCCCGGAACTCGAGCGGCGCCTGGGTCATGGGGTGCACGAAAGCAAGCCGGAACGCATGCAGCGCCTGCCGCGTCAGCCCCGCGGCGGGTGCGCCGCCATAAAGGGCGTCGGCCACCAGCGGATGGCCGATCGAGGCCATGTGCACGCGGATCTGGTGGGTGCGGCCAGTCTCGAGCGTGCAACGCACGGCGCAGCCCTGCGCATTGCTGTCGAGGCGTTCGATGAAGGTGCGCGCGGTCTTGCCTGCATGGCGCTCGAGGTCGACCACCGCCATGCGCAGGCGGTTGCGCGGATCGCGGCCGATCGGCGCGTCGACCTGGCGCGAGGCCGTACCGGCCCACGGCTTGTGGGCGAGCGCGAGGTACTGCCGCTTGACCTCGCGCGCGGCGATCAGCGCCACCAGCGCGTCCATGGCGGCCCGCGTGCGTGCCACCACCATCAGGCCGCTGGTGTCGCGATCGAGCCGGTGCACGATGCCTGCGCGCGGCAGCAGCGACGCCCGTGCATCGAGCGCCAGCAGTCCATTCAGCAGCGTACCGCTCCAGTGGCCCGGGGCCGGATGCACGACCAGGCCGGCCGGCTTGTCGATGATGCGCAGGTGCTCGTCCTCGTGCAGGGTGACGATCTCCATCGCCTCCGGACGAAAGGCCTGGCTCTGAGGCGTCGGGCGCAACTCGATGCGGCCCACCTGCCCGGCGCGCACGGTGGCCGAGGCCTTCTGCAGCACGCGGCCCTGCAGTTCGACCGTGCCGGCCTCGATCAGCTGTTGCAAATAGTTGCGTGAAAATTCAGGCACCAGCGCAGCCAGCGCGCGGTCCAGCCGGAGCCCATGCTCCGCGGGCCCGACCGTGAACGGCCGCAGTTCGCTGGCTTCGACCGGGTCGGCGCCCTCCTCCACCTCGGCAGCGTCGAGGGGAAGGTCCAGGGGGTCGGTCGATATAATTCGGGGCAACTGTTTCACGAAAGCCGTCTGTGATGTATCGCGCCAAATTATCGGTCCCCGCATGGATCGCCCTCAGCGCGGCCGCTCTGCTGGCCACCGGCTGCTCTTCCACCAAGGAAGACAAGACCGCCAGCTGGAGCCCCAACCGTATCTACTCGGAGGCCAAGGACGAAGCCAACTCGGGCGCCTACGACAAGGCCGTGCCGCTCTACGAGAAGCTCGAGGGCCGCGCCGCCGGCACGCCACTCGCGCAGCAGGCCCAGCTCGAGAAGGCTTACGCGCAGTACAAGGCCGGCGAAAAGGCCAGCGCGATCGCCACCATCGACCGCTTCATGAAGCTGCACCCGGCGAGCCCGGCGCTCGACTACGCGCTGTACCTCAAGGGCGTGATCAACTTCAACGACGACCTCGGCCTGTTCTCGTTCCTGACGCGCCAGGACCTTTCCGAACGCGACCAGAAGGCCGCCAAGGAGTCGTTCGAATCGTTCAGGGAACTGACCACGCGCTTTCCCGAGTCGCGCTACGCGCCCGACGCGCGCCAGCGCATGAACTACATCGTCAACTCGCTGGCCCAGTACGAAGTGCACGTGGCGCGCTACTACTATTCGCGCGGCGCCTACCTCGCCGCCATCAACCGCGCGCAGCTCGCATTGGCCGACTACCGCGAAGTGCCGGCGCTCGAAGAGGCCCTGTACATCATCGTGCGCTCGTACGACGCACTCGGCATGAAGGACCTGCGCGACGACGCGCAGCGCGTGCTGACCACCAACTATCCGCAGAGCCAATACCTGGCGAACGGATTCAAGGGCAAGGACGATCCCTGGTGGAAGGTCTGGTAAGCAGGTAAGACAAAGCAAAGGCCCCGCGGGGCCTTTCTCTTTGGCTGCTGCCAGCGACGGCTCTCAGGCCGAGAGCGCGCTCTTCAGCTCGCCGATGGCGGCGTCGAAATCGGCTTCGCTCTCGAGCCGCCGCATCGGCGGCAGCGCCGCCACGAGGCGCCGGCCGTAGCCCATGGCCACGAGTCGGGTGTCGCAGATCGCAAGCACGCCGCAGTCGGTCTCACGACGGATCAGGCGCCCGGCCCCCTGCTTCAGCGCCACGGCGGCCTCGGGCAGCGAGTAGTCGTTGAATGCGCTGCGCCCCTGGGCCTCGAGGCGCTGCGACCGCGCCTCGACGAGCGGATCGTTGGGCGGCGGGAACGGCAGCTTGTCGATCACCACCAGCTGCAGCGCGTCGCCCGGCGCGTCAAAGCCTTCCCAGAACGAGGCCGAGGCCACGAGCACGCAGCCCGCGCGCCCCGCATCCGCGCCTTCGCGAAAGCGGTCCATCAGCACGCGCTTGGGCAGTTCGCCTTGCACCAGTACCTCGGGCCGCAGATGCGGCTCGATCTGTTCGAACTGCTTCTTCATCTCATCGCCGATCGTGCGCAGGGCACGCAGCGTGGTGGTCAGCACCAGCGTGCGCCCATTGAGCTCGGCTGCGCCCCGCGCGGCGAGCTGGGCCACGCGCAGGCTGTGGGAGGCGTCGTTGGGCTTGGGAAAAGTGCGGGGCACGTAGAGGCCCGCCTGCGCGGCGTAGTCGAACGGACTGCGCACCCGGAGCACCTCTGCGTCGCCGAGCCCGCAGGGCTCTGTGAACCAGCGCAGCGTCGGTTCGTCGCCGAGCGTGGCCGACGTGAAGACCCAGGCGCGGCGGCTCTCGCGCGGCGCCGCACGGCCATTGCCCTCGTCGCCCTCATCGGCCTCGTCGCCGGCTTCGCCCTGCGCGATCTTGAGCACGCGCGTGCGCATGGCCTCGGCGATGTCGAGCGGCGATTCGACGAGCCGCAACTGCGTGCCCACGTCGACCCAACGCACCGAATCGACCGCGCAGGGTTGCGCGAATCGCGCCGCGCGCTTCGCCAGCTGTTGCGCCCGCTCGTGCAGCCGCACGAAGTCGGGCGAGATCTCGCTGACCATGTCGAGCCCTTCGGCGGCCATCTCGAAGGCAGTTTGCAGCGCATCGAGCGCCTCCTGCCAGGTCTGCGCGTCGAGGCCTTCTGGCGAACGCCCGACCCAGCGCAGCTTGGCGCCGGGCCACTGCTTGCCGACGGCGAGGCGCAGCTCGCGCGCCGCCCGGTCGACCGCGGCCACGAGCTGCTGCCAGTCGACCAGCCCGCGCGCGTGCTGAAGGCCGGCACCGAGCATGTCGCGCGCGAAATCGAGCGCCTGGCCGCTGCCGAGCTGCGCGCCGAGGAACTGCACGCCGGTCTCGTTGAGCTGGTGCGCCTCGTCGAACACGACGACGCTCACCGAGGGCAGCAGCTCGGCCATGCCGGTCTCGCGCACTGCCAGGTCGGCAAAGAACAGGTGATGGTTGATGACCACCACGTCGGCCGCGAGCGCCTCGCGTCGCGCGAGGTTCACATGGCAGGGCTTGAACTGCGGGCATTGCGCGCCAAGGCAGTTCTCGCGCGTGGAGGTGATCAGCGGAATGAGCGGCGAGCGCTCGTCGAGTCCGGGCAGCTCGGCGAGGTCGCCGGTGCGCGTGGCCTTGGACCATTGCTCGATCTTGGCCAGCGTGCGCAGGCTGCCGCGCTCGGGCAGCGATGCGTCGTGGCGCGCCATGTCGAGCCGGTGCAGGCAGAGATAGCTCCCACGCCCCTTGAGCAGCGCGGTACGCACCGGCAGCGCGAGCGCCTCCACCAGTCGCGGCAGGTCACGGCCAAAAAGCTGGTCCTGCAGCGTCTTGGTGGCCGTGGAAAGCAGCACGCGCTCGCCGCTCAGCAGTGCCGGCACCAGGTACGAAAACGTCTTGCCGACACCGGTGCCAGCCTCGACGACGAGCATGCCGCCGTCCTCGATGGTGCGGGCGACGGCCAGCGCCATCTCGGTCTGGCCTGAGCGCTCGCGGAACTGCTCGGCGGCGCGGGACAGCACACCGCCCAGCGCGAAGGCGTCGCGCACCTTGTCCTCGAGTGTTTCGCTCTCGCAGGCGACGCGCGGTTCGATCAATTGGGGGGAGAGGGAATGGAGATTGGAGTCCAACGTTGGCGCTGCAAGCGTATTCCGCGCGCAGCTCGTGTTCATTCGATAATACGTCCTGCAACCACCCCCCAAGAAGACGGACTGCGCGCCCCCGACGCCCCGCCCATGCCCCAAGGCTTTCGACTTGCCGCCGCCACCGGCCTCCACAAGGGAGACCGTCCCTATCAGCAGGACCAGGTCTTGATGATGAGCCATCCACGCGTGCCCGGCTGCATGCTGGGCGTGGTGGCCGACGGCATGGGCGGGCGCAGCGGCGGGCGCAAGGCCTCCGACCAGGTGCTGATGACCGCGCGCCAGCTGTTCACGCGCTACCAGCCCGGGCGCGACAGCGCGGCTTCTGTGCTGCGCCAGTTGCTCGACGACGCGCACACGGTCATCAAGCTCACCGCGCTGTCGAGCGAGCAGGAACCGCACAGCACGCTCGCGGCCTTCCTGATGAACCCGCGCGGCGACTGCGCCTGGATCCACGCGGGCGACTCGCGCATCTACCACTTCCGGGACGGCCGGCTCGTCACGCGCACGCGCGACCACTCGTACGTGCAGGTGCTGGTCGATCGCGGCGAGATCACCGAATCACAGGCCAACGTCCATCCCAAGGGCAACATCCTGCTCGGATGTCTCGGCATGACCACGACGCCCCCGCCCGTCGACCCGCACCAGATTCCGGCCATGGCACCCGGCGACCTGCTGATGGCGTGCAGCGACGGGCTCTGGCACTACTTCAGCCACGAAGAGCTGGCGAGCGTGCTGTACGCCGAGGCGCCCCGCGATGCGGTGGAAATCCTGGTCGGCGAGGCGCGGCGCCGCGCGCGCGGCGCGGGCGACAACCTCTCGATCGCGGTGCTGAAACTCGAAGACTTGCCGGACGCCTGAGCGCCGGAGGCGCTCGGCGCAGTCGCGCTCAGCGCGCGGGCGAAGACGCCGCAGGGGCCGGCGGCAACGGTGCGCCGCGCGGCTTGGTGCGCTCGGCGTTCTGCCGCTCACGGTCGGCGCGGTGCTCGGCGGCGCGGCGCTGCTTGGCCTCGAAGCGCTCGACCGCGGCTGGCGCCGCGGCGCGTTCGCGTTCGGCCTTGGCCCGTTCTTCGGCCTGGGCCCGCTGCTTGGCTTCGAACTCGCGGCGGCGCTCGTCGGCTTCGGCCGCGGTGGCGGCGCGGCTCGCGGCATGGTCGGCGGCGCGCTGCTCGCGGTCTTGTTGGGACTGACGCGCTGCTTCCTGCTTTTCGGGCGCGTCCTCGGGTCGGCGCGTCGCCGCCTTCTCGTCGAGCTTCTGGAGTTCGGCGGCGCCACGGCGTTGGCGCTCGATGTCGTTGATCGCGGATTCCTGGCGCTTGATGTGGTCCGTCTCGGTGCGGCGGCGCTGGCGGCTGTCGCGCAGGCAGTCTTCGACGGCGAACTTCTGGTAGCAGACGGCGCGTTCCCGCTCGAAGCGGATCTCGATGGCCGCGCGCTCGGCAGCCAGTCGGCTGCGCTCGGCCTCGAAGTCGGCACTGCCCGCGGCCGCATTGGACTGCGCCCACAGCGGCAGACTGCCCAGCATCATCAGCACGGCTAAAACGGTATGTTTCATGTCAGTCGGGTGTCGACGATGCGGCGTTCCAGGGACAGGAACTCGCTCGATTGCATTTCGGTGAGCCTGGAAACCGTCCGCGGGAATTCATGCGCCAGCGGTCCCTCGGTGTACAACGCCTCCGGCGCCACCTCGGCCGACATGATGAGCTTGCAGCGCCGGTCGTACAAGACGTCGACCAGCCAGGTGAAGCGGCGCGCCTCGGAAGCCATGCGCACCGGCATGTGCGGCACGTCGGACAGCAGCACGGTGTGGAACTGGCTCGCGATCTCGAGATAGTCGTTCTGCGAGCGCGGGCCGCCGCACAGCGTCTTGAAGTCGAACCAGACCACGCCGCCGGCCTTGCGCCGCGCGCGGATCTCGCGCTGCTCGATGTGCAGGATCGGGTTTTCGTCGGCCGTCTCGGCCAGCTTCTCGAACGCCTTGCGCATCTCCTTCTCGGCCGCCGCATCGTTCGGCGTGAGGTACATGCGCAACTGCTCGAGCGTGCGGCGCCGGTAGTCGGTGCCGTTGTCCACGCTGAGCACTTCGAGCTTCTCGTTCAGCAGCGCGATCGCGGGCAGGATGCGGTCGCGGTGCAGCCCGCCGGGATAGAGGTCGTCGGGCTTGAAGTTGGAGGTGGTGACAAAACCCACGCCGTTCTCGAACAGCGACACCAGGAGCCGATGAAGGATCATCGCGTCGGTGATGTCGGCGACGTGGAACTCGTCGAAGCAGATCAGCTTGTAGCGCTTGGAGATCCGCAGCCCCAGCTCGTCGAGCGGATTCACCGTGCCCTGCAGGTCGCGCAGTTCGCGGTGCACCTCGCGCATGAACTCGTGGAAATGCAGCCGCGTCTTGCGGCGCAGCGGCACGGCGTTGAAGAAGAGGTCCATGAGGAAACTCTTGCCGCGCCCCACGCCGCCGTACATGTACACGCCGCGCGGCAGCTCTGGCCGGTTGATCAGCTTCTTCAACGCGTTGGAACGCTGGGCCTTGTAGCCGGCCCATTCGTTCGCGCAGCGGTCCAACGCCTCCACGGCGTGCAGCTGCGCGGGATCGCTTTGGAACCCGCGCGCGGCGAGTTCCTTCTCGTAGGCCTCTTTGACGCTGGTCAATGGATCAGCGCGTCAGAAGTTGAGCGTGCGCTTGTCCACCGCCAGTGCGGCTTCCTTGGTGGCTTCCGACAGCGACGGGTGCGCATGGCAGATGCGCGCGATGTCCTCGGCGCTGGCCTTGAACTCCATCGCCACCACGGCTTCGGAGATCAGCTCGCTCGCCTGCGGGCCCACGATGTGCACGCCAAGGATCTCGTCGGTGGCTGCATCGGCCAGGAACTTGACCATGCCGGTCGTGTCGCCGAGTGCGCGCGCGCGGCCGTTCGCAAGGAACGGGAAGGTGCCGGCCTTGTAGGCGCGCCCCGCGGCCTTGAGCTGCTGCTCGGTCTGGCCGACCCATGCGATCTCGGGGCTGGTGTAGATCACCCACGGCACCGTGTTGAAGTTGACGTGGCCGTGCTGCCCCGCGATGCGCTCCGCCACGGCAACGCCCTCTTCCTCGGCCTTGTGCGCGAGCATCGGGCCACGCACCACGTCGCCGATGGCCCAGACGTTGGGCAGGCTGGTTTTGCAGTCGTCGTCCACGGCAATCGCGCCGCGCTCGTCGAGCTTCAGGCCCACCGCTTCGGCGTTGAGGCCGATGGTGTTGGGCACGCGGCCGATCGAGACGATCAGCTTGTCGACTTCGAGCGTCTGGGCTTCGCCTTTGGCATTGGTCCAGGCCACGCTCACGCCCTTCTTGGACGTCTTGATCTCGCCGACCTTGACGCCGAGTTCGATCTTGAGCTTCTGCTTGTCGAAGGCCTTCTTGGCTTCCTTGGCGATCTGCTCGTCGACCGCGCCGAGGAAGGTCGGCAGCGCTTCGAGCACCGTGACTTCGGCGCCCAGGCGGCGCCACACCGAGCCCATCTCGAGGCCGATGACGCCCGAGCCGATCAGGCCCAGCTTCTTGGGCACGGCGCCGATGCGCAGTGCGCCGTCGTTCGAGAGGATGTTCTCCTCGTCGAACGGCGCGCCCGGCAGCGCGCGGGCGTTGGAGCCCGTGGCCAGGACGATGTGCTTGCCGCTGATCGATTCCTCGGCGGTGCCCGCGACCTTGATCTCGTAGCCGGCGTCGTCCGCCTTCACGAACGAGCCGCGGCCGTGGAAGAACGTGATCTTGTTCTTCTTGAACAGGTACAGGATGCCGTCGTTGTTCTGCTTCACGACCTGGTCCTTGCGGGCCAGCATCTTGTCGATGTCCAGGCCCAGGCCCTCGACCTTGATGCCGTGGTCGGCGAAGTGGTGGCCGGCCTGCTCGTAGTGCTCCGACGATTGCAGCAGCGCCTTCGAGGGAATGCAGCCGACGTTGGTGCAGGTTCCGCCCGGTGCGGGGCCGCCCTTGCCGTTCTTCCACTCGTCGATGCAGGCCACGTTGAAGCCGAGCTGGGCCGCACGGATCGCGGCGATGTAGCCGCCGGGGCCGCCGCCGATGACGACGACGTCAAATTGTTTGGACATGATTTCTTTCAGTGTTTCGCGTACCGTCTCCGCTCAAAGGCAAGCGAAGCGAAGCCCGTTCGGGAGCACCCGCGGAACCGGCTTTGCCGGGCCGCTGGGTGCGCCCCCTCGAGGGGGAAGGCGGCCACACGAAGTGAGCAAGCCACGGGGGTGGGACAGAATTCGATCAGATGTCGAACAGGAGGCGCGACGGATCTTCGAGCGCTTCCTTCATGGCGACCAGGCCCAGCACGGCTTCGCGGCCGTCGATGATGCGGTGGTCGTAGCTCATGGCGAGATAGTTCATCGGGCGGATGACGATCTGGCCGTTCTCCACCACCGCGCGGTCCTTGGTCGCGTGCACGCCGAGGATGGCCGACTGCGGCGGGTTGATGATCGGGGTCGACAGCATCGAGCCGAAGGTGCCGCCGTTCGAGATCGAGAACGTGCCGCCGGTCATCTCCTCGATGCCGAGCTTGCCCTCCTGGGCCTTCTTGCCGTACTCGGCGATCTTCTTCTCGATGTCGGCGAAGCTCATCTGGTCGGCGTTGCGCAGGATCGGCACCACCAGGCCGCGCGGCGAACCGACGGCAATGCCGATGTCGAAGTAGCCGTGGTACAGGATGTCGTTGCCGTCCACCGACGCATTGATCACCGGGTACTTCTTGAGCGCATGGACCGCGGCCTTCACGAAGAAGCTCATGAAGCCGAGCTTCACGCCGTGTTCCTTGGTGAAGCTGTCCTGGAAGCGCTTGCGCAGTTCCATGACAGGCGCCATGTTGACCTCGTTGAAGGTCGTGAGGATCGCGTTGGTCGACTGCGACTGCAGCAGGCGTTCGGCGATGCGCGCGCGCAGGCGGCTCATCGGCACGCGCTGCTCGGGGCGTTCGCCCAGGTCGGGCGCGCCGGCCGGTGGCGCGACCTGCGGCAGCGCTGGCTTGGCGGCCGGCGTGGGGATGGCGGCAGCGGCCGCGGGCTTGGCGCCCGAAGCCACGGCGCCGAGCACGTCGCCCTTGGTGACGCGGCCGTCCTTGCCGGTGCCGGCCACGTCGCTGGTCTTCAGGTTGTTGTCGGCCAGCAGCTTGGCTGCGGCCGGCATGGCGACGTCGGACTTGGCGCCACCGGTGGCGGCTGCGACCGCGGCGGGTGCCGGAGCGGCAGCCGCCGGTGCGGCCGCCGGAGCGGCTGCAGCGGCAGGTGCCGCAGCGCTGGCCTTGCCCTCGGTGTCGATCTTCGCGATCACCTGTTCGGCGACCACGGTGGCGCCGTCGGGCTGCACGATCTCGGCCAGCACGCCGGCGGAGGGTGCGGGCACTTCGAGCACGACCTTGTCGGTCTCGATCTCGATCAGGATTTCATCGACAGCGACGGCTTCGCCGGCCTTCTTCTTCCAGGTGAGCATGGTGGCTTCGGCCACGGATTCGGAAAGCTGGGGGACTTTGACTTCTACGATGGACATTTGGAGTGAGCTCCGTTTTGTTCTTCAGGGTGTTCGTTTGAAAGGAGGCTTGGCGTATTGGCGACTGCTACTTGGTCAGCACGAAGCCCTTGAGCTTGCCGAACGCGCCATCGACGAGCGCCTTCTGCTGTTCCTGGTGCAGGTGCGAGTAACCGACGGCGGGCGACGCCGAAGCGGCGCGGCCGGAGTAGCCGAGCTTCTGGCCTTCCTGCATGTTCTCGTGGATGTAGTGCTGCACGAAGAACCAGGCGCCCTGGTTCTGCGGCTCGTCCTGGCACCAGACCACGTCGACGAGGTTCGGGTACTTCTTGATCTCCGCGGCAAACACCTTGTGCGGGAACGGATAGAGCTGCTCGACGCGCACGATCGCCACGTCCTCGTCGCCGCGCTCTTCGCGCTTCTTGGCGAGGTCGTAGTAGACCTTGCCCGAGCAGGCGATCAGGCGCTTGACCTTCTCGGCCTTCAAGGCCTTGTTGTCCGGGATCACGGTCTGGAAGCTGCCCTTGGTGAACTCGGACAGCGGCGACGTCGCGTCCTTGTTCCGCAGCAGCGACTTCGGCGTCATGATGATCAGCGGCTTGCGCAGGCTGCGCACCATCTGGCGGCGCAGCACGTGGAAGATCTGGCTGGCCGTGGTCGGTTGCACCACCTGCATGTTGATGTCGGCCGACAGTTGCATGAAGCGCTCGAGGCGCGCCGAGCTGTGCTCGGGGCCCTGGCCCTCGTAGCCGTGCGGCAGCATCATCGTGAGGCCGTTGACACGGCCCCACTTCACTTCGCCCGAGGCGATGAACTGGTCGATCACCACCTGGGCGCCATTCACGAAGTCGCCGAACTGGGCTTCCCAGATGACGAGCGTGTTCGGGTCGTTCGAGGCATAGCCATACTCGAATGCGAGCACAGCCTCTTCCGAGAGGATGGAGTCGATGACGACGAACGGAGCCTGGTTTTCAGCCACGTTCTGCAGGGGCGTGTAGGTGCCTTCGTCGAACTTCTCGCGGTTCTGGTCGTGCAGCACGGCATGGCGGTGCGTGAACGTTCCGCGGCCCGAGTCTTCACCCGACAGTCGCACCGGATATCCGCTGGCCACCAGCGAGGCATAGGCCATGTGTTCGCCCATGCCCCAATCGACGTTCACCTCGCCGCGGCCCATCGCGGCGCGGTCGTCGAGCACCTTCTTCACGAGCGGATGCACCGTAAAGCCTTCGGGCACGGTCGTGATTTTTTCTGCCAGCCGCTTCCACTCGGTGGTCGGAATCGCGGTGTCGGAGGCGTCGGTCCACTTCTTGTTGAGGTACGGGCTCCAGTCGACGGCGTACTTGCTCTTGAAGTTCGTGAGCACCGGGTCGACCGTGTTGCGGCCTTCGTCGAAGGCGGCGCGCTGGGCCTTGACCATGTCGTCGCCGAGCGTGTCGCCGAGGCCCTGCGTGGCCAGCTTGTCGGCGTACAGCCTGCGCGTGCCGGGGTGCTGCGCGATCTTCTTGTACATGAGCGGCTGCGTGAGCGACGGCGTGTCCTGCTCGTTGTGGCCGAGCTTGCGGAAGCAGATGATGTCGACCACCACGTCCTTCTGGAACTCCATGCGGAATTCGAGGGCGAGCTGGGTCGCGAGCACCACGGCTTCGGGATCGTCGCCGTTCACGTGCAGCACCGGCGCCTCGATCATCTTGACGATGTCCGAGCAGTACAGCGTCGAGCGGCTGTCGCGCGGGTCGCTGGTGGTGAAGCCGATCTGGTTGTTGATGACGATGTGCACCGTGCCGCCGGTGAAGTAGCCACGCGTCTCGGCCAGCGCCAGCGTCTCCATCACGACGCCCTGGCCCGCGAAGGCTGCGTCACCGTGCACCAGCACGGGCAGCACCTGCTTGCCCTGCGGGTCGGCGCGGCGGTCCATGCGGGCGCGAACCGAACCCTCGACCACCGGGTTCACGATCTCGAGGTGCGAAGGGTTGAACGCGAGGCTCAGGTGGACCGGGCCGCCGGGGGTGGTCACGTCGGAGCTGAAGCCCTGGTGGTACTTCACGTCGCCGCTCGGCAGGTCTTCGGGCGCGGTGTGGTCGAACTCGGCGAACAGGTCGGCCGGCATCTTGCCGAGCGAGTTGACCAGCACGTTGAGGCGGCCGCGGTGGGCCATGCCGATGACGATTTCCTGCACGCCGCGGATGCCGGCTTGGTTGATCAGCTCGTCCATCGAGACGATGAAGCTCTCGCCGCCTTCGAGCGAGAAGCGCTTTTGGCCGACGTACTTGGTGTGCAGGAAGCGCTCGAGGCCTTCGGCGGCCGTCAGGCGGTTGAGCACGTGCTTCTTCTGCTCGGTCGTGAGCTGCGGGTTGGTGCGCGCGCTCTCGAGCTTCTGCTGCCACCAACGCTTGTGGTTCTGGTCGGTGGTGTACATGTACTCGGCGCCCATCGTGCCGCAGTACGTTTCGCGCAAGGCATTGAGCAGGTCGCGCAGCGACATGGTCTCCTTGCCGAAGAAGGTATTGCTGGTGTTGAACACCGTCTCGAGGTCGGCATCGGTGAAGCCGTAGAACGAGGGTTCGAGCTCCGGAATCGCCGGGCGCTCGGCGCGCTTGAGCGGATCGAGGTCGGCCCAGCGGGCGCCGACGTTGCGGTAGGCGGCGATCAGCTGCTGGACGGCGGTGCGCTTGCGGCCGAGTTCGGAGTCGGCACCGCTCGCCTGCACGACCTTGGTCGTGCCCTGCTTGGCGCGCTCGGCAAAGGCGTTGACGACCGGCAAGTGCGGCACGTCGCGCGTGTTCGAACCGTCGACGGCGGGCACGTTCTGCAGCGCGTCGAAGTAGGTGCGCCAGTTGTCGGGAACGCTTCCGGGATTGGAAAGATAGTTCTCGTACATCTCTTCGACATACGGCGCGTTGCCGCCGAAGAGGTACGTGTTGCCCTGATACGCGGCGTACGCCGAGGGCTTGGGGGAATCGCTCATGATCCGCTGACCTTCGCTTCCCTGCAGGAAGCATTAGCTGGTTGAGAAACCTTCCGCGACACGGCTGAACCGGTTGGCGGATGCGACTGTGGCTGGGGAAGGGCCTGAGTACTGGGGCATTGTGCCACGTTCACCCTGTGACGGTGTGGCGCGGCGGCACAAGGGCCAGTGTTCGACGCTCAGGAAAGGGAAAGTGACTGCCGGATCTGCCGCAGCGTCGCGGGGTCGTCCATGGTGGTCAGGTCGCCGGGATCGCGCTGCTCGCAGACGGCCTGGATGGCGCGCCGCAGCAATTTGCCGCTGCGGGTCTTGGGCAGCCCGCCCACGAAGCGCACCCGGGCTGGTCGCGCCAGGGCGCCGAGCTGGTCGGCGACCCGCTTCATGATCTCGCCCTCGAGCTTCAGCGCCGCATCGGCATCGGCCAGCGCGGCGCCCTCCCGCGGCACGACAAAGGCCATCGCGACCTGGCCCTTGAGCGTGTCGGCCACGCCCACCACCGCCACCTCGGCCACGCCCGGGTGGCCGGAAATGCTTTCCTCGATCTCGCGCGTGCCCAGGCGATGGCCCGCCACGTTGATCACGTCGTCGGTACGCCCGAGGATGTAGAAGTAGCCGTCCTCGTCGCGAATGCCCCAGTCGAAGGTCGAATAGACCATCCGGCCGGGCACGCTCTTCCAGTAGGTGTCGACAAAGCGCGCGTCGTCCCGCCACACCGTCTGCATGAAGCCAGGCGGCGTCGGGCCTTCGATGACCACCACGCCCTTCTGGTTGGCGCCGGTGAGTTCCTCGCCGGTCGCCTCGTGCAGGATCTTCACGTTGTAGCCGTACATCGGCACGCCGGGGCTGCCCAACTTGCTCGGCTTGCGCTCCACGCCGTTGGCGATGGTGATAATCGGCCAGCCCGATTCGGTCTGCCAGTAGTTGTCGATGATCGGCACGCCGAGGCCCTCGCCGATCCAGCGGCCCGTGGGCTCGTCGAGCGGTTCGCCCGCGAGGAACAACGCGCGCAGGCTCGACAGGTCATGGGCCTTCAGCAGTGCCGGGTCCTGCCTCTTCAGCACGCGCACCGCGGTGGGCGCGCTGAACATCACCGTCACGCGGTATTTTTCGACCAGTCGCCACCAGATGCCGCCGTCGGGCTGCCGGTCGATGCCCTGCGTCGGCAGGCCTTCGTACATGAGGGTCGCCATGCCGGCGATGAGCGGGCCGTAGACGATGTAGCTGTGGCCCACCACCCAGCCGATGTCGCTGGTGCAGAAGTAGGTTTCGCCGGCGCGGCCGTCGAAGATGTGCTTCATGCTCGCCGCGAGCGCCACGGCATAGCCGCCCACGTCGCGCTGCACGCCCTTGGGCCGGCCGGTCGTTCCGCTGGTGTAGATGGTGTAGCTGATGTCGGTGGCGGCGAGCCATGCGCAGGGCACCTCGGCGTCGAGGTGCTTCTGCCGCAGTTCGCTTGCGAGATGGTCCCGGCCGGCGGTCAGTGCCATGGGCGCCAGGCCGCGGTCGGCCAGCAGCACGGCGGCGGGCTTGTGCGTCGACAGGCGGATCGCCTCGTCGAGCAGCGGCTTGTACGCGATGACCTTGCCGCCGCGCGATCCCGCGTCGGCGCTGACGATCACCTTGGGTTCGGCATCCTCGATGCGCGAGGCCAGCGATCCGCTCGCGAAACCGCCGAACACCACGCAGTGGATGGCGCCGATGCGCGAGCAGGCCAGCATCGCGAATGCTGCCTCCGGGATCATCGGCATGTAGATCAGCACGCGGTCGCCCTTTTCGACCCCGAGCTCGACCAGGCTGGCGGCCGTGCGCTGCACCTCGGCGTGCAGTTCGCTGAAGCTGTAGCTTCTTTCGGTGCCGGTCTCGGTCGAGACGAAGATCAACGCAGGCTGGTCGCCGCGCGCGGCCAGGTGGCGGTCGACCGCGTTGTGGCAGAGGTTGGTGGTGCCGCCGACGAACCAGCGTGCGAACGGCGGCTCGCTCGCGTCGAGCACCTGCTCTGGGGGCGCGTGCCAGTCGATCAGCTTCGCCTGCTCGGCCCAGAACGCCTCGGGCGCCTCGATGGACTGGCGATGGAACTCTTCGTAGCGGCTCATCTGCATGTCTCCTGTGAATCTCGCGGCTTCGATTCTGGTTGCCAGCGCCTTTGCCGGCCCCGCGACCGGGTCAGCGGATCAGCGCAAGCAGTTCGGGAAAGGCCGGGTGTTCCGCGGTGCGCAGCCACTCGAACCCGACCATCTCGGTGGTCACGAGCTCGGCGCCCGCGCCTGCCAGCCGGTCGAACGCGGCATCGCGGTTGCGCTCGGTGCGCGAGCTGCAGGCATCGGTCACGATCCAGACCTCGAACTCATCCTCGAGCAGGTCGAGCGCGGTCTGCAGCAAGCAGACGTGCGCCTCGCAGCCCGCAATCACGATGCTGTTGCGCTCTTCGGCGCCCGCGGCCGGTTTCTGCAGATGCTTGGGCAGGCTGCGGGCATTGCCCTGCGGCACCTTGGCCGGCGCGCGCAGCCATTCGCCGAGCCCCTCTTCGACGCCGCTGAAGTGCATCTTCGACAGCGTGCGCTGGCACAGCGCGCGCAGCGCTGGCAGGTTTTCGCCCAGCTTCGAGGGATTGTGTTCGGTACCCCATGCGGGCACGCCGAGCAGCCGTGCCATCTTGCCGAGGCGAACCGCGTTCTGCGCCACGGCATCGGCCTCGAAGATCGCCGGCATCAGCTGGGCCTGATAGTCGACCAGCACGAGTTGGGATTGCGAGGCGTCGAGCAGCATGGAACGGGAACTTTCAGAAAAAGAATGGCGTTGGAGCGGCGTGACCGTACCACCGAAAACAGCGCGCCGGCGAGCGGCCCTCTAGACTCCGGCGGATGCAGATTCTCGCGCCCGGTCGCCTTGTTTCGATTTTGAGCCTTTGCGCGGCATTCGTGCTGGCCGGCTGCGGCGGCCTGCGCCCGTCCAGGGTGCCGCTAGCCGCCACACTCGAGAAGAGCCGTTGCACGGCCCGGGCCGATACGCTGATGGTGCTCCTGCCCGGCGCGTACTCGAGCCCCGACGAATTCGTGCGCGAGGGCTTCATCGAGGCATTGAACGACAACCGGCTGGCGGTCGATGCGATGCGGGTCGACGCGCACCTGGGCTACTACAACGATCGGAGCATTCTCGAGCGGCTCGAGAAAGACATCATGGCGCCGGCGCGCGCGGGCGGCTACAAGGCCATCTGGATCGTCGGCATCTCGGTCGGCGGCTTCGGCGGCCTGCTCTACGCGCAGACCCATCCAGGAGAACTCGCAGGCCTCGTGACGATCGCGCCCTACCTCGGCGAGCGCACGCTGGCCGCGGACATCGCCAATGCCGGCGGCCTGGTGCGATGGACCGGCCCCTTGGGCGCTGGGCCCGGCAGCGATCCGCGGCGGCCGAACGAAAGCCAGTTGTGGCAGTGGCTGCGCGGGTACGCGGGCCATACCGCCACCTTCGGCGCCCGTCCGCCGCTCTACCTGGGCTACGGCACCGACGATCGCTTCGCCTTCAGCCACCGGCTGCTCGCCGCGGCGTTGCCGCAAGAGCGCGTGTTCACCACCGAGGGCGGCCACGACTGGCCCGAATGGACGCGGCTCTGGCGCCGGATGCTGCCGACCTTGCCGCTGCCGGGCTGCCCCGGCTGAAGGCCGCGCGAGGTCAGTTGGGCCGCAGCCGCAGCAGCTTGCCGTCCGCTTCGTCGGTCAGCACATAGAGCCAGCCGTCGGGCCCCTGCTTCACATCGCGGATGCGCGCGGTGCGATCGGCGAGCAGCTTGTGCTCGGCCACCACCTTGCCGTCCTTCAGTTCGATACGGTCGAGGTAGCCGAACTTGAGCGAGCCGACGAACAGGTTGCCTTTCCACGCGGCGCCGTAGCGGTCGCTGGTCAGGAACGCCATGCCCGAGGGCGCGATCGAGGGCACCCAGTAGTGCAGCGGCTGCTCCATGCCCTGGCGGGAGGTGACGCCCTCGCCGATCTTCCCGCCGCCATAGTTCTCGCCGTAGGTGATCACCGGCCAGCCGTGGTTGCGGCCGGCCTGCGGCACATTGATCTCGTCGCCGCCCTGGGGGCCGTGCTCGGTCATCCACAAGCGGCCGTCCGGCGCGAGAGCCGCGCCCTGGGCGTTGCGGTGCCCATAGCTCCAGATTTCGGGCAGCGCGCCCGCTCGGCCCACGAAGGGGTTGTCCTTCGGCGCGGCGCCGTCCTTGGCGATGCGCACGATCTTGCCAATGTGGTTGTCGAGCTTCTGGGCATCGTCCATGCGGCTGTAGCGGTCGCCGAGCGTGAGGAACAGTGTGCCGTCGCGCGCCTCCACGATGCGGCAGCCGAAATGGCTGCGGCTCGCCACCTTGGGCTTTTGGCTGAAGAGGATGCGCAGGTTTTCGATCCGCGTGCCGTCTTCGGCCAGGCGGGCACTGGCAAGCGCGGTGCTGTTGGCCGAGCCGCCGGGCTCGGGCTCGGAGAAGCAGAAGTACAGCGTGCGGTTCCGCTCGAAGGCCGAATCTGCCAGCACGTCGAGCAAGCCGCCCTGGCCCCCCGCCGCGATGGCCGGCAGCCCGTTGACCGGCGGGCCGATCTTGCCGTCGGCGGCGATCAGCCGGAGCCGGCCCGGACGCTCGGTGACCAGATAGCGGCCATCGGGCAGGAAGGCCACGCCCCAAGGGTTCTGCAGCCCCGTCGATATGGTTTCGGGACGTATCTGGGCTGTGGCGGCAAAACAAATACCCAGGATTGCTGTGGCCGCGCAGCGCAAGGCCGCACGGCGCAGGGCGCGAAGTTGGAAGTTCATGTCATTTCCCCACAGTTCAGGGCATCTTCGGACCGAATACGGCTTTGATCCAGTATGTTGGCCAATTCACGGTGTCCGCAAGGGCCTTTTGAAATGCAATCACTTATGGAGCATAAGCGTTCACTGTTACATCTTTTCTTTGAGTCATTCGAAAATCTTCAAACAAATCAACGGTTTGTGGACACATTCCCGAATCGGGGTTAAGTTGACATAACCGCGCGTCATCCATATCCTACGCGCCATGCGTTTTTTCGTCCTACCCGCTTCCCTCCTGTTTGCCGTTGCCGTCCAGGCCGCTCCTCAACAGGATCGATCCGATGACGAACTGGCCCGGCTTCTGGCCGACAAGGGCCTGCTCGGCCAGCTCCAGCAAGTCCGCCAGACCGTCGCCGAACGCACTTCCGACCTCGTCGTGACCGCCATCGGTTTCCTGGGCGTGCCTTACCGCCGCGGCGGCAACACCGCGGAATCCGGCTTCGATTGCAGCGGCTTCGTCCGCGCGATGTACAACCAGACGCTCGGCCATGTGCTGCCGCGCCGCGCTGAAGAACAGGCCGCCGCCACCGAGAAGATCGACCGCAGCCAGCTCAAGCCCGGCGACCTGGTCTTCTTCAACACCATGCGCCGCGCCTTCAGCCACGTCGGCATCTATGTCGGCGAGGGCAAGTTCATCCATTCGCCGCGTACCGGCGCCCAGGTGCGCGTGGAAGACATGAACGGCAGCTACTGGAGCCGCCGCTTCGACGGCGCGCGCCGCGTGCTGGCCGGCGCCGCGCCGACCGACGAGATCAGGAGCACGGGCAACTGAGCCTCCTGGCCGCCGACAAACAAAAAATCCCGCCTCGGCGGGATTTTTTGTGCCCGCTTCGATCGTTCGAAGCGGTGCAGGAGGCGCTCAGGCCTTCTTCTGCGGCGGTATGTCGGTGCAGGTACCGTGCGCCACCTCCGCCGCCATGCCGATGCTCTCGCCCAGAGTGGGGTGCGGATGAATGGTCTTGCCGATGTCGACCTCGTCGGCGCCCATCTCGATCGCGAGCGCGATCTCCCCGATCATGTCGCCCGCATGCGTGCCCACGATGCCGCCGCCCACGATGCGGTGCGTCTCGGCATCGAACAGCAGCTTGGTGAAGCCCTCGTCGCGGCCGTTGGCGATCGCGCGGCCCGAGGCGTTCCACGGGAACAGGCCCTTCTTGACCTTCACGCCCTCGGCCTTGGCCTGGTCTTCGGTGAGGCCCACCCACGCCACCTCGGGGTCGGTGTAGGCCACGCTCGGGATCACGCGGGCATTGAAGGCGGCGCTCGCGAGCTCCTTGTCGCCCTGCTGCTCGCCCGCGATGACTTCGGCCGCCACATGCGCCTCGTGCACCGCCTTGTGCGCGAGCATCGGCTGGCCCACGATGTCGCCGATCGCGAAGATGTGCGGCACGTTGGTGCGCATCTGGATGTCGACCGGGATGAAGCCACGGTCGCTCACCGCGACGCCCGCCTTCTCGGCGCCGATCTTCTTGCCGTTGGGGCTGCGGCCCACGGCCTGCAGCACCAGGTCGTAGACCTGCGGCTCCTTGGGTGCGTTCTCGCCCTCGAAGCTCACCTTGATGCCGTCTTTCGTGGCCTCGGCACCGACCGTCTTGGTCTTGAGCATGATGTTGTCGAAGCGCGGCGCATTCATCTTCTGCCAGACCTTGACGAGGTCGCGGTCGGCGCCCTGCATCAGGCCGTCGAGCATCTCGACCACGTCGAGCCGCGCGCCGAGCGAGGAATAGACCGTTCCCATCTCCAGCCCGATGATCCCGCCGCCCAGGATCAGCATGCGCTTGGGCTCGGTGCCGAGCTCGAGCGCGCCCGTGGAATCGACCACGCGCGGGTCCTTCGGCATGAAGGGCAGGCTCACGGCCTGCGAGCCGGCCGCGATGATGGCGTTGCGGAACTTGACGGTCTGCTTCTTGCCCGTCGTCTCCCAGCTGGTGCCCGCGCTTTCCTCGACCTCGATGTGGTGCGGATCGACGAAGTTGCCGACGCCGCGCAGCACCGTCACCTTGCGCATCTTGGCCATCGCCGCGAGACCGCCGGTGAGCTTGCCCACCACCTTGTTCTTGTGGCCGAGCAGCTTGGCGCGATCGATCGTGGGCGCGCCGAAGCTCACGCCGAGGTCGGCGAAGTGCTTGACCTCGTCCATCACCGCCGCGACGTGCAGCAGCGCCTTCGACGGGATGCAGCCGACGTTCAGGCACACGCCGCCGAGCGTCGCATAGCGTTCGACCAGCATCACCTTGAGGCCCAGGTCGGCCGCACGGAAGGCAGCCGAATAGCCGCCGGGACCGGCACCGAGCACGACGACGTCGCACTCGACGTCGACCTTGCCGCCGTAGGCCGAAGCCGGCGCGGGCTTGCTCCCTCCCCCGCTGGGGGAGGGTTGGGGTGGGGGCACGGCGGCGCTGGCGGGCGCCGCTGCAGGTGCCGCAGCGGCCGGCGCGGACGCCGCGGCGCCTTCGGCCTCGAGCACCAGCACGACCGAGCCTTCCTTGACCTTATCGCCCACCTTGATGGCGATCGACTTCACGACGCCGGCCGCCGACGAGGGAATCTCCATCGAGGCCTTGTCCGATTCGACCGTGATGAGCGACTGCTCGGCCTTGACCGTGTCGCCGACGTTGACGAGCACCTCGATCACCGCGACTTCGTCGAAGTCGCCGATGTCGGGCACCTTGATTTGTTGTTCGCTCATTTGGACACTTTCAGTTTGAGTGTGAGAACGTCGACCGGTGGGGCCGAATTGCGATCGAATTCGCAGGCGGCGGCGATCCCCGCCTCCGCCACGTCGCGCGCGTTGCTGCGCGACTTGCCGTCCCAGGCCGCGTGCATGGCACCGAGCGCAAAGCTGCGCCCCGAGCCGATGGCCCAGAACTGCTTGAACTCGAACACCTCGCGGTAGCTGTAGATGCCGTAGATGCCGCTCTGGTTGGCCATCAGCATCGTGAACTGGCTCGATTCGTACGGCTCGTGGTCGTCTTCCTTGGTCTGCATGAAGAACGAGTCCTTGAGCACCGGGTGCAGCAGCGTGAAGGTGCGGAAGATCTCGTGCTTGCTGCCGAACAGCAGCGCCTCGCGCGGCTGCGCGGCCAGCGCATGCTGCAGCACCAGAAAGTGCGCGGCAGCACCGGCCACGGCGAAGAGGCTCTGCCCCGCTGCATCTTCCACGGAGAAGATCTTCTGGTTCGCCTCGGACCGGTGCGACAGCCGCGTGTCGCCGAAGGTCACCAGCGAATCGGCCGCCATGGCGACCTGGCCGCCCTTGCGCACGGCCACCACGGTGGTCATAGCAGGATTCGACGGTAGTCCGCGAGCACCTGGCCGAGGTAGGCATTGAAGCGCGCGGCCAGGGCGCCGTCGATCACGCGGTGGTCGTACGACAGCGACAGCGGCAGCGTGAGCCGCGGCACGAACTGCTTGCCGTCCCACACCGGCTTCATCGCGCTCTTCGAGAGGCCGAGGATGGCCACCTCGGGCGCGTTGATGATCGGCGTGAAATGCGTGCCGCCGATGCCGCCGAGCGAGCTGATCGAGAAGCAGCCGCCCTGCATGTCGGCCGAGCCGAGCTTGCCGTCGCGCGCCTTCTTGGCGAGTTCGCCCATCTCCGCGCTGATCTGCAGGATGCCCTTTTTGTCCGCATCCTTGAGCACCGGCACCACGAGCCCGTTGGGCGTGTCGGCCGCGAAGCCGATGTTGTAGTACTGCTTGTAGACGAGTTGCTCGCCGTCGAGGCTGGCATTGAAGTCGGGGAATTTCTTCAGCGCCGCGACCACGGCCTTGATCACGAAGGCGAGCATCGTGACCTTGACGCCCGACTTCTCGTTCTCCTTGTTGGTGGAGACGCGGAAGGCCTCGAGCTCGGTGATGTCGGCCTCGTCGTTGTTGGTGACGTGCGGGATCATCACCCAGTTGCGGTGCAGGTTGGCGCCGCTGAGCTTCTTGATGCGCGACAGGTCCTTGCGCTCGACCGCGCCAAACTTCGCGAAGTCGACCTTCGGCCACGGGATGAGCCCGAGTGCCGCACCGTCCGCTGCGCCGCCGGCCGGCGCCTTGGCCGACCCGGCCTTGGTGCTGGCCTGTCCGCTCATCACGGCCTTGGTGAAGTTCTGGACGTCTTCCTGCGTGATGCGGCCCTTCGGGCCCGAACCCTTGACCTCTTCGAGCGGTACGCCGAGTTCGCGCGCGAACTTGCGCACCGAAGGCGAGGCATGCGGCAGGTTGCCCTTGGGCGCCGTGGTGGGATCGTGCGGCGCGGCGGCGGCCGCGGGGGGCGCTGCGGCAGGCGCAGAAGCCGGCGCAGGTGCCGCCGGCGCGCTTGCGCTCGCCGCGGCCGGTGCTGCGGCGGCCTGGGCCTGGGCGGGCGCCGGTGCAGCGGCACCCGAGGCGCCCTCGAGCACCGCGATCAGGTCGCCGATGTTGACGGTATCGCCCACCTTGACCTTGAGTTCCTTGAGCACGCCGGCCGCCGACGACGGAATCTCCATCGAGGCCTTGTCCGACTCCACCGTGATCAGCGACTGGTCCGCGGCGATCGTGTCGCCGGGCTTGACCAGAAGCTCGACGACCGAGACGTCCTTGAAATCGCCGATGTCGGGGACCTTGACCTCGACCGGGCCCGAAGCCGCGGGCGCGGCGGCCGGGGCCGGTGCTGCGGCGACCGGGGCCGGTGCTTCGGCTGCGGCCGCGGGGGCCGGAGCAGGTGCAGCTTCCGCGGCAGCGCCCGCCGCCTCGGCCTCGAGCACGAGGACCACCGAGCCCTCCTTCACCTTGGCGCCGACATCGACCTTGATCTCCTTCACGACGCCGGCGCTCGATGACGGGATCTCCATCGAGGCCTTGTCCGATTCCACCGTGATGAGCGACTGCTCGGCCTTGACCGTGTCGCCCACCTTCACGAGCACCTCGATCACCGCGACTTCATCGAAATCGCCGATGTCCGGCACCTTGACTTCCACTGCTGCCATGTTGTGTGTCTCCCGCCGCAAAGGCGTTCGTGGTTGTTGTTACGCGTAGAGCGGGTTGATCTTGTCGGCGTTGATGCCGTACTTCTTGATCGCCTCGGCCACCTTGGCGACCGGCACGGTGCCGTCCTCGGAAAGTGCCTTGAGCGCCGCCACCACGATGTAGTGGCGATTGATCTCGAAGTGCTCGCGCAGCTTGTTGCGGAAGTCGCTGCGGCCGAAGCCGTCGGTGCCCAGCACCTTGTAGGTGCGGCCCTTCGGGATGAAGGGGCGGATCTGCTCGGCGTAGGCCTTCATGTAGTCGGTCGATGCCACGACGGGGCCGGTGGTGGCCGAGAGCTGCTCGGCCACGAACGGCACGCGCGGGGTCTCGGTCGGGTGCAGCAGGTTCCAGCGGTCGGCGTCCTGGCCGTCGCGCGTCAACTCGTTGAAGCTCGGGCAGCTCCACACCGAGGCCGAAACGCCCCAGTCCTTTTCGAGCAGTTCCTGCGCGAAGAAGCTCTCGCGCAGGATGCTGCCGCTGCCGAGCAGCTGCACGGTGGGCGCCTTCGCCTTGAGTGCCGGACCCTGCTTCGACAGGTACATGCCCTTGATGATCTGTTCCTCGGTGCCGGGCTGGAGGCCGGGCATCGGGTAGTTCTCGTTGAGCAGCGTGAGGTAATAGAACACGTTGTCCTGGCGCTCGACCATGCGCTTCAGGCCGTGGTGCAGGATCACGCCCACTTCGTGCGAGAAGGTGGGGTCGTAGCTCACGCAGTTCGGGATCGTGTTCGCGAGGATGTGGCTGTGGCCGTCCTCGTGCTGCAGCCCTTCGCCGTTCAGCGTGGTGCGCCCCGAGGTGCCGCCGAGCAGGAAGCCGCGCGCCTGCATGTCGCCCGCCGCCCACGCCAGGTCGCCGACGCGCTGGAAGCCGAACATCGAGTAATACACGTAGAACGGCACCATGATGCGATTGTTGGTGCTGTACGAGGTGGCCGCCGCAATCCAGCTCGACATGCCGCCGGCTTCGTTGATGCCTTCCTGCAGGATCTGGCCAGCCTTGTCTTCCTTGTAGTACATGACCTGGTCCTTGTCGACCGGGGTGTACTGCTGGCCTGCGGGGTTGTAGATGCCGATCTGGCGGAACAACCCCTCCATGCCGAAGGTGCGCGCCTCGTCGACCAGGATCGGCACCACGCGCGGGCCGAGCGCCTTGTCGCGCAACAACTGCGTGAGAAAGCGCACATAGGCCTGCGTGGTCGAGATCTCCCGGCCTTCGGCCGTCGGCTCGATCACCGACTTGAAGGTCTCGAGCGAAGGCACCGTGAAGCTCTCTTCCGCCTTGGTGCGGCGGTGGGGCAGGTAGCCGCCGAGGGCCTTGCGGCGCTCGTGCAGGTACTTCATCTCGGGCGTGTCGTCGGCCGGCTTATAGAACGGCAGGTCGGCGATCTGACTGTCCGGGATCGGGATGTTGAAGCGGTCGCGGAAGGCCATGATGTCCTCGTCGCTGAGCTTCTTGGTCTGGTGGACGTTGTTCTTGCCCTCGCCGATCTTGCCCATGCCGAAGCCCTTGACCGTCTTGATCAGCAGCACCGTCGGCTGACCCTTGTGCTTCACAGCGGCGTCGAAGGCGGCATAGACCTTTTGCGAATCGTGGCCGCCGCGGCGCAACTGCCAGATGTCGTCGTCGCTCATCTTCGAGACCATCTCGAGCGTGCGCGGATCGCGGCCGAAGAAGTGCTTGCGAACGTAGGCGCCGTCGTTGGCCTTGAAGGCCTGGTAGTCACCGTCGTTGGTCTCCATCATGATCTTGCGCAAGGCACCCTCCTTGTCGCGCGCGATCAGCGGATCCCAGCCGCTGCCCCAGATCAGCTTGAGGACGTTCCAGCCCGAACCGCGGAATTCGCCTTCCAGCTCCTGGATGATCTTGCCGTTGCCGCGCACCGGGCCGTCCAGGCGCTGCAGGTTGCAGTTGATCACGAAGATAAGGTTGTCGAGCTTCTCGCGCGCCGCCAGGCCGATGGCCCCCATCGACTCGACCTCGTCCATCTCGCCGTCGCCGCAGAACACCCAGACCTTGCGGTTCTCGGTATTGGCGATGCCGCGCGCGTGCAGGTACTTGAGGAAGCGCGCCTGGTAGATCGCCATCAGCGGGCCGAGGCCCATCGACACGGTGGGGAACTGCCAGAACTCGGGCATCAGCTTCGGATGCGGATAGCTAGACAGGCCGTTGCCGTCGACTTCCTGGCGGAAGTTGAGCAGTTGCTCCTCGGTCAGGCGGCCTTCGAGGTAGGCGCGCGCATAGATGCCGGGCGACACGTGGCCCTGGATATAGAGACAGTCGCCGCCGTGGTTCTCGCTCTCGGCGTGCCAGAAATGGTTGAAGCCGGCACCGAACATGTTGGCCAGCGAGGCGAAGGAGCCGATGTGGCCGCCGAGGTCGCCGCCTTCGGCCGGATGGTGGCGGTTGGCCTTGACCACCATCGCCATGGCATTCCAGCGCATGTAGGCGCGCAGGCGCTCCTCGATCTCGAGGTTGCCGGGGCAGCGCTCTTCCTGGTCGGGTTCGAGCGTGTTGACGTAGGCAGTGTTGGCCGAGAACGGCTTGTCGATGCTGTGCTGACGCGCATGCTCCAGCAGCTGTTCCAGCAGGAAGTGCGCCCGCTCGGGCCCCTCGCTCTGAATCACGGAGGACAGGGCATCCATCCATTCACGGGTTTCCTGGGCGTCCGCGTCGTTCGCGGCCGAACCGAACAGGTTCTCGGGATTTGCCGACATGCTTGTCTCTCCTATAAGGGCTGTGGCTGTAATTTAGTGCGCTGGGGCGCCGAACGCGGCGGAGTTTCGCATAGAAATACTTAGATTTCAAATGGCGCATGATGATTTCTTAATGTGATATTTCATCAACGAACTTGGCCTGATCGTCGGCGTCGAAATCAATGTCACCGAATCTTTTCCGCGCCCTGTACACCTAAACTCGGAAGATGCCCTTTTCCTCTCCGCTCGCGGCCGCCCGCAGCGCCGCGAACGTGCCGATCCTGTCCTGGTGGCGGCGCTGGTGGCGGCGCCAGACACCAGTGCTGCAGGACTCGGTCGCCATGCTCGCGCCGATCGCGGCGGTGCTGTTGTTCCTCGCTGCGATCGTGTCGGCGTTCTGGTACCTGCGCACCGAAGAAATCGAGCGCGAGCAGGAGTCGGTGCGGCGCGACGTCGAATACGCCCAGCAGCGCATGCGCCTGCGCCTGCTCGAGCGGCAGGAACAACTGATGCGCCTGGCGCGCGACGCCTCCAACCGCGAGATCGATCCGGTCGAATTCGCGAGCCGCGCCGAGTCGCTGGTGAGCCAGTTTCCCGAGTTGCAATCCGTGGCCTGGATCGACGACCGGCGCCGCTTCAAGGCCGGCTATTCGGCACCCAGCGTCCACCCCGCGCAGCAGCACCTGATCGGCGACGTGCTGCGCCCGGGCGAGATCGAGAGCAACTACGCGCTTGCCCGCGAACTGCGGCAGCCGGTGTTCTCGCAGCCCGTGGCCGGCGGCGATCCGACAGCGATGCTGCAGTTGCACATCCCGCTGTTCGACCAGGGCCTCTTCGCGGGCGTGGTGCTCGGCGAATTCTCGGTCGACGGCCTTCTGCGCTACGGCATGCCGTCGGAGGTGCAGGCGCGCTATGCGGTGTCGCTGCTCGACTCCAAGGGCAGCGTGCTGGCCGGCAACACCGCGAACCTGCGCGAAGGCGGCACGCGGCTGCTGCCATGGCCCGAGCGAACCAACGAATATGAAGTGCCGGTGTCGCCCGTGGGCAATGCGCTGGTGCTGCGGGCCCAGGCCTACCGTACGTCACAGGGGGTGGTCGGCAATGGCCTGTTCTGGCTGGTCTGCGCACTCAGCGTGCTGACGAGCTGGATGCTGATCGGCACCTGGCGCCACACCCGCAGGCGCCAGCAGGCGCAGCAGCGGCTGGTCGCCGAAACCAATTTCCGCCGTGCCATGGAGAACTCGATGCTCACCGGCATGCGGGTGCTCGACCTGCAGGGGCGCATCACCTACGTGAATGCCGCCTTCTGCGCGATGACGGGCTGGAGCGAAGCCGAACTGGTCGGCCAGTCGCCCCCCTTCCCTTACTGGCTCGAATCGGACCGCGAGGTGATGAACGAACGGCTCGAGGAAGAGCTGCACGGCCGCGCGCTGCCCGGCGGCTTCCAGGTGCGCGTGAAGCGCAAGAACGGCAGCGTGTTCAATGCGCGGCTCTACGTATCGCCGCTGATCGACGCGCGCGGCCACCAGACGGGCTGGATGACCTCGATGACCGACATCACCGAGCCGACCCGCATCCGCGAGCAGCTCTCGGCCTCGTACGAGCGCTTCACCACGGTGCTGGAGGCGCTCGATGCCGCGGTCTCGGTCGCGCCGATCGGCAGCGAGGAGCTGCTTTTCGCCAACAAGCTGTACCGTCTCTGGTTCGGCTCCGACACCGTGGGCCATCTCGGCATGGTCGCGCAGGCCGGCGTGCCGGCATCGAATGCGCACGACGAGGGCCTCGACGACGTCGACCCCTACGCCGGCCTGCCGATCGACACGCTGACCGCGGCACAGACCGCCAACAACGAGATCTTCGTGCCGCACCTGGGCAAATGGCTCGAAGTGCGCTCGCGCTATCTGACCTGGGTCGACGGCCGGCTGGCCCAGCTGGTGATCGCCACCGACATCACGCCGCGGCGCGATGCCGAGGAGCAGGCCGCGGCGCAGGCCGACCGCGCGCAGGCCGCGAGCCGGCTGATCACGATGGGCGAAATGGCGTCGAGCGTGGCGCACGAGCTCAACCAGCCGCTCACGGCCATCACCAACTACTGCAACGGCATGATGTCGCGGATCAAGGGACAGGCGATCGACACCGAGGCGCTGCTCGCGGCACTGGAGAAGACCTCCAAGCAGGCGCAGCGTGCCGGCCAGATCATCCAGCGCATCCGCTCCTTCGTGAAGCGCAGCGAACCCAACCGCACACCCTCCGACGTGTCCACCATGGTCGGCGAAGCGGTCGAGCTTGCGGGCATCGAGCTCCGGCGGCGCAACGTGCGGCTCAACCACTATGTGGCCGCGCGGCTGCCGGTGGTGCAGGTGGACCCGATCCTGATCGAGCAGGTGCTGGTCAATCTGCTGAAGAACGCGGCCGAGTCGATCGACATCGCCGAGCGTCCGCTCGCGCGGCGCAGCGTCGAACTGCGCGTGCTGCCCAAGATGATCGAAGGCCAGAATGCGATCGAGTTCTCGGTGCAGGACACGGGCAAGGGCCTCGCGCCCGAGGTGATGGAACGGCTCTACGAGGCCTTCTTCTCCACCAAGCCCGAGGGCATGGGCATCGGGCTGAATCTCTGCCGAACCATCGTCGAGTCGCACCGCGGCCGGATGCAGGCGGAGAACATCTACAATGGCCCGGATGTGATCGGATGCCGTTTTTCCTTCTGGATTCCGGTGTTGGACGCTACCAGTTCGGTAGCAAGCGACGAGACAAAGGTACCTGCATGAGTTTGATTCCGAAGAAGGGCACTGTCTATGTCGTCGACGACGACGAGGCCGTGCGAGATTCGCTGCAATGGCTTCTCGAAGGCAAGGACTACAGAGTGCGGTGTTTCGATTCCGCCGAATCCTTCCTTTCGCGCTACGACCCGCGTGAAGTCGCCTGCCTGATCGTCGACATCCGCATGGCGGGCATGACGGGCCTCGAACTGCAAGACCGGCTGATCGAGCGCCGCTCGCCGCTGCCGATCGTGGTCATCACCGGCCACGGCGACGTGCCGATGGCGGTCGACAGCATGAAGAAGGGCGCGATGGATTTCATCCAGAAGCCCTTCAACGACGAAGAGCTCGTCGGGCTCGTCGAGCGCATGCTCGAGCATGCGCGCGGCGCCTTCACGCAGCACCAGCAGTCGGCCAGCCGCGACGCGCTGCTGTCCAAGCTCACCGGCCGCGAGGCGCAGGTGCTCGAGCGCATCGTCGCGGGCCGGCTCAACAAGCAGATCGCCGACGACCTGGGCATCAGCATCAAGACCGTCGAGGCGCACCGCGCCAACATCATGGAAAAGCTCAACGCCAACACCGTGGCCGATCTGCTCAAGATCGCGCTCGGTCAGGCGGCCCCTGCGGCCAAAGCCTAGAACTATTCGCGCGATAGCGACGAACGACCCCCACGCCTGCGCAAGCGGGCGTTTTTACTTGGAAAATCGAAACCGATGACCGCCCAACTGATCGACGGCAACGCCCTCGCCCAAACCATTCGCGCCGAAGTCGCCGGCCGTACTGCCGCGCTCAAGGCCCGGGGCGTGAACCCGGCCCTGTCCATCATTCTCGTGGGCGAAGACCCTGCGAGCCAGGTCTACACCAAACACAAGGTCAACGACAGCATGCAGACCGGCCTCGCGGCCACGCTCGAGACCTACCCCGCCGACCTCAGCGAAGCCGACCTGCTGGCGCGCATCCGCGCCCTCAACGACGACCCGAAGGTGCATGGCATCCTTGTGCAGCTGCCGCTTCCGAAGCACATGGACAGCCAGAAAGTCATCGAGACGATCTCGCCTGCCAAGGACGTCGACGGCTTCCACGTCGCGAGCGCCGGTGCGCTGATGACCGGTGCGCCGGGCTTCTGGCCCTGCACGCCGTACGGCTGCATGAAGATGCTCGAATCGATCGGCTGCGACCTGCGCGGCAAGCATGCGGTGGTGATCGGCCGCAGCAACATCGTCGGCAAGCCGATGGCCATGATGCTGCTCGCGAAGAGCGCCACCGTGACCATCTGCCACAGCGCCACGCAAGACCTCGGCGCCATCACGCGGCAGGCCGATGTGATCGTCGCGGCCGTGGGCAAGCGCAACCTGCTGACCGCCGACATGGTGAAGCCCGGAGCCGTCGTGATCGACGTGGGCATGAACCGAAAGGAAGACGGCAAGCTCGCCGGCGACGTCGATTTCGACGGCGTGAAGGATGTGGCCGGCTGGATCACGCCCGTGCCCGGCGGCGTAGGCCCGATGACGCGCGCCATGCTGCTTGCGAACACCCTTGAAGCCGCCGAACGCGCCGCCAAGTAAGGACGACATGACGAATCCGCTTCTCGACTTCACCGACCTGCCACTGTTCGACCGCATCCGCCCCGAGCATGTCGCGCCCGCCATCGACACCTTGCTGGCCGATGCCGAAAACGCACTGCAGACAGTGACCGCCGCCGATTTCCCGGCCGACTGGAACGCCATCTCGAAGGTGCTCGATGTCGCGTCGGAACGCTTCAGCCGCGCCTGGGGCGCCGTGGGCCACCTCAATGCCGTGGCCGACACGCCCGAACTGCGCGCCGCCTACAACGAGGCGATGCCACGCGTGACAGCGTTCTGGACCCGCCTGGGTTCCGACGAGCGCCTCTACGCAAAGTACAAAGCGATCGACCCCGCGACGCTGAACCCCGAGCAGCGCCAGGCCCATCGCAACGCGGTGCGCAACTTCGTGCTCGGCGGCGCCGAGCTGCAGGGTGAGGCCAAGAAGCGCTTCGCCGAGATCCAGGAGCGCCAGGCCGAGCTGAGTCAGAAGTTCAGCGAGAACGCGCTCGACGCGACGGATGCGTTTTCTTACTACGCGTCGTTCGGCGAGCTCGAAGGCGTACCCGAAGACGTGGTGAGCGCCGCCCGTGCGGCCGCCGAGTCCGAAGGCAAGGACGGCTACAAGCTTACGCTCAAGATGCCCTGCTACCTGCCGGTGATGCAATTCGCCAAGAGCAGCGCGCTGCGAGAGACGCTCTACCGCGCCTATGTCACGCGCGCCAGCGAACTCGGCGACCCGGCCTTCGACAACACCACGCTGATCAACGAAATCCTCGCGCTTCGCGAAGAAGAGGCGAAGCTCCTGGGCTACGAGAATTTCGGCGAGCTCTCGGTCGTGCCGAAAATGGCCGATTCGCCGGAGCAGGTCATCAAGTTCCTGCGCGACCTGGCGGCCAAGGCCAAGCCCTATGGCGAGCGCGACCTGGCCGACCTGCGTGTCTTCGCGTCGGAACAGCTCGGCATCGCCGATCCGCAGCCCTGGGACTGGACCTTTGTCGGCGAGAAGCTCAAGGAAGCGCGCTATGCCTTCAGCGAGCAGGAGGTCAAGCAGTACTTCCCGGCGCCGAAGGTGATGGCCGGACTGTTCAAGATCGTCGAGACGCTGTTCGAAGTGACGATCCGCCGCGACAGCGCGCCCACCTGGCACCCGAGCGTCGAGTTCTACCGCATCGAGCGCCAGACGCCGCAAGGCGCGCAGAAGGTCGGGCAGTTCTATCTCGACCCCTCGGCACGCGCTGCCAAGCGCGGCGGCGCCTGGATGGACGACGTGCGCGCGCGCTGGCTGCGCCCCGACGGCGGCGAATTGCAGACGCCGGTGGCGCAACTCGTGTGCAACTTCGCGAGCGGCGTCGACGGCAAGCCGCCGCTGCTCACGCACGACGACGTGACCACCCTCTTCCATGAATTCGGCCATGGCCTACACCACATGCTGACCCAGGTGAACGAGCGCGACGTCTCGGGCATCAGCGGCGTCGAGTGGGATGCCGTCGAACTGCCGAGCCAGTTCATGGAGAACTTCTGCTGGGAGTGGGACGTGCTCAAACACATGACGGCCCACGTCGACACCGGCGAGCCGCTGCCGCGCGCACTGTTCGACAAGATGACCGCGGCCAAGAACTTCCAGAGCGGGCTGCAGACGCTGCGCCAGATCGAGTTCTCGCTGTTCGACATGCTGCTGCATACCGAATACCAGGCTGGCGCCGCAGCGGCCGACGGCGTGCTCGCGCTGCTTGCCGAAGTGCGCCGCGAAGTGGCGGTCATGCCCTCGCCTGCGTTCAGCCGCACGCCCAACACCTTCAGCCACATCTTCTCGGGCGGCTATGCGGCCGGCTACTACAGCTACAAGTGGGCCGAGGTGCTGAGCGCCGACGCGTATGCCGCCTTCGAAGAGACCATGGGCGCCGATGGCCAGCCCGACATCGAGACCGGACGCCGCTACCGCCAGGCGATCCTCGAAGCAGGCGGCAGCCGCAGCGCGATGGATTCGTTCAAGGCCTTCCGCGGCCGCGAGCCCCAGCTCGACGCGCTGCTGCGACACCAGGGCATGGCGCAGGCCGAACCCGCTTGATGCGCGGCTGAAGCTTGAGATACTCGGGCGATGCATTCGACTCACCCGAAAACCGCCTTGCCGCGCCTGTCCGGCCTCACCCTGGTGCTGCTGCTGGCCGCTGCCGGCGTCATGGCCCAGCCGATCTACCGCAACGTGGACAAGGACGGCAAGGTCAGCTTTTCGGACCGCGCGCCAACTGCGAGCACGGCGCCCGCCGCCGCGCCGCAGGCCGCCAGCGCGTCCGCGGCCAGCGCGGGCCTGCCCTATGAACTGAGGCAGGTGGCGCAGCGCTATCCAGTCACGCTGTACAGCGGCGAGGAATGCGAGCCCTGCGGCGCCGCCCGTTCGCTGCTCATCACGCGCGGCGTTCCGTTCGAGGAACGGACCGTGAAATCGCGCCAGGACGTCGAGGCACTGCAGCGCCTCAGCAACCAGGCCTCGCTGCCGCTGCTGACCATCGGTTCGCAGCAGCTCAAGGGCTTCTCCGACGCCGAATGGTCGCAATACCTCGATGCCGCGGGCTACCCGAAGAGCAACAGCCTGCCCGCCGGCTACCGCCAGCCCGCTGCGCGGCCGCTGGTCGCGCAGCAGCCCGCGCCCGGCACGGCGCCTGCCCCGGTGGCGCAGGAGCAGCCTGCCCCGGCCCCGCAGCCGCCCGCACCGCCACCGAGCGGGCCGACGCCCAGCAATCCCGCGGGCATCAAGTTCTGAGCGAGCGCCGCGCTCGCGCAGCGCGGCTCCTCAGTCGAACTGCAGCGTCCGAACGCCCGCAGGCGTGCCGAGCAGGCAGACATGGGCCCTCTGGTGCGCGAACACGCCCACCGTGACCACGCCGGGCCACTGGCTCACTTCCGATTCGAAGGCGAGCGGATCGCTGATCTGAAGGCCCGTCACATCGACGATGTGCTGGCCGTTGTCCGTCACCAGCGGCAGGCCGTCCTTCTCGCGCACCTGCGCAACGCCGCCCATGGCCTCGAACTGGCGCATCACGCGCCGCGCCGCCATCGGGATCACCTCCACGGGCAGCGGAAAGGCGCCGAGCGTGGTCACGAGCTTGGACTCATCGGCAATGCAGACGAAGCGCCGCGACTGCGCAGCAACGATCTTCTCGCGCGTGAGCGCCGCACCGCCGCCCTTCACCATGAAGCCGCGGTGGTCGATCTCGTCGGCACCGTCGATGTAGACGCCGAGTTCGTCGACCTCGTTGCTGTCGAACACCGGAATGCCCAGCGCGCGCAGCCGCTCCGTGGACGCGACCGAGCTCGACACCGCGCCCTTGATCTGGTCCTTGATCGTGGCCAGCGCGTCGATGAACTTGTTCACCGTCGAGCCGGTGCCCACGCCGACGATCTCGCCCTTGGCCACGTAGGCGAGCGCGGCGCGGCCAACCTGGGCCTTGAGTTCGTCCTGGGAGATAGCGCCGCCGGGAGCAGCGGAAGAAGTGGGTGCGGTCATCGCGGAGAATCCTTGGCTCATTGAAGTCGAGAATTATCCGATGCCCCTGCTACCTTCCTCTCTCTACGGCCTGGCCCGGCCCTTCCTGTTCGGTCTCGACCCGGAGCATGCCCACGAACTCACGCTCGACGCGCTGGCCCGCACCCAGAACACGCCGCTCGCCTGCGCCTACGCTGCACCTCGCGTCGAAGACCCCGTCACGCTGGCCGGACTCCGGTTTCCCAACCGCGTGGGTCTGGCGGCAGGGCTCGACAAGAACGCCCGCTGCATCGACGCCTTCGCCGCCATGGGCTTCGGCTTCGTCGAGGTCGGCACGGTCACGCCCAAGGCGCAGCCAGGCAATCCGAAGCCGCGCATGTTTCGCCTGCCGGAGCGCGACGCGCTGATCAACCGGCTCGGCTTCAACAACGGAGGGCTGGCGGCCTTTCTGGCCAACGTGCAGAAGTCGCGCTTCCGGCAGGCAGTGCGCAACGGGGCCGCACCGATGCTGCTCGGCCTGAACATCGGCAAGAACGCCAGCACCCCGATCGAACGCGCGGTCGACGACTACCTCGCCTGTCTCGACGGCGTGTACGCGCATGCCGACTATGTGACGATCAACATCTCGAGCCCCAACACGGCGAACCTGCGCTCGCTGCAGAGCGACGAGGCGCTCGATGCCCTGCTCGGCGCGATCGCCGAGCGTCGCGAGGCGCTCGCTGTGCAGACAGGCCGGCGCGTCCCGCTGTTCGTCAAGATCGCGCCCGATCTCGACGCGCCGCAGGTCGCCGTGATTGCCGCCACGCTGCGGCGCCACGCCATGGACGGCGTGATTGCCACCAACACCACGCTGGCGCGTGATGCGGTCGCCGGGCTGCGGCATGCAGAGGAAGCAGGTGGGCTCTCGGGGGCGCCGGTGCGCGAAGGCAGCAACCGCGTGGTCGCGCAACTGCGCGCGGCACTGGGTTCGGGTTTTCCGATCATCGGCGTGGGCGGCGTCCTGAGCGCGGCCGATGCCAAGGCCAAGGTGGCCGCGGGTGCCGACGTGGTGCAGATCTACACCGGCCTCATCTACCGGGGCCCCGGGCTCGTGCGAGAAGCAGCCCAGGCGTTGCTGCAAGGTCGCAGCGCCGCCTGAGCCGTCTTTCTCAGCGCATGCGCCAGAGGATGGGCGCCAGAAACGCCGTCAGGCGCAGCAGGCGCTTGGGGCGAATCACCACCATCGCCACGGCTGCAGCCGCACCCACGGCGACGGGATGCTCCCGCGCAATCCGCAGCGCCGCATCTGCCGCCGATTCGTTGGCCGGCGGGGCTTTGGCCGAAGCCGCCGCAGTGGCGGAGGCATCGGTACGCGGAGCCTGAACCGTGGCAATGCGCTCGCGCTGATGCGCAATGCGCGCAAGCAGTTCCTCGCGCGTGGCAGGCCGCCTTGGCGTCGGTTCCTCACCTTCCGGGTCGGAGTCCTTGCCGAAGCCGAAACTCTCCTGGGCCCAGGCCCAGTCGCGTTCGAGTTCACGGCGTGCCGGCTCGAAGCTGTTCGAGGCACCGCGCAGCGACGAGAGCAGGCCCAACGCAGCCGCCAGCCAGAGCAAGCCCCAGACCGCGGCCACCCACCAGGCTGCCGCAATGCGATGCGGCGTGTCCCAGAAATGCACCACCACGGCCATCGACAGCAGCGCCACGGCCACCGTGGTCAGGCCGCCCACTGCGACCACGAGCACGAGCGCGACCTTGAGGCGCCGCTTCTCGTCCTCCCACCCCATGCGCAAGAGCTGCATGCGGTCCTCGGCGGCCAGCGCACCTTCGGCAGCGGCAATCCGCAAGCGCCGCAGACGGGCATCGAGTCCGAAGAGGGACAACAGCTTCATGCGTCAGCGGCGGCCAAGCAGCAGACCCACCAGCAGGCCGACGGCAAGCGCGGCGCCGGCAATCTGCCACGGCTCATCGTGCGCATAGGCATTGGCCGACGTGGCGGCATCGCGCGCTTTCTTCGCGGCGAGCTTGCTTTTTTCGGCCGCGAGTTCGCGTGCGATCGCGAGCTTCGAGTCGATGCGCTGGCGCAGCGCCTTGATGTGGGGAACCGAATCCAGGTCCTTGCTGGCCAGGACCCCGCGGATGTCGCTCGCGATGTCTTCGGCTGCGGCTTCGATGTTGTTGGATGCACTCATTGGAATCTGTCCTCCGTGATGACACCGGCAACGCGCCGGCGGCTCACGCCAGCGAAATGGCGTGCCGTCATGTTACAGGCACAAAAGCCCCTAATAAATCACGAAGTTGTCGACTCCTGCACGTGGTGGGCGTCTAGTCACATTTTGGTTACGCATGAGCGAGCATTTGCGCCACGTGGCGTCCGATGGCCAGGCTGCTCGTGAGCCCCGGCGATTCGATGCCGAACAGGTTGACCAGTCCGGGCACGCCGTGCCTCGCAGGCCCGTCGATCACGAAATCGCTGGCGGGCTCGTGCGGGCCCGAAATCTTCGGGCGCATGCCCGCGTAGCCGGGGATCAGGGCCCCATCCGGCAGCGCAGGCCAGTACTTGCGCACCTCCGCATAGAAGCCCTCGCCGCGCGCCGCGTCCACCACGAGATCGTCCGCCGCATCGACCCACTGCACGTCGGGACCGAACTTGGCCTGGCCACCCAGGTCGATCGTCAGGTGCACGCCCAGCCCGCCGGGCTCCGGCACCGGGTAGATCAGGCGCCCGAACGGCGTCCGGCCGGACAGCGTGAAATAGCTGCCCTTCGCAAAATAGGCCCGGGGCACCGCCGCCGCCGGCAGGCCTTCGAAACGCCGTGCAAGTGCGGGGGCGCCGAGGCCGGCGGCGTTGACAACGGTGTTGCAGCGCAAGGCCGTGCCGTCCTGCGCCACCAGCACGATGCCTTCCGGGCCGCATTCCGCGCGCGCCACGGGCGATTTGAGCGCCAGCATGCCGCCGGCATTCTCGAGGTCGCCGAGCAGGCTCAGCATCAGCGCATGGCTGTCGACGATACCGGTGCTCGGGGAATGCAGCGCCGCAAGGCAATGCAGTTGCGGCTCCATCTCAGCAGCCTGCTGCGCGGAGATCATCTGCAGGTCGTCGACACCATTGGCGGCGGCCTTGGCGCGGATCGTTTCGAGCTGTCCGACCTGCTCGAGCGAGGTCGCCACGATGAGCTTGCCGCAGCGCCGGTGCGGCACGCCCCGCTCGACGGCGTAGGCATAGAGCGCCTCGCGCCCTTCCACGCAAAGGCGCGCCTTGAGCGAGCCTTGCGGGTAGTAGATGCCCGCGTGAATCACCTCGCTGTTGCGCGAACTGGTGCCGGTGCCGATCGCACCTTCCGATTCGAGCACCACCACCTCCCTGCCTGCGAGCGCCAACGCACGCGCCACGGCCAGGCCCACCACACCGGCGCCGATAACGGCGCAATCGAGTTCGTCCATGCCGCGAGCTTATCGCGGCATGGACGACGCGCGCCGCGCGCCGTCAGGACGGCGCCGGCTCGGGTTCGGTGGGGTTGTCGCCGGGCGGAATGCTGGGGCCCTCGTCGGGCTCCACGGGCAGGTCTGGCGGAAGATCGGGGTGGGTTGCCATGGTGTTTGCTTTCGTGTGTCTTGCCTTTTTAGGCTTCAACACGAGGCGTGTCGGCCGGCCCGCACCGGCGATCTGCGTCGGGTCATGTCGTACGAGACTTAGGCGGACGCAAAAAAAGCGACCCGGTGTTCCTGGTCGCTTTCTGCAAAATCTTGGTGGGCGGTGGAGGCTTCGAACCTCCGACCCCAGCAGTGTGAATGCTGTGCTCTACCCCTGAGCTAACCGCCCTTTCAGCCTTGGCTGCCTTCCGCTGCCCCGGCATGAATCGCGCTGTGCGAAGCCTTCGATTATGCCACAGGATTTTCGTCAATCTGGCGAAACAGCGTGCGTCCGTTGCTGGATTTGTCGAGCTGGGACAACAGCGCCTCGTGCGCAGCGAGCTCCTGCTCCCCGGCCATGATGACCGGCAGCTCGAACTGGCTCAGGTCGATGGCCACCACGGTCGTACCCTGGGCCGGCTCATTCGAGCCGACGTCGATGAGCAATGCGTCCTGCCCGCGCGTCAGGTTGATGTACACGTCGGCGAGCAGCTGGGCATCCAGCTTGGCGCCGTGGAAGGTGCGGTTCGAGCGGTCGACGCCGAAGCGGTCGCACAGCGCGTCGAGCGAATTGCGCTTGCCCGGATAGACCTGCTTCGCCATCGCGAGCGTATCGGTCACCTCGCCCACGAAGCTCTGCAGCGGCGGCAGGCCCGCGAGCTCGAACTCCTTGTTGAGGAAGCCGACGTCGAAGGCCGCGTTGTGGATGATCAGCTCGGCGCCACGCAGGTACTCTACGACGTCGTTCGCGAGCATGGCGAACTTCGGCTTGTCGCGCAGGAAGTCGGTCGTCAGGCCGTGCACCTTGAGCGCATCCTCGTGGCTTTCGCGCCCGGGATTGAAGTAGATGTGCAGGTCGTTGCCGGTGAGCTTGCGCGCAAACAGCTCGACGCAGCCGAGCTCGATGATGCGGTCGCCGTTCTCGGCGGAAAGGCCGGTGGTTTCGGTGTCGAGGACGATCTGGCGCGTCATGCGTGGCTCATCAATGGTTTTCCTTGGCGTGGTTGATCGAATACTTGGGGATCTCGATCGTGACATCTTCACGCGCCAGGATGGCCTGGCAGCTGAGCCGCGATTGTGGCTCCAGGCCCCACGCGCGGTCGAGCAGGTCTTCCTCGCCCTCCTCGGCCTCGTTGAGCGAATTGAAGCCCTGCCGCACGATGACATGGCAGGTGGTGCAGGCGCAGCTCATCTCGCACGCATGCTCGATGTCGATGTGGTTGTCGAGCAGCGCCTCGCAGATCGAGGTGCCTGCGGGTGCCGTGATTTCTGCACCCTCGGGGCAGTACTCTGGATGCGGAAATATCTTGATGATGGGCATGTTGTTCTTAGAGAGATTCGACCTTGCGGCCCGACAGCGCACGCGCAATGCCCGCGTTCATGCGTTGTGCGGCGAAGGCCTCGGTGTCGTGCGCCAGCGCCTTGGTCGCGCTTTCGATGGCCGCGGCGTCGCTGCTGCTGGCTGCCGCTTCGCGCAACCGGTCCATTGAAGCCTCGATCACGGCGCGCTCATCCGCGGCCAGCAGGTCGCCGTCGGCGTCGAGCGCGCTCCGGGTCGCGAGCAGCATGCGTTCGGCATCCACGCGTGCCTCGACCAGCGCGCGCGCCTGCATGTCCTGCTGCGCGGTGCTGAAGCTCTCCTGCAGCATGTTGGCGATCTGATCGTCCGAGAGGCCGTACGACGGCTTGACGGTGACGCTGGCCTCGACGCCGCTGGCCTGCTCCTTCGCGCTCACACTGAGCAGGCCGTCGGCGTCGACCGTGAAGGTCACGCGGATGCGCGCCGCGCCCGCCGCCATCGGTGGGATGCCGCGCAACGTGAAGCGAGCCAGGCTGCGGCAATCGGCCACCAGATCGCGTTCGCCCTGCACCACGTGCAGCGCGAGCGCCGTCTGGCCGTCCTGGTAGGTCGTGAAGTCCTGCGCCATCGCGGTCGGGATGGTCTGGTTGCGCGGCACGATGCGTTCGACAAGGCCGCCCATGGTCTCGATGCCGAGCGACAACGGGATGACGTCGAGCAGCAGCAGGTCGTCGGCGCCGCCGTTGCCCGCCAACTGGTTGGCCTGGATCGCGGCGCCGAGCGCCACGACCTCATCGGGGTTCAGGTTGACGAGCGGTGCGCGGCCGAAGAAGTCGGCGACGGCGCGGCGCACCTGCGGCATGCGCGTGGAGCCGCCGACGAGCACGATGCCCTGCAATTCCTGCGGCTTGAGCTTCGCGTCGCGCAGCGCCTTGCGCACCGCGGCAATGGTTCGGTCGGTGAGCGGACGGGTCGCCGCATCGAATTGCTCGCGCGACAGGTCGAATGCCACCGCGCCGCCAGCCAGTTCGGCGCGGAAGGCCGTCGTTGCCGCCTCGGTCAGCGCCTCCTTCGCGGCGCGCGCCGCCACGAGCATCGCGGCCCTGTCGGTGTCGCTCGCGGTGCGCGCGCCGGTCTGCGCAAGCACCAAGTCCGCGAGCGCATGGTCGTAGTCGTCGCCGCCGAGGGCCGAATCGCCGCCCGTGGCGATCACCTCGAACACGCCCTGCGTGAGCCGCAGGATCGAGATGTCGAAGGTGCCGCCACCGAGGTCGTAGACCGCATAGACGCCTTCGCTCGCATTGTCGAGGCCATAGGCAATGGCCGCGGCCGTGGGTTCACTGATCAAGCGCAGCACGTTGAGGCCGGCGAGTTGCGCGGCATCCTTCGTGGCCTGGCGCTGGCCCTCGTCGAAGTAGGCGGGCACGGTGATGACCGCGCCGTAGAGATCGTCGTTGAAGGTGTCCTCGGCACGGTAGCGCAGCGTGGCGAGGATCTCGGCGCTGATCTCCACCGGCGACTTCTCGCCAGCGAGTGTCTGCACCTTCACCATGCCGCCATCCTCGCCGGCGATCCGGTACGACATCGATTCGCGGTTCGTGATGTCGGCCAGGCCCCGGCCCATGAGCCGCTTGACGGAGGTGATGGTGTTGCCCGGGTCTTCGCCGCGCGCCGCCGCGGCATCGAAGCCGATCTGGCGACGGTCGCCTTCGAGGTAGCGCACCACCGACGGCAGCAGCACGCGGCCCTGGTCGTCGGGCAGGCACTCGGCCACGCCGTTGCGCACTGCGGCCACCAGCGAGTGCGTGGTGCCGAGGTCGATGCCCACGGCGATGCGACGCTGATGAGGATCGGGCGCCTGGCCCGGTTCGGAAATCTGGAGAAGAGCCATAACGTTCAGCGCCTATTGTCCCAATTGATCGATCCTGGCCTCGACGTCGTGCGAGAAGCGCTCAATGAACATGAGGGCTCTCACCTGCTGCGCGGCGGCGGGGTGGTCGCCCTTCTCGTCGAGCAGCCAGTCGAGCGACGAGAGCACGCGGGCACGGCCGGTCTCGACCTCGGCCTGCAGCCGCTCGACCGCGGCGACGTCGCGGGCGTCTTCGAGCGCCTCGCGCCATTCCATCTGCTGCATCAGGAAGTCGGACGGCATCGCCGTGTTGTTCTCCGCATCGAGCGGAGCACCGTTCAGTTCGCAGAGGTAGCTCGCGCGCCGCACCGGGTTCTTGAGGCGCTGGTAGGCCTCGTTGATGCGGACCGACCACTGCATCGCCACGCGCTGCGCGGCGGCACCCTGCGCGGCGAAGCGGTCGGGGTGCGCTTCGCGCTGCAGTTCCTTCCAGCGCGCATCGAGCACGGCGCGGTCCTGCGCAAAGGTCGCCGGTACGGCGAACAGTTCAAAGTCGGTGTCGTTGAGATTCATGGCAAGAAAAAACCGCCAGCACATGACATGGTGGCGGCCTTGGTCGCGGTCAGCGACGATGCATCAGATGCGAAAGCTCTCTCCGCAGCCGCAGCGGTCGCGTTCGTTCGGGTTGTTGAACTTGAACCCCTCGTTGAGGCCTTCGCGCACGAAGTCGAGCTGCGTGCCGTCGATGTAGGCCAGGCTCTTCGGATCGACCAGCACCTTCACGCCCTGGTCCTCGAACACCACGTCTTCGGGCGAAAGCTCGTCCACGTACTCGAGTTTGTAGGCCAGGCCCGAGCACCCGGTGGTCTTCACGCCCAGCCGCACGCCCACGCCCTTGCCCCGCTTGCCGAGGTAGCGGGTGACGTGTCGCGCAGCAGCGTCGGTCAGCGTGACGGCCATGTCAGTGGACGGCTTCCGCGTCGGCGGCAGCGCCGCTCTTTGCGCCGTGCTTGGCCTTGTAATCGCTCACGGCGGCCTTGATCGCGTCCTCGGCGAGGATCGAGCAGTGGATCTTGACCGGCGGCAGCGCCAGCTCTTCGGCGATCTGCGCGTTCTTGAGTGCCGCCGCTTCGTCGAGCGTCTTGCCCTTGACCCATTCGGTCACGAGCGAAGACGAGGCGATGGCCGAGCCGCAGCCGTAGGTCTTGAAGCGGGCGTCTTCGATCACGCCGGTTTCGGGGTTGACCTTGATCTGCAGCTTCATCACGTCGCCGCAGGCCGGTGCGCCCACCATCCCGGTGCCGACCGAATCGTCGCCCTTTTCGAACGAGCCGACGTTGCGGGGGTTTTCGTAGTGGTCGATGACCTTGGAAGAATATGCCATGGTGTACCTCTCAAACTTTGTTCAATCGTGGAGCCTGGTGCGGCCTGGATCCGGGAATCTCAGTGGGCCGACCACTGGATCGTGCTGATGTCGACGCCATCCTGGAACATCTCCCACAAGGGGCTAAGTTCGCGCAGCTTGGCCACGTTGTGCTTGATGGTCGATATGGCGTAGTCGATCTCTTCTTCGGTCGTGAAGCGGCCGATGGTCATGCGAAGGCTGCTGTGGGCCAGCTCGTCGCTGCGGCCGAGTGCGCGCAGCACGTAGCTCGGCTCGAGGCTGGCCGAGGTGCAGGCCGAGCCCGACGACACCGCCAGGCCCTTGATGCCCATGATCAGCGACTCGCCCTCGACATAGTTGAAGCTCATGTTGAGGTTGTGCGGCACGCGGCGCTCGAGATCGCCGTTGATGAACACCTGCTCGACATCCTTGAACCCGTCGAGCAGGCGCTTCTGCAGGCGTGCCGCCTTGGCGATGTCGTCCTTCATTTCGAGCCGGGCGATGCGGAAGGCTTCGCCCATGCCCACGATCTGGTGCGTCGGCAGGGTGCCCGAGCGCATGCCGCGCTCGTGGCCGCCGCCGTGCATCTGCGCCTCGAGCCGCACGCGCGGCTTGCGGCGCACGTACAGCGCGCCGATGCCCTTGGGGCCGTAGGTCTTGTGCGAGGCCAGGCTCATGAGGTCGATAGGCAGCTTGGCCATGTCGATCTCGACCTTGCCGGTGGCCTGGGCCGCGTCGACATGGAAGATCACGCCCTTCTCGCGGCATACATTGCCCAGCGCCACCATGTCCTGGACCACGCCGATCTCGTTGTTCACGAACATCACGCTGGCGAGGATCGTGTCGGGACGGATCGCGGCCTTGAACTTCTCGAGATCGAGCAGGCCGTCTTCCTCGACGTCCATGTAGGTCACCTCGAAGCCTTGGCGTTCGAGTTCGCGCATGGTGTCGAGCACGGCCTTGTGCTCGGTCTTCACCGTGATCAGGTGCTTGCCCTTGCCCTTGTAGAACTGGGCCGCGCCCTTGAGCGCGAGGTTGTTCGACTCGGTCGCGCCAGAGGTCCAGACGATCTCGCGTGGATCGGCGCCGATCAGTGCGGCCACCTCGCCGCGCGCCTTCTCGACCGCCTCTTCAGCTTCCCAGCCCCAGGCGTGACTGCGCGACGCCGGGTTGCCGAAGTGTTCGCGCAACCAGGGAATCATGGCGTCGACCACACGCGGGTCGACCGGCGTGGTCGCGCCGTAGTCGAGATAGATCGGGAAATGAGGAGTTACGTCCATGGCTGGCTCGTGCTGGCGTGGGGTTGTTATGTGTCGATGTGTCGAAGAAAACTTCTAGCCGCAGCGCCCGGAGGCGCCGCGGGCCTTCAGGACTTCGCGAAGGCGTTGCCGAGGGCGAAGACCGAATTCGGCGCGTTCACGCGAATCGGCTTGACCACCGGCTGCGCCGAGATCGCGCGCTTGACGACCGGCTTGTTCTCGATCTGCACGCCCTTGGCGATCTGGTCGTCGACCAACTTCTGCAACGTGACGGAATCGAGGAACTCGACCATGCGCTGGTTCAGCGAAGCCCAGAGTTCGTGCGTCATGCAGCGGCCCTGTTCGCCGAGGCAGTTTTCCTTGCCGCCGCACTGGGTGGCATCGATGGGTTCATCGACGGAAACAATGATGTCTGCGACGGTGATATCCGCAGCCTTGCGGCCGAGGCTGTAGCCGCCGCCGGGGCCGCGGGTCGATTCGACCAGCTCGTGACGGCGCAGTTTGCCGAACAGCTGTTCGAGATACGACAACGAAATCTGCTGCCGCTGGCTGATCGCAGCCAGCGTGACCGGACCCGTGTTCTGGCGCAATGCCAGATCGATCATTGCTGTGACCGCAAAACGGCCTTTGGTAGTGAGACGCATCGCAAGCTCCTTCAAGTGCTTACCGTTGAAATGACACCTTGGCCCTGGACCGCGGTGACTTCGTCTCCGCCCTGCCCGACCCCTGGCGCTGGTGAACCAGCCAGTGGGATCGAACCTTCATCGCGAAGTTTCTTATTTGTTGTTGAGTATTTCACTCAAGTATAGCAGATGTCCCCGAGTTCTGCTCGGGTAAACCCCATCGGGCCGCGATGCGGAGTAGACGGGCGCGCGCTCAGACCGGCAGAACGGCGATGTTGTCGCCGCCGGCGGCGCCGAATGCCTGCTCCCGCAGCAGCGCGAGCTGGTCGCGCACCCGGGCTGCCTTCTCGAACTCGAGGTTGCGGGCGTGTTCCATCATGAGCTTCTCGAGCCGCTTGATCTCGCGGGCGATGTCCTTCTCGCTCATGTCCTCGACCTTGGCGCGCTCCAGGTCGAGCTTGGCCGCTTCCTTGCCGCTCTTCTCGCTGTAGACACCGTCGATCAGGTCGCGCACCTGCTTGTTGATGCTGCGCGGCGTGATGCCGTTGGCCTCGTTGTGGATGATCTGGCGGGCGCGGCGGCGCTCGGTCTCACCGATGGCCTTCTTCATCGACTCGGTCATCCGGTCGGCGTAGAGGATGGCCTTGCCGTTCAGGTTGCGGGCGGCGCGCCCGATGGTCTGGATCAGCGAGCGCTCGGCGCGCAGGAAGCCTTCCTTGTCGGCGTCGAGGATCGCCACCAGCGACACCTCGGGAATGTCGAGCCCTTCGCGCAGCAGGTTGATGCCCACCAGCACGTCGAAGGTGCCCAGGCGCAGGTCGCGCAGAATCTCGACGCGCTCCACGGTGTCGATGTCGCTGTGCAGGTAGCGCACCTTCACGCCGTTGTCGCCCAGGTAGTCGGTCAGCTGCTCGGCCATGCGCTTGGTGAGGGTGGTGATCAGCACGCGCTCGTGCTTCTCGACCCGGATGCGGATCTCGCCCAGCACGTCGTCCACCTGGTGCGTGGCCGGGCGCACCTCCACCTCGGGGTCGATCAGGCCGGTGGGCCGCACCAGCTGCTCGACCACGTTACCGGCGTGCTGCTTCTCGTAGTCGGCCGGCGTTGCCGAGACGAAGACGCACTGGCGAACGCGGGCCTCGAATTCCTCGAGCTTCAGCGGCCGGTTGTCGAGCGCGCTCGGCAGCCGGAAGCCGTACTCGACCAGCGTGGTCTTGCGCGCCCGGTCGCCGTTGTACATGCCGCCGAGCTGCCCGACCATCTGGTGACTCTCGTCGAGGAACATCAGCGCGTCCTTCGGCAGGTAATCGGTGAGCGTGGCCGGCGGCTGGCCCGGCGCGGCGCCCGAGAGATGGCGCGTGTAGTTCTCGATGCCCTTGCAGTGGCCGATCTCGGCCAGCATCTCGAGGTCGAACCGGGTGCGCTGCTCGAGGCGCTGCGCCTCGACCAGCTTGCCCTGGGAAACGAACTCCTTGAGCCGCTCGGCCAGTTCGATCTTGATGGTCTCTACCGCGCCCAGCACCTTGTCGCGCGGGGTCACGTAGTGGCTCGACGGATAGACCGTGAAGCGCGGAATCTTCTGGCGGATGCGCCCGGTGAGCGGATCGAACAGCTGCAGCGTCTCGATCTCGTCGTCGAACAGCTCGATGCGGATCGCGAGCTCGCTGTGCTCGGCCGGAAACACGTCGATCGTGTCCCCGCGCACGCGGAAGGTGCCGCGCGAGAAATCCTGCTCGTTGCGCGTGTACTGCATGCGGATCAGCCGGCCGATCACGTCGCGCTGCCCGATCTTGTCACCCACGCGCATGATGAAGCGCATCTGGGTGTAGTCCTCGGGCGTGCCGATGCCGTAGATGGCGCTCACCGTGGCCACGATGACAGTGTCGCGCCGCTCCAGCACGCTCTTGGTGGCCGACAGCCGCATCTGCTCGATGTGCTCGTTGATCGACGAGTCCTTCTCGATGAACAGGTCGCGCTGCGGCACGTAGGCCTCGGGTTGGTAGTAGTCGTAGTAGCTTACGAAGTACTCGACGGCGTTTTTCGGGAAGAACTCGCGGAATTCGCTGTAGAGCTGCGCCGCCAGCGTCTTGTTGGGCGCGAAGACGATCGCGGGGCGGCCCAGCTGTGCGATCACGTTGGCCATCGTGAAGGTCTTGCCTGAGCCCGTGACGCCCAGCAACGTCTGAAAGACCTCGCCGTCGCGCACGCCCTGCACCAGCCCTTCGATCGCCTTCGGCTGGTCGCCGGCCGGCGGGTACGGCTGGTACAGCTCGAACGGCGAGTCCGGAAAGCGGACGAATTCGCCCTGCGGAGCGGGACCGATCGGGTCGAGCTTCTTCAGGTCTGCTACGGCTTCGTTGATCTCTGGCATGGCTGTTTCCGACAGGTGGCGTGTGGCCGGTAAAATTCAAGGCAACCGGCAAGCTTAAACCTCCTCCGGTTGCAGCGCAGCTTTCACCCCAAAGGACCTTTCCATGTCTATGTTCACCGCGGTCGAAATGGCACCGCGCGACCCGATCCTCGGCCTCAACGAGCAATACGCAGCCGACACCAACCCCCACAAGGTCAACCTCGGCGTCGGCGTCTACTACGACGACAACGGCAAGCTGCCCCTGCTGCAGTGCGTGCAGGCCGCCGAACAGGACATGATGAAGGCGCCTTCGGCCCGCGGCTACCTGCCGATCGACGGCATCGCGGCCTACGACAACGCGGTCAAGGGCCTGGTCTTCGGGCCCGACAGCGAGCCCGTGCAGTCGGGCCGCGTCGCCACCATCCAGGCCATCGGCGGCACCGGCGGCCTGAAGGTCGGGGCCGACTTCCTCAAGAAGCTCAACCCCGCAGCCAAGGTGCTGATCAGCGACCCGAGCTGGGAAAACCACCGCGCGCTCTTCACCCAGGCCGGCTTCCAGGTCGAAAGCTATCCCTATTACGACGCGGCCAAGCGCGGCGTCGATTTCGATGGCATGCTGGCCGCGCTCCAGGCCGCACCGGCCGGCACGGTCGTGGTGCTGCACGCCTGCTGCCACAACCCCACCGGCTACGACATCACCCCGGCCCAGTGGGACCAGGTCGTCGCCGCGGTCAAGGCCAAGGGCCTGGTGCCCTTCCTCGACATGGCCTACCAGGGCTTCGGCTATGGCCTGAAGGAAGACGGCGCCGCCGTGGCCAAGTTCGTCGAGGCCGGCCTGACCTTCTTCGTCTCGACCTCGTTCTCGAAGAGCTTCAGCCTCTACGGCGAGCGCGTCGGCGCGCTGTCGGTACTGTGCGAGAGCAAGGAAGAAGCTGGCCGCGTGCTCTCGCAGCTCAAGATCGCGATCCGCACCAACTACAGCAACCCGCCGATCCACGGCGGCGCCGTGGTGGCCGCGGTGCTCGGCAACCCCGAGCTGCGCACGCTCTGGGAAAAAGAGCTCGGCGAGATGCGCGTGCGCATCAAGGCCATGCGCCAGAAGCTGGTCGAGGGCCTCAAGGCCGCCGGCGTGAAGGAAGACATGAGCTTCATCACCACCCAGATCGGCATGTTCAGCTACTCGGGCCTCAGCAAGGACCAGATGGTGCGCCTGCGCAGCGAATTCGGCGTCTACGGCACCGACACCGGCCGCATGTGCGTGGCAGCCCTCAACAGCAAGAACATCGACTACGTCTGTGCGTCGATCGCCAAAGTCATCTGACGATCGAAACGAGAACTTTATTGTTCATGTAAAGTTCTCCACATTTCGGGCCAAAACGACCCTGCCTTCAGGGTCGGCCTAGGGTTCGCCCCCTGCAGCGCGCTCCGTGGACTGATATATTGCACTGCAACATTTTCTTTCCGGGACCACGATGCTGTATCAACTCTACGAAGCCCAGCGCTCCCTGATGGAGCCGTTTGCCGATTTCGCGCAGGCGGCGTCCAAGCTCTACGGCCATGGCGCCGTGTACGGCCAGCTGCCGATGGCGCAACGCATGGCAGCCGGCTACGACCTGCTCTACCGCCTGGGCAAGGACTACGAGAAGCCCGAGTTCAACATCAAGAGCGTCAAGGTCGACGGCGAAGAGGTCGTGATCCAGGAAGCCATCGAGCTCGACAAGCCCTTCTGCGAGCTGCGCCGGTTCAAGCGCTTCACCGACGAGCCGCACATCCTCAAGACGCTCAAGAGCCAGCCCGTGGTGCTGATCGTGGCGCCGCTGTCGGGCCACTACGCCACGCTGCTGCGCGACACCGTCCGCACCATGCTGCAAGCGCACAAGGTCTACGTCACCGACTGGAAGAACGCACGCCTGGTGCCGCTCTCCGAAGGCGAATTCCACCTCGACGACTACATCAACTACGTGCAGGAGTTCATCCGCCGACTGCAGGCCGAATACGGCAACTGCCACGTGGTGAGCGTGTGCCAGCCGACGGTGCCGGTGCTCGCGGCGGTGTCGCTGATGGCCAGCCGCGGCGAGCCGCTGCCGCTCACCACGACGATGATGGGCGGGCCCATCGACGCGCGCAAGTCGCCCACCGCGGTGAACAACCTCGCGATGAACAAGAGCTACGAGTGGTTCGAGAACAACGTGATCTACCGCGTGCCGCACGGCTTTCCGGGTGAAGGCCGCCGTGTGTACCCCGGCTTCCTGCAGCACACGGGCTTCGTGGCGATGAACCCCGACCGCCACGCCACCAGCCATTACGACTACTTCAAGAACCTTATCAAGGGCGACGACACGAGCGCAGAGGCCCATCGCAAGTTCTATGACGAGTACAACGCGGTGCTCGACATGGACGCCGACTATTACCTCGAGACCATCCGCACCGTGTTCCAGGAGTTCGACCTGGTGAACGGCACCTGGGACGTGCGCAACCCCAAGGGCGTGCTCGAGCGCGTGCGGCCGCAGGACATCCGCTCGACCGCGCTGCTCACGGTCGAGGGCGAACTCGACGACATCTCCGGCTCGGGCCAGACCGAGGCCGCGCACAGCCTGTGCACCGGCATCGCCGACGCGAAGCGCGAGCACTACGAAGTCAAGGGCGCGGGCCACTACGGCATCTTCAGCGGCCGCCGCTGGCGCGATCTGGTCTATCCGCGGATGGCCAAGTTCATCGCGGCGCACGACGAGCCGCAGCGCCGCGCCGGCGCACGCGAAACCCTGCCTGCCGAAGACCGGGTCAAGCCCGCCCGCAAGACGACCGTCGCGGCCGCCGCCAAAAAACCCGTGACGGCCGCTGCCGCCAGGAAGCCTGCGGCCCGCAGGAAGTGAACGCGCCGGCCGCACGCATCCACCAGGCACTGCCGCAGACGCAGTGCACACGGTGCGGCTATGCCGATTGCGCCGGCTATGCGCAGGCCGTGGCCGAAGGCGAAGCAGGCATCAACCAGTGCCCGCCCGGCGGCGCCGAAGGCATTGCGAGGCTGGCGCGGCTCACCGGCCGCGAGGTGCAGCCGCTCGACGCGCAGTTCGGCACCGAAGGCCCGCGCAGCATGGCGGTCATCGACGAAGCCTGGTGCATCGGCTGCACGCTCTGCCTCGATGCCTGCCCGACCGACGCCATCCTGGGCATCCACAAGCGCATGCACACCGTGATCGAGGCGCACTGCACGGGTTGCGAACTCTGCATTCCGGTGTGCCCGGTCGACTGCATCTCGCTCGAGGTCGAAACGGCCGGGCGCAGCGGCTGGGCCGCGTGGTCCGAGGCCCAAGCCGAAGCGGCGCTGCAGCGCTACCAGCGGCACGGCACGCATCGCCGGCTCGCCAAGCGCATCGACGAGCCGTCGCCTACCCCTGCCGAGCCGCAGGCCGCCGACACGCGCAAGCGCTCCATCGTCGAGGCCGCGCTGGCGCGCGCCCGCGCTGCCTCGCTGCTGCGCCCACCCACGGCCAAGCCTTGAGCGACTTGTTGGGAGCGGGGGTCAGCGCTTCTTCGGGCGCTTGAACAGCAGCAGCAACACGCCCGCGAGCACCACGCCCACCGCGTACCACTCGAAGCGCGTGACCGTCTCGTTCGCGATCCACACGCCGAGCAGCATCGCGATCACCGGCGTCACGAAGGTATAGCTCGAGGCCAGCGCCGCCGGCGCCCTGGCGAGCAGCACCATGTAGGCGTTGAACGCGATCAGCGAACCGAAGACCACCAGGTACAGCCACGCGCCGACCGCGAGCGGATCGAACGGCCAGGCCAGGCGCTCGCCGGCAGCGGCCGCCAGCGCCATCAGCACCACGCCGCCGCAGATCATTTCGCTCGCGAAACCCATCGCGCCCGGCGCGAGCGGCAGGCTGCGCTGGCTCAGCACGCTGCCCATCGACCAGCACACGCAGGCGATCGAGATCGCGGCCAACCCTGCAGGCGATGACTGGAAGCCGCTGCCCTGCGTCAGCATCAGCACGCCGACAAGTCCCACGGCAATGCCCGCTGCTTCCAGGCGCGTGGGCCGGATGCCCCAGACCAGGTTCAGCAGCGCGATCAGCAGCGGCACCACCGCGATGAAGGCCACCACCAACCCCGAGCCGATCGACACCTCGGCCACGGCCGTGCCGCCCATGCCGCCGCCGAGCATCAGCGCGCCCACCACGAAGGCATTTCGCCACTGCACGGGGGACGGCCAGGCGGCCGCGCGCCAACGCATCCAGGCGAGCAGCACCACGCCGGCGAACAGGAAGCGCGAGCCCATCTGGAGAAATGGCGGAAAGCTGACCAGCGCGTACTTGATTGCCAGGTAGGTCGATCCCCAGACCAGCCAGGTGGCGGCGAGGCAGAGCCAGAGGATCGGCGGCATGGTGCCGGCAGCGGACGCGGGCGCGGCTTGAGATGGGGAGGCGAGCGTGGGCATGGGGACGATGGTTGTGGCGGCGAATGCGCCATGGTATGAAAGCGGTTCGCGTTCAACCATGCCAATCTCATGGTTCTAGCGCCCTTCCCACCGTTGTTTTGAAGGACTTCCATGGATTCCGCCTTGAACCCCACGCTGGACGCCCACGACACGCGCATCCTGGCCGAACTACAGAAGGACGCGCGCCTCACGATGGCCGAACTCGGCCGCCGCGTGCATCTGAGCCAGCCGGCCGTGACCGAGCGCGTGAAGAAGCTCGAGGCCGCGGGTGTCATCAGCGGCTACCGCGCCACTGTCAATCTTTCCAAGCTGGGCTACGGCATCCGTGCGCTGATCCGCGTCGGCCGCGCCGAATACGACCGCGTGGTCCAGCTGATCCAGCAGACGCCCGAATGCGTGAATGCCTACAACGTAACCGGTGACGACAGCTGGATTCTCGAGATCGCGGTCATCGACGTGAGCCACCTCGACGCCGTGGTCACCAAGTTCTGCATCCTCACCGAGACCGCGACCTCGATCATCCTGAACCCGGCGCGCGAGCACCAGCCGATGCTGCCGCCGCACCGCTCGGACGTGAAGCCGCCGATCCGGAAGATCGTCAACGCGTAGCCGCGAGCGCGGCGAACGCCGCCACCACCTCGGGCGGCGCCTGCACCATCTCGATCAGCACGCCCTCGCCCGCGATCGGAAACTCCTCGTTCGCCTTCGGGTGCAGGAAGCAGATGTCGAAGCCCGCCGCACCCTTGCGGATGCCACCGGGCGCAAAGCGCACGCCCTGCGCGGTCAGCCACTCCACGGCCTTCGGCAGGTCGTCGATCCACAGGCCCACATGGTTGAGCGGCGTCGCATGCACCGCGGGTTTCTTCTCGGGGTCGAGCGGCTGCATCAGGTCGACCTCGACCTTGAACGGTCCGCTTCCCATCGCGCAGATGTCCTCGTCGACGTTCTCGCGCTCGCTGCGGAAGGTGCCGGTCACTTCGAGCCCGAGCATGTCGACCCAGAGCTTCTGCAGGCGCAGCTTATCGGGTCCGCCGATCGCGATCTGCTGGATGCCGAGCACCTTGAACGGGCGTTGTGTCGTTGTCATGCGTGCGGCTCCTGCGAGCGCGTCGCGTTGAGCCCCAGTTTTTTGAGCAGCACCGTGTCGGCCTCGACATCGGGGTTGCCGGTCACCAGCAGCTTGTCGCCGTAGAAGATCGAGTTGGCGCCCGCCATGAAGCACAGCGCCTGCACCGCATCGCCCATCTGCTGGCGGCCGGCCGACAGGCGCACGCGGGCGGTCGGCATGGTGATGCGCGCGACCGCGATCATGCGCACGAAGTCGAAGGGGTCGACCGGTTCCGAATCGGCCAGCGGCGTACCGGGCACGCGCACCAGGCTGTTGATCGGCACCGACTCCGGATACGGGTCGAGGTTGGCCAGTTGCGCGATCAGCCCCGCGCGGTGCACCGGCTGCTCGCCCATGCCCACGATGCCACCGCAGCACACGCTGATGCCCGCGCTGCGCACATGCGCCAGTGTGTCGAGCCGATCCTGGTAGGTGCGCGTGTCGACCACGTCGGTGTAGTACTCGGGCGCGGTGTCGAGGTTGTGGTTGTAGTAGTCGAGGCCCGCCGCCTTGAGCTGCTGCGCATGATGCGGCTCGAGCATGCCGAGCGTGGCGCAGGTCTGCATGCCCAGGCCCTTCACGGCCTCGACCAGCACGGCCACCTTCTCCACGTCGCGGTCCTTGGGCGCGCGCCAGGCCGCGCCCATGCAGAAGCGCGTGGCGCCCGCGTCCTTGGCGGCCTGCGCGGCGCGCAGCACCTCATCGACCTCCATCAGCTTTTGCGCCTTCACGCCGGTGTCGAACTCGGCCGATTGCGGGCAGTAGCCGCAGTTCTCGGGACAGCCGCCGGTCTTGACCGAGAGCAGCGTCGCGAGCTCGATGTCGCCTGCGGGAAAATGCGCACGGTGCACCGTCTGCGCCTCGAACAGCAGGTCCATCAGCGGCCTGTCGAGCAGCGCCTGAATGGCCTCGACCGTCCACGGGCCTTGCGGTGCCGCGGCCTTGGGCGCCGGGCGGTGCAGCTTGACCGGCTGCTGCAGATCGTTCGCACCCATCAGTTGAACTCCATGATGACCTGGTCGACCGCGAGCGACTCGCCCTTGTTCGCCGAGATCTTGCCGACCACACCGTCCTGCGTGGCGAACAGCACGTTCTCCATCTTCATGGCTTCGATCACCGCGAGCTTCTCACCCGCGCGTACCTGCTGGCCCGGCTGCACCGACACCTCGACCAGAAGCCCCGGCATCGGCGACATCAGGAACTTGCTCAAGTCCGGCGGCGCCTTGTAGGGCATCAGCGCGAGCAGGCGGGCGCCCAGCGGCGACAGCACCATGGCCTCGATCTGCTTGCCGTCGTGCGCCACGCGCAGCGCCAGCGGGCTGCGGCCGGCGCCGCGCTCGACCTGCGCGGTGAATGGCCGGTCGTTCACCGTGCCCTGCAGCCGGATCGCGCCGAGCGCGGAACCGCCGTCGATCTTGTAGGTCTTGCCGTCCACCGCCACCGCGCAGGCACCGGTCTTGCCGTGGAAGTCGGTCACCGACACCGGATGGTGCACATGCTGGCCCTCGGCCCCGAGCTCGACCACCACGAACTGCTCGCCCACCTTCACGCCGTGGCCTTCGAGCTGGCCGCTGATGCCCGAGGCGCGCGCGCGATAGCGGCGGTGCACATAGGCCGCCAGCGCCACCAGGAACGAGGAATCGGCATGCGCCACGTCCTCGGCATGGAAGCCCTGGCCGTAGTGTTCGGCGATGAAGCCGGTGTTGAAGTCGCCCGCCACGAACTTCGGATGCGCTAGCAGCGCCGCCTGGAACGGGATGTTGGTGCTGATGCCGCGGATCACGAAGCCGTTGAGCGCCTCGCGCATGCGTGCGATCGCATGGTTGCGGTCCTTGCCGTGCACGATGAGCTTGGCGATCATCGAGTCGTAGTACATCGGGATCTCGCCGCCGTCGTACACGCCGGTGTCAACGCGCACGCCGTTCAGGCGCTCGGTGTCGGCTGCGAACATCGTCTCGGGCGGCGGCTGGAACTTCACCAGCCGGCCGGTCGAAGGCAGGAAGTTGCGGAACGGGTCTTCGGCATTGATCCGGCACTCGATGGCCCAGCCATTGCGCTTCACGTCGTCCTGGCCGAGCGGCAACTTCTCGCCGGCCGCCACGCGGATCATCAGCTCGACCAGGTCGAGCCCGGTGATGCACTCGGTCACCGGATGCTCCACCTGCAGGCGCGTGTTCATCTCCAGGAAATAGAAGCTCTGGTCCTTGCCGACCACGAACTCCACCGTGCCCGCGCTCTGGTACTTCACCGCCTTGGCGAGCGCCACCGCCTGCGCGCCCATCGCGCGGCGCGTGGCCTCGCTGATGAAGGGCGACGGCGCCTCCTCGATCACCTTCTGGTGGCGCCGCTGGATCGAGCACTCGCGCTCGTTCAGGTAGATCACATTGCCGTGCGAGTCGCCCAGCACCTGGATCTCGATGTGGCGCGGCTCCTCGACGAATTTCTCGATGAACACTCGATCGTCGCCGAAGCTGTTGAGTGCCTCGTTGCGGCACGAAGTGAAGCCCTCGAAGGCCTCCTTGTCGTTCCACGCCACGCGCAGCCCCTTGCCGCCGCCGCCGGCCGAGGCCTTGATCATCACCGGGTAGCCGATGTCCTTGGCGATCTCGACCGCCCGCTCGGCTGTCTCGATCGCGTCGTTCCAGCCCGGGATGGTGTTGACCTTGGCCTCGTTCGCGAGCTTCTTCGAGGCGATCTTGTCGCCCATCGCCGCGATCGAATAGTGCTTCGGGCCGATGAAGGCGATGCCCTCTTCCTCGACCTTGCGCGCGAAGGCTTCGTTCTCCGACAGGAAGCCGTAGCCCGGGTGCACCGCTTCGGCGCCCGTGGCCTTGCAGGCGGCAATGATGCGGTCGGCCTGCAGATAGCTTTCGCGGCTCGGCGCGGCACCGATGTGCACGGCCTCGTCGGCCATCTCGACGTGGCGCGCTTCCTTGTCGGCGTCGGAATAGACGGCGACCGTGAGGATGCCCATCTTCTTGGCCGTCTGGATCACGCGGCAAGCGATCTCCCCGCGATTGGCAATCAGGATCTTCTTGAACATGTTCTTCTTCTCCGCAGCACTCACAAGGGGATGTTGCCGTGTTTGCGCCACGGGTTCTCGAGCTTCTTCTCGCGCAGCATCACGAGCGAGCGGCAGATGCGCTTGCGCGTCTCGTGCGGCAGGATCACGTCGTCGATGTAGCCGCGGGCACCTGCCACGTACGGATTGGCGAAGCGCGCCTTGTATTCGGCCTCGCGCGCAGCGAGCTTCGCGGGGTCGTTCTTGTCCTCGCGGAAGATGATCTCGACCGCGCCCTTGGCGCCCATCACCGCGATCTCGGCGCGCGGCCAGGCCAGGTTGACGTCGCCGCGCAGGTGCTTCGACGCCATCACGTCGTAGGCGCCGCCATAGGCCTTGCGCGTGATGACGGTGATCTTGGGCACCGTGCATTCGGCGTAGGCGTACAACAGCTTGGCACCGTGCTTGATGATGCCGCCGTACTCCTGGCCGGTGCCGGGCATGAAGCCGGGCACGTCGACAAAGGTGACCACCGGAATGTTGAAGGCATCGCAAAAGCGAACGAAACGCGCGGCCTTGATGCTCGACTTGATGTCGAGGCATCCGGCCAGCACCAGCGGCTGGTTCGCCACGATGCCGACGGTCTGGCCTTCCATGCGCGCGAAGCCGATCACGATGTTCTTCGCATAGTCGGGCTGCAGCTCGAAGAAGTCGCCGTCGTCGGCCACCTTGTGGATCAACTCCTTGATGTCGTACGGCTTGTTCGGGTTGTCGGGCACCAGCGTGTCGAGCGAATAGTCGGGCCGGTCGGCCGGGTCGCCCTGGCCATTGTTGCCCAGGCGCACCGGCGGCTTCTCGCGATTGTTGAGCGGCAGGTAGTTGTACAGGCGCCGCAGCATCATCAGCGCCTCGACGTCGTTCTCGAACGCCATGTCGGCCACGCCGCTGCGCGTGGTGTGGGTGATGGCGCCGCCGAGCTCCTCGGCCGTGACGCTCTCGTGCGTCACCGTCTTCACCACATCGGGGCCGGTGACGAACATGTAGCTCGAGTCCTTCACCATGAAGATGAAGTCGGTCATGGCGGGCGAGTACACCGCGCCGCCCGCGCACGGGCCCATGATCATGCTGATCTGCGGCACCACGCCCGAGGCCATCACGTTGCGCTGGAACACGTCGGCATAGCCGCCGAGCGAGGCCACGCCTTCCTGGATGCGCGCGCCGCCCGAGTCGTTGAGGCCGATGACCGGTGCCCCGACCTTCATGGCCTGGTCCATCACCTTGCAGATCTTCTCGGCGTGCGCTTCGCTGAGCGCGCCGCCGAAGACCGTGAAGTCCTGGCTGTAGACGAACACCAGGCGCCCGTTGATCATGCCGTAGCCGGTGACCACGCCGTCGCCCGGGATCTTCTGCTCGGCCATGCCGAAATCGACCGAGCGGTGCTCCACGAACATGTCCCATTCTTCGAAGGTGCCGTCGTCGAGCAGCAGTTCGATGCGCTCACGCGCGGTGAGCTTGCCCTTGGCATGCTGCGCGTCGATGCGCTTCTGCCCGCCGCCGAGACGCGCCTGGGCGCGGCGCTTTTCGAGTTGTTCGATCAGTTCTTGCATGTTGTGCTTCCGAAGCTGTGGTCCTGAATCTGTGGGTGGTGGCTTCATGCCTTGGCCGCAATGGCCGCGGCCGCGAGCAGCTGGCGCGCCGCGGTCGACGCGGGCAGCGCGCCCTCGGCCACCTGGCGCGTGAGCTGCGGCAGCAGCTCGCGCACTTGCGGATGCTGCCTGAAGGCCTGCTTGAGGCCCGCGTCGATGCGCTCCCACATCCACGCGGTGGCCTGTTTTTCGCGGCGCCTGGTGAGCTTGCCGTTGGACGTCTGCAGCGCCTTGAACTGCGTCACCGCGTCCCAGAAAGCGTCGACGCCGGTGTTCGCGAGCGCGCTGAGCTGCAGCACCCGGGGCAGCCAGAAGCGCACCTCGGCGCCGCTGTGCGCGTCGTGCGCCGCATGCGCGTGATCGGGATTGCCCTGGTGGCCGAAGAGCCGCAGCGCCGAAGTGATCTGCGCCTCGGCGCGCGTAGCAGCGTCGCGGTCGAGGTCGGCCTTGTTGATGACGACGAGGTCGGCGAGCTCCATCACGCCCTTCTTGATCGCCTGCAGGTCGTCGCCCGCATTGGGTAGCTGCATCAGCACGAACATGTCGGTCATGCCGGCCACCGCCGTCTCGCTCTGGCCCACGCCCACGGTCTCGACGATGACGATGTCGTAGCCCGCGGCCTCGCACACCAGCATGGCCTCGCGCGTCTTCTCGGCCACGCCGCCCAGCGTGCCGCTCGACGGGCTCGGCCGGATGAACGCGCGCTCGTGCACCGACAGCCGCTCCATGCGCGTCTTGTCGCCGAGGATGGAGCCGCCCGAGACAGTGGACGACGGATCGATCGTGAGTACCGCCACGCGGTGGCCGCGCTCGATCAGCAGCAGCCCGAGCGTCTCGATGAAGGTCGACTTGCCCACGCCCGGCACGCCCGAGATGCCGAGCCGGAACGACTGGCCGGTGCGCGGCAGCAGCGCCGTGAGCAGCGCGTCGGCCTCGGCGCGATGGTCCGCGCGGGTCGATTCGAGCAGCGTGATGGCCTTGGCGATGGCACGGCGCTGCGCCATGCCCTGTGGCGCGGCCAGCGCCCGGTCGAGCGCCTCGGCCGAGTTCAGCACGCCTCCCCCACTGCCGCGCGCCATCGGTAATGCAGGTCGAAGCCGTCCTCGGCCTCGAGCACGAAGCCGTGGCGCAGGTAGAAGCGGTTGGCATCGCTCTTCACAAGCGCGGTGAGCTTGATGTCTCGCTGCTGCGCGCGCGCCTCCGACTTGGCCCATTCGAGCACCCATTCGCCGATGCCCAGGTTCTGGAAGCCGGTGCGCAGGTAGAGGTGATCGAGGCGCAGCGCATCGCCGCCCTCGGGCTTGAGCGTGACGAAGCCGATGCGCTGGTCTGCGTCGAGCACGATGTGGTGCATGTACGGCACGACGAAGCCTGCCGAGAGCCGCTCGCGCGAACGCTCGGGATCGAAGCGCCCGACGCGCTCCAGGCTCGGGCGCATCGCATCGATGCGCAGGGCCAGCATGGCCTCGAAATCGCCGGAGTCCACCGGCTGCAGCGACAGCCGCGACAGGAGATCTTTCACGTTGCTTCCCACACGCGCCTGATTCAGGAAGACACCGCGGCGCGGATCTGCTCGAGCACGTCCTTCGCGCTGGCCGGGATCGGCGTGCCGGGGCCATAGATGCCCTTGACGCCCGCCTCGTACAGGAAGTCGTAGTCCTGCCTCGGGATCACGCCGCCGACGAACACGATGATGTCGTCGGCGCCCTGCTTTTTCAGCTCTTCGATGATCGCGGGCACCAGCGTCTTGTGCCCCGCCGCGAGCGTGCTCACGCCCACCGCGTGCACGTCGTTCTCGATCGCCTGGCGCGCGCACTCCTCGGGCGTCTGGAACAGCGGCCCCATGTCGACGTCGAAGCCCAGGTCGGCGAAGGCGGTAGCCACCACCTTGGCACCGCGGTCGTGGCCGTCCTGCCCGAGCTTGGAGATCATCACGCGCGGGCGGCGGCCCTGCGCTTCGGCAAAGGCGTCGATCTCGGTCTTGAGGGCTTCCCAGCCTTCGGCCGAGTCGTAGGCAGCAGCGTACACACCGGTCACCTTTTGCGTGTCGGCTCGATGGCGGCCGAATGATTTTTCGAGGGCGTCGGAGATCTCGCCCACCGTGGCGCGCAGGCGCACCGCGTCGATGCTCAGCGCGAGCAGGTTGCCGGTGCCGTTCTCGGCCGCCTCGGTCAGCGCGTCGAGCGCGGCCTGCACCTTGGCAGCATCGCGCAAGGCGCGGGTCTTCTGCAGCCGCGCCACCTGCTGCTCGCGCACCATCACGTTGTCGATCGACAGGCTGTCGATCGCATCTTCGGTCTTGAGCTTGTACTTGTTGACGCCCACGATCACGTCGCGGCCCGAGTCGATGCGCGCCTGCTTCTCGGCCGCCGCGGCCTCGATCTTGAGCTTGGCCCAGCCGCTGTCCACCGCCTTGGTCATGCCACCCATGGCCTCGACCTCCTCGATGATGGCCCAGGCCGCATCGGCCATGTCCTGCGTGAGCTTCTCCATCATGTAGCTGCCCGCCCAGGGGTCGATCACGTTCGTGATGTGCGTCTCTTCCTGGATGATGAGCTGCGTGTTGCGTGCGATGCGCGCGCTGAACTCCGTCGGCAGCGCGATCGCTTCGTCGAGCGCGTTGGTGTGCAGGCTCTGCGTGCCGCCGAACACCGCGGCCATGGCCTCGATGGTGGTGCGCACCACGTTGTTGTACGGGTCCTGCTCGGTCAGCGACCAGCCCGAGGTCTGGCAGTGCGTGCGCAGCATCAGGCTCTTGGGGTTCTTCGGGTTGAACTCCTTCATGATGCGGCACCACAAGAGGCGCGCCGCGCGCATCTTGGCCACCTCGAGGTAGAAGTTCATGCCGATGGCCCAGAAGAACGACAGCCGCCCGGCGAAGCCGTCGACGTCGAGGCCCTTTGCGAGCGCGGTCTTCACGTATTCCTTGCCGTCGGCCAGCGTGAAGGCCAGCTCCAGCGCCTGGTTGGCGCCAGCCTCCTGCATGTGGTAGCCGCTGATCGAGATCGAGTTGAACTTCGGCATCTTCTGGGCCGTGTACTCGATGATGTCGCCGATGATCCGCATGCTCGGCGCGGGCGGAAAGATGTAGGTGTTGCGGACCATGAACTCCTTGAGGATGTCGTTCTGAATGGTTCCGCTCAGCTGGTCCTGCGCGACGCCCTGCTCCTCGGCCGCCACCACATAGCCCGCCAGCACCGGCAGCACCGCGCCGTTCATCGTCATGGAGACGCTCACCTTGTCGAGCGGTATCTGGTCGAACAGGATCTTCATGTCCTCGACCGAATCGATCGCCACGCCGGCCTTGCCAACGTCGCCGGTCACACGCGGATGGTCGCTGTCGTAGCCGCGGTGCGTGGCCAGGTCGAAGGCCACGCTCACGCCCTGGCCGCCGGCAGCCAGCGCCTTGCGGTAGAAGGCATTCGATTCCTCGGCGGTCGAGAAGCCGGCGTATTGACGGATGGTCCACGGGCGCACCGCGTACATCGTGGCCTGCGGGCCGCGCAGGTACGGCTCGAAGCCCGGCAGCGTGTCGGCGTACTTCAGCCCCTTCAGGTCGGCGGCCGTGTAGAGCGGCTTCACGGTGATGCCGTCGGGCGTGAGCCAGTTCAGCGCGTTCAGGTCGCCGCCGGGCGCCGACTTGGCCGCGGCCTTGGCCCAGTCGTCGAGGGTTGCGGGCTTGAAAGTGGGTTCGGGTGTGCTGCTCATGAAGGGGCCGTGGTGCAGTGTCGTCTTGCAGGAATCGTCGCATGCGCCCGCACGGATTTGCAGGTCGGCCGCGAGTCTAACCGATCCGTAATTATTAATTCAAACCCAGTTTTGAGGTACATTCGCGCCCATGTCCGCCGTCACCCTCACCCCGCGCGCCCTCTATGAAGAGGTGGCCGAGCTGCTGCGCCAGCGGATCTTCCGCCGCGAGCTCGAGCCCGGCAGCTGGATCGACGAACTCAAGCTGGCCGACGAATACGGCATCAGCCGCACCCCCCTGCGCGAGGCGCTGAAAGTGCTCGCGGCCGAGGGCCTGGTGACGATGAAGGTGCGCCGCGGCGCCTACGTGACCGAGGTGTCGGAGCAGGACCTGGCGGACGTGTACCACCTGCTGTCGCTGCTCGAGAGCGACGCGGCGGGCGTGGTGGCCGAGCGCGCCAGCGCCGAGCAGCGCCAGGAACTCAAGGCGCTGCATGCCGAACTCGAGGCCGCCGCCGCGCCCGGCAAGGTCGACCGCGAACACTTCTTCGCGGTCAACGAGCGCTTCCACATGCGGCTGCTGGCGATTGCCAACAACAAGTGGCGCGACCAGATGGTGGCCGACCTCCGCAAGGTGATGAAGCTCAACCGCCACAACTCGCTGCTGAAGGCGGGGCGCATCGCCGAATCGCTGGCCGAGCACCGCGCGGTCATGGCGGCGATCGACACGCGCGACGCGACGGCGGCCATGGCGCGCATGCGCGAACACTTCGCGAACGGGCTGGAAGCCGCGAACTAGGCCCACCCCCGAAACGGCTCACTTCGTGTAGCCGTCTCCCCCTCAAGGGGGCAACACCGGTGGCCCGGCAAAGCCGGTTCCACGGTGTTCCTGGCATGACCTTGTCGGCTACGCGGCTTGGGCGACAGGCTCGTGCGCGAGCGCCATCACCTCGCGCGGCGGGCGCGTCTTGAGCTTGTGGTCGCTCCACACCTGCCGCCAGCGCCGCGCGCCGGGCAGGCCGTTGCGCAGGCCCAGCATGTGGCGTGCGATGGAATACCAGAGCGTGCCGTGTTCGGCCGCCTCGCGCTCCATGTAGTCGCACATCAGCGATTCCACGTCTTCTCGTGTGAGCGGCTGCGCTTGGGCGCCGTAGAACTCGGCATCCCATTCGGCCAGCCACCACGGGTTGTGGTACGCCTCACGCCCGATCATCGCGCCGTCGAGCAGCCGCAGGTGCTCGTGCACCTGTGCATTGGTCGTGAGGCCGCCGTTGACGGAAAAGTCGAGATGAGGAAACTCGTGTTTCAGCCGGTGCACGATCTCGTAGCGCAGCGGCGGGATCTCGCGGTTCTGCTTCGGGCTCAGGCCCTGGAGCCAGGCATTGCGCGCATGCACGATGAAGGTCTTGCAGCCGGCCTCGCTCACCGCGCCGACGAAGTCGCGCACGAATTCGTAGCGCTCGATCTTGTCGATGCCGATGCGGTGCTTGACCGTGATAGGCACATCCACCACGTCGACCATCGCCTTCACGCAGTCGGCCACCAGCTGCGGCTCGTTCATGAGGCAGGCGCCGAATGCTCCGCGCTGCACCCGCTCGCTCGGGCAGCCGCAATTGAGGTTGATCTCGTCGTAGCCCCACTCTTCGCCGAGCTTCGCGCAGTGCGCAAGGTCGGCCGGCTCGCTGCCGCCGAGCTGCAGCGCCACCGGATGCTCCGCGTCGTGGAAGCGCAGATGCCGCGGCACGTCGCCATGGATGAGCGCGCCGGTGGTCACCATCTCGGTGTAGAGCAGCGCATGGCGCGTCATGAGGCGGTGGAAGAACCGGCAATGGCGGTCCGTCCAGTCCATCATGGGTGCGATGGAGAGGGTTTTCTCTTTCAGATTCAAGGACTTGTCGTTCATACGCGGGCGCTGGCTCGGGCCGGTAGTTTCTCACGCGATGGTTTTCCGCACTGCACAACGACGAGTTTGGGGCGCGTTGCGGACGCGGATGGGTGGGTCTTGTCCGACTCCGCATCGCGCCTGCATTCGTGACAATGGGTAAACCTGCGGCGGCCCGCCCCCCATCTGACGTGCACGAAGCCGACGCATTCCCTCTCCAGGTTCCGCACCGATGACCCGCATCTACCTCATAGAAGACAACCCCCTGATCGCCACCACCCTGTCCGACGGGCTGCGCGAGTTCTCCGGATGCGAAGTCGTCGCCACCGCCGCCAGCGCCGACGAGGCGATCGACTGGCTCGACGCGAACCCCGATGGCTGGGACGCTGCGGTGATCGACATCTTCCTCGCCCAGGGCAACGGGCTGACCGTCGTCAACCATTTGAAAGAACGCAAGTCGCCCGCGCAGCGCACTGTGGTGTTCATGAACCACGCCACCTCCGAAGTGCGCGAGGACGCGCTGTCGGCGGGTGTCGATGCGGTGTTCGACAAATCGCTGCAGCTCGAGGACTTCTACGAGTTCTGCCGCGCGCTCGGCATTCCACGCCGCTGAGCCGCCCGGCGCGCGGCGCGCGGCGGCACAATCGTGCGCGTGCGCCCCATCGCTCGCCTTCTTCTTCCCCTCGGACTTTCGCTGGCCTTCTCGCTCGTCGCGCCGCGCGGCCACGCGGCAGAACCGCTTCTGCTCGTCACCTCGCCGCTGGCCCTGCAAGCCGCCGAGCAAGGCGGGGCCGCATTCGGCCGCTGGTTCGACGTGCCTGCAGCTGCAAGCGGCATCGCAACCAACCAGGCCATCGCGCGTTCACCATCGTGGCAGTCGGTCGCCGGGCCGCTGAACGGCAGCCTCGCCGCCCTGCAGCGTCGCGACCGGCAGGCGGGCGTCGGCATCGCGCGCTATCCGCACCGCCTGTTCGACGCGCGCTGGCTTTCGAGCGCAGACGCGTTCTTCGAACTCGTGGGCGTTGCCAACCGGATGGACCGGCGTCCGTTCCAGGACGGCGCCTGCGGCGAGACGCGGCTGGTTTACCGGCTCGCCTACCGCACGGCCGCGATGCAGTCGCGCCTTCCGATGACGGTCGCGGTCGAGTTGCGCGGCGATGCGCCCGATGCAGCCGGCAGTTGCGCGGACGCTGCCAGGCGCTGGCAGCCGCCGCGGGCCGGCATGGCGGACGAGGCGCTCGGTCGCTGGCTGGTGTCGTCCACGGGCCCGCTCGCGCGCGAGCGCCTCGCGCCGGCGCGCATCGCGCAAGTCACGACCAACCTCCAGAGCGTGCGTTGGCCCTCGGCGGTGCGGCCGGACCTGGGCGGCCATGCCGAATACATGCTGCGCGCGTTCCGCTGGAACGCGGGCACGCAGCGCTTCGATGTGGCGCCCCTCGAGAACACGCCCGATGTCGCACGCCTCAAGGCCGATGCCGCGCTGAAGAAAGAGCTGCGCCAATGGCTGCAGCAGTCCGCCAACCTGCGCGCGCTCGACGACGCCACGCTGCGCATTCCCGAGAAGTTCCTCGCCACCGAGGCCGTGTCGGTGGCGCCGCGCGGCCTGGAGCGTCTCGCGAACCGGCCTTTTGCCCAGGTCTTCCAGCCCGGCGAATGGCAGGCGGTGCCCGCAAGCCGCACGCTGCAGTCGCCCGAGGCCGTGCTGCGCCGGCTCGACGACCTGGGCTGCGCGGGCTGCCACCAGAGCCGTGCGGTCGCGGGCTTCCACCTGCTCGGCGTCGATCGGCGCGGCGCCTCGCGCACTTTCACAGCGGGCAACGCGCTCGCGCTGGCGCATTCGCCGCATCTGCAGGACGAGCTGGCGCGGCGTGGCCGCTACCTGCAGGCAGCGCTGTGGACGCCGCGGCCCGACGCGTTTCGCCCGCTTGCCGAGCCCGGCGTCATCGGCGGCACGAGAGGCCGGGCCGTGGTGGGCGCAAGTTGCGAGCCAACACGCATCACGCCCTCGGCCGACCCATGGCGCGACCGCGCCGTCAAGCTGGCGCGCGTAGCCTGCGAGGGCGCGTCCTCCGTCTGCGAAAAGACCTTGGTCGGTTTCCCGGGCGGCATGTGCTCGGGCCCCTGCGACCCCAACGACCGCCTCGGCACCTGCGGCGGCATCGCTGTGCTCAGCGATTTCAACCAGTGCCTGGCCGCCAACCGGCCGTTCGGCGAATGCCTCGCGAAGCACACACGGCCCGGCAACCTTCGAAGCTGCTCGGCCGGCGAGCCGTGCCGCGACGACTACATCTGCGCCCAGGCCGAGGGCCGGCCCGAAGGACGCGGCGCATGCATTCCGCCCTACTTTCTGTTCCAGATGCGGGTGGACGGGCATTCCTGAGCATCTTCACGCTCGTCAGTCCACCTTCACTCTGAACAGCACCATACCCAAGCTGCCCGGCTCGACCGTGCCGACGAACTTCCATTCGATAGGCCCCGTGCCACCCGCAGTCTGTGCCGTCCCACAAGACACGGCCGCCGCCGGCAGCGCATTGGCCGGTGTGTTCTTGGTGCAGCTCGTCAGGCTCGCCGGCGTCGTGCCCGCGCTCGCGCTCACGAAGGTCGTGTAGCCCGGCGTGGTGTCGTTGACCACCAGGCTGCTGATCGGCGCGGCGCTGTTGTTCAGGTACGTGATGCGGTATTCCAGCGTCTCGCCCGACTTGGCCTGGTTGCTGATGCCGAAGGTCGCCACGCCCTGCGTGACGTTGCGCACCTCCTTCTTCAGGTCCAGCGCCTGGCTGCCGACGGTGGTGGTGTCCTCCAGCACGTAGCTCGCGCTCAGCGCGGGGGTGGCGTTGGCATAGTCGAAGTTCGCCTGCACCACGAGCTTGTTGTTCGCACCCAGCGTGGCGGTGGCCGGGATGAACTGCTGCACGACGATGCACTTTTGCCCGCCAGTGGCAACGGGCGCACCGGCACCGGCCGCAGGCGGGTACAGCTGCGCCGCGCCAGGCTGCAGGCTGCCGGTGCAGCCCGTGTCGTCGAAGATCCTGGCCGTCCAGCCGGCGATGGCCGGCGTGGCGGTCTCGCTCGCGATGACGAAGCGCACGGCCCCGGCGGTGCCCGCGGTGAAGGTGTGGCCGTAGGTGACGGTGGTGCCGGGCAGTCCGTTCTTGGCGCCGCTGGTGGCGAAGGTGGCGTTGGGCACGTCGCCGAAGTCGAGGTTGCTATGGCCGGTGCCGTTCCAGGCGAAGGCGATGCGGTCGCCTGCCCCGGTGCGGGTGTAGGTGTAGCTGGTGCCGCCCACCGCGGTGGCGGTGCCCGAAGGCAGCGCGGTGCCGCTGGCGGAGGCGCCGGTGGAGGCGTGGCCGCTGGCGTTGGTCTCTTCGACGCACAGGGCCGCGCCGCTGGCGGTGCCCGAGGGCGGCGCGAGGCTGTAGCCGCCCACGGCGTTGGTGACGGCCGTGGCGTACACGGTGGCCGCGCAGTTGGTCAGCCGCACGGTGACGCCGGCCTGCGGAGCCTCACCGCCGTTGAGGAGGCCGTCGTTGGCGGTGCCCCCACCAGTGCCGGTGTCCAGGAACACGCGGCCGGTGACGGTGGGCGTGCCGGCGCTGTTGGTGATGACGCAGCGCAGGTTCGCGCCGGTCGCCGCCGTCACGGCCCGGCCGACGGCTGGGTTGAAGGGCTCGTTGGTGGGCAAGGACGATGCCGGGGTCAGGCCCGTCGCATCGGTACAGGTGAGCGAGGCGTTGTAGTTGGCGAGGTTGGCGCCGCCGGTGCCCGATTCGGTCAGCGTGTAGAGCGTGCCGGGAACGGTATAGAAGTCGTCGGTGGTGCCGGTGCCGGGGTCGATGGTGGAACCGCTACCGGTGCTGGTGGCGGAGACCGGCGAGCTTACGATGGGACCGGTGGCCCCCCCGGTGCGGATGGCCACCGAAAAGTTGTCGCCTGCGCCGACGCGGTTGCCGGAGAGCGCCTTGCTCAGGTTGATGATCGAGGGCCGGTTGGTGAAGGTGCAGGTGGTCACCGTGTCGCGCGGCACGTTGGCGATGGTGACTGAATTGCCCGTTCGCACGGGACTCAGGCCGGGGCAGCTGACGCTGTCGAGCACGAAGCCGGTCGCCGGCGTCTCGTTGATGGTGACGTTGGCCGTGGCGCCCGGGCTGGTGATGAGCAGCGGCTGGTTGTTCGCAAGGGTGGCGCTCGCGTCGTAGTAGCGCGTGGTGTTGACCGCCGCGGTGGTGATGCTGGCCGTGGTGCCGCCGCCGCCCATGGTGGTATCGACACCGGTGGTCGTGTAGTTGAACGTGCCCGTGGTGCCCAGGCTCGTCTTGGCCAGGCAGATGCCGGTGTTCTGGATCGAGATCGGTGCACCGACGGCGATGTAGGGGGAGCCAGTGCCGTTGGCGCCCGTAGCGGTGAACCTGAGCCTGGCGTTCTTCGGGATGCCGACCGGCAGCCGGAGCTGCACGGAGTTGGCGATGTCCTTAACCGGCGAGGCACAGCCGGTCACGCACACGGCGCCGTTGCTGGCGCTGGCCACGGCGGTCGGATCGATGGCGTTGTTGCTGACGGTGGCGGTCCAGTACACCGTTTCCGCTCCAGCGGGGCCATAGCTCGCGGTGAGGGTGCTGGATGTGCCGGCGACCGTGCCGTTGCCGAAGTTCCAGACGAAATTGAGCAGCGCGCCCGGCGTCACGCCGCTGAGGACCTGGGTCTGGTTGGCGGGTCCGTTGTTCCTCAAGGCAGAGAAACTGTTCCCTGTGGTGGTCCACCCCGACCTGACCCAAGCGCCGTTGGTGAAGGTCGTGCCCGCGATGACCGGATCTGCATTGCAGATCGGCGTCGGCCCCGGGTTCGGCCCTGGTCCGCCATCGGGACCCAGTGTCGGATAGTTGGTGATCAGGCAACTGATGTTGTCGCCCCCAGCGGGCGTGATGTTGATCGGCAGCGTGGCGATGCCGCTCACGTTGGTCGGCCCGCCCGCGTTGCTGCACGAGACCCCTTGCGTATAGAGCGACAGCGCCGAAACACTGCCCGGCGCCATGGCTTCGTTCAGCGTGTAGGCGCTGCCCGCCGTGGCCGTGAAGCTGTAAGCCGCGGAGGTCACGGCGATGCCGCTCCCCGTGGTGGTGACGCCCGCGGGCGCGCCAGGACCGGTGCCCGAGAGGACGAACTGGTCGTTCGCGTTGATCCGGCCCGTGCCGCCCAGGGCTTTCTGCAGCGTGAGAACCGGCTCCTTGAACACGTTTGCAATATCGCAAGTGAAGGACGTCTTGCCCGCCAGGCTGGCAGCCGCAATGGTGTAGACCCCGGCGGACAGGCTTCCGACGGTGGTGCCCGACTGGTCCACGCAGCCGATGCTCTCCAGCGTCCAGGCACTCGACAAGGCAGGTTCGCTCAGCGTGACGTTCGTCCCCAGGGAGCCGACCACGAAGTGCTGGACGCCGCCGGTCGCCGGATCGGCGTCGACCGCGGTCGCCGTGTCAGCCGCCGTGGTCGTGACCGTTGCGGTGGCCGGCGCGGTGTTCGTCAGTGCAATGCTGAACGGCCCGCCGCTGCCCGACTTGGTCGTCTTCCTCACCTGCACATAGGGCACGATCACGACCGGATGGTCTTCGACTTCACCCCCCGCACTGGCCAGAGTGCTCGCCGCCTGGGACGTCGACAGGCTCCCGGACACGATCCTGAAGCGCGCAAACGTCGCGCCTGCACCGTTGGTGACAAGCCCGGAGACCCCGTTCCACGTGAGCGTCACGTTGGCCGCGTTGGTGCCCGCCGCCACATTGGCCGTCACGCCTTCGCTGGCTTCGAAGGTGCCATTGCGGTTGAAGTCGATCCAGCCGCCCAGCGTCGCTGCGCTCGACGCCAGCCTGTTGGAGACGTTGACCGTCGCGCTGTAGGTGCTGGCATTGGTCGCGATGACGCTCAGCGCTGCCACGCCATCCTCGTCGTCGACACTGGCGGCATCGTCGCCATTGGCCGACGCGGAGGACTGCGCGCTCAGTTCAGTGTCGGCTTCGCCGCCCAGATAGACCGCAGCGTTGATCTCCTGGCCAGCGCCGCCGTAGCTGGCCGGTGCATCGCCGAAGTCGCTGCCGATCGTGGCGCAGCGCACGGTCAGCCCGTCGAAGCCTTCGCCGCCACGCTCGCCCGTCAATCCGCGCACCACTTCATTGGAGGCCGTGCCGCACACCGGTCCGGCAAACGCGCTGTTGGAGTCGTTCTCGTCATCGCCCGCAATGACCACGGTCGCGGCGCCGCTGGTGCGCAGCTGGTTGTTTGCGTCCAGAACGAGCGTTCGGCAATAGAGGTGGATATTGGACGGATACGTCCCCTGGCCCGGCGGCATGAAGGTGTCCGCGGCCACCTGGGAGACGACCTGTCCCGCCGGGCAGGTCGCGGTGTGGATCGTGCCGTCGCCGGTGAAACCAGAAACATCGAGATAGGTGGCATCGGGCGTCACCGTGACAGCGCCACTCGTCGACACCGTCACCGTGGCGCACAGCTGGGCGTAGTCGCTGACCATGCCGTTGAGATAGGTGACGTAGGTCGGGTGAAACCGGTCTTCTTCCCGAACGCCGACGAGCACCTTGTTGCTGGGGCACTCCACCGCGCTCTTGCCGGTTCTGACGGTTCCCAGCGTCGCCGTGTCGGCCGACGGGTTGAGCCACATGGTGGCCGCGCTTGCGGGCCCGCAGAGCAACGCGAGCAGCATCAGGCTCGCCAGATGTATCAGGGCACGCATCACCGTGGCTTGCCCCCGCCGATGCCGGGCAATTGAACCCGCGATTGCGATCGAGTTGTGCTGCATTTCTTCTTGAGCGCTGTTTGTTATATCGGTCGACCTAAGGCGCCGCAGGATTCCCGGTCGCAGCCCCGCCCGCCGATGCAAACCCCAGTGTCGTCTCATCGAACTTGAACCGCAGCCTGATGTACGCCCCCTTGCTCGTGTACTCGTTGGCCGTCAGGTCGCGGTCGTGCAGCCCGATGAAGTTGTAGCCCACCGAGACCCACGCGTTCTTGTAGATCTGGTAGCCCAGCTCCAGCCCGAAGGTCTTCTGCAGCCCGCCGCCCTTGCCGAACAAGAGCCCGCCCTGCACCCCGATGTCCCAATCCTTGTTGATGTCCTGCGTGTAGCGCAGCTGCACCAGGTGCGCCCAGTAGCTGCTCGCGAGCAGGTCGTCCCTCGCGCGGCTGACCTTGCCCGCATAGCGCCCCATCAGGTAGCGCCCGCGCTCGGGGTTGTAGTTCACATGCGCCGAGACGATGTCCGCACTCGTCTTGCCCGGCAGGCTCGCATTGCCGTTGCCCGCACCGAACACCGCCCCGCCCACCAGCGCACCGGCCGCATTGCCCTCGCCCACCACGCGCTCGGACCTGCGCTCGTAGCGCGCCAGCGCATTCCACCGGTCGTCGTCCACCGGCCGGTAGGCCACGCCCACCTGGTGGCGCTGCAGGTGGCGCTCGTTGCCCGCGTTGGCCCCCCGGCCCTGGCTGGTGCTCACGATGCTGCGCGCAAGAAGGCTCCATGAGGGATCGAGCTTGTAGCCGAAGCCGGCGCTGAAGAGCCGCGTGTTCGCGTCGTCGCCGTTCCTCGCCTCGAACACGCCGCTGGTCTTGAGCCGATCGGTCATGTACTCCACGCCGCTCGTGATGGCCGTCGACTCGCCCAGCCCGCCCGCAAAGCCGGTGCCGCTGTTCACGCTGTTGCTGTAGCCGCTCAGGTCGCGCGCATGCTCGATGCCGCCCGTCACGCGCAGCCGCTCGGTCAGGCTCACGGTGTTGCGCACGCCAATGGCCGACTGCACGCCGCGCCCCTCGGCGCCGTCGGAGATGCGGTACTCGTTGTACACGCGCCCGCCCGCCATGTAGTTGCTCTCGATGCCGACGATGCCGACGTTGTTGCGCTGGCCGCCGTCGAGCTCGTAGGGCCCGTACAGCGAGGAGATGAGCTCGTAGCGCCCGTACACGCGGGTCTTGTCTGAGAGCGCATAGTTGCCGCCGACGGCGAACACGCGCCGGTCGCTGTCGTGGATGTCCTGCTCGCCCTCGACGAACACCTGCGCGCCGGGCACGGCCGTGAGCTGGGTCGACAGGCGCGCGCGCACGGTGGTGAGGCTGCGCGCATCGGCGCTGTCGGTGGCCGCGGCCGCCCCGAGGGTGGTGACGCTGTTGGCGCCGATGCTGCTGCCGAGCTGGCCGTTGTAGGTGGAGATCTGGCCGTAGTCGAAGCCGGAGTTGGTGCCGATGGCGTCGTTGCTCTGGCCGTGGCGCAGGCCCAGCTCGACGGTGGTGGTCTCGGTGAGCTTCTTCTGCGCGCTGACGGTCACGCCCTTGCGGTCACCCTCCTGGGCGAGGTCGCGGCTGTAGAGCGCCTCGGCGCGCACGGCCAGGCTCGGGTCGATGCGGTACTCGGCGCGCGTGGAGGCAGCGGTGCGCCCGGCCGAGAAGCTGGAGCCGGGGTTGTCGAAGCCTTCGCTGGTCTTGGCCGCGAGGCCGACGACGGCGAGCTTGTCGTCCTGGTAGCGCGCCTCGACGCGCGCGCCGTGGCCGCGGCCCTTGTCGTCGGAGCGCGTTTGCACGACCTCGCCCGCGACGCTGGCGTTCTCGCCCACGCGCGCCAGGCCGGTGAGCGCCTGCAGCTGGCGCTTGTTGGCGGGGTTGCGGTCGACGCTGGCGACGGCGCCCAGTTGCAGCGACTCGTTGACCTTGACCTGCACGTCGGTGCCCGCGACGGTGAACTCCGGCCCGCCGCTGTCGACCTCGTAGGTGACGCGGATCGATTGCGGGTTGAGGTTCGGATCGATGGAGGCAATGGCGCGCGTAAAAAGGATGCGCCGGGTCAAGGGCTCGACGGTGTAGTCGACGAAGCGCGTGACGGGGGTGCGCTGCAGCACGATGTCGGGCTGGTTGCGGTCGCGCACGACGATCTCGACCTGCTCGCTGTTCTCGACGAACTCGCCCCCGGCGGCGCTCAGGTAGTAGGGCCCGGAGGTGCCGAGGGCGCGGAACTCCTCGATCTGCTGGACCTGGGCGGTGCGCGAGGCGTAGCTGGTGGCGCGCACGCGCTCGCTCTCGTAGACGTGCTTGAGCCCGGTGAGGGTGCGGTTGCTCTGGCTGAGCTCGCGCACCTCGGTGCTGCTGGCGGTGGTGAAGTCGCCGTACAGCAGGTAGGAGCGGTTCTTGTCGATGCGCACGTAGAGCTTCTGGCTGCTCTGGGCGTCGAACCCCTTGACGGCGGAGTCGCCGTAGATGGGATAGAACTCGTCGGGACGGATGTCGCGGAAGAGCCTGTCCTTCTCCGTCTTGTCGGAGTCGTAGGCGGCGGTGAGCAGGTACTCGCCCTTGATGGCGCCCTTGAAGAAGAAGGCGGCGCGGCCCGCGGTGCGGCGGTTGTTGTTGTCCTCGCTTTGCAGGCCGGTGAGTTCGCGCTCGAAGGCGGCGCCGGCGGGCATGGCGCCCAGGGGCAGGTTGCCGCGCTTGGTGAGGTCGATGACGCCTTCGACGATGCCGACACCGATCATGGGCCGCAGCTCGGGCAGGAAGACGAGGCGCGCTTCGCTCGCGAAGCTGGAGGCGCTGACGCGGATGCGGGCATCGCCGGGTTCGCCGGGGGGGATGAGGGCGAACTCGGCGGCACCGCCCTCCATGAAGACCTGGGTGCCGGGCTCGAGGGGGTTCAGGTCTTCGGCCCGCCAGCGGCCGCGGTCGGCCTCGAGGGTGAGCTGGGTGCGCGAGGTGACGGGGACGCCGGCGCCGTCGAGCAGGCGCACCTTGACGACGACGGGGGTGCGCAGGTCGGCGCGCACGTTCTGGGACAGGCCGAGCTCGATGGCGGCGAGGTTGTCGGGTGCGGTGAGGACGATCTCCACGGGCGCGCCGCGCACGTTGCCGAAGCCGTCGAGGGCCTCCAGGCGCAGAGTGTTGGCGCCGGGGCGCAGCACGATGCCGATGTACTCCCAGGCAGCAAGCTGCTTGGACGGCAGCCGCGCCTTCTTGCCGACGCGCCGATCCTCGATGGCCGCGCCGTTGACGCTCAGTCGGAAGGTGCCGTCGGCGCCCTTGACGCGCACGTTGAGGGTGCGGCTGGCGACGATGCTGCCGTTCTTGAGGTCGACGAAGCCGAGGCTGTTGTCTGTGAACTCGGGCAGGAGCTTCTCGAGTTCGACGACGGCGGGTATAGCTGGTGGCGCAGCCAGCGGTGCGTTGACAGCCCGAGGTGCGGTGGCGCTCGGCGCGAAGAGGCTACCCGCGGGCGCGGGCGCGGGCACGGCCTGGGTGCCGAGCGGCGCGCCGCCCGTGGCCTGGGCACCAAGGGTGCCGCCGAGGCTGCCGCCGGTGGCGTTGACGAAGGTGCTGCCGTTGGCGGGACCGTTGGGCAAAGTGATCAGGGGGGCGCTGGTGGGCTGCACGGTGCCGGTGCTGCCGCTCGAGAGCATCTGGCCCGAGGCGGGCAGCGCGCGCACGTCGCCGACAGGCACCACCCTGCCCTCGGGGTCCAGGCGCAGGCGCACCTGCGCCTCGGCCTCGGTGTCGGGCACGGCGGCGATGGCCGCGCGCCGCGCAATGACGTCGTCGATGACGCCCTGGTCGCCGCAGTTGGCGATGGGGAAGTTGGCCTTGTGCAGTTCGCCCTTCTTGAGGTCGACGAAGCGGCTCTCGGGGGTGCCGGCGTTGCGGTTGTCCAGCACGTCGAGTCGCGCCCCGCGTGGCAAGGTGGTCTGGTCCAGGCGCAGCACGTGGGTGATGGGCTTGAGGCCGTACAGGCTCCACTTGCCTTCGATGTCGGTGATGACGTGGGTGCCGTTCTCCAGGTACAGCCGCACGCCGGGCACGCCGATCTCGTCGCTGCCGCTCTGGCGCCCGTCGCGCTTGCAGTCCATGTAGACCTTGCCGAAGAGGAAGGCCTCGTCGGAGAAGACGCCGCCGGTGACGCGAACGCTCCAGCTGGCAAGGTTCGATTGCACGGGGCCGGAGTTGGCGCGCGCGCGGTTGATGGCATCGCCCTCGGTAGGGGCGCCGACGCCGATGCGCACGCGGTAGCGCACCATGGCGCTCTGCTCGGGGGGCAAGGACAGTTGGGGGTAGTGGAAGACGAGGCCGGGGCCGGCGCCGCCGGCGGGGTCGGGGATGGCAGCGCCGTTGAGCCGGGCGCTGCCGCGCTGGTAGGCGAAGCCCGGCGGCAGGCTGTCGCTCAGGGTGAGGCCGGTGATGGGGAAGCCGGTCTTGTTGGTGACGGTGAGCGCGTAGTCGAGGAAGTCGCCGAACTCGGCCTGGCGCTTGCTGCCGTCCTTGCGCAGCACGAGGCCGAGGACGTTGCCGGGGTCGAGAGGGATGTGGTTGTGCACGGCCTCGCAGAAAGAGGCATCGGGGTTGAGGCCGGCGCGCAGCTGGAAGTAGTGGGTGGTGGGGTCTGCGCCGGCGGGCGGGGTGGCGCTGGGCACGACGGGGCCGCAGCTGGCGCTGCCACCGGTGGCGGGGATCAGTTGCGAGGGAACGACGTAGCCGCTTCCAGCTGGCGGGGTGACGGCGAGGCCGTAGGTGCACAGCCCCGTGATGGGCGGGGCCATGAGGTAGAACTGATAGCTGCCGTCGGCGCCGGTGGTCATGGAGACGCTGCCGTCGCCGTTGAAGGTGTACAGGCCCGACTCGGATGCGAAGATCTCGGCCGCTGTGATCGGGCCCACGGGGCCGGCGCTGCAGGTCTGGCGCTTGAAGGTGACGATGGCGCCCGACACCGGCTCGCGCGTGACCGCGTTGTAGACCGTGCCCTGCGGGTCGACCAGCAGCGTGTGCGACGTCGCTGCAGCAGCCGCGATGATCGACGCGTTGCCCGGGTTGTTTTGATCGAGCGCGGCGGCCCATGCCTTGTTGTCGAGCGTGACGCGGCGCCCCGTCCGGCCCGGCTTCCGCGTCACGCGCACGGTGAAACGGACCTCCTCGCTCTGCCCCGGCGCGAGCGAGCGGCTGCCGTCCGTCAGACTCAGCGTGATCTGCGGCGGGAAACGATAGGGATCGTTGCTCTCGAATCCTTCGCGGTCGCATGCGGCGCGTCCCGTGAAGCCTCGAGCCACCGACAGGTTGCCGTTGATCGCCTCGGGCGCCCCGACCAATGTCCATGAGGCAACTTGGCCATCGGACTTGTCCATCTCGAAGGCGCAGTCGAGGTTGTCGACCAGACGCACATTCGGCGCGTCCACCGCGCCCGTGTTGGTGACCTTGAGCGTGTAGTCCCACTCGTGGACATCATTGGACAACTTGCGCACCGCAGAGGTCTGCTTGGCCAGCTCGAGCACGGGCATTGCGAAGCGCACCGGCGTCGGCGACGTGTCGTTGCCCGGATTGCCGTCGCCATCGAGGTCGGGGTCGATCCCGTCGACCGAATCGTCGAAGACGGCGGGCGGACCGCCTGCAAACAGTGCAGCGGACGCCTTGGCCGTGTTGTAGCGGACCCCGCCGTTGCCCGTGAAGTTGACGATCGCATCGAACTCAAGCACCAACCGGCCGCCCGGCGGCAGCGCGGCGCCGGCGGCAAGCAGGTTCTGCGCATCGGCGGTTCCCTTGAGCAACGGGTTGCCCTGCGCGATGACCCCTTCGCCAGCCGAGGCCACTACCTTTGCCGAGCCTGGCACGATCGTGTACTCATTGGCGGCCGGCTGCGCACTGGGCGAGTAGCGCCCGAACTTGTTGAGGCCGGTACCCTCCAGCAGGTCGGTCACCTGCACGCCGTGCAGCCACGTCGAGCCGTAGTTGCGCACGCTCAGACGAAAACGCACCGAGACGCGACCGTTGGGCTTGCCGTTCACGCCATAGAGCGTCTGCGCCGGAAAGGCGGTCTTGGCGATGCCGATGCTGGCGCCGTTGGAAAGAACCACCGTGTTGGAGTCGACCACGGCCGGGCGAATGCCGTCGTGGTAGTAGGTCTGCGCGGTATTGCGAATGTCGCCGGTCTGGCTTGCCATGACCCGCGCGGCGAACTGCATCGAGAAGGAGGCATTGCGCGCCACGGGCGTGCGCAGGCCGATGGCCACTTCGATGGCGGACGCATCTTCCGCGGTGCGGTAGCTGAACGGCGGATCGGCCGGCAGGCGATACAGCTTGATGGCGTTGGCAGCACTGGACTGCAGCGTACCGGGGATGTACTGCATGCCCGTTGGCACCACGTCGCGGACCAGCACCAGTTCCGACGGCGCGCCATTGACCAACAGCGCCATGCCCGCGGGCGCCACCGTGTTGGCGGGCTGTGCATCCTGCGCGCCGATGTTGCTGCCGCGGATCGAGAAGTCGACGCGCGTTCCCTGGGGCGCACTCGAACCCGGGTAGCTCGCCGACTTCGTGAGCGTGAGCACCGCCATGTTGCCGATGTCGATGGTGTCGCGGTTGGTCGCGGCCACCCCTTGCAGCGCCGTGGTTGCCGAAAACGCCACGCAGGCGGAGCCACTCGCCGCGCCGGGAACGGTGCCCTGCACCAGCAGCGCGACCGTCTCGTCGGGCTGCAGACGAAGCACGTCGGCCGTATTGAGCGAAAGCTCGGGCTCGCCACCGTCTGCCACGCCATTGCCGTTCACGTCGCGCACGACGCGCAGCGCCCCCAGGTCCACCGTGTCGGCGGCGCAACCCGCGCCGTTGTTGACCAGCGCCACGGTGTAGCGCGAGTCGACGTTGCCGGTGTTCTTCAGCAAGTGGCTCAGCGTGACGGTGCTGCCCGGCGGGCGGGAAACCGCCTGGTCTTGCGTGAGGGTGAGCGCCTCGACCGGTCGAACCGTGGCGATCACCGCGTTCGAAGTCACGATCTCGGCTTGCATGAGGCCGGCGGGAACGTAAGTTCCTGTTGCCACGTTGCGGATGACAGTGCCTGCGGGCAACGAGGCGGCAGCCGCCGGACCCGCCGCACCCAGCAGCCAGGGCAACGCCACGCACGCCACAAGAGCGGCAAGGCCGCGCCGTGTGCGTGCGCAGTGGCCTCTGAACTTTGGCATGAAAGACATAGGGCGAAGGGGGCCGGCCCTTATTGGTCGGCGGAGATAAGGAAGGCGTCGAAAGGAGACAAGGAAAAAGTGGGAACCCGCTCTGCTTTGGGCTTTCGACTTCACAAAGCGGAGCGCTGCCGGAGCGGCACGACACCGGCGGGACAAGAGCCCGCCGGCACCGCACGCGAGGCAACGCTAGTTGTTGACCCTGACCGAGAAGGTCATGGTGGCCGTCCCGCTCGGGTTGACGGTGTTGCTTGCAGTGCCACAACTCACCGTGGAGGGCGTCACGTTGAAGTTCGCGTTGGTGAACGCGGCCGTGACACCCGTGGAGGTGCACTTCGTCGCCGGTTGGGTCGCTCCCGTGAGACCGGTGTAGGCGGGCACGGCATCGTTGATCGACAGGTTCGTTACTGGCGAGGCACCTTCATTGGTCGCGACCACGCGGTACACCAGGCATTGGCCGGGCTTGGCCGTCAGCGGCGCCGACGACGTGGGCGCTTCGGTACCATCGCAGTTGATGTCCAGCGCCTGCGTCTTGACCAGGCGGATCTGCCCCGTGATGACGGTGGTCACGTCCGTGGCCGACGGCGTGCCGCAGGACCCCGTTCCCGAAGGGAAGGTCACCGTCACAGTCGCCGTATTCGTGGCGCCAGGGGTCGCACCGCCCGGTGCGAAGACCTTGAGCAGCAGCTTGTGGGTGCTGCCCGTGGCCAGCGGGCCAGGAATTGACCCGGTGATCAGCGTATCGCCCGCGTCGAGCTGGCCGTCGCCGTTCACGTCGTTGTACAACGAGATCGTCCAGCCCGCGGTATCCGCCAGCGAGGCCGAGACGGTGTACGGACCCGCGCAGCTCTGGCCGCCCGTGTTGGTCAGCGTATGGGCATAGACGACCGAGCCGCCCGGCGCGACCTGGCCGTTGTTGTTCGGCGTCAGCGTGGCCGAGAAGGTGTTGGCCGCCGTCACCGTGACCGCATCGGTCTTGGTGTCGGTGGCGATCACGCCGCTGGAGGTCGTGATCGTGGAGCGCAGCTGGAAGTACACGCGCTGTGCGGTGACCGGAACCTGCGATGCCGGCGGCGTCACGCAGGCATGGAACGGCGTCTGCGCACCCGCTGCCGCACTCACCGTGGTGATGGCGGCCGAGGCGCAGGTGCCACCCGACGCGACGAACTTGACCGTCCAGCCCGCGGGCAGGCTGCCCGGGAAGCTATTGGTCTGGCTTGCTGCCAGGCTGTAGGTGTTGGCGACCGAGTCGTTGTTGCGCACGAACAGGTTGAACAGCGCGCCGGTGCCCGCGGGCGTCGACAGCGTGCTGGTCGGGTTCGGGCTCGGGCCCGTGCCCACGTCGCCGTTGCCGGTGTTGCCTGCCGTGCCGTTACCGGTGGTGGTGTTGGTCAGGTCGATCAGCGTGCCCACCATCGCAGTGAGCGTGTCGCGCGTCGATTCCTTCTTGCTGCTGTCGCCCACGGATGTACCCGTGACGATCGCGCTGAACGGCCCGGTGGGCAGCGTAGCCGGCGACGGCAGCGTGGCGGCTAGCACGAAGGTGGTGCTTCCACCCGCGGCGATCGGACCGGTGTCGACCACGCCGTCGGCGTTGTTGTCGATCAGCGGCGTCACGCCGTCAGCTGCAAACAGTTTGAATGTCGTGCCGGAAGGGAAGCTGCCGATAGCCGCCGCCAGGTTCACGATGTCCGAGGCATTGCCGGCGTTGAAAGCCTTCTGCGTGAACTTGATCGTGCTGCCCGCGGTGGCGCTGGCGATGGTCGTCGTGTCGTTCACCGAGGTGTTCGGATTGCCCGCGCCGGTGTCCAGCGACGTGGTCGTGCTCGCGGTAGGGCTGGCCGAACCGAGGACGATGCCGTAGGTGCCCAGCACATTGAATGCGGCAGGGTTGGTCGAGGCCGAGGCCTCAGGAGGAGGGTCGAAAGCCCCCATCGTTGCATCGACCGGGCTGTATTTCGCCGTGTTGGTCGTGGTCGAAGTGCCAATGGCCGCATCGCTGTCCACCCGCACGACGAAGCTCACTGTCTGGGTGGCATTCACCGGAACGGAGTCCACCCAAATGGTCAGCGTATCGGCCGACCCCTCGAACTCAATACCGGCCGGATCGTCGGCGTCGCCCGCGGCGTCCCCGAGCGCGGTACCGGGGGCGCTGCTCCAGACGGCGGAGCCCGGCACGTAGGTAAAGCCGCTCGGCAGGGTATCGGTCATGAGGAACTTGCCGGCTGCGCCACCCGTGTTGTTGAAGCGCAGCGTGTACGTGGTGTACGTACAACCTGCCGCCGGAGCATCTGCGCCAGCGACCGTGGCCACGCAACCCGCGAGCGAGGCCTGCCCGCTGGTCGATGCCGTTGGCCAGGGGCCGCCGTCGACCCAGCTGACTGCAGGCACGCTCAGGCTTTTGGTGGCGTTGAACGCGGCCTTGGTCGTGAGGTTCACCTGGTCAACGTCGGATGCCGACTGATTGGTCGCCTCATACAGGGTTGTGGTGGTCGGAACGGCCTTGACGGTCGCAGTCTGTGACGTAGCCCACGCGCCGGTGGTGGTCGCGGTACTTGGGATCGAATAGGCCACCACGAACGGGAACGTCGCATTGCCACCCGCGACCGACGGTGTCGTGAAGCTACAGTCGGCGCTGCCGTTCGGCGTCGCGACGGTGCACAGCGCAGTCGTGCCGTCGGGTAGGCCGTCGGCGTTCGCATCGGGGAAGATCTGGACCTTCGAGAAGGTGGCCGGCGCATCGTTCACGCGGATGGTGAACGTGTCCGCGCCGTTGCCGGTGTTGGTCAGCACGTGAGGCGCATACACCGTGGCGCCGGCGGCGCCGGTCTTGGTGTTGACCACGTCGGTGGTGTCGGTGCTCTTGCCGTCCAACGTGAACGAGCCGACCTGCTGCACGGTGGTCTGTACGAGGTTCGACGTGGCGAGTTGGCTCGCGCCATTCGGATCGAGGTAACTGGCCGAGGCCTGGTTGCCGATGACGGTGTTGGCGGGCGGCGGTGCAGCGTGTACAGCCGAGCTTCCGAACAGGAAGCTCAGGGTCAGCGCTGCAGCACCTGCCCAGGACGCGCGTGGCACGAGGCCGCCGCGGCGAGCTGGCAAGAATGAGGTCACTGGATTTCTCCTTGGAGTTGCGATGGCAAAGGCGCGGCGTCCCCGCGGGCAGGAACGTCCGGAATGAAAAAGGAAGCGGTTGGTCAGCTGAGCGCGGACGCGCTCTCAAGGGCGCTGAGGCCCATCCGGTCGCGCTGCGAGGGGATCAGCTGATCCCACGCATGCGCCTCGGGCTCGTCAGTGAGGGGGCGGTGAAACTGTTTCCACTCGCGCTCGGGCACTCACTTCCGTCGATCCGCTGGCGGGCAGTTGGCCCAGTGACCAGCGCAAGGTCCGGTATTCGTTGTAGGGAATTGGTTGAACCTTGCCATTCACGGTTCGCTGCAGCGGCTCGGGCGCGAACTGTCCGTTCTTGGTGGCCACCTTCACCAGCGCGCCGCCTGGCTTGGCGCTGGTGGCTTGATATTCGAGCCCTTCGGGGATCGGCAGGTTGGCGACCAACCCCTTGACGGGCTTGCCCAACTTGTTGGTATAGGACGCGCGGTATTCGAGAACGTCCCCGGGACGCACGGCGTCGGCCGCAACCAGTTGCTCCTTGCCGTCGAGACCCTCGACGACCTTGGACTGCACAAGCACGACCTCGATGGCGGCCGCTTTGTGCTCGGGCTTCGACGCTTCCGCAGGTTGGGCCGTGGCATGGCCGACAGCGCCCAAGGCAAGCCACGCGAGGCCGAAAGACCAGCGGCGAAAGCCGCGCCGGAATTTCGACAGAATCGGGCGCGCAGGTCGCGCAGCACCTGCAACGCCAGTCCAAATTTCAGCAATGCGGCGATGTTGCATTTCAGCCCTTCTCGTAATTCCCAAACCGACGTTGCTTCCCGAAGATCGGAAACTGCGCGCATTTCTAGAATAAATGCGTGCGGCAAAGACCCGGAACAGAGCGCAACGAATGCGCTCCGAACACCGGTCAACTGTGCCCGTAACCGTCGGTAAATGAAGCTAGTCTTTCGTATAACTACTTAGAACTTTTTCACGACATGCCGCCCTCATCTGCGATGGTACCGGTTGCAATGCTTTTCATTGGTTTGATCCGCAGTCGCGCGACCATATGCATGAGTTCCGCTGCGGTGCGCGCGCCCATTCGCTCCATGATGCGGGCCCGGTGGTACTTGACGGTCTGCTCGACAATCTCGAGTGCTTCCGCGATCTGCTTGTTGAGCTTTCCGTCGGACAGCGCTTCGAGCACCTCGCGTTCACGGGTGCTCAGCATTTCGAAACGCTTCTGTAGCTCGATCAGTTCTGCATCCCGACGGCGACTGCCCTCTTGCTGGTGCAGCGCGCTGCGCACCGCCTGAATCAGAACCTCGGTCGCCACTGGCTTGGTCAGGAAATCCGCCGCGCCTCTCTTCATGGCCCGCACCGACATCGGAATGTCGCCATGCCCCGTGAGAAATACGATCGGCAGCGTCAGGCCCTTGCTCGCCAGATGCTCCTGAAGATCGAGCCCGCTAAGCCCCGGCATCGAGACATCCAGAATCACGCAGGCACTGGCCGCAGCGTCGGGCAGTTCGGCAAGAAATGCCTCGCCCGATTCGCAAGTACGCACTTCGAATCCTTCTTCCTGAAGCATCCGGCCCAGGGCCCGGCGAATGCTCGCGTCGTCATCAACAACAAATACGATTGCCATGGAGTCCTCCGATCGGATGTGTGCAGCTGTGGTGTGCTTGCGTGGCTAAGCAGGTCCGGAAACGGGCAATGAAATCGTGAATGCGGCGCCACCTTCCGAGGGGCTGGCTGCAGCGATGGCGCCGTGGTGGGCCTCGAGGATCGCGCGGCTGATGGGCAGGCCGACACCGATGCCGTTTTCCTTTGTGGTCCAGAATGGATCAAAGATGTGCTCGAGCTCTTCCTGTGCGATGCCTTTGCCATGGTCGGCGATCGTGACGGTCACCCATCTGTCGTCCGGCGCGGTCTGCAGGATCAGCACCCGGCTCTCATTCGGTGTTTCCGACATCGCCTGCATGCCGTTCAGCATCAGATTGAGAAGCACCTGCTGGATCTGCACCCGGCTGCCTCTCACCGGCGGCAGACCGGGCGCGGGCTCGACGCGAACGGTGACGTGGCGCCAGATGGCTTCTTCCCTCAGCAGTTGCACGGTTTCGAGAACCAGTTCGTTGATCTCGAAACCCTCTGCCTCCACCGGCGCACGGCGATAGAGGGCGGAGACATTCCGGATGATGTCGGCCGCCCGCTTGTTCTCTTCGTTGATGTCTTCGAGGATCTCCTTGAGCTCGCCGGTTCCGACGTCAAGCCGCTTGAGGATCTTTCGCGCCGTGTCGGTATTGAAGCGGATGGCGGCGAGCGGCTGGTTCAGCTGATGCGCGATGCCGATCGAGAGTTGCCCGACCGTGGAGATGCGCGACAGGTGCATCATCATCGCGCGATCCTGGGCGGACTGGGCCTCGGCCTCCTTGCGCTCGGTGATGTCCATGGTGACGCCCGTGATGTGGCAACCATCCGAGACTTGGCCGCGCACCTCGATCCACGAGGCGGCGCCCTCCTGCTCGACCAGCCGCAGTTCGATGTCCAGTTCCTCCTGCCGGTCGACGACGCGCTCGATGGCTGCGGCCAGCCGTTCACGATCGCTGGGGTGCACGCGCTCGACGAAATCCTCCACATGCTGGATCAAGCCCCCGTGCGAGCTGGCGTGCTTGCGCGGCGCGGTCCCGTTACCGCTTTTGGGAACGCTGAGGTTCCAGTTGAACGTGCCCAGCCGGGCGGCCTTGGTCGCTGCGCTGAGGTGGTGCTGGCTTTCGGTCAGCGCGCGCGCCGTGCGCTGGCGTCGCCGGCGTTCGACCAGGAGCGCGCTGATCAGAAGCGCCTGCGCGAGAAAGACCAGCCCTCCTGCCACCGCGTGCGCCCGGTAGAGTTCCATGAACGAGGGTTCCCGAAAATGGATGACCGCATCGTCCGGCACCAATTCGGGCGCCACGTTCCACTTGCGCAGTTGCCGCCAGTCGAGTTGCGGACGAAGCGTCACCATCTGGCGCATGACTTCCGGATCGGTTTCTGTTCCGGCCACGAAATCGTCGAGCAGTCGCCGCGCAGCACGGCCAATCTCGTCGAAGGTGACCATTCGGCCACCGACCGCACCCACGCCGATGTGCGTGGAGAAGATCGAGTAGATCGGCGCGGCACTGACCGACGCCATGAGCTCGACGGACTCGACCGGCGTGAACCCGTCTCCCGCACCATCGCGGTAGTAGCCGGGGGTGTAGACAATGCTGTCGGGCGGCAACGCGGCCAGCCGCGCCAGCAGTTCGCTGGTGGGCAATCCGGTCCAGTACGCCACGTCGATCGACACATTGCTCGAAGCCACTGCATCCGCGACGGCGTCGCGATGTTCTCTGCCCCTGTCCGCCATGCTGGTGACAACGACCAGGCGTTTCGCCTTGGGGTGGAACTGCAGCGCCAGCGCCACCGTGCCAGCGATGTCGTGCATCACGTGAACACCGTCGACGTCCGGGGGCAGGTTCGGAATCTCGTCGAGAAAGCGTTGGTCGACGCCCATGTGCATGATGGGCACGTCGGGGAACATCTCCTCTCGAAACTGGAGCACGAAAGCGAGTGCGATGTCGCCGCCGACCAGAATTACCTTCGGCGGCCGGTCCGCGTACTTGTTGCGCAGGTAGGCGGCCGTGCGCTGCTCATGAGCGTCGCCCGAAAAGGCCGGATGGTCCAGAAATTCCGTGAAGAACCGAAGCCCCACCCCCTGGAGTGGACCGCTCGGTGACGCAGTCAGGCCCCTGTCGGCCTGAATGTTGGCGGGCAGGAGCCGATTCTGGGAGTAGATGAGGAGAACGTCAGCCGGCTTCGCGTGGGAAACCACCGGCGCAGCAAGCAGCCACGCCACCAGAAGGACGCAGAATTCGAGCCTGAACGGGCGTTGAACGTATTTGATCTGCTGTCTCCCGGCACGGTCACAACATGCTTCTTTTCGCCCGCTGCCCAACTCTTGCGAGAACCGGGAACAGCCTTTGGCGATTACCTTTGCATTTTCAGTGTCCTAAGCCGAGATTTTTTGACGCAGCGAAATTCAGGTCATTTTCGATAATTCTTTATCGAGTTAATAACTCTATGGTAATTTGTTAACAATGATCATTGTCAGAACTTAATTTAGTATTTCGGCGCTTGAGATGTGGCTTCTTCCTTGTCGTACCACCGCTCCTTCGCCAGCAGCACCCGATGGTGCCCCTGCCCGGCCGGCATCATCGGAAAGCAGTTCTCCTGCGCCGCCACCTGCACGTCGAGGAAGAAGGGCCCTTCGCTCGCCAGGCATTCGGCGAGCGCGTCCTCGAGTTCGGCAGGGTCCGAGACGCGGCGTGCGCCCCATCCGAAGGCACGCGCCAGCGCGACGAAGTCGGGCAGCGCCTCGTTCCAGCTGTGGCTCAGCCGGTTGCCGTGGTTGAGCTCCTGCCACTGCCGCACCATGCCCATGTAGCCGTTGTTGCACAGCACCAGCTTCACGGGCGTGCGGTGCTGCACGGCGGTCGACAGTTCCTGGATGTTCATGAGCACCGAGGCGTCGCCGCTCACGCAGACCGCGAGCGCGCCAGGGTGGGCGATCTGGGCGCCGATTGCGGCAGGCAGGCCATAGCCCATGGTGCCCGCACCGCCCGACGTGAGCCAGCGCCGCGGCCGCTCGAAACGCAGGTACTGCGCGGCCCACATCTGGTGCTGTCCCACGTCGGTCGACACGATCGCATCCCGGTCGCCAATGGCCCGCTGCAGCGACGCCATGAGCTGCTGCGGCAGGATCGCATCGCTGCGCGGCACAAAGCCCAGGCAGTTTTCCGCGCGCCAGCCGTCGATGCGCTGCCACCAGGGGGCGAGCCGTTCAGGCGCAAAGCCTTGCTCGGGCAGCAGCGCGAGCAGCGCATCCACCACGGCGCCACAGTCGCCGACCATCGGCACGTCGACGCGCACCACTTTGTTGATGCTGCCGGGATCGACGTCGATATGGATCTTGCGCGCATGCGGGCAGAACTCGTCGAGCTTCCCGGTCACGCGGTCGTCGAAGCGCGCCCCCACGCACACCACGAGGTCGGCCTCGTGCATCGCAAGATTGGCCTCGAGCGTGCCGTGCATGCCCAGCATGCCCACGAACTTTGGGTCCGACGCAGGAAACGCACCGAGCCCCATGAGCGTGAGCGTGCAAGGCGCATGCAGGCGATGCACCAGCTGCGCAAAGGCCTCGCACGCTGCGGGCCCCGAATTGATCAGCCCGCCGCCGCCGTAGATGATCGGCCGGCGCGCGGTCGAGATCAGGTCGGCCGCGCGCTGCAGCATCGGCTTGGGCGGCAGCGCCGCCCTGCCCGTGCGCAGCGCCCGCAAAGCGCGAACTCCGCTTGGCCCCGCGCCGTGGCCCAGGCGCGCGAGCTGGACGTCTTTCGGCATGTCGAGCAGCACGGGCCCCGGCCGGCCCGAGGCCGCGATCTCGAGTGCCCGCCGCACCAGCGCGGGCACCTCGTCGGCCGTGCGTGCCTGTTGGTTCCACTTGGTCACGGGGCGCGACATGCCGAGCGCGTCGCTCTCCTGGAACGCCTGCGTGCCGATCACCGCGGTGGCCACCTGGCCGCTGATGCAGAGCAGCGGCACCGAGTCGCTGATCGCGTCGAGCAGTCCGCTGATGGTGTTGGCGACACCCGGCCCCGAGGTGACGAGCACCACGCCCACGCGCCCCGTGCTGCGCGCATAGCCTTCGGCCGCATGCACGGCCGCCTGCTCATGCCGCACCAGCACATGGCGCAACCGCGGTTCGCCGTGCAGCGCGTCGTACAGCGGCAGCGCCGCGCCGCCGGGATAGCCGAAGAGCGTGTCGACGCCGCAGGCGACCAGCGTGTCTAGCAGCGCCTCGGCGCCGTTGCACATGCGCGGCGTCAATGAAGAGGAAGAGGGAGAAGAAAGATCCAGGTCGATAAGTCTCATGCCGTCGATTCTTCCGACTTCCGTGCAAAATGTGCTTCTTTCTTTTGGCTGATGCGGCAGGTTTTATGAAGATCAATCGAAAAAACAAGGACACAGACGAAGGATCTTTCGACAAGACCGATCTTGCCATCCTGCGTGTGCTGCTGCTCGACTCGCGCAAGACCCTGCAGGACATCGGCAACGAGGTCGGCCTATCACCCACCAGTTGCTGGACGCGCATCAAGAAGCTCGAGGCCCAGGGCGTCATCAAGCGCTACACCGTCGACATCGATCCCGCCAAGCTCGGCTACCACGACTCGGTTATCGTGCAGGTCACGCTCGAGAGCCACACAGACGAGACGCTCTACGACTTCGGCCGCATGCTCGCGACCATTCCCGAGATCCAGGAGGCCTACCTTGTCTCGGGCGACTACGACTACTACATCCGCATCGCCGTGCGCGACACGCGCGACTACGAGCGGCTGCTGCGCGAGAAGCTCTACAAGATCCCCGGCATCCGACACAGCAAGTCGCACTTCGTGCTGCGCGTGTTGAAGGAGACGAGCGTGCCGCTGATCTGAGGCCGGTGCGGTTGATACGACTATTGCAACCGCCAACTACCCTGTTTTCGCACGCTCTGCAGAGCCGGCATGGCATCCTCGGCGCGCGCCGCCGACCCTGGCGCGACCCAAGCCAACTCGGAGCCTTCATGCAGACTGGACGACCGGTGCGACGATTCTTGTCCGCTTCAACCTGGGCGCTCCTGCTCATGATGTTCCTCGTCGCCTGCGGCGGCGGTGGTGGTGGTGGCGGCGGAGCGGGCAGCCTGGCAGCTGTCGGATTGCTCCCGCCGGCGGCGCCACCCGCATCACCCGAGCCGGCCCAGCCCGAGCCCCCGCCACCCGACCCCGTGCCGCCCGCGCCGGAGCCGCCCCCTGCCGAGCCTCCGCCCGCCGAGCCCGAGCCACCACCGCCCGAGCCCGAGCCGGCAAGCCGGGTCGTATCGGAGCGCATCACCTCGGCGTTCACCGGCGCGGAATACCCGGTCGAGATCTACCTGCCCGCGTCGTACGACGGCAGTTCGGCCGCGTACCCCGTCATCTACGCCATGGACGGGGACGGCATCTTCAATCCACCCGGTACGCGTTTCGAGAACTTCAAGAACACGCTGGAGTCGCGGGGCACGCAGGCCATCCTGGTCGGCATCGGCGGCACGGCGCGCCGCGAGCAAGACTACATGCTGCCCGGCGCGCGCGCGTACCACGACTTCCTCACGCAGGAACTCGTGCCGCTCGTCGAAGCGAAGTTCCGTGCTAACCCAGCCCGGCGCATGCTCACCGGCTTCTCGCTCAGTGGCAGCATGGCCGCCGTTGCACTTCTGCTTGAGGGTGCGAGCGGCAAGCTGACCTTCTCGCACTTTCTGGCATTTGAGGCGTCTTTCAACTCGCAGCCCGCAGAGAACAATGCGCTCGAGCAGCAGATGCGCGACGCCCGGGGCAATAACCCGCTGCCTGTCACGCTCCTCCTCACCCGCTGCGACAACCCGGACGAATGCAATTTCGACAACGTCGACGAGATGCACAGCCGGCTGCAATCGCGCGGCTACCCGGAGCTCAGGCTCTCGGAAACCACCTACTCGACCACGCATGTGGGCGCCGACACCGCGTCCTTCGTCGACGCCATTGCCGCGCTGTTCCCGTAGCCTGCGGTCCATTCACGGCAGGCGCGCGGCAATCCATTCGCGCAGCCACCGGTGCCCCGGGTCGCGATGGCGTCGCTCGTGCCAGAGCATCGCCATCTCGTAGCCCGGCACCTCCAGAGGCGCCTCGACCACGCGCAGGCCGGGTGCGCCGCGCGCGAGCCGCTCGGGCAGCATGGCGACCAGGTCTGTGCTCGCCAGCACCGACATCATGAAGAGGAAGTGCGGCACCGACAGCACCACGTGCCGCGTCAGGCCCTGCCGCGCCAGCGCCTCGTCGGTGGGCCCCAAAAAGCCGCCGCCGCCGGGCGACACCACCACATGCTCGAGCGCGCAGAACTGCGCGAGCGTGGGCCTGCGCTTGAGCCGTGGATGACCGGCACGGCCGGCCAGCACATAGCGTTCGTCGAACAGCTTGCGCCGGTGCAGCCCCGGCGGTGCGCCCACGCTGGTGTGGAAGAACAGGTCGATCTCGCCCTGCTCCAGCTGCCGCGCCATGCGTGACGGCACGGCCTCCACCACCGCCAGGCGGGTGTGCGGCGCAGCCGCGCGCAGGCCCGCGAGCATGGGCAGCAGGATGGCCGTTTCGGCATAGTCGGCCGCGGCCAGGCGCCATGTGGTGGTAGCGTCGGCCGGATCGAAAGGCCGGCTCGGCGCCACCGCGCGGCCCAGTGCCTCGAGGGCTTCACGCAGCGGAGCGCGCAACTCGTCGGCACGCGCGGTGGGCCGCATGCCGCGCTGCGCGGGCACCAGCAGCGGGTCGCCAAACGCCTCGCGCAGCCTGGCGAGCTGCACGCTCACCGAGGGCTGCGAAAGGTTCAGGCGCTCGGCTGCACGCGTCACGCTGCGCTCGGCGAGCAGCGTGTCGAGCGTGACCAGCAGGTTGAGATCGAGCCGACTGAAATTGTTCACGGCAATTCCTTGGATTTGAACTATTCATTTCCAATATACCGCCCGCATGCCTAACCTGAGGGCATCAACACCTGGCCCTCTCGAACAGATGAACATCCTCCTAGTCCTCGCCCACCCCGAATCCACCTCGCTCAACGGCTCGCTACACCGCTTCATGCGCGAACGCCTTCGCGACACCGGCCACTCGGTGCAAGTGTCCGATCTCTACGCCATGCGCTGGAAGCCTGCGCTCGATGCCGACGATTTCCCCGCGCGCGGGCCGGCCGAACCCTTCAGCCCCGAACGCGATTCATTGCACGCCTTCGCGTCGGGCACGCAGGCCGACGACATCGCTGCCGAGCAACAGAAGCTGCTTTGGGCCGACGCGGTGATCCTGCAGTTCCCGCTCTGGTGGTATTCGATGCCGGCCATCCTCAAGGGCTGGGTCGAGCGCATCTACGCCTATGGCTTTGCCTACGGCGTAGGCGAGCATTCCGAAACGCACTGGGGCGACCGATTCGGCGAAGGCACCTTGGCCGGCAAGCGCGCGATGCTGGTCGTCACGACCGGCGGATGGGCTTCGCACTACGGTCCGCGCGGCATCAACGGGCCCATGGACGACCTGCTGTTTCCGATCCAGCACGGCATCCTCTACTACCCCGGCTTCGAGGTGCTGCCGCCCTATGTGGTGCACCGCACCGGCAAGGTCGACGATGCCGCTTACGCGCGCATCAAGGCGGAATTGGGCGAGCGGCTCGACACCCTCTTCAGCGCCGCGCCGATCCCGTTCCGCCGCCAGAACCATGGCGACTACGAGATTCCCGCGCTCACGCTGCGGCCCGACATTGCGCCGGGCCGTTCGGGGTTCGGCGTGCATCTCGCCGAACAGGGGCTCATTCGGCGGTGATGCCCGCAGCCTTCACGATGCGGCCCCACTTCTGCGATTCGCTGGCCTGGAACTTTGCGAGTTCTTCGGGCGAGGTGGTGAACACCTCGGTGCCGGTGGGACCGTAGAACGCCGTCTTTGCCGACTCGCTCCGGACGGCCTTCACGAGCAGTTCGTTCAACCGCTTGACGACGGCCGGCGGCGTGTTGGCGGGCGTATAGGCCGCGAACCAGTAGCCCATCTCGTAGCCCTTCACGCCGGCTTCGGCAATGGTGGGTACGTCGGGCGCGAGCGGCGAGCGCGCCGCGCTCGACACGCCGAGCGCGCGCAGCTTGCCGGCCTTGACCTGCGGCAGGCCCGTGGCCGCGTCGGTGATCATCATGTGGATCTGCCCGCCGAGCAGGTCCGTGACGGCGAGCGTGTTGCTCTTGTAAGGCACGTGCAGCAGCTGGATGTCGGCCATTTGCTGGAGCAGTTCGCCGGCCATCCGGCTCGACGAACTGCCGCTGCCGAAGCTGTACTTGCCGGGCTCCTTCTTGGCGAGCGCGATGAACTCGGCCACGCTCTTGGCCGGGAACGTGGGGCCCACCACCATGATCTGGCCACCCTTGCCGAGCCCCGACACGGGCGCGAAATCCTTCACCGGGTCGTAGGGCAGTTTCTTGAACAGGTGCTCGTTGGCGGCATGCGTCGTGTTCGTGGTGATCAGCACCGTGTAGCCGTCGGCCGGCGCCTTGGCGACTTGCTGCGACGCGATGAAACCGCTCGCGCCAGCCTTGTTGTCGATCACGACCGCCTGCTTGGTTTCGGCCGTGATGCTGTTGCCCAGCGCACGCGCGATCTGGTCGGTGGCGGTGCCGGCCGCAAAGGGCACGACGAAGGTGATCGGTTTCTCGGGGAAGGCCTGTTGCGCGTGGGCGAGCAGCGGTGCGAGCGCGAGTGCGGCCGCAGAGAGGGTCAGGGAACGTCTTTTCATTGGGTGTTGTCTCCGGATGGATGGGTCGTTGAAAAATCGGAAAGCAAAAGGGGTCGGCCGCTAAGGCCCGGCAAGCAACGGCTCGAGCGCGCGCGGCATCCGCACGGGCATGTCGAGCAGCAGGAACGCAAGTGCCTTGCCGTGCGCATCGAGGTTCAGCGCGTCGTTGACGCCGCCGTCGAGCACCGCGTCGAGCACGAAGTTCATGGCATGCAGCCGAGGCAGGAGAAAGCGCTGCACACGCGCCGGCGCGCGATGCCTGAACTGCGCCGCCACGCGCTCGGGCGTGAGCTGCTCGGCCAGCACGGGATAGAGCGCCGGATGCCAGGCGATCACGCTGATGTTGGAGCGGTCGCCCTTGTCGCCGGTGCGGCCATGCGCGGCGCGGTAGAGCGGCACGTCGATGGTGCCGGTGTCGGCATTGGCGTTGGTGTTCATCCGAGCTCCTTCGCGCCGAGCAGTTCGAAGCGCACCGGCACCGCGTCCCGCGGCACCAGGCACGACAGGGTATTGAGGCGCGGCGTGAGCGCGGTGCGCACGCCGCCGCCGCCCGCGGGCCCGCAGGTGTAGAGCGCCATCACCTCGCGCGCGAGCCGCTCGGCCTGTGCACGCTCGGCATGCGCCGCCGCCACGCGCAGGCGCACGTCGCGCAGCCCGGCATCAGGTGTGTCGGCGAGCATGCGTCCGGCATCGTCGCCAAGGATGCTGAGCGCACCGATCAGGTCGACGCGCAGCGTGAGCCCGCCCAGGCGCGCGCGCAGCACCTCGGCCGCGAGACGGGCGCGGGCTTCTGCGCGCGGGCCGGCATAGGAGATTTCGCCCTCGGCGAGCCAGCCGCCTTCGTGGCAGACATTTACCTTGTAGTGGCTCGGTCGCGCATGCCCGCGCACGCCCGAGAGCGCCACGCGGCCGAGTGGCAGCGGCGCCACCTCGGCGTCGGCAATGTCGGCCATCACGTCGGGCGTGAGATAGGCGCTCGGGTCGTGCACTTCGTAGAGCAGCTGCTCCTTCACGGTAGCCTCGCTCACGAGGCCGCCGGTGCCATCGGCCTTGCCGATGGTGCAGTGGCCGTCGGCATCGATCTCGGCGATCGGAAAGCCCACGCGCTCGAGGTCCGGCACGTCCTTGAAGCCCGGGTCGGCGAAGTAGCCGCCGCAGACCTGCGCGCCGCATTCCAGCAGATGCCCCGCCATGGTGGCGCGGCCGAGCCGGTCCCAGTCGTCGGCGCGCCAGCCGAAGTACGACATGGCGGGCCCCACCGCGAGCGATGGATCGGCCACGCGGCCGCACACCACGATCTGCGCGCCGGCGTCGAGCGCGGCGGCGATCGGCTCGGCGCCGATGTAGGCGTTGGCACTGACGATGCGCAGCCCGTCGAGCTGCGCGCCGAGCGCGTCGTGCAGCAGCGTACGCTGCGCGGGGCCCGAAAGATCGTCGCCCTCCACCACCGCGATGCGCGGTGCGTCGGCGCCGAGTTCGCGCGCCATGCGGGCGATGTGCCGGGCCGCGGCGCGCGGATTGGCCGCGCCGAAGTTGCTCACGATGCGGATGCCGTGCGCAAGGCAGCGCGCCAGCACGGGCCGCAGCATGGCGTCGAGCAGCGGCTCGTAACCGGCTTCGGGATCGTCGCGCCGGCGCAGTTGCGCAAGCGCGAGCGTGCGCTCGGCCAGCGTTTCGAAGATCAGGAAGGCGCGCTGCTGCGCAGGACCTGCCCGCAGCCGCGCGATCAGCGTGTCGACCACCGGCCCCGCGGCATCGGTGCGGTCGCCGGAAAAACCGGCCGCGCAGCCGATCAGCAGGGGTGGCGGTGCATGAGCGTTCATCGAGGCCGACTGTAGGCAGCGGCCTTCGATCCGTGAAATTGAAAATTCAGATCAATTGATCTGCAATACAGATGAATCGCCATCCCGTCGGACGGGCCAATGAAAAAGCCCCGCTTTCGCGGGGCCTGATTCGCTGCGCAACCGCAGTGCTTACAGCGGCAGCGCTTCGCCACGCGCGGCAGCGCGGGCTGCGGCACGCACCACCGCGGGGTCGACCGCACCGGCGGCCACATAGGTCATGCCGGCGGATGCCGCTTCGGAAAAAGCGTCAGGGCTGTGCGCGGCGGCCACGGCTTCTGCACGGACCTGGTCACGGCTGCGCTGCGACACGGGCGACTGCGCCACGCTGGCATTCGCGCCTTCGGCGTACGGGTCGGCGCTGTGGGCAGCGGCGATGGCCTGGCTGGCCACGTCGGCACGGCTTTCGGCAGTGGTCAGGCGATGCACGCCTTCATAGGTTTCGGCATGGGCGGCACCGGTGGCGGCAACGAGGGCGACGGCGACGGCGGAGAGGAGCTTGGAGACGGTCATTTCGATTTCCTTGGTTCAATGGTTTCACTTCGGGACGTGTCGAACCGGTCTTGGGTGGGAAGCCGTCCTTTCGAAAGGACAGCCGCCGCGCTCGGGGGCCTTGTTCAGCCGGGCCAGCCTGGTGGCCGGTCCGTGGGATCAATTGTGCGCCGGCAACCCCCGTGGAAACCCTGTGCAAAAGGAACCGCGGCGTTCACGCCATGGAAACAATGCATGCGCTCACAAGCGGTCGCCAGGCGGGCCTCAGGCGGCCAGCTCCTCCACGCGCAGCGCGGTGGGTTCCCCTGCCACCGCCGGGTGCAATGCCAGCGCATGCGACACCAGGTCAAGCTCGCGCTGCGGCATCGGCTGCGTCACCACCAGCAGTTGCGGCGTGTCGGCGACCTCGGCCGCCGCCAGCCGGAGCTCGCGCACGGGCACCTGTCTCGCCGCCAGCCAGCCCGACAGCGCTTCGATTGCCTGGGCCTCGCGCAGTGGCACTCGCAGGTAGTGCGCCGTGCGCACCTCGGCACGCGGCAGCACCGGCAACGCGCGCATCGCGTGGGCATGAAAGCCCAGGTGCGGCACGCGCTGCGCCGCCCGCGTGCCATCGAGCCGCGCCGCGTCCACCAGGTCGGCGATCACGGCCGAGGCGGTCTGCTCCGAGCCCGCGCCGGCCCCGCAGTACAGGGTCGGGCCGGCCGCGTCGCCCTTGACCACCACCCCGTTCATCACGCCGTTCACATGCGCCATCGGATGCGAAGCGGGCACCAGCGCGGGCTGCACGCGCAGTTCGAGCCCCGCGTCGGCAAGGCGCGCCAGCGCCAGCAGCTTGATGCGGTAGCCCAACTGCTCGGCGCAGGCCATGTCGATGCGCTGCAGCGCCGTGATGCCCTGCACTTCCACGTCCGCCAGTTGCACGGCGCTGCCGAAGGCATTGGCCGCGAGCAGCGTGAGCTTGTGCGCGGCATCGATGCCCTCGATGTCGAAGGTCGGATCGGCCTCCGCGTAGCCGAGCGCCTGGGCCTCGGCGAGCGCGGCCGCGAAGTCGAGCCCGGCATCGCGCATCCGGCTCAGGATGAAGTTGGTGGTGCCGTTGACGATGCCCGCCACCCATTCGATGCGGTTGGCCGCAAGGCCCTCGCGCAGCGCCTTGACGATCGGGATGCTTCCCGCCACCGCGCCTTCGTAGGCCACTGCCACGCCCTGGCGCCGGGCGGCGGCGAAGATCTCGGCGCCATGTACCGCGAGCAGCGCCTTGTTGGCCGTGACCACGTGCTTGCCGTGCGCGATCGCGGCCAGCACCCAGTCGCGTGCCGCGCCCGTGCCGCCGGCCACTTCGACCACCACGTCGACCTCGGGATGCGTCGCGACGCGCAGCGCGTCGTCGGTGAGCGGCACCTCGCCGGCCACCGAAGCCGCACGCGCCAGGTTGCGCGCGGCCACCAGCACCAGTTCGATGGGCCGGCCTGCGCGGGCCGCGATCTCGGCCTGGTTGCGCAGCAGCACGCGCAGGGTGCCCGCGCCCACGGTGCCGATGCCGATCATCCCGACGCGCAGCGCGCGGATGGCCGCGGGGCGGCCGGGCAAGGACTCGAGAGACTGGACTGGATCGCGGTACATGGAAACCTCCGGATGAAAAACGAAAAACCCAGCTGCCAGAGCTGGGTTTCATTCATTCGGGGGAAGAGCGATACACCAGGTGGCTGCCGAAACGGCCACCTGCGCGTGCTCAGGTGGCCGCGGTGGTAATGGTGCGAATCATTCGTGCAGCAGCAGCGATCCCGGCCCCGCCGGTGCGCGCGAACGCGAACGGCAGCAGCGTGCGCGCCGAGGCGGCAGCGCAGGCGTTGGCAGAGATGAGATGGCACGACATGAGCGCCGCAGTGTACAGGAGCCCCGTGCCGAGCCCGCGCCCTGCCTTCGGCGATATGCGCAGCAGGCCTACAGCCCGGCGATGCAGCCCGGCCTACGCTTAAACCACAGAACTACATTGCCCAGGAGGCCGCACCATGAAGAACTTCGTCCTAGAACCCAGCATGCGGGCAGCCATCGGGGGCGCCTTCTATCCCTCGGGTTACTCGATGGTCATGTTTCCGGACTCGGAAGATGCGAACCGCATCGGCCACCGCCTCATCGAAAAAGGCGTGAGCGGCGACGAGATCTACCTGATCCCCGCCGAGACCGTGCTCACGGAGATCACGCCCACGGCGTCGGATTCGGACGACCCGCTGCCGTCCGCGGGCACCGATGCCGCGACCGTGCGCGCCTACACCAAGCTTGCCCGCGAAGGCCACACCGGTCTGCTCGTAAAGACGAAGAACGAAGAGGAAGCCAACCGCCTGATGGAAGAAGTGCGCACCGTGCCCTACTCCATCGCGCAACGCTACCGCATGCTGGTCATCGAGGATCTCTGAGCCGGGCGGCTCAGGCTGGCTGCGGGTCTGCACGCCGCACCACGTCGCGCGCCATGGCCTGGGCCAGTTCATGCTCCCCGAGAAAAACCGTGGCGGACGTTTCTTGCGACAGGAGCCGTGCCTCTTCCTCGTTGTGGCTGCGAACCACGGTCTCGATGGCGGGGTTCAGCGTGCGCGCCGTCTCCATCATCTGCCGCACGTTCATCGCGTCGGCCACGGCCACCACGAGCACGCGCGCCCTGGCGATGTGCGCCTGGATGAGCACCGCCGGATCGGCCGCGTCGCCCCACACGGCAGCCACGCCGGCCGCGCGCAGCTGGCCTACGAGTTCTCGGTTCTGCTCGGCCACCACGTAGGGAATGTCGTGCGCCGCCAGTTCGGCCGCGATGCGCCGGCCGACGCGGCCGTAGCCGACGAGCACAACCTGCCTCGACAGGAAGCGCGCCTCCGTGCTCATCGGCAGTTCGGCCAGCGGATGGTCACGCGCTTCGAGCCCGCGCACCAGCGCAAAGCGCCTGTGCAGCCATTCCTGCAGTGGCGCGATCAGGCTGAACCAGAGCGGGTTGGTGGCGATCGAGATCAGTGCGCCCGCCAGGATCAGGCTTTGCCCCTCGCTCGGCAGCAGGCCAAGCGAGAAGCCCAGCCCCGCGAGGATGAACGAGAACTCGCCGATCTGGGCCAAGCTCGCGCTGACCGTGAGCGCGGTGCCGAGCGGATAGCGCATCGCGAGCACCAGCGCGCAGGCGGCGAGCGACTTGCCGAGCACGATCACCGCCACCACCGCGAGCACCTGCAGGGGCCGCTCGAGGATCACCCACGGATCGAACAGCATGCCCACCGAGACGAAGAACAGCACCGCGAACGCATCGCGCAGCGGCAGCGATTCCTGCGCCGCGCGGTGGCTGAATTCGGATTCGCGCATCACCATGCCCGCGAAGAAGGCGCCGAGCGCGAACGACACGCCGAACAGTGCCGCCGAGGCGAAGGCGATGCTGACCGCGGCGGCGATCACGCACAGCGTGAACAGCTCGCGCGAGCCGGTGCGCGTGACCTGCCAGAGGATCCACGGAAACACCCGCCGCCCCACGACCAGCATCAGCGCGACGAAGCCGCCCACCTGCAGCAGCGTGAGCCCCAGCGTCTGCCACAGCGGATCGCCCGCGCCATCGCCGGCCTGGCCGCCCATCACGCCCGCCAGCGGCGGCAGCAGCACAAGCACCAGCACCATGGCGAGGTCCTCGACCACGAGCCAGCCCACGGCGATGCGGCCGGTGAACGAGTCGAGGATGCCCAGGCTCTCGAGCGCGCGCAGCAGTACCACCGTGCTCGCCACCGACAGCGCCAGCCCGAAGACCAGCGCCGCGCCCCACGACCAGCCCCACCAGAGCGCGAGCGCGCCGCCGAGCAGCGTGGCCACCGTGATCTGCGCCAGTGCGCCGGGCAGCGCGATGCGGCGCACCGCGAGCAGGTCGTCGAGCGAGAAATGAAGGCCCACGCCGAACATCAGCAGCATCACGCCGATCTCGGCCAGTTGCGCCGCGATGGCACCGTCGGCCACGAACCCCGGCGTGAACGGCCCGATGATCACGCCCGCGAGCAGGTAGCCCACCAGGGCCGGCAGGCGCAGCCGCGCCGCGATGAAGCCGAGGACGAGCGCGAGCCCGAGGCCGGCGGCGATGGTGCTGATCAGGGAGACGCTGTGGGGCATGCGGCGATTGTGCACAGCGCGGGCCCCGCCCCGCGGCGCCGGGGCTTTTGCACTAGGGCGCGATGCGGCCGGCGTCCAACGGCTCGGGCGCCGGGACAGCGACGCGGCCGCGACTCAGTTCGGCATCGAGCCGCTCGGTATCGAGCTCGTGCGTCCAGCGCGCCACCACGAGCGTGGCGACGCCGTTGCCGATCAGGTTGGTCAGGGCGCGCGCCTCCGACATGAAGCGGTCGATGCCGAGGATCAGCGCCAGCCCCGCCACCGGCACGTCGCCCACCACCGACAGCGTCGCCGCAAGCACGATGAAGCCGCTGCCGGTCACGCCAGCCGCGGCTTTCGAGGTGACGAGCAGCACCGCCAGCAGCGTCATTTCCTGGCCCAGCGACAACGGTGCGTTCGTGGCCTGGGCGATGAACACCGCCGCCATCGTCAGATAGATCGAGGTGCCGTCGAGGTTGAACGAATAGCCCGCCGGCAGCACGAGCCCCACCGACGCCTTGCTCGCGCCGAGCTTCTCCATCTTCTTCATCATGCGCGGCAGCACCGTCTCGGACGACGAGGTGCCGAGCACGATCAGCAGTTCTTCGCGAATGTAGCGGATGAGTTTCCAGATGCCGAAGCCGTGCAGCCGCGCGATCAGCCCCAGCACCACGAAGATGAACAGCAGGCACGCCAGGTAGAAGGTGCCGATGAGCTTGCCGAGCGAGAACAGGCTGTCCGCGCCGTACTTGCCGATGGTGAAGGCCATGGCGCCGAAGACGCCGATCGGCGCCAGCTTCATGATGTAGTCGACGATGCCGAACAGCACCTGCGAGCCCTTCTCGATCACGTCGAACACCAGCGTGCCGCGGCCGCCGAAGCGGTGCAGCGCAAAGCCGAACAGCAGCGCGATCAGCAACACCTGCAGGATCTCGCCCTTGGCGAAGGCATCGACCAACGTGGTCGGGATCACGTTGAGCAGAAAATCGACTGGCCCGGTCATCTTGCCCGGTCCGGCGACCGACGCCACAGCGGCCGCGTCGAGCGTGGCCGGATCGATGTTCATGCCCGCACCAGGGCGCAGCAGGTCGGACATCAGCAGCCCGAACACCAGCGCGATGGTGCTCACCACCTCGAAGTACAAGAGCGCGAGCCCGCCGGTGCGCCCCACCTTCTTCATGTCCTCCATGCCCGCGATGCCGACCACCACGGTGCAGAAGATGATCGGCGCGATGATCATCTTGATGAGCTTGATGAAGCCGTCGCCCAGTGGCTTCATCGCCTCGCCGAGCGCCGGATAAAAGTGCCCGAGCAGCACGCCGACGATCACCGCGGCAATCACCTGGACGTAGAGCGAACGGTAGAGCGCGGGCTTCGGGCCCGGCGCGAGGATCGTGTCAGCCATGGGTTCTCGTTGTCTCCGGGAGTAGCCAACGAAAAAACCCGCCGAAGCGGGTTTTCGTGGCGCAGGTGCCGAAGGGCACCGTCAGTGCATGTGCAGGCCGCCGTTGACCGAGAAGTCGGCCCCCGTCGAATAGCCGCCCTCGTCGGTGGCGAGCCACGAGATGATCGAGGCGATCTCGCTCGGCTCGCCGAGGCGCTTGACGGGAATCGTCGCGACGATCTTGTCGAGCACTTCCTGGCGGATGGCCTTGACCATGTCGGTGCCGATGTAGCCCGGGCTCACGGTGTTGACGGTAACGCCCTTGTTCGCGAGCTCCTGCGCCAGCGCCATCGTGAAGCCGTGCATGCCGGCCTTGGCGGCCGAATAGTTGGTCTGCCCGGCCTGGCCTTTGGCGCCGTTGACCGAGCTGATGTTGATAATGCGGCCCCAGCCCTTTTCGACCATGTCGCCGACCACCTGCTTGGTGACGTTGAACATGCTGTTGAGGTTGGTTTCGATCACCGCGCTCCAGTCCTCGGGCGTCATCTTGAGGAACATGCGGTCGCGCGTGATGCCAGCGTTGTTGACCAGCACGTCGATCGGGCCGTGCGCGGCCTTGGCGGCCGAGAAGGCCTCGACCGTGGACTGCCAGTCGCCGACGTTGCCGACCGATGCATGGAACTCGAAGCCGAGCGCTTTCTGTTCGGCCAGCCACTTGGCGTGGTCGCGCGTGGGGCCGCAGCCTGCGACGACCGTGAAGCCGTCCTTGTGGAGCCGCTGGCAGATGGCTGTTCCGATGCCACCCATGCCTCCGGTGACATATGCAACTTTCTTGCTCATGAGATTTCCTTGATGTGTGCGAAGCAAAAGCCTGAACGGCCGCCTTCACTCTAGCGAGTTTCAAGCCACCGAACTCTGAGGAAAACACTGAGCCTGGCTTGCAACCAGCTGTCACGGCGCGCCGCCTGCAACGATATTGCATCGCGGCTGCCGATTCATGCATAACCCGCCGCCGTCGAGGAAATCGAAAGTACGAAGATCAATCCGCCTTCACGCCTGCCGCCCGGATCACCTTGCCCCATTTCTCCGTCTCGGCAGCGAGGTGGCTGCGCAGCGATTCCGGCGTGACCTTGTCCATCGGCACGGCTTCGGTGCTGAGCTCGGCGAAACGGTGCTTGACCGCTTCGTCCTGCAGCGCGGCGCGCAGTGCCGTGTTGAGCTTTTCCATCACGGCCGGCGGCGTTCCCTTGGGCGCATACACGCCGTGCCACACCTTCACGTCGAAGCCCTTGAGGCCCTGCTCGTCGAGCGTGGGAATGTTCGGCATGCTGGACAGCCGCTTCGGCGTGGTCACGCCGAACACCTTCACGCGGTTGCCGTCCTTGATGACGGGCGCGGTCTGCGTGGTCTGGTCGCACAGCAGGTCGACCTGCCCGCCCATCACGTCGTTGAGCGCCGGGCCCGCGCCCTTGTAGGGCACGGTGGTCAGCTGCACGCCGACCTGGTGCGCGAACAGCATGCCGCACAGCTGCGACACCGCACCGATACCGGCATTGGCCAGCGTGACCTTGTCCTTGTTGGTTTTGACGTAGGCCAGCAGCTCCTGGAAGTTGTTGGCCGGAAAGTCCTTGCGCGACAGCAGCGTCATCGGCACGTCCATCACCTGGCCCACGTACTCGAAGTCCTTCAGCGGATCGTAGGCGAGCTTCTTGTAGAGCGCGGGCGCGGTGGCCATGCCCATGTGGTGGATCAGGATGGTGTAGCCGTTGGGCGCAGCCCTGGCCACCCGCGCAGGTGCGATCGTGCCGCCGGCGCCGACCGTGTTCTCGACCACCACGGTCTGGCCGAGCGACTTGCCCATCGGGATCGCGAGCATGCGCGCCACAACGTCGGTGGGCCCGCCGGCCGAGTACGGCACGACCAGCGTAACCGGCTTGTCGGGCCAGGCGGCCTGCGCGAGCGCCGGCCCGGCATGAAAGGCAAGAATGCAGGCGCTCGCCGAAGCGGCGAACAGGGCCTTGAGGTTCCGGGTCTTCATCGTCGTCATGGTGGTTGTCTCCTTCTTGTGAAATGGGGATCGGTGGTTCAGGCGTGCGCCATCCCGAGCAGGCGTTCGGCCAGGCGCAGCACGGGCGCATCGACCATGCGGCCGTCGAGGCTCGCGACGCCGCCGCCCGAGGCGCCCACGGCCTGCACCACGCGGCGCGCCCAGGCGAGCTCGTCGGCGCTCGGGCCGAGCCCCGCCTGCACCGGCGCGACCTGGTCGGGGTGGATGCAGAGCTTGGCGCCGAAGCCGCCGCGCCGGGCGCGTGCCGTGTCCGCGGCCAGCCGCGTCGCATCGCGCCAGTCGGCCGTGACGCCGTCGATCGGCGCAGCCAACCCGGCGCGGCGCGAGGCCAGCACCAGCGCAAGGCGCACCGGCACCAGCTCGGCCTCGTCGGCATCGCAGGCCAGACCGAGGTCGGCCTGGAAATCGAGATGGCCGAAGGCCAGCCGCAGCACCCGGGGCGCGGCGGCGATTTCATCGACCGCCGCGAGCCCCGCGGCCGACTCGACCAGCGGCACCAGCACGCCGCCGCCGCCAACCACCGCGGCCACACGCGCCAGGTCGGCTACGCGCTCGGCCTTGGGCACCAAGATGCCGGCCACGAGACCCTGCGCGGCCAATGCACCGGCCTGCGCGCAGTCGTCTTCGTGCCAGGGCGTGCCGGGCGCGTTGATACGCAGCAGCACACGCCCGCGGGCATCGGATACCAGCGCGGCGAGCGAAGCCGCAAGGCCGTCGCGCGCGGACGCCTTGCGCTCGGGCGCGACCGCATCCTCCAGGTCGACGATCACCGCGCCCGCACCTGCGGCCAGCGCACGCGCATGGCGCTCGGGACGGTCGGCCGGCACGAAGAGAAAAGTACGCGCCAGTGCGAGCGGCGCCGTGTTCAGGGTCACACCGCGCCCGCCTCGCGCAATGCCGCGATCTCGGCCTCGCCGCGGCCCAGGCTGCGCAGGATCGCTTCGGTGTGCTGGCCCACGGCCGGTATCGGGTCCATGCGGTAGTCGAAGGCACTCTGCCGCCCCGCCGGCAGCAGCGCCGGGATCTCGCCGGCCGGCGAGCCCACCTGGCGCCAGCGCTCGCGCGCCTGCAGTTGCGGATGGGCCCACAGCCCCGCCATCTCGTTCATGCGGGCATTGGCGATCTGCGCGGCATCGAGCCGCTCGACCACTTGCGCGGTGCCGAGCGACTCGAATACCGCCACGATGATCGCGCGCAGCGCCTCGCGGTTGTCGTTGCGGCGCGCGTTGCTGTCGAAGCGCGGGTCGCTCGCGAGCGCCGGCTGCAGCAGCACCTTCTCGCAGAACAGGCGCCACTCGCGCTCGTTCTGCAGGCCCAGCATCACCGTGCCGCCATCGCCCGCAGGAAACGGGCCGTAGGGATAGATGGTCGCGTGCGCGGCGGCGCTGCGCGGCGGCGGCGTCGCGCCTTCGTAGGCGTAGTACATCGGATAGCCCATCCACTCGGCGAGCGACTCGAGCATCGACACGTCGATGTGGGAACCCTCGCCGGTCCTGCCGCGCTGCAGTAGCGCCGCGAGGATGCCGGTGTAGGCGTACATGCCCGCCGCGATGTCGGCGATCGAATTGCCCGACTTGCAAGGATCGTCGGGCGTGCCGGTGACCGACAGGAAGCCCGCCTCGCTCTGGATCAGCAGGTCGTAGGCCTTCTTGTCGCGGTAGGGCCCGTCGTCGCCGTAGCCCGAGATGTCGCAGACGATGAGCCGCGGATGCCGTGCCCGCAGCGCCTCGGCGTCCAGGCCCATGCGCGCGGCCGCGCCGGGCGCCAGGTTCTGCACCAGCACGTCGGCGCCGGCGATCAGTTCCTGCAGCACCGCGAGCGCGGCGGGCTGCTTGAGATCGAGCGTGAGGCTCTCCTTCGAGCGATTGACCCAGACGAAATGCGAGGCCTGGCCGGCCACGCGCGCATCGTAGGCCCGCGCGAAGTCGCCGGCGCCCGGGCGCTCGACCTTGATGACGCGCGCGCCGAGGTCGGCGAGCTGGCGGGTGCAGAACGGCGCCGCGATGGCGTGTTCGAGCGAGACCACGGTGATGCCGTCGAGCGGTCTTGTCATGGGCTGGTTTCTCCGTGTCATTCGAGCACCGCCGTGGCCTGCATCGTGAGCCAGCCGTCGGCGTCCTCCCCCCACAACGCAAAGCGCTTGCCGTCCGCCTGCGCCGCGTCGGGCCTGCCGTGCACCCGGAACGGCGCGATGTCGAAGGTCGGGCGCACCGCGCGGAACTCGAAGCGCGCGAGCTGCGCGCCCGGCACATGGCGGCGCAGCAGGTCGACCAGCAGCGTGGCGATCAGCGGACCGTGCACGATCAGGCCCGGGTAGCCCTCGACCTCGGTGACGTAGCGGCGGTCGTAGTGGATGCGGTGGCCGTTGAAGGTGAGCGCCGAATAGCGGAACAGCAGCACGTCGTCGGGCACGATGTCGCGGCTGAAGGCGGTGTCCCGGGGCGCGGGTTTGGGCGGCGGAACCGGCTCGCCGGGTTCGGCCGCGGCGCGGTAGACGATGTCGTGCTCCTCGGTCAGCGCCAGGCCGCGCGCGTTGTGTACCTCGTGGCGCACGAGCACAAACACCAGCGCCCCCGTGCGGCCCGCCTTGTGCGTGACCGAGACGATGCGCGAACGGCGCTCGGCCCGGTCGCCGACGCGCAGCGGGTTGCCGGCTTCCCACGCCAGCCGGCCGCCTGCCCACATGCGGCGCGGCAGCGGCACCGGCGGCAGGAAGCCGCCGCGCCGGGCGTGGCCGTCGTCGCCGAGCTCCGACTGGCGATGATGCGGCAGGAAGTAGAGCCAATGCCAGAGCGCGGGCAACGGCGTGCCAGCCGACGGCGGCGGGTCGTCGCGGTCGAGCGTGGCACAGAGCGCGCGAACAGGCGCGGCGGTGATCTCGTCGGCGAGCGTTTCGCTGCGGCCCTCCCAGGCCTGGAGCGTTGCGAGCGTCTCGGCGTCGATCGATGCAGTGGGGTTGTTGTCGTGGTTCGAACGAGGCATGGCGGGTGTTGTTGGTTTCTTCAATCGACTGCCGCGCCCGACGCCTTCACGATCCGCGCCCACTTGGCGAGATCGGCCTGCAGCAGCGCCGCGAACTGGTCGGGCGACGTCGGCGGTGCGATCTCGACGCCCTGTTGTTCGAGCTTGTCGCGCAGGTCCTGCGCGTCCAGCGCCTTTCGCGTGGCTTCCTGCAGCGTGGCCAGCACGTCGGGCGGCACACCCGCAGGCGCGAACAGGCCGATCCAGAGTGTGCCGCTGTAGCCCGGCACCGCCTCGGCAATGGTGGGCACTTCGGGCAGCACGGCCGAACGACGGTCGCCGCTCACCGCCAGCGCGCGCAGCTTGCCGGCCTTGATGTGGGCCAGCGCCGAAGGCAGGCTCGCGAACACGATCGGCAACTGCCCGCCGAGCACGTCGTTGAGCGCGGGCGCGACGCCCTTGTACGGCACGTGCTGCAGCGAGATGCCGGCCATGCTGTTGAGCATTTCGCCGAGCAGGTGGTTGAGCGTGCCGTTGCCGGCCGAGGCGTACTGGTAGGCCGCGCCCTTCGTGCGCGCGAGCCTCAGGAATTCGCCGAGGTCTTTGGCCGGGAACGAGGGATGGACCAGCAGCACGTTGGGCACTGCGCCGATCAGGCCGACGGGCCTGAAATCCTTCACCGGGTCGAAGCCCGGGTTCTTGTAGAGCGCCGGGTTGATCGCCTGGCTGCTGCTGATGGTCATGAGCAGCGTGTGGCCGTCCTTCGGCGCCTTCGCGACCAGCTGGGTGCCGATGTTGCCGCCCGCGCCCGGGCGGTTGTCGACCACCACGCTGGCGTTGTTCTTCATCACCTCGCCAAGCTTCTGGCCCACGAGCCGGCCGACGATGTCGTTGGTGCCGCCCGCGGCCTGCGGCACGACGAGCGTGACGGGGCGAGACGGATAATTTTCAGCGTGCGCGGGGCCGCACGGGAGCAGCGCGGTCGCGGCGGCGGTGGTCAACGCCAATGCCACGCAGGCGAGCGGGCGTCGTAGCGCAAGGGGTGTGGTTGTCTCCATGCCCGCATGGTGTTCGCCGCCGGCGCCCCGTGCAATCTGCGAATTCGGAACCCAGCCTTCCATGGTTCCGAAGGCTCGGGGTCTACCATCGCCCCCATGCTCTTCGACCTGACCGACCTGCGCCTGTTCGTGGCCGCGGCCGAACTCGGCAACCTCACGCGCGCTGCCGAGCGCCAGCACCTGTCGCTGGCGGCCGCGAGCGCGCGCATCAAGGCGCTCGAAACCCAGGCCGGCCTGCAGCTGCTGCAGCGCGAAGCACGTGGCGTGCGCCTGCTGCCGCCGGGCGAAGCCTTCTTACACCATGCGCGGCTGGTGCTGCACCAGACGGAACAGTTGCGCGCCGACCTGCTCGAATACGGCGGCGGCCTGCGCGGCCATCTGCGCGTGTTCGCCAACACCACGGCGGTGACAGATTTTCTGCCCGAGATCCTGCCCGGCTTTCTGGCGCGCAATCCGCGCATCAACATCGACCTTCAGGAAAAACCGAATGCTCAGATTCCGCGCGGTGTGCTCGACGGCCGTGCCGACATCGGCATCGTCGCCGGCCGCGTCGACACGCTGGGCCTCGAGGCGATCCACTTCAGCACCGACCGGCTGGTGCTCGCGACCTCGCGCAAGCACCGCTTCGCGAAGCGCCGCAGGATCTCGTTCGCCGAGACGCTCGAGGAAGATGCGATCGGCATGCAGCAAGGCAGCACGCTGCAGGCCTTTCTTTCGCAGATCACCGACAACCTCGGCAAGCGGCAGAAACTGCGCATCCAGCTCGGCAGTTTCGACGCCATGTGCCGGATGATCGGCAGCGGCGTGGGCATCGGCGTGGTGCCCGAGTCGGCCGCACGGCGCAACTGCGAGAGCATGCAGCTGGCGCTGATCGAGCTCAGCGACACCTGGTGCGTGCGGGAGCGCTACCTGCTGGTGCGCGACCGGGCGGCGCTGCCGATCTATGCGCAGGCGCTGGTCGAGACACTGTGCCGGCACTATGTCGACGAGCCGCCCGCCGCCACGGCCTGAGCGCCGCGCCTGTTTCTCGCCAAAACAAGGACTTGCGGGCGACTTGTGCGGAAGTCAGCGCCGTCCCCAGTTTCCGTGGACAACTTTGGGGATAACTGATGTTCTTCCTTGTAAACGTGATCTAAGCTGTTGTTTTACAAAGGGAATAATCAGTTTGCTCAATTTTTGAGCGGTGCACAAGATGGTCTCGGAGCGGGACGCGCGTTCAGGGCGTGTGCCCAGGCCGCCGGGTACTCCGCTGCGCGAATGTCCCCCGCCGCACGCCGGGGGACATTCGCGGAGAAAGGTACCCCGTCGGCGGGATCGCGCCCTGAAAGCAGCGCCCCGCCGAAACCCTAGCGCTCGATCGTCAGCGCCACGCCCATGCCACCGCCGATGCACAGCGACGCGATGCCCTTCTTCGCGTTCTGGCGCTGCATCTCGTGCAGCAGCGTCACCAAGATGCGGCAACCCGACGCGCCGATCGGATGACCGATGGCGATGGCGCCGCCGTTCACGTTGACCTTGTTCACGTCCCAGCCCATTTCCTTGTTCACCGCGCAGGCCTGTGCGGCAAAGGCTTCGTTGATCTCGAGCAGGTCGAGGTCGGCGGCCTTCCAGCCGGCGCGCTGCAGCGCCTTGGTCGAGGCGGGCACAGGGCCCATGCCCATGATGGCCGGGTCGAGTCCGGCCGTGGCGTAGCTCGCGATGCGGCCCAGCGGCTTGAGGCCGAGCGCGGCCGCCTTCTTGGCCGTCATCACCATCACCGCAGCAGCGCCGTCGTTCAGGCCCGACGCATTGCCCGCGGTCACGCCGCCGGCCTTGTCGAACGCGGGGCGCAGTCCGGCGAGCCCTTCGGCGCTGGTCTTGCGGTTGATGAACTCGTCCTGGTCGAAGACCAGCGGATCGCCCTTGCGCTGCGGAATGCTCACCGGCACGATCTCGTCCTTGAACTTGCCGGCATCCTGCGCGGCCGCGGCCTTGGTCTGGCTGCCGAGGGCCAGCTCGTCCTGCGCCGCACGGTCGATGCCGAACTTCTTGGCCACGTTCTCGGCCGTGATGCCCATGTGGTACTGGTTGTAGACGTCCCACAGGCCGTCGACGATCATCGTGTCGACCAGCTTCCAGTCGCCCATGCGCTGGCCGTTGCGCGAATTGGGCAGCACGTGCGGCGCCATGCTCATGTTCTCCTGGCCGCCGGCGATCACGATCTCGCTGTCGCCCGTGGCCACGGCCTGCGCCGCGAGCATCACGGCCTTCAGGCCCGAGCCGCAGACGGCGTTGATGGTGAGCGCCGGGGTTTCCTTCGCGCCGCCGCTCTTGAGCCATGCCTGGCGCGCCGGGTTCTGCCCAGCGCCCGCCGCCAGCACCTGGCCCATGATCGCCTCGCCGACCTGCTCGGGCGTGAGCTTGGCGCGCGCGATCACTTCCTTGATGACGAGGGCGCCCAGCTCGGTGGCCGCAATGCCGGCCAACGAGCCGCCGAACTTGCCGACCGGCGTGCGTGCAGCCGAAACGATGACGATGTCTTCCATTTGGGTTCTCTCCGTTGATGTGTGATTTGGAAGGGTGCGGGCGAAGATCAGGCGCGAGCCTTCACGTAGCGCCCGGGCGCCGGCTCGATCGCCTTGTAGGCCTTGCCGTTGCCATAGGCCTTGGGCGCGGCAACCTGTTTGCCGCCGTGGCCCTTGAGCCATTGTGCCCAGTCGGTCCACCAGCTTCCGGGCTGCTCCTTGGCGCCGGCGAGCCATTCGGCCTGGGTCTTGGGAAACTTGCCGTCTTCGCGCAACCAGTGGCTGCGCTTCTTCTTGGCGGGCGGGTTGATCACGCCGGCGATGTGGCCCGAAGCGCCCATCACGAAGCGCTTCTTGCCCGGCAGCAGCTGCGTGGAGGCATAGGCGCCGCCGATCGGCACGATGTGGTCCTCGCGCGAGCCGTAGATGTAGGCCGGGACGTCGATGCGGCCGAGGTCGATCTTCTCGCCGCAGACCGTGAGTGCACCGGGCTTGGCGAGCTTGTTCTCGTGGTAAGTGTTGCGCAGGTACCAGGTGTAGAACGGCCCCGGCAGGTTGGTGGCGTCGCTGTTCCAGTAGAGCAGGTCGAACGGCGGCGGCGTCTCGCCCTTGAGGTAGTTGCCGACCACGTAGTTCCAGACCAGGTCGTTCGGCCGCAGGAAGCTGAAGGTCGAGGCCAGGTCCGTGCCGGGCAGCAGGCCGCCCTTGCCGAGCTGCATCTCGCGGTACTTGACCATCGGCTCGTCCACGAAGATGTCGAGGATGCCGGTGTCGCTGAAGTCGAGGAAGGTCGTCAGCAGCGTGAGCGACGCAGCCGGCTTCTCGCCGCGCGCCGCGAGCACCGCGAGCGCGGTGCTCAGGATCGTGCCGCCGACGCAGAAGCCGAGCGCATTGATCTGCTTGCTCGCGCCGATCTCCTGCACCACGTGGATTGCCTTGATCGCCGCCTGCTCGATGTAGTCGTCCCAGGTGGCATGGGCGAGCGACTCGTCGGGGTTGCGCCAGCTCACGACGAACACGCGATGCCCCTGCTCGTTGGCATAGCGGATCAGCGAGTTCTCGGGCTGCAGGTCGAGGATGTAGAACTTGTTGATGCACGGCGGCACCAGCAGGAACGGCCGCTCGTGCACCTTGGCCGTGAGCGGCTTGTACTCGAGCAGCTGGAACAGCTCGTTCTCGAACACCACCGCGCCCTCGGTCGTCGCGACGTTGCGGCCGACCTCGAAGGCGCTTTCATCGGTCATGCTCAGGTGGCCCTGCTTCACGTCGTGCAGCAGGTTCTGGATGCCGCGCGCAATGCTCTCGCCGCGCGTGTCGATGGCCTTCTTCTGGGCTTCGGGGTTGAGTGCGAGCGAATTGCTCGGCGACGCAGCGGCCATCCATTGCTCGACCGCGAAGCGCAGGCGCGAGCGGGTCTTCTCGTCGGCCTCGACCGCCTCGGCCATGCGCAGCAGGGTGCGGCCGTTGAGCAGGTACACCGCGGCCGCAAAGGACGACAGCGGATTGCTACCCCAGGCCTCGCCGGCGAAGCGCCGGTCGCCCTCGGGCCGCGCCTCCAGGCCCTTGCGCCAAAGCTCGTTCGCCTCGGCAACGTAGTCCTGCTGAATCGCCTGCAGCTTCTCGGGCGGCACGGACAGGCGCGGCATCTCGGGCATCTGCGGCATGCCGGGCATCTCGGGCATCGGCGGCAACTGCCAAAGCGGCTTGCCGGCAAAGGCTGCGGGTGCCTGCCCGGCCGCCTGCTGGAACGCCTGCATGGCCTGGGCCCAGCCGTCTGAAAACGCCTTCTGGAGCGGTGCGAATGCCTCTGCCCCCGTTGCTTGTTGCTTTGTCATGTCTTCGGGTCCTCGCCTGAATCGATACGGATGGCTTGCGCGTTTTGAGTATCCTGCATTTCCCGAGGCCTCCGAAGCGGCGGCCTTCCACTTACCTGCTGAAACCTGCTGTGTTCATCCACCTGATCGTGATCGGCTGGCTCTACGTCGTCGTGATGATGGCCGTGGCCGAGGCCACCAACACCACGGGCACCGTGCTGGGTGCCATCTTCACATTTCTTTTGTACGGATTGGCGCCCGTGGCACTGGTGGTTTACCTGATGGGCGCGCCGGCGCGGCGGCGCGCGATCAAGCAGCGCGAGGCCGAGGCCCAGGAAGCTGCTCGGCAGGCCGCGGCGGCCGAGAAGGCGGCCGCGCTGGCTTCAGCGCTTCCAGACCAGGGCAGCGAAGCGCCCGCTGACGCCGTCGCGCCGGTGCGAAAAGAACCGTGAGGGATTGCCGACGGTGCACCACTCGCCGCTGCCGTCGTTGCCATGCAGTTGCACCAGGCCCACTGCGCGCAACCGCTGGCGCGCCAGCGACGGCAGGTCGGCCAGCCATTTGCCGGGCGCTGCCGCGGGTGCGAAGCAGGCTGCCGCCTCAGGGGCATGCGCCTCGAAAGCGGCCTTGACCTCGGCCCCGACCTCGAAGGCCGTGGGGCCGATGCAGGGCCCGAGCCAGGCCATCAGCTCGCCGGCCGGCGCGTCGAACCCTGCGACCGTGCGCTCCAGCACGCCCTCAGCGAGCCCACGCCAGCCCGCATGCGCGGCCGCCACGCGCCGGCCGGCCCTGTCGGTGAACAGCACCGGCAGGCAGTCGGCCACCATGATCGTGCAGGCCACGCCGGCCGCAGCGGTGATGGCAGCGTCGGCCGCCATGCCGTCGGGGTAAGGCTGGGCGCCATCGAGCATCGCCACCCCGGTGCCGTGCACCTGCTGCAGGAACACCGGCCGCGCACCGTCCAGCGCCTGCGCCAGCCGGGCCCGATTGGTCGCCACGTCGGCAGGCGCATCGCCCACATGATCGCCAAGGTTGAGGCTTTCGTAGCGCCCTGCCGACACCCCGCCGTCCCGCGTCGTGCACAGCGCCTGCACATTCGGCGGCGCCGGCCAGTCGGGCACGAGCCACTCTCCCTCGCGTGCGTTCATGCCTCGGCGTCGGGTGCCTGAGCCGGTTGTGCCCGCTGGAAGGCGTCGAGCGCCATGCAGGCCTCGAATGCCGCCATGGTGCGCGGCAGGCCGCTGAAGTCACAGTCGAAGCGCCTGCCGTTGAAGATTTGCGGCACCAGGCAGCAGTCGGCCAGCGTCGGTGTGTGGCCGTAGCAGAAGGTGCTGTCCGGGTGCTGCGCGAGCTGCCGCTCGAACGCCAGCATGCCCTCGCGCACCCAGTGGCGGTACCACTCGTTCTTGGCCGCGTCGTCGAGCTTGAGGTCTTTCACGAGGTACTTGAGCACGCGCAGGTTGTTGAGCGGATGGATCTCGCAGGCGATCGACTGCGCCAGTGCACGCACGTGCGCCCGTCCCACCGGGTCGGTCGGCAGCAGCGGCGGCTCGGGATGCGTCTCGTCGAGGTATTCGATGATTGCCATCGACTGCGAGAAGCGCTCGCCCTCGTCCTCGAGCAGCGGCACCAGCATGTCGGGCGAGATGGCCGAGAACGGGCCCGAGCGGTGGTCGCCGCGCGCGATGTGGACGGGGATGTACTCGAAGTCCAGGCCCTTGAGGTTCAGCGCGATGCGCACGCGGAACGATGCGGAGGAACGGAAGTAGTTGTGCAGCTTCATCATGCCGTGAGCATAGCGCCGGGCGGCGCAGAGCGGCGGCGCGGGCCTGCCTCTGGCACACTGCCGTTTTCCCAGATTTTTCGCTGAAAAGGACAGACGCAATGGCTTCCGAGTTTGTTTTCGCCCCGCCCGCGACGGTTTCGGTTCCGGTGGTCGGGCAGACGGCCCGCTTTCCGGTGCACCGCATCTATTGCGTGGGCCGCAACTACGAGGACCACGCGAAGGAAATGGGCTTCACCGGCCGCGAACCGCCCTTCTTCTTCATGAAGCCGACCGACGCCGCGGTCGTGGTCGAAGACGGCCAGACCGGCACCATCGCCTACCCCGCGCTGACGAAAAACCTGCACCACGAGATCGAGCTCGTGGTGGCCATCGGCACGGGCGGGCGCAACATCCTGGCCGCCGACGCGCACAAGCACATCTACGGCTACGCCGTGGGCCTCGACATGACGCGCCGCGACCTGCAGGGCGAGATGAAGAAGCAGGGCCGCCCCTGGGACATCGGCAAGGGCTTCGAGCAGAGCGCGCCCATCGGCCCGATCGTGCCGGTGGCCCAGGCCGGCGACGCCGAGAAGGCCGAGATCTCGTTGCAGGTCAACGGCACCGACCGCCAGCGCAGCACGGTCGCCAAGCTGATCTGGAACGTGGCCGAAACCATCGAGCACCTCTCGGCCGCCTGGGATCTCCAGCCCGGCGACCTGATCTTCACCGGCACGCCCGAAGGCGTGGCGGCGGTGGTGGCGGGCGACACGCTGGTGGGCGAAGTGGCGGGGCTGCCCAAGCTCACGGTCAAGGTCGTCTGAACCCGACGGTCGGCCTCGCATGATCCTGCGCGTACCCATCAAGCACTGCAAGAACTGCGGCACCGCGGTGGTCTACCGCGTCCCCGACGACGGCGACACCAAGGAGCGCGCCGTCTGCCCGGCCTGCAGCACCACCCACTACGAGAACCCGCTCAACGTGGTGGGCACCATTCCCGTGCTCGGCGACAAGGTGCTGCTGTGCAAGCGCAACATCGAGCCGCGCTGGGGCAAGTGGACCCTGCCCGCGGGTTTCATGGAACTCGGCGAGACCACGGCCCAGGGCGCGGCGCGCGAGACCGACGAGGAGGCCGGCGCCCACTACGAGATGGAAGGCTTGTTCGCGGTGATCAGCGTGGTGCGCGTGGGCCAGGTGCACATGTTCTACCGTGCCCGGCTGCTCGACGACCGCTTCGACCCGGGGCACGAGACCATCGAGGCGAAGCTCTTCACCGAGGAAGAGATTCCCTGGGAAGAGATCGCCTTCCGCACGGTGCGCGAGGCGCTCGAACACTATTTCGAGGACCGACGGCGCGGCAGTTTCGACCGCGTCCATGAACTGAGCATCGTCTGAGCCTCGGCATCGTTCAAGGGAGATAAAAAACAAATGTCGAAAAGAACCGTTCGCACCGGCGCCCTCCTCGGGCTCCTGCTCATCGCCGCCTCGGCGCGCGCCGAAGCCATCGGAGAGGTGGACACCGCGTTCAAGCTCATCGGCCCCGACCACAAGATCGTGGTCGAGGCCTACGACGACCCCAAGGTCAACGGCGTGACCTGCTACGTCTCGCGCGCCAAGACCGGCGGGATCTCAGGCGCTTTCGGGCTGGCCGAAGACACCTCCGACGCCTCGATCGCCTGCCGCCAGGTCGGTCCGGTGAGCATGCCGCAGCCCCTGCCCAAGCGCGAGGAAGTCTTCAGCGAGCGGCTGTCGATCCTGTTCAAGCGGCTGCGCGTGGTGCGCATGGTCGACCCGAAGCGCAACACGCTGGTCTATCTCACCTATTCCGAGCTCCTGATCGACGGTTCGCCGAAGAACAGCATCACCGCGGTGCCGATCGATCGCGGCACGCCGATTCCGCTCAAGTAGGCCGTCCCTCGGCGGCGCGTGCCGCCCCCCGCAGCAGGGCGACCAAGGCGGCTGGATCGGCCGGCACACGGTCGCCGCGCCACACCACGTGCTGGTCGGCACGGCACAGCACCAGGCGATGGCGGTAGGCGCGCGGAATTTCCCCGGCCTCGACGTCGAGCACCGACAGCGGCAGCCGCGCGGCATGCGCCGCCTGCGCGAGCGCCTGGACATCCGCGCGGCGGTCGAAGCGCAGCAGCGTGTAGCCGGGGCCGAAGGCGTCGTAAAGCGAGCGCCCGTCGCTCAGCCACAGATGCGGCGCGCGGCAGCCGGGCACGGTCGATGGCGTGAAGTCGCCCATGGTGTACGGGGGAGCCTCCTCGCCGTCCGCCACGATGATGGGCGAGCCCGTGTAGAAATAGCCGAAGTTGAGGCCGGCGCAGCAGAACTGCTGCACATTCAGCGCGTACGCCTCGCGCCCGACCTCCGCCCGCAGCGCGTCGCCTTCGGGGCCCCGCGCCTCGATGTCCGGCGGAACGGCGCGGCGCGCGCGAATCATCTTCTGCGCATGGTCCATCGCGAACTGCGAGACCTGCTCGGTGATCGGCTGGCGCTCGGCTTCGTAGGCGTCGAGGATGCGCTCGTCGGCCCAGCCTTGCACGCAGGCCGCGAGCAACCACGAGAGGTTGATCGCATCGGCGATGCCGGCGTTCATGCCGTAGCCCGCATACGGTACCCACAGGTGTGCCGCGTCGCCGGCGATGAACACGCGGCGGTCTCGGAAGCGGTCCGCCACCAGGCGGCGGCCCACCCAATCTTCCTTGCTGATCACCTCGTAGCGGAAGTCCTCGCCGACGCCGAGGATCTCGCGGATCGAGCGGTCGCGGTCCACCGAATCGAACTCGGGCTCGTCGGCATTCAGATGGTTGTGCACCAGCCAGGTCTCGTGCCCGTCGATCGCGAACATCGTGCCGCAGCGTCGCGGATTGACCGCGTAGCAGGACCAGGCCGGCTTGCCCGGAATCATCGCGCGCAGCTGCGGCGCGCGGATGTACGTCGATTGCACGCGCTGGATCACGGGCGTGCCTTCCAGCTTGGCGCCCATGCGCTTGCGCACGCCCGAGCTGCCGCCGTCGCAGCCCACCAGGTAGCGGCAGCGGATGCGGCGTGTGTCGCCGCTGTCGAGGTCGGTGGCAAGGGCGGTGACGCCCTCCGCGTCCTGCTCGAAGCCGGTGAGCTGCGTGCGGCTGAGGAGCTTCACGTTCGGCAGCGCGGCCGTGTGCTCGAGCAGGATGGGCTCGAGGAAGAGCTGGTTGATGCGGTGTGGCGGCTCGGGCGTCGGCCACCAGGCGTCGGGCCCCTCGGTCTCCGTATGGCGGTCGCGCCGGCACGGGATGGGAATGCGCGTGAGCTCGATGCCCGTCGCGCTGGTGCGGAACACCACATCGTTCGGGTAGTCGGCCGGCAAGCCCGCGTCGCGCAGCTTCTGCGCCACCCCCAGGCGGCGAAACTGCTCCATGGTGCGCGCCGCCACGTGGTTGCACTTGACGCTGGGCGGCTCGGCGTAGCGCCGCGTCTCCACCACGAGCACCTTCACGCCGCGCGAAGCCAGGTCCATGGCCAGCGTCAGGCCCACCGGGCCGGCGCCGACCACGAGCACGTCGGCCTTCAGTTCTTCCTTTTCCTGCATGTCGTGTCTTCAGTCCAGCTTGATGTTCGCGGCCTTGATGACCGCGGCCCATTTCTTCGTCTCCGCGCGGATGTAGTCGTCGAAGGCCTTCACCGTGCCGGGCGCGGGCTCCACGCCCAGGTTGCGCATGGCGGCCTGGATCTGCTCGTCCTTCAGCGCCGCGTTGATCTCCGCATTCAGCCGCGCCACGATGGGCGTCGGCGTGTCGGCCGGCGCCACCACGCCGAACCACCCGGTGGAGTCGTAGCCGGGCAGGCCGGCCTCCGCCACCGTCGGCACGTCCGGCAGCATCGGCAGGCGCTGCGCACTGGTGACCGCGAAGGCAAGCAACTTGCCGGCCTTGATCTGCTGCAGCGCCGAAGGCAGGTCCACCACGGCCAGCGGGATCTGGCCCGCCAACGTGTCGACGGCCGCCGGCCCCGAGCCGCGGTAGGGCACCTCGACCAGCTTCACATCCGCCATCTGCGCGAAGAGCGCCGCCGAAAGGTGCATGGCCGTGCCGTTGCCTCCGTGGCCGACCGAGAGCTTGCCCGGCTGTGCGCGCGCCAGCGCGACCAGTTCGGCCTGCGTCTTCACGCCGATGGAGGGATGGCCCACGATCACGAAAGGGATGGCCGCCAGCAGGCCCACTGGCCTGAAGTCCTTCTGCACGTCGAAGGGCATCTGCGCATAGAGGCTGCTGTTGGCCGAGAGCGCACCGGCGGCGCCGACGCCCAGCGTGTAGCCGTCGCCCGGCGCCTTGGCGGCCAGGGTCAGTCCGACGTTGCCGCCCGCCCCGGGGCGGTTGTCCACCACGACCGGCTGCCCCAGCCTGTCGTTGAGCTTCGGCACCAGCATGCGCACCACGGCGTCGGCGCTGCCGCCCGGCGGGAAAGTCACGATCACACGAATGGGTTTCTGGGGGAAATCCGCAGGCGCCTGGGCCCGCGTGGGGCCGGCGAGCAGTGCGGTGGCCCCGGCCAGCAGGACCAGGGCGCGGGAAAGTGTCTTCATCGAGCTTCCTTGTGATGTCTCCGAAAACGGATTGAACGGCAGCGCCATTCATTCGTAAATCAATAAATTTCGAACGAAATATGATGTGACCTGATGAATCCCGCGCCCAAGTTCAGCCCGACCATCCGCCAACTGCGCGCCTTCCTCGCGGTGCACCAGCTGCGCAAGCTCAGTGCAGCGGCGGAGAAGCTGTACGTCACGCAGTCAGCCGTCAGCATGCTGATCCGGCAGCTCGAAGAGGGATTGGGCACGCGGCTCTTCGACCGCACCACCCGCTCGCTGCAGCCCACCGCCGCGGCCACCGACATGCTGCCGGCCGCCGAGCGCATCCTGCGTGACGTGGACTCGCTCTCGGCCGACTTCCGCGAGCTGGCGCAACTGCAGCGCGGCCGCATCTGCCTGGCGATCACGCCCACCCTCGCCGCCTTCCTGCTGCCGGCGGCGATCCGCGGTTTCGGCCAGGCGCATCCGGGCGTGCGGGTGGTGGTCGACGACTGCGCGCCGGACCAGTTCGTCTCGCGCGTCATCGGCGAGCATGTGGACTTCGGCATCGGCACGCCCGAGCGGCCGGGCGCCGAGGTCGAGACAGAGACGCTGATGCGCGACCACCTGAGCCTGGTGTGCGCTCGCGGCCACCCGCTGGCCGCGAGCGCCAAGCCGGTGCGCTGGGCCGACCTGGCAGGCCATCCAGTCATCACCATGCGCCCCGGCTACGGCATCCGGCCCCTGATCGACCGCACGGCCGCACAGGCCGGCGTCGCGCTCGACGTGGTCAACGAGGTCTCCTTCCTGTCGACTGCGCTTTGGATGACGGCCAGCGGCATGGGGCCGTCGATCATGCCCTCGGCATTCGCCAGGGCCGCAGGCGACGAGGCATTGGTGGTGCGCAGCCTGACGGCACCGCGCGTGTCGCGCGACGTCTTCGTGGTCACCAAGCGGGGCCGCTCGCTGTCGGCGGCGAGCCGCAGCTTCATCGAGACGCTGCGCCATTTACAAGTTTGCTAGCATGGCAACGGTGGCTCGCCCCGCGTGCCGACCGAAGGAACCCTCCGCAACGAACCCGTTCCAAGAGAGCCATGGACATCCAGACCCTTGTTTCCCGTACCGGCGCCGCAGTGCTCGTGGCCGCCGCCCTCGCCGCCTGCACCACGCCGCTGCCGCCGCCGCGCCCGGCCCCGACCACCCCGCCGCCGGCTCCGCAGCCCCAGGCGCTGTTCATCCGGCCCGCGAGCGGCGCCATCATTGCGCGCTTCGACGGGGTGCGCAACAAGGGCCTCGACGTCGCGGGCAACCTCGGCGACCCGATCGTCGCCTCGCGCGACGGGCGCGTGGTCTATGTGGGCAACGAACTGGCCGGCTACGGCAACATGGTGATCGTCAAGCACGACGAGACCTTCCTCTCGGCCTATGCGCATGTGCAGAACATCCTCGTGAAGGAGAACGCGGTGGTGCGCCAGGGCCAGAGGATCGCCGAAATGGGCAAGAGCGGCAGCGACCGCGTGAAGCTGCATTTCGAGATCCGCCGCAATGGCACGGCGGTCGACCCCGAGCCCTACCTGAACGGCCGGCTGCAGCAATAGCCCGCCTGCGGGCGCCGCGCTACAACAGGCTCTCGGGCACCAGTGGCGCGAGCAGCTCCAGCTTCCAGCGCGACCAGAAGTCGGTTTCCGGTTCGGTGTGCAGGATGGTGTCGGCGCCATCGCCCGACGCCGGGCTCACCCATTCGATGCCCCCATCGGGCCCGAGCTGCAGCTGGTAGGCGCCGTCCAGCCGCATGAACCCGATGAGGCTGGTGAGCTGCTGCGCAAGCTGCGGGCTGAAGATGAAGATGCCGATCTCGGTGTTGTGCAGCATCGAGCGCGGATCGAAGTTCATCGACCCGATGAACACCAGGCTGCGGTCGATCACGGCCGACTTGCCGTGCAAGCGCCCGCTCGCCGAGCCGTACATGCCGAAGCGCTTGGTCTCTTCCACCCGCTTGGGGCTCAGTTCGTAGAGCGCCACGCCGAGCTGCAGCATCTCGGGCCGGTAGCGCCGGTAGCCGATGTGAACCAGCGACTCGTCGGTCGCGGCCAGCGAGTTGGTGACGATGGTGTAGCTCACGCCCTTCTGCCGCACGATGCGCATCGTCTCCATGCCGCCGCGCCCCGGGATCAGGTAGGGCGTGGTTTGCAGGATCTCGTGCTCCGCGGCGCGCAGGTAGCGCCGCACGTTGTAGAGCACGCTGTCGGTCGATTCGTCGGCCGGCAGGCCGCGCGTCTCGTCGGTGCGCCCGAGCGCCTTCGCGGGCGCGTCGGCGTAGGCCTCGGCGCGGCCCCACACGAGCGACAGCGCGCCGGCGTCGAGGTCCTTCTCCAACGCGTTGTTGCCGAGCAGGTCGGTCGAGGTCAGCGGCTCGGGGTGCAGCGTGTCGGGCCCTGCGGTCAGCTGCTCGAAGCGCTCGCGCCATTGCGCCGGCGTGGCCACATTGGTCTGGACCAGCGACTCGAGCGGATAGACGTAGGGGCTGTTCCAGTACATGTCGAACAGCGACGACAACCGCGGCACCACCGTGCCGGCCACGAGCGTGTCGACGTCGATGAAGTTCGAGCCGCCGTCCCGCAGAAAGTACTCGTTCGCGATGTTGCGCCCGCCCATCACGGCCATCGTGTTGTCCACCACGAAGAGCTTGTTGTGCATGCGGCGGTGCGCGCGGTCGAAGTCGAGCAGCGACGCGGCCCAGCGCGTGCTCAGGCGGTCGCGGCCGGCCGGGAACGGATTGAACATCCGCACCTCGACGTTGGCATGCGCGGCCAGGCCCGCGAACAGCGGATCGGCACCCGCGGTGTAGAGATCGTCCACCAGCAGTCGCACCCGCACGCCGCGCTCGGCCGCATCGCGCAGCGTGCGCAGCACGTAGCGGCCGGTCTCGTCGTTCTGCACCAGGTAGTACTGCACGTCGATCGAGCGCTGCGCCCGACGCGCCAGCTCGATGCGGGCATGCAGCGAATACTGCGGCATCGGCAGCAACCGAAAGCCGCTGAGCCCGCCTTCCGGCGGCGCCGCCGCCGCTACGAGACGGCCGAGCACGGTGTCCGCGCCATCCGAGATGGCCACCGAGGGCCTGCGTTCCACCCCCGACGGCAAACCGGCGCAGCCCACCAGCAGCAGCAGCAGCAAGGCGGCGCCGACCAGCAGCCAGCGCGCACGCCCGCGCCCGGGGTTTCGGAGAACGAGATCTTCTGCCATCGGTGGGAGGTGTCGGGGTGCGGGGGGTGCGGCATATGTCATGCGCGCGGCTGGCGGTTTCTACCATGCCAGCGGGCACGCCGCCGCGCCCGGCATCCTCCCGGCCCAGGCGGTTCCTCGTCGACCTTCAGGTCGCGCCTACGGCATGGCCACGGCCGCCCCCAATTCGCGTGCTGGATGGCGATGCAGCGCCAGCGCGCCCACGAAGGCACTCAGCGCGGCCTCGAAGTTCTCGGCGCCGCCCTGCAGCACCCCCGGATCGGCATCGCCCGAGGGCAGCCGGTCGGAAACCTTCGCATCGGCCAGCAGCGAAGCCGACGCGCCGAGCGCGAGGATGGTCTTGCCGTGCTGGTACTGGTCCTTGATGAACTGCTCGGTATGGAAGTCCTTCGAGAGGATCTGCACGGCCTGGGCGCCATCGGGCAGCACGAGCGCGTCGAACAGGAACCCGGGTTCGTTCTCCAGCGACGCGTCGGCCTCCATCGTCTCGCCCTCCGCGGTGCGGAACGGTCCGATGCGCGGCCCCACCAGCCGGCCCACCGCGCCTTCGGCCAGCAGCGCGGCCTGGATCGCCGCGATCTGACCGCCCTGCGCGCCGTCGGCCACGAGCAAGGCCACCTTGCGCGTGCGCACCGACCCGTCGCCCGGGCGCGCCATCAGCGACAACGCAGGCGACCGCGTCACCTCGGGCTTCGGCGGCTGCGGGAGTGCGCGCGGCAGTGCCGGCGGCACGGGAATGCCGAGCCCGTCGGCCACCTGCTGCGCGAGCGCCGGCGAGGCGTTGACGAGGCTCGCCACCACGCGCTCGCGCACGGCCGGCACGGTGCACTTCGACAGCTCGAAGCGGAACGCCGCCGCGATGTGCGCCTGCTCGGCGGGTGTCTGGCTTTCGAAGAACAGCGTCGCCTGCGTGTAGTGGTCGGCGAACTTCTCGGGTTTGCCGCGCACCTTGTCCTGGTCCACGATGCGCTGCGGAAAGGTCATGAAGCCGGCCGATGCCCCGGCCTGGAACGGACAGCCGCCGCCCAGCGAATTGGGCTCGTAGGCGACGCGTCCGCGGTGGATGGCCTGGCGGTGCATGCCGTCGCGCTGGTTGTTGTGCACCGGTGCGATCGGCGCGTTGATCGGCAGCTCGTGGAAGTTCGGTCCACCGAGGCGCGTGATCTGCGTATCGACATACGAATGGATGCGCCCGGCCAGCAGCGGGTCGTTGGAGAAGTCGATGCCGGGCACCACGTGCGCGGTGCAGAAGGCCACCTGCTCGGTCTCGGCAAAGAAATTGTCGGGGTTGCGGTTCAACACCATGCGGCCCACGGGCGTGATCGGCACCAGTTCCTCGGGCACGATCTTGGTGGCATCGAGCACGTCGAAGCTGAAGGCCTCGGCCTCTTCCTCGGTGAAGATCTGCAGACCCAGCTCCCACTCTGGAAACTCGCCGGCCTCGATGGCCTCCCACAGGTCGCGCCGATGGTAGTCGGGGTCTGCGCCCGAGATCTTCACCGCCTCGTCCCACACCAGCGAATGCGTGCCGAGCACCGGCGTCCAGTGGAACTTGCAGAACACCGAGTTGCCGGCGTCGTTCACGAGCCGGAAGGTGTGCACGCCGAAGCCCTGCATCATGCGGTAGCTGCGCGGGATGGCGCGGTCCGACATCTGCCACATCAGCATGTGCGCCGACTCGGGCATGAGCCCGACGAAGTCCCAGAAGGTGTCGTGCGCGCTCGCGGCCTGCGGCATCTGGTGATGCGGCTCGGGCTTGACCGCGTGGACCAGGTCGGGAAACTTCATCGCGTCCTGAATGAAGAACACGGGCATGTTGTTGCCCACCAGGTCCCAGTTGCCCTCGTCGGTATAGAACTTGACCGCGAAGCCCCGTACGTCGCGCGCGGTGTCCTTGGAGCCGCGCTCGCCCGCCACGGTCGAGAAGCGCACGAACACCGGCGTGATCTTCCCGGCCTCGCGCAGCGGCGCCGCCTTGGTGAACTGCGGAATGCCTTCGTAGCTTTCAAAGTAGCCGTGCGCGCCCGATCCGCGGGCATGCACGATGCGTTCGGGAATGCGTTCGTGGTCGAAGTGCGTGATCTTCTCGCGAAGGATGAAATCTTCCAGCAGGGCCGGGCCGCGCAGGCCCGCCTTGAGCGAGTTCTGGTTGTCCGCGATCGGCACGCCCTGGTTGGTCGTGAGCCGCTGTCCTGCCGAATCAACGCGCACCCGGTCGAGCGACTCGATGGTGGCGTTCAGGCCGGGCATCGCCATGCCGCCGGTCTTCTCGGAGCCGACTTCCTCGGACAGCGTGCTGGCAGTCGCGGCCGGCGACAGCGGCGCGACCGACTGCCCCTGCGGCGGCCGCAGCGCGTTGGCATGGCCGTGCTCGAGCGGCTTGCCGACATTGAACGGCATGCTCGCCGCCAGTGCCTGCGCATGTGCCGCTTTCTGCGAAGGCGGATCGCGTGGCTCGCCCGGCGGCAGGTTGGCGGCACCGCTGTCGGTGTTGCGGGCGGCTGCGGCTGCGCTGGTCACGGCGCTGTTGGAGGTAGGGGGCTGTTTGGAACGAGGCATGAAAACTCCGTAGGTAAGAAAAAGCCCGCGGCGCGAACGCAGCGGACAGCAGGAAGCGGTCGACCCCGATGTGCACCGGGGCCGACGCCTGGAGAAGCCAGCGATATCAATGCGGCGCGCTCATGCGCGCGCGTGCCTGCGCAGATGGCCGCTTCGGCGCGCCAGCAACAGGCCGGCCGCCGCCAGCCCGACCACCGCGATGGCGGCGGTATTGCCCGAGGCTGCGCGGCCCATGTCGACCGCGATTTCGCCCGAGCGGGGACCGACCAGCTGCAGGCGACGCTTGGTCATCTGCGCGCCAAGGTCGCCGAGCCGGTCGGCCAGCAGCGTCTCGGCCGCGGGCAGCACGATGGTTTCCTCGTCCGCCACGTGGTGCATCACGTCGCGCATCAGCGCGGCCAGCGTATCGTCGTAGTCGCGCGCTTCGGGCTCCATCGCGCGCAGCAGGCCGATGAGCCGCCGCATCTCGGCATGCTCTTCCATCGACTTGTTGATGCGCTCGTCGTCCGTCACCTTGCGCACCTCGGGATAAAAGATTTCTTCCTCGAGCTGCGCATGGATTTCGAGCGCGGTGCAGATCGTGTTGACCAGGCCCTTCTTCACCCGCGCCGACGCGCTCGGCTTGTACTGGTGATAGGTGGACATCACGTGCGTGTGATCCAGGCGAATCATGTTGGTCGCCGTGGGGAAAAGCCGGGAAACGAGACCGGTCATAGGACCTCCACAGGAAAGTGGGGAGGCACCAAGGGCGCCTCCGGGGGCGTCAAGCCGATGCGGTGAGCTCTTCCATGAGCTCTTCCTTGCGCGCGGTGAGCTGATCGCGCATGGCGACCAGGTCGAGGCCGCGCGCGGCGCGTGCCTTGACGAAGATCTCGTTGCGCTCTTCCTTCACGTGGTGGTCGATGTACTCGCCGAGCACGATGACCTTGGCGTCGAACATGTCGTCGACGTCGGCAGCGCCTTCGATCTGCGCGATCAGGTCCTTGGCGCTCGCGTGCTCGACCTCGGCTTCGTCGAGGAGATCGGTCTCGCTGAGCGCTTCGCGCAGCGCGGGATAAAAGATCTCTTCCTCGATCTGCGCATGAACGGTGAGCTCCATGCAGATCTGGTTGGCGAGCTCGCGCTTCTTCTGCTGCGCGCTGGCGGCGCGCGAATGGGTCAGCTCCTCGTACTCCTTGAACATCTTCTTGACGTTGCGGTGGTCGGTGTCGAGAAGGCTGCAGGCATCGGGTGCCGAGCGCTTGGTGGAAGTGGGCATCGTGGGCTCCGGTTTGGTTGAATGGGAACTCAACGATGGGAGGGCTGCCGGGCGCGCGACGTAGGAAAGCTCCTTGAGTGAACGTACTAGCCGCACTACGAACCGCACTGCGCGGCGGCCGTCAGCGTGCGCGGGCGCCGCGCTGCGCCAGCAGGCAGCCTGCGGCGAGCCCGATCGCGAACAGCCCGTAGACCACGCCCATCGACAGCGTCGAGAGGTGCCGCTCGAAGCCCGGCGTGAGGCGGCGCGGCGTGACGGTGTAGTCGATCGTGCAGGCCACCACGGTGGCCACGCCGGCACCGGCAAGGGCTTGCGACACGGTCCGTGGCGGATGCCGCTCGGCATGCAGCCAGGCATAGAGCACCGCCCAGAACACGGCGCTCGCATGGTGCGTGGCATAGCCGATCCCGGTGTGCCTGAGCGTGGGCCGCCGTGCGGCAAAGGCTTCGTCGTCGCCCCAGAGCCAGTGGCTGGTGGCGTTGGTGGGCGCCACCATGCTGCCGGCCTCGCGACGGCCGCAGAGCATCAGCGCGGCGGTGGAGGCAAGGCTGGCGCAGGTGCCGGCAACAAGGCCGGTGCGCAGCACCGGAAGCAGGCGGGGTGAGTCATTCGTTGCAAAGGTCATCTCGAGCCTCAGGCGGGTGATTGGGAAACACGACGAGCCAGGCCGCCGGTCGCGCTTGCGCCGAGGGTCATCTCGGTCATCCACGACACCAGCAGCTGCCCGTAGGCCTGCCGGTGCGACTGCTTCGACAGCGCATGGTCGGCGCCGGACAGCACGCGGTAGGTGGCCGAGCGCACGCGCTTGAAGGCGCCCAGGTAGTTCTCGATCACCGGGTGCGGCACGATCTGGTCGTGCTCCGACTCCACGATCAGCACGTCGCCCGTGAACGCCTCGCAGGCCGCGAGCGCGCGGTTGTCGCGCGGGCCGACGAGCGTGCGCCGGTAGGCCACCAGGTCGGGCCTGCTGAGCTGCCCCTTGGGCGCCAGCCACTCGCGGTCGCGGTAGAGCGCGGGCGCGCGCAGCGCGAGCCAGCGCACCGGACGCATCGCACTGACGAGCGCGGCCAGGTAGCCGCCGTAGCTGCTGCCGACGATCGCGATCGCTTCGGGGTCGACGGTCGGATGGCTGATGAGCGTGTCGTAGGCGGCGAGCACGTCGCGCAGGTTGTCCTCGCGCGTGACCTCCTGGCGCAGCGAGGCATGGCGCGCATGGCCGCGCAGGTCGAAGGTCAGGCAGACGCAGCCGAGCGCGGCGATCTCGTGCGCCCGTGCGATGTACTGCTCCTGGCTGCCGTCCCAGCCATGGACCAGCAGCACGCCGGGCACCATGGTGGAAGCGGCGACGAGGGTGCCAGCGATGTGCTGGCCGTCCACGGAGATGTCGATGAAGTTATGTCGTGTCGCTGTCATAAGGTTGAAACAGGGCGTACTTGGTCAGCGGTCCGACCTGACGATCTACGCCTTGGTAGTGCACCGTGGCGCCGGCCGGCACGTCGGGTGCGTCGCCATAGGCCTCGAAGCACGAGACGCGCACGCGCTCGAGCACCGGGTCGCGCCAGAAGCATTCGAGCGCGACCATCTCGGCGCCGGTGGCGCCGCCCACGCGCCACGACTGCTCGAGAACGCCCGATCGCCAGTGGCCGTCCGGCGGGGTTCCCTGCGCCACGTCGTAGTTCACGCGCGATGCGAAGAAGCCGGGGTAGCTGTCGATCACCGCCTGGTGGTAGCGCCGCGCCTGGTCGATCGCGAGGCGCAGCGCCGGCATCGGCTGCGTGCTGGCGAGTAGCGCGTCGAAGTTGCCGCGCACCAGCGTCAGGTCGGAGCCGCCATAGACCTGCTGGCCGGCGTTGTCGGCGGTCATGCGCTGCCGGCCGTAGTAGCTCACCAGCATCTGATCGACAAGCACCTGCCCCACGCTGAAGGTTTCGGGCCGCGTGAGGTTCTGCTCGATCACCACGCCATGCAGCCCGATCTCCCTCTCGTCCATGGCCGCAAGGCAGCGGTCGAGCGCTTCGGCATCGGCCGCCACCGACTGGCCGCGCCCGCCGGTGGCGCACACGGGCTTGATGCGCACGGTGCCCCGGTCGAGCAACTGGCGGCCGGCCCAGCGCGCGTCTTCGAGCGTGAAGGCCGAAAAGCCGTCGAGCACCGCATCGGCGACGGCGGCGGCGAAGCCGGGCGCCCAGCCTTCGGGGCAGACTGCCGCCCGGCCCACCAGCGGATGCGTGATCGCCTTGGTGGCCACGAAGGGATACGGCACCACGCCGCCGAACAGGTCGTGCGGCGTGGAGATGCCGAGCGAGCGCGCCAGTTGCGTGCTCGCGATGGTGTCGCTCGGCACGAAGTACAGCGGCGTGCCTTCGTGCGCGCGCGAGGCGTCGAATTCGCCCGTGAACCGAAACTGCTTCAGTGCCGCGAGCCGCTCGGCGAAGTTGCTGCGCGTGGCGCGTTCGTGGTCGCTGGCGTAGGCCTGCGGATCGGCGCTCCACACCACCACGCTGCCACCGGTGCTTTGGAGGACCGTGTCCACGAGGGCAGCTCCCGAACCGAAGAGGGTGTCCATGGCATGCGCCCGTTCGTCAGCGGTTCGCGGCCGTGCCGGGCTCCGCCATCCGGCGGTGCTGCTTGGCCAGCAGCTCCGAGGGCGTGATGTTGGCGACCGCCGCCTGGAACTTGTTCTTCCAGCCCGCGACCACGTCGCCCTCGCCCTTCATCATGGCGTCGAAGCCGATCTTCGCCACCTTGGCAGGATCGGCCTTCCTGTCGTCCTGGCCGACCTTGGTGTCGAGCATGTCGGCGCGCTCGAAGAACTCGGTGTCGGTCGGGCCGGGCATCAGGCAGCTCACGGTCACGCCGCTGTCCTTGAGTTCTTCGCGCAGCGCGAACGAGAACGAATCGAGGAACGCCTTGGTACCGTTGTAGACGGCCTGGAAGCTGCCGGGCATGAAGCCCGCAATCGAACCGGTGATGAGAATGCGGCCTTCGCCGCGCGCGCGCATGGCGCCGCCGACGCGGTGGACCAGGTAGAGGGTGCCGGTCACGTTGGTGTCGAGCACGTGGCGCGCATCCGCAAAGCTCTGGTCGAGGAACGCATGGCCGAGGCCGCGGCCCGCGTTGGCGAGCAGCGCGTTCACCGGCCGCTGCCCGGCGGCGGCAAGCAGGCGGTCCACGCCCTCGGTGTTGGAAAGATCGGCCTGCACCGGCTGCACCTCGACACCGCGCGTGCGCAGCTGGACGGCTGCGTCTTCGATTTCGGGCTCGTCGGCCGCGATCAGCAGGTCGAAGCCCTCGTTGGCGCAGCAGCGCGCGAGTTCCAGGCCGATGCCCGAGGAGGCGCCGGTGACGATCGCAAAAGGTCGATTGAAAGCGGAAGTGTTCATCGGGAAAGCTCCTTGTGAACGGGGACGAAGGACAGACAGCACAAATCAGGCATCGCTCGAGTCCATGGTTGAGCAGCTTCGGCCCGCGCGGGGCGGGATATCCCGCGAGCTTGTGAAAGCGGCCTCCTACGCGTGCGGCAGCCCCTGGGGGGACGGCCGCAACTTGCGTGATCACGCGCGGCTCTCCTACGGGGCCGCCGCGGCCCGTTGGCCATCGTGCGACCAGCGCCACTATCGACCGACGACCTCGCCAGCCCATGGCTTCCGCTCCACCGCCTGTCCTCGCTTCCGAACCCGCCGCCGGCCAGACCGCCTTGCTGATCATCGACATGATCAGCGTCTGGGATTTTCCCGACGCCGAGAAGCTGCTGCCCGGCGCCCTTTCGATCGCCCGACCGATCGCAGCGCTCAAGGCGCGCTGCAGCCGTGCCGGCGTGCCCACCATCTACGTCAACGACAACCGCGGGCGCTGGCGTTCGGACCTGCGCAGGCTCGTCGACATGTCGCTCGAGGCGGGCGGCGCGGGCGCCGAGATCACCTCGGCGCTGCTGCCCGGCGAAAGCGACTACTTCGTGCTCAAGCCCAAACAATCGGCGTTCTTCGCGACCCCGCTCGAACTGCTGCTGTCCTACCTGAAGGCCCGGCGGCTCATCGTCACCGGGGTGGCGAGCGACCAGTGCATCTGGGCCACTGTGGCGGATGCCGGCATGCGCGACTTCGACGCCGTGGCGCCGCGCGATTGCGTGGCCACGCAGTCGCGCGAGCGCAACGAACGCTTCCTGCGCCAGGCCGCAGAGGCATTGCGAGTTCCGACCACGCCCGGCCCACGCATCCGCCTGCCCGCTGCGCGCCGCCGCTGAGCAGCCACGAAGAACCGGAGCTTCCCATCCATGTTCGCGCACATCCAGCTCGGGGTCCACGACCTGCGCCGCATGACCGCGTTCTACGACGAGGTGCTGCGCCACGTCGGCATGGTGCGCTTCACCGACCTTTCACGCGTTGGCCCGGCCGGCGTGCTGTGGCGCCACCCGGGCACCCGCTGGCCGCAGTTCGTCATCCACCATCCGTTCAATGGCTTGCCGGCGACCGCGGGCAACGGCTCGCAGGTGAGCTTTCTCGCGCGCTCGCACGAGGCGGTCGATGCGGCATGGCGAGGCGCTTTGTCGCGCGGTGCCACCGATGCAGGTGAACCGGGGCTGCGGCCGCGCTATGCGGCCGACTTCTACGCGGCGTATTGCATCGACCCCGAGGGCCACAAGCTCTGCTTCGTGCATACGCCCTGACAGGCTCCGGGTTCAGCCGCTTCGATGCTCCGCATTCCGCTTCCGCGTGGCGGCGGCCTTCTTCGCCGATGCCGAGCGCTCCGCCGCCGTGCGCGACGCGGCCGCAGCCCCACCCTTGTGGCCGCCCTTGCGCGACGGTGCATGGTTCTCGGCCTTGCCGCGGCCGCTGCCGCTCTTCTTGCCGCCGCCGGTCTCGGCGTTGACCGTGGACCAGGCACGCCGCTCGGCCTCGCCCTTGCCAACGCCGCGGTGCTCGTAGCTCTCCTCGATGTGCTCGGCCTTGCGTTTCTGCTTGTCCGTGTAGGCCGACTTGTCGCCTTGGGGCATGACTTTGCTCCTTTTGATGAACAAGGTTTCATCGTGCGCGCCGCACGAGCACGTCGGGTCGGAAGACGCTGGGGACGGGCGTGGGAGAAGTCTGGCGACCACTCTGCCGCCGCCTGTGGGACTGCGCCGACGGAACCTGGGGCCGGTTGAACGACAGCCACGCGCGCCGCCCGCGCCGAGCATGGACGGCCGACAACATGGAGTGCCAATGACGAAGCAGACGGTCAGCGATTTCGTGGTCCAGCGGCTGCACGACTGGGGCGTGCGGCGCATCTACGGCTACCCCGGTGACGGCATCAACGGTCTCATGGGTGCGCTCGACCGTGCCGATGGCGCGATCGAGTTCGTGCAGAGCCGGCATGAGGAGCTTTCGGCTTTCATGGCGTGCGCGCATGCCAAGTTCTCGGGCGAGGTGGGTGTCTGCCTCGCCACCTCGGGCCCGGGTGCCATCCACCTGCTCAATGGCCTCTACGACGCGAAGCTCGACCACCAGCCGGTGGTCGCCATCGTGGGCCAGCAGAAGCGCAGCGCACTCGGCGGCGACTACCAGCAGGAGGTGGACCTGGTCTCGCTGTTCAAGGACGTGGCGCACGAGTTCGTGCAGATGGCCACCAGCGCCGAACAGGTTCGCCACCTCGTCGACCGCGCGATGCGCATTGCGCGCGACCGCCGCGCCGTGACCTGCGTGATCTTTCCCAACGACGTGCAGGACCTGCCCGCGGTGCCGGTGCCGCCACGCGAACACGGCACGGTGCACAGCGGCATCGGCAGCACGGCCATTGCGCAGGTGCCGAACGCGATCGCACTCGGGCGCGCGGCGGAAATCATCAACGCCGGCCAGAAGGTCGCGATCCTTGCAGGCGCGGGCGCCCTGCACGCCACCGACGAATTGATCCAACTGGCCGAGCACCTCGGCGCCGGCGTTGCGAAAGCGCTGCTCGGCAAGGCCGCGGTGCCCGACGACCTGCCCTTCGTGACCGGCGCGATCGGCGTGCTCGGCACGCGGCCCAGCTCGCGCATGATGGAAGAGTGCGACACCCTGCTGATGATCGGGTCGTCGTTCCCCTATGCCGAGTTCCTGCCGCCCGAAGGCCAGGCGCGTTGCGTGCAGATCGACGCCGATCCGCGCGCCATCGGCCTGCGCTACCCCACCGAGCTGGGCCTGGTCGGCGACAGCCGCGCCACGCTCGCGGCCCTGCTGCCGCTGCTCGATGCGAAACCGCACGGCCCCTGGCGCAGTGGCATCGAGGCCGACGTGGCGAAATGGTGGCGCGTGCTCGAGGCGCGCGCGCACGTCGAGGCCTCGCCGCTGAACCCGCAGCGGGTGTTCTGGGAACTGTCGTCGCGCTTGCCCGAGCGCTGCATGCTCACCTGCGACAGCGGCTCGGCCGCCAATTGGTATGCGCGCGACGTCAAGCTGCGGCGCGGCATGAAGGCCAGCCTCTCTGGCGGACTCGCCACCATGGGCCCGGCGCTGCCCTATGCCATCGCGGCCAAGATGGTGCACCCCGACCGCCCCGCGGTCGCGATGCTCGGCGACGGCGCGATGCAGATGAACGGACTGAATGCGCTCATCACGCTCGCGCGTGTCTGGCGCAATTGGCGCGATCCGCGGCTCGCGATCATGGTGCTCAACAACCGCGACCTCAACCTCGTGACCTGGGAACAGCGTGTGCTCAGTGGCGACCCCAAGTTCGATGCCTCGCAGCAGCTGCCCGACTTTCCTTATGCGCGCTTCGCCGAGATGCTTGGCCTTGCCGCGGTACGCGTCGACACGCCCGAGGCCATCGCCCCCGCATGGGAAGCTGCTTTTTCGGCCGACCGACCGATGCTGCTCGAGATGGTGACCGATGCGGCCGTGCCGCCGCTGCCGCCCGACGTCTCGCTCGCACAGGCCAAGGCCTACTTCTCCGCGCTATGGCAGGGCGACCCGGAAGCGATGCGCACCATCAAGGCGACCGCGCGGGAATACTGGGCCAGCGTCACCGCCTGAACGCCCGCCGGCGGCTCAGTGCAGCCTAGGGCCTGTTAACACTACGCAAGGGGATCGCGTTGCTTCGCCAAGGGGCTGGCTGCAAGGCGCCCGCGCGCAGCAAGGCTGGCGCCTTGCAAGCGCGGGCAACGCCGCAGACGGCCCCTTGGCGGAGCAACCCGGAGGGAAGCTCGCCACAGCCCGCCCCTCGGCGTTGCGCTCCTTGTGCGTGCGGACGCACGCACGGCGTCACGCGCCTTGATGGGCGGGCTGTGGCGAGCTTCGCGACCCCTTGCGTAGTGTTAACAGGCCCTAGGCCGGACACCTTGGCGGCGGGCCCGCTCCGATTCGGAAGCGACGCGCGACAGGCATGCGTTGCGCTCATCGCCTTCGTGTGCATTGCACTTCTCGCGCGCGATCTCGTGGTCCACGCCGGCCTTTGTGTCGGCCAGCCGGCGCTCGTTGGCCTCGCTCGGGTTTCGCTGGTGTGCAAGTTCGGCCAGCGCAATCTTCTCGCGGCCCTCGGCTTCCTTGCGGCACACCGCACGCTGGTTGCCGGCCTGGGTTTCGCACCGCTCCAGCGCGGCCTTGCGCTGGGCATCGATGCGCTGGCGCGCGACGCCGTCGTCGATGGTGGCCGGGTCGATCTCCGCGGGACGCGGCTGCACGTCCTGCTGCGCCACAGCCGGGGGCGCCGCCGCCGAGAGCGTGGCAACGCAGACAAACAGGTGAATTGAAAGCTTCATGACGAACTCCTGTGCGTTGCCCATGGTAGGACGGACGCGCACAGCCCTCACGTCAGCATGTGCTTACGGCTGCTTCGACAGGCGTCCTACCGTGGCGGTCATCCCGACTTCTATATTGATTTCGACGGCGGATCCTCGCTTTCAAAAACAAACCCCCGCCGCCAAGGAGATCACCATGAAGAAACTGCTGATGATTTGCACCGCAGCATCCTGCCTGGCAATGGTCCAGGTGCATGCGCAAGTGACCACCGGGCCGGCTGCGGCCACCGATGCCGCCATGGCCGAACACAAGGCCGCACGCGACAAGATCTCGGCCGACGCCAAGGCCGACAAGGCGGCCTGCGACGCCATGAAGGACAACGCCAAGGACGTCTGCATGGCCGAGGCCAAGGGCAAGGAAAAGATCGCCAAGGCCGAACTCGATCAGAAGCAGAGGCCCAGCGATGGCAATGCACGCAAGGTCGCGGAGGCCAAGGTCGACGTAGCCTACGACGTCGCCAAAGAGAAGTGCGACGACCAGAAGGGCGATGCGAAGGATGCCTGCGTGAAGCAGGCCAAGGCCGATCAGTCCAAGGGCAAGGCCGATATCAAGGCCATGAAGAAGTAAGCAGGGGCTCCCTTGCAGTCGCTCGCCATCCCGGAAGCCCTGCGCGCGCAGCTCGCCGCGGACAATCTCCTGGCCATCAATTCGCATGGCCAGGAGGTTCTTCACGGCCTCGACTTCGCGGAGTCGCAGTTGCTCGTCGACTGCCGGGGCCAGCCGCCGGCCGATGCCGTGCTGCGCGATCGCTGCGCCGAACTCGTCGTCAAGCACGAACGCGCCCGGCTGCGCATCGCCACCGTCGACGACGAAAGCACTGCCGGCAAGTTCTGACTCCCTGCCCCCTTCAGCGCAGCGTGCCCAGGTACGCTGCGATGTCGCGCGCATCCTGCTCGCTCACCCCCATCTCGGGCATCGCTGAACGCGGGTCGACCTCGTGCGTGTGGCGCAGCCAGCGCACCATGTTCTCGGGCGTGTTGGGCAGCTTTCCAGCAATCAGCAGGCGCTCAGCGATGCCTTCGAGCGGCGGTCCCACGTGGGGCGATGAACTCGTGATGCCGGGAATCGTGTGGCAGGCGCTGCAGGCATATTGGTGCAGCGCCTGCGCCCCGCGCCGAACGTCGCCCTCTCCGGTCGGCGGCGCATCCTGCGCACGCCCGCAGGCCAAAGGCGAAGGCGCACCCTGCGCCACCACCGTGGGCGCCGCGCGCACGGCTTCGGCATATTGCTGCGGCGACAGTTCGGGCAGCCGTCCGAGGAAAGCGACCACCGCCCAGAGTTCGTCCTCCGTCAACCGGTGCTCCCAGGCCGGCATGCCGCTCATCTTGATGCCGTGCTTGGTGAGCCAGTACAGCTCGCGCGGCTTCCAGCGCGCGGGCGCGTCCACCAGCGGGCCGGGCAGCGGCTGCATGCTCTTGCCGATGTCGTTCTGCGCCACACCGGGTGCACCATGGCACTGCACGCACTTGTCGCGATAGCAGGCCGCGCCGTGCACCAGCAGGCGCTCGTCGTCGAGATTGGGTGGCTCGATGCCGCGCGCGCGCAGCCGAACCGACTGGTGCATGGCGGTCTCGAGCAGGGAGTACACCGGCTGCGTGTGCTGCGAGGTGGCCGAGACATCGTAGAGCCCGCCGAACACGACCAGCGCGCCCGCCGCGGCGCCGGCGAGGCCCAGCGCGGCCAGGGTGAGGAGAACGGTCTTCGGTGCACGCATCGATCGCGGCATTGTCCGACGCACACGGGCGCCGCCTTGTCGGCGCAAGCCGCGTCTCCGTTTGCACAATGGCGGGCATGTTGGCTGCCCCTTCCTGCCGCGCGGTTCGTGCCTGTGCCCTGCCCGTGCTGGCGCTGCTGGCCTGCGGCTGCACGCTGGCCGCCTCATCGGCGCAGCAGCTCGAGCGCGGCCGATCGCTGCTGGCCCAGTACCAATGCGGCAGCTGCCACGCCATTCCCGAGGTGTCGGCCGCGCGCGGCCGCATGGGCCCGACGCTCGCCGCCTTCGGACGCCGCAGCTACATCGCCGGCGAGGTGCCGAACGGCCCCGCCGCGCTCGCGCGCTGGATCGTCGCCCCGGCCGAACTCGTGCCCGGCACCCTGATGCCCGCCATGGGCGTGTCGCCTGCCGATGCGCGCGACATGGCAGCCTACCTGCTCAGCCTCGAATGAGCGCGATGAACGGTACCGTCGAAGCTCCGACCCAGTCCGCGCTGCGCGCCGCCGGCCCCGTGGCCGACACGCTGCTGGAGGTGAGCGTGGTGCTGGCGGTCGGCGGCACGCTGATCTTCGCGGGCGTCATGCTGCTGCTTGTGCTCGCGGTGCGGCGCCGCGGTGGCGGCCAGGTGAACGCACGCTGGTGGCTCGTGGGCGGCGGGCTGGTGTTTCCGACCACCGTGCTGGTCGCGCTGTTCTTCTACAGCGAGTGGCATCGTCCGCCCTGGCGCCCGGTGCCGCCGGCGGATGCGCTGATCGTCGGCGTCACGGCCCACATGTGGTGGTGGGAGGTGCGCTACCGCGACCCCGCCAGCGGCGCCGAGGTGGTCACCGCCAACGAAATCCGCATCCCGGTCGGACGGCCGGTGTACTTCGGACTCAGTAGCGCCGACGTGATCCACAGCTTCTGGGTGCCCTCACTCGGCGGCAAGATGGACATGCTGCCCGGCCGCGTGCAGCACCTGCTGCTGCAGGCCGACCGGCCCGGCACCTGGCGTGGCCAATGCGCCGAATACTGCGGCGAGCAGCATGCGCGCATGGCGCTGCACGTGGTTGCCGAAGCGCCCGAAGCCTTCGATGCGTGGCTCGCGGCGCAGGCGCGGCCGGCCGCCGCACCCGCTGCGCCTTCGGCCGAGGTCGAGCGCGGGCGCGAGGCCTTCCTCGCGCACCGCTGCAACGCCTGCCACACCGTGCGCGGCGTGAGCGAGGAGCGCGGCCTCGGCCCCGACCTGACGCATGTGGGCAGCCGCCTCCACCTGGGCGCCGGCACGGTCGCCAATTCGCCCGGCGAACTGGCACGCTGGGTCGCCCACACGCAGCAGCTCAAGCCCGGTGCGCAGATGCCCTCGTCGGGCCAGCGCATCGGTGACGCCGACCTCCACGCCATCGCAGCCTGGCTTGCCCAACTCCAATGACGAACGACGCATCCGCAGCAGCATACGCAGAACCGCCGAACCCGCAGCCGCGCCCCGCGGACGAACGCGAAGCGCTCGAACGCGCCTGGGCACCGCCGCGCGGATGGCGCCGGCTCTCGGCGGTCAACAACACGCACATCGGCGTGTACTACATCGCCACGGCCATGTTGTTCTTCGTGCTGGCCGGCATCCTGGCGCTGCTGATGCGCACGCAGCTCGCGGTACCCGACAACGACCTGATCGACGCAGGCACCTACAACCAGCTCTTCACGATGCACGGCACCGTGATGATGTTCCTGTTCGCGGTGCCGATCGTCGAGGCCGTGGCCATCTACCTGTTGCCGGGCATGCTCGGTGCGCGCGACCTGCCCTTTCCGCTGCTGTCGGCCTATGCGTTCTGGGCCTATGCGATCGGCGGCATCGCGTTCTTCTGCACCCTCTTCTTCGGGCAGTCGCCCGATGGCGGCTGGTTCATGTACCCGCCGCTCACGGGCAAGGAATTCTCCCCGGGGCGCGGCGCCGACTGGTGGCTGCTGGGCATCGGCTTCATCGAGATCTCGGCCATTGCGGGCGCCATCGAGCTGATCATCGGCATTCTCTTCACGCGCGCGCCCGGCATGAAGCTGATGCGCATGCCGATCTTCGCCTGGGCCATGCTCGTGAGCGCGCTGATGATCGTCATCGCTTTTCCGGCGGTGATCGCGGCCACCATGCTGCTCGAACTCGAGCGCGCATTCGACTGGCCCTTCTTCATCCCCGCGCGCGGCGGCGATCCGCTGCTGTGGCAGCACCTGTTCTGGTTCTTCGGCCACCCCGAGGTCTACATCATCTTCCTGCCCGCGGCGGGCATGGTCTCGATGATGGCTGCCACGCTCGCGGGCACGCCGCTCGTGGGGCACCGCGCCGTGGTGCTGGCGCTGATCGGCGTCGGCGTGGTGAGTTTTGCGCTGTGGGCGCACCACATGTTCACCGCCGGGCTCGGGGAGCTGTCGCTCATGGTGGTGTCGGCCGCGAGCTTCATCGTCGCCATCCCGAGCGGAGTGCAGGTGTTCGCCTGGATCGCCACGTTCTGGCGCGGCCGCGTCACGCTCAATGCGCCGACGCTGTTCCTGCTCGGCTTCCACTTCATCTTCGTGCTGGGCGGCCTCACGGGCGTGATGGTGGCGGTGCTGCCCTTCGACTGGCAGGCGCACGACAGCTACTTCATCGTGGCGCACCTGCACTACGTGCTGATCGGCGGCATGGTGTTTCCGGTTTTCGCGGGCTTCTACTACTGGGCGCCGCTCTTCAACGGGCACCGCCTTTCGGAGCGCTGGGGCCGCTGGGTGTTCGGCCTCATGTTCGGCGGCTTCAACCTGACCTTCTTTCCCATGCATTTCGCGGGGCTGCTCGGCATGCCGCGACGCGTTTACACCTACGACGCCGGCCTGGGGTGGAACACGCTCAACATGCTCTCGACCGTCGGCGCTTACATCCTGGCCGCAGGGGTCTTGATCTTCATCGTGGACGTGGTGCGCACGCTGCGGCGCCCCGAGCAGGACCATCGCGACCCATGGCGTGCCGGCACGCTCGAATGGCTGCCGCCGCGCGAATACGGCGTGCGCAGCATTCCGCCCGTGGATTCGCGCTATCCGCTCTGGCAGCGGCCGACGCTACCGCAGGAGGCCGAGGCCGGCCGTTTCTGGCTACCCGGCACGGTGTTCGGCGGGCGCGAAACGCTGGTGACCAGCGTGCTCGCGGCGCGCCCGATGCACTTGCTTCGGCTGCCGACCGACAGCTGGTGGCCGCTCCTGGCGGCCGCCGGCACGGCCGGCTTCTTCCTTCTGCTCACCGTTTCGCAGGCGCTGCCTGCCCTCGCCTGCGGCGTGCTCGCGGTGGTGTGCATCATGCGCTGGCTCTGGGATTCCGACCAGCCGCCGCCGGTCGCCACCGCCGACGTCGGCCACGGCGTGCACCTGCCGGTGGGCGCCAGCGGCGCGGCGTCGCATTCGTGGTGGGCGATGGTGGTGCTGATCGCGGTCGACATGACCATCTTCGCTTCGCTGCTCTACACCCATGTGCACCTCGCCATGGCCAGTGACGTGTGTCCGCCCGCAGGCGCGGCGCTGCCGGCTTCACGCTGGCCGGCCGGCGCGGGGCTGCTGCTCGCTGCGGGGTCGGTCCTGATGCTGGTGGCCACGCGCTCGCTCGGCTCCGCGCAAGCTTGCGGCCAGCGCTGGCTGAGGCTCTTCGTCGCATTGGCGGTCGCCTGCGCGGCAGGCGCATCGGTGCTCGAGATCGTCGGCCATCTGCAGGCCGGGCTCGACCCGCGCGCGCAGGGCTGGAGCGCCTCGGTCGGCATGCTGCTCGGCTACCAGGCCTTCCACGTCGCGGTGCTGGCGCTGATGGGCGGCTATGTGCTGGCGCGCTCATGGACGGGCAGGCTGCAGCCGGCGGCGCGCGCCACGCTCGACAACACCGGCCTCATGTGGCATTGCGTGACCGTGCAGGGCATCGTTGCCGCGGCCGCCGTGCAGTTCGTGCCGCGCTGGCTCGGGTGACGGCCGACAGCCTCCTACACCACGACGATCCACCAGCCGATGCGGCTGGATTCTTTCGCGCGGAGAGTGAAGGGTCTGGGCATTGCAATCAACGCCGGCATTTCCCAGGCATGCTGGCCGGAGACTTCCTTCCATGACAAGCGCGAACCCTGTCATTTCCTCGGAGCGTGTCGAAGGCACCACCGTCTACAACACCGCGGGCGACAAGCTCGGCACCATCGACGAACTCATGATCGACAAGATCTCGGGCCAGGTCTGCTACGCCGTGATGGAGTTCGGCGGCTTCCTCGGCATGGGCACCGACCGCTATCCGATCCCGTGGTCGATGCTGAAGTACGACACAGCCCAGGACGGCTACGTCGTGCCGCTCGACAAGACCCAGATCGAAGGTGCGCCGCGCTATGCGAACGACCGCGTGCCCGAGTACGACGATACGTACAAGGGCACGGTCGACAAGTACTACGGACTGTAGAACACGGCCCAAGGGATGCGCGCGAAAGCCACATCGAGCTGAATCTCGGCACCGTTCGGCGACAGGGCCTGCCCGGTCAGCACGTTGTCGAGTTCAGGCTTGTCGAAGCCTTCGGGCAGCAACACCCGCGTGCCGCGCCATGCCGCGGCATCGGGGAGCACCGGCGCCGCACCCCCGGTGGCCGGGCGCGCAATGCCGGTGAACAGCCGCCCCGCAAGAACGATCAGTGTGCGGCCCTCGTGTCGGCGCGCGAACGCAACCACGTGCCGGGCGAGCGGCCCCTCGACGGTGAGTCCCTCGTAGCCGCCGAGCTTGAACAGGTCGGGGTCGCCGCGCCGCAGCGACAGCATGCGCCAGATGAACCACAGATTGGCGCGGCCGTCGTGCGGCGCGGCGGCCAGGGCCTGCAGCTGCGCGGGGGCGTCGGGCGTTGCGGCAGCGGCGACCAGCGTGTTCAGGTGGCCGCGGCGCAGGTCGTAGTCGACCGGCCGGCGGTTGTCGGGGTCGACCAGGCTCAGGTCGATGAGCTCGCTGCCCTGGTAGAGATCGGGCACGCCGGGCGAGCCGTACTTCAAGAGGGCCAGCGTGAGCCCGTTCCAGGCGCCGTACCACGACAGCCGATCGGCCAGCCGCTGGATGTCGGCCAGGCATCCGCCGTCGGACAAGTCCGAGAGTATCTTGTGCACCAGGCCCTCGAGCGCCTTTTCGTAGGCTTCGTCGGGTTGGGTCCACGCCGTGTGCTGCTTGGCCTCGCGCGCCGCCTTCTGCATGTACTGCTGGATGCGCGCGGTAAAGGCGGGCGCGGTCTCCGCATCGAGCCCACCGAAGGGCAGCGCGCCGAGCAGCGTCTGGTAAAGCAGGTACTCGTGGGCGCGCGACGGTGAATCGGGCCCCTCGCCGCACAGCGCATGCCAGCGCGCGAGAGACTCGCGCCATTCGCGCGGCATTTCCGACAGCACGTCGATGCGGTTGCGCACCCCTTCGGAACGCTTGTTGTCGTGCGTCGAAGTGGCCAGCATCGTATGCGGCCAGCGCCGCGCGCGGTCGGCGCTCAGGGCATGGAACTCGTCCACGTCGAAACCGAACTGGTCGGGCTCGCCACCGACTTCGTTGAGCGCGCTGAGCGGGAAGTAGCGGTAGAAGGCAGTGTCCTCCACGCCCTTGGCCGTCACCGGCGCACTGAACTGCTGGAAGCGCACCGCGAAACGGCGCACGCGCTCGGCCAGCGCCGCCGGGGCGCCTTCCACGGCCTCGCCGCGCAGCGACTGGCGCACGAAGGCGAACACCGAGCGGTCGGCATCGCGGCTCTGGCGCTCGGCTTCGCGCGTGGCCACGTCGATGAAGTGCGCATCCTGCTCGGACGGCGCGTCGACGATGTAGGTGCGGTAGACCGGCATGCATTCCGCCACGGCTGCGATCGCGCGGCGCAGTGCATTGAGCGTGTAGTCGCGCGTGCTGCGGTCGGCCCGCGCGATGCGCAGCAGCTCGGTGGAAAGCACGTTGAGCTCGGACGATAGCGCACTGCGCATCACCTCGTGCTTGCCCTCGCGCGCGAGCGAATGGAAATCCTGCGTCTCGCGCGTGAAGTCGTGCCAGGTCTTGCGCAGCGCATCGGCCGAGCCGGTGTCCACCAGCACGCCGTTGGCCACGTTGGCGAAGCGGTAGCCGGTGGTGCCGTGCACGTGCCATTCGAGCGGCACCTCTTCCTCGGCGGCGGCGATCTTCTCGGCGACGACGTAGAGCGGGCGCGGGGGGCGCCCATCCGGACCGGTTGGCGGCAGCGCAAACCCGGCGCGGCGCGCATGCCCTTCCTGCAGTTGCAGGAAGTAGCGCGCCGGGTCATAGAGGCCATCGGGGTGGTCGATGCGCAATCCGTCGACGACGCCGGCGGCGGTGAGTTCGAGCGCGAACGACTGGGTCGCCTCGAACACCTCTTCGCGCTCCATGCGTACGGCCGCCAGGTCGTTGATGTCGAAGAAGCGCCGGTAGTTGATCTCGTCCGACGCGACGCGCCAGTAGGCAAGCCGGTACGCCTGAACGTCGATGAGCCGGTGGAGTGCGTCGCGGGCTTCTTCCGAGGCCATGTTGAGCTCCGCCACCGCGGCCAGCACGGCGCGCGCGACGGGCGGATGCGCCTCGGCCAGCGCTGCGAGCCGGGCCTTGAAGAGTGCGCTGTCGCGCACGCGCTCGGTGCGCTCCGCCGGCCCCGACACGCTGCGACCCGGCAGGTGCCCGAAGGCTGTCGACAAACTCGCGAGCTCGGCCGACAGCGTCGCATCCGCCAGGTGCGGCACCGCCCGAGCGAGCACGGCGGGATAGGTCTCGGGCGCCAGCGGGAAGCGGTGGTCGTAGTAGCGCAGCGCCAGCGGGCCCTCGGCCACCTCGAAGTGCAGCACCAGTTCGCCGCCCTCGAGGATCTCGCCGTAGTGCCCGCCGAGCACCGGCAGCAGCACCTTGCCGGCGAGCTCGGCGTTGAGCGGCTGCCAGTCGATGTCGAAGTGCTGCGCGAACGGCGAAGCCGGCCCGTTCTCGAGCACGTCCATCCACCAGGCGTTGTCGGCGCCGAGCACGCCCATGTGGTTGGGCACCAGGTCGAGCAGCTGGCCAAGGCCGTTGGCCTTGAGCGCCGAGACGAAGCGTTCGAAGCCTTCGGCACCGCCGAGCTCGGGATTGACCTCGGCATGCGCCACCACGTCGTAGCCGTGCGTGCTGCCGGCGCGGGCGCGCTGGATCGGCGAGCAGTAGACATGGCTCACGCCGAGCTGCGCAAGGTACGGCAGCACTTCGATCGCATGGTCGAAGGTGAAGTCCTTGTGGAACTGCAGCCGGTAGGTCGCGCGCGGCACGCGCGCCTCGGGCAGCGGTGCGGGCTCGTTGGACACCGTGCTGCGCCGCGGCCGCGCGGCGCGCAGGCACTCGGCAAGCCCCCGCATCGCATCGCTCGCGGCGAGTGCCTGCACGTTCGACGGAAGCTTGCGCCGCCAGTTGGGATGGGTGTCGATGGTGCCGGGCAGGTTGGCCTGGTCGATCTCGCCCGCCACGTCCTCGAGCTGGAACACCATCAGCGCCGAGGGCGCCTTGGCCAGGAAGGCGTGCACGGCCTGCATGACGCGCAGCGACGGCGTCGGCTGCGCGAGCGCCTGCGCCGCTTCGTCTGCCGTCAGCAGGCCTGCCTCGCGCACCGCGAGCATCAGGCGGATGCGCTCCTGGGCACGGTCGAGCAGCTGCGCGTCGAAGAGGCCCGGTTCGGGGAACAGGTCGAGCGAGAGCCGCAACCGCAGGTCTTGCCCCGTCCACCAGCCGGCCAGCGTGGCGAGGTCGTGGGTGCTGACCGCCACGAGCGCGGCCGGAAGATAGTCTTCAGGCGGCGTGAAGCTGCCGTCCGGCTGCTTCTCGAAGTACATCAGCCGGTACGAGAGCACGTCGGCGCGCGCGAGCGCCTCGCGCATCGCGTCCTCGACGGTACCGAGGTCTTCGCCCACCACCATGCAGCCGTGCCGGTGGCTTTCGACCGCCACGATGGCGAGCATCTCCTCGACCTGGTAGCGCACGTAGGCGCCGTCGCGGGCCGAGCGGCCGGGCGGAATCCAGAACAGGCGCATCAGCCCCATGGCATGGTCGATGCGCAGCGCGCCGGCATGGCGCATGTTCGCGCGCAGCATCTGGACGAAGGGCGCGTAGTGGTGCGTGCGCAGGCGGTCCGGGCGCATCGGCGGCAGGCCCCAGTTCTGGCCCGCGGGATTGAACTCGTCGGGCGGCGCGCCGATGCTGGCACCGGCCGCGAAGCATTGCTGCGCGGTCCAGACGTCGGAGCCGCCGCGGTCGGCCGACACGGCCAGGTCCAGGTAGAGCCCGATGCCCATGCCGAGCGCGTCGCAGCGCTGGCTGGCCCGGGCCAGCTGGCTGTCGGCCACCCATTGCAGGTACTGGTAGTACTGCACGCGCTTGGCGTTCTGCGTCGCGAAGGCCTGCACCTCGGGCGCATCGAGCTGCCGGTAGGCCTCGGGCCAGGCCGGCCAGCCCCAGCAGCCGGGGTCGGCCGCGGCAAAGTGCGCCTGCAGCGCCTCGAAGATTGCATGCCGGCGCAGCGCCTGGCCATGCGCGGCGACGAACGCAAGGAAGGACTCGCCGCGCTCGTCAACCGCACCGCCCGCCGTGAGATGCTGCGCGCGGAAATGCTCGAACAGCATCTCCATGACCTCGGCCTTGGCCTCGGCGACGCCGGCGTGGTCGACCAGCGGCTCGGCGCGCAGCGCCGCGAGGCGCGCCTGGAACACCGGCGAGGCCACGCGCTCGCGCGCCGCTTCGCAGCCGGCAAATTCCTCGACGGCCTCGACGTCGATGTACATCACGTTGAGCCACTGCCGCGACGACGGGCTGTAGGGGCTCGCGCGCAGCGGGTCGGTCGGGAACAGCGCATGCAGCGGGTTGAGGCCGACCACGTCGGCGCCCTGCTCGGCCATGCTGCCGATCAGCGTCTCGAGATCGCCGAAGTCGCCGATGCCCCAGTTGCGCGGCGAGCGCAGCGCATAGAGCTGGATGGCGGGGCCCCAGACGCGGCCACCGTCCTGCACTGCGGGCGGGCGGTAGCAGCGCCCTGGCGACGCGACGACGAGCATCTCGCCATCGAGCCCGTCGATCTGCAGCCAGTGGTAGCCCGCGGCGAGCGCGGGCGCCAGTTGCAACTCGCGGCCGCCGCCGGGCGCCGGCTGCGGCTTGGCATCGCCTTCCTGGGTGCGGCCCGCCTCGTCGCGCAGCCGCCAGTGCAGCGGCCCATCGGCCTGCGCCCGGGCGAGCGGCAAGGTCACGCGCCAATCGGACATGTCGGCCGGAACCACCTGCACGGGCGCAATGGCGGCGTCGTCTGCGGGGTCTTCAACGGCGGCCGCATCGGCAGCCACACCGAGTTCTGCCAGCAGCGCAGCCAGGCTTTCGGGCGTGGCGTGCTGTTCGATTCCGAATGCGTTGGTATAGCTGGGGTCGATGCCGTAGCGCCGGCACAGCCGTTCGAGCGCAGCGGTTGCGCCGTGAGTCAGTTCATCCACCAGCGATATCCTCCAGCGAGGCGTAGACGCCTCCGCGTTCAAGCCTCAGGCGACCGGCGGCCTCTGCCGCGACGCTCATTTTGTAGACTGCCGCGCCGGGTGGCGTGGCGGTTTCCGTGGCCGGCTCCGTGCCCAGGTGCGCGACGAGGTGCAGGCGCTTGGCCGACGCGCCCGCCGCGCCACCTGTGCGGGCGAAGTCCCAGCGGACCTGCACCAGGCCGTCGTCGCAGCTGTAGCTGCCGGCACCCTGCGAGCCCGCGAAGTGCGGCACCAGCAGGCGGTGGCGGGCCTCGAGCAGCTGCTGCATTTCGCACAGCCGCGCAAAGTGCGGCTGCGTGCCGCGCTCGCGCCAACGCAGCTTCGACGCCAGGAAGGTCTGCTCGGCGTTAGGGTCCGGAATGCGGGCGCGCGCCGCTTCGTCGGCAAAGGCCGCGAAGCCGCCGAACTCCGCGCGGCGGCCAGCCGACACGGCGGCGGCCAGCTCGGGTCCGAAATCGCAGAAGTACAGGAACGGCGTGGACGCGGCGAACTCGTCGCCCATGAACAGCATCGGCACGTGCGGCGAGAGCAGCAGGCATGCGAAGGCGCCGCGCAGCAGCACCGGGTCGCCGAAGGCATGGATGCGGTCGCCGAAGGCGCGGTTTCCGACCTGGTCGTGCGTCTGCAGGTACGAGACGAACGCGGTCGACGGCAGCGCGGTGCTCGGCTCGCCGCGCAGTTCGCCGTCGCGGAACGGCGAAGCCTGGCCCTGGTAGATGAAGCCTTCGGCCAGCGAGCGCGCGAAGTCGCGCGCGGGTGCGTCGGCGTAGTCGACGTAGTAGCCGTCGCGCTCGCCGGTGGTGAGTACGTGCGCCGCATGGTGCAGGTCGTCGTTCCACTGGGCGGTGCCGGCCAGCGGATGCCCACCCTTGCCGCGCACCAGCAGGCGCGCCTGGTTGGCGTCGTTCTCGAGCACCAGGTGCACCTGCCGCTCGCGCGCGGGGCCGGCATCGAGCGCCTCGCGAATCTCCTGCACGATGTGCTTGGGCGAGCTGTCGCGGATGGCGTGGATCGCATCCATGCGCAGGCCGTCGAACTGGAACTCCTCGATCCAGTAGAGCACGTTGTGCACGAAGAAGTCGCGCACGGTGCGGGAACCCGGCCCGTCGAAATTGATCGCCGCGCCCCAGGGCGTGCGCTCGGCGGCATTGAAGAACTCGGGGCAGCTCGCATGGAGATAGTTGCCCTCGGGCCCGAAGTGGTTGTAGACCACGTCCAGCAGCACCATGATGCCGAGCGCATGCGCGGCGGCGACCAGCGCCTTGAGATCATCGGGCGAGCCATAGCTCGCGTCGGGGGCAAACTGCAGCACGCCGTCGTAGCCCCAGTTGCGGGAGCCCGGAAAGTCCGCGAGCGGCATCAGCTCGATCGCGGTGATGCCGAGTTCCGCCAACTCGGTGAGCCGCTCGCGTGCCGCCTGGAAGGTGCCTTCCTCGGTGAAGGTGCCGATGTGGAGCTCGTACACCACGGCCTCGTGCCAGGGCCGGCCGCGCCATGCGGCATCGGGCCAGTCGAAGCTCGTGGGGTCGACCACCCGGCTCGGGCCGTGCACGTCTTCGGGATTGAAGCGCGAGGCCGGGTCGGGCATGGTGGTGCCGTCCGCGAGGCGCCAGGCGTAGCTGTCGCCAGCACGCGCATCGGCCAGTGTGGTGCGGTACCAGCCGTCTGCTCCGCGCGAGAGCGCGTGCGTGGCCGCAGCGCCACCCGCGGGCCTGTGCACCAGCGAAACGCCCTCGGCCGAGGGCGCCCAGAAGGCGAAATCGACACCAGCGGCATGGACCGTGGCACCAAAGGGCATGCGGTGAATTCGTTTCATGGTCGGACGTCCGGACGGCTCAGCACCACGAGCGAGCGGCACTGCAAGGGGTAGGCGGGCTCGGACCAGGCCGGCGCATGCGCCGCCACGTCCTCGGTAGCGAGCGGCGGCGAGCCGCTGGCGGTGTCCACCAGCAGGCGCCAACTGCCATGGCGCGACGCGGGCAGCGTGAACGCGATCTCGTCATGGTGCGCATTGAAAAGCACCAGGAAGTCATCGTCGTGCTGCGCCTCGCCGCGGGGACCGCGGTCGACGATGCCACCGCCCGGGATGTACATCGCAATGCAGCGCGCATTGCCATCGTTCCAGTCGTCGGAGCTCATCTCGCCGCCGTCGGGCCGCAGCCACACCACGTCGGTCACGCCGTCGGCTTCCCTGGGCGTGCCCGCGAAGAAGCTGCGCCGGCGGAACGACGGATGCGAGCGCCTGAATGCGATGAGCCGCTCCACGAAAGTGACGAGCGCCTGGCGCTCGGGCGTGGGCGTCCAGTCGATCCAGCCGATCTCGTTGTCCTGGCAATAGACGTTGTTGTTGCCGTTCTGCGTGTTGCCGCGCTCGTCGCCGGCCAGCAGCATCGGCACGCCCTGCGAAAGCAGCAGCGTGGCGAGCAGGTTGCGCTTCTGGCGCTCGCGCAGGGCCACGATCTCGGCGTCGTCGGTGGGGCCTTCGGCACCGCAGTTCCACGAAATGTTGTGGCTGTTGCCGTCGCGGTTGTCCTCGCCGTTCGCCTCGTTGTGCTTCTCGTTGTAAGAGACGAGGTCGTTGAGCGTGAAGCCGTCGTGCGCGGTGATGAAGTTGATGCTCGCGGTCGGCCGCTTGCCCGACCAGCCATAAAGATCTTCGGAGCCGGTGAGCCGCTTGCCGACTTCGCCGATCAGTCCGCCATCGCCCTTCCAGAAGCCGCGCATGCCGTCGCGGTACTGATCGTTCCACTCGGCCCAGCCGGCCGGGAAGTTGCCGACCTGATAACCGCCGTGGCCCAGGTCCCAGGGCTCGGCGATCAGCTTGACGCGGTTGAGCGTCGGGTCCTGGCGAATGGCGTCGAAGAAGCCGCCGAGGTTCTCGACCTTGCCAGCCTCGCGCGCCAGCGCCGAGGCGAGGTCGAAGCGGAAGCCGTCGACGTGCATCTCCTCGACCCAGTAGCGCAGCGAATCCATTACCAGCTGGAGTGCCCGCGGATGCTCGAGGTTGACGGTGTTGCCGCAGCCCGTGAAGTCGTCGTAGTAACGCCGGTTCTCGGCGTTGATCATGTAGTAGGAGGCGTTGTCCACGCCGCGCATCGACAGCGTGGGGCCGAGCTGGTTGCCTTCGCAGGTGTGGTTGTAGACCACGTCGAGGATCACCTCGATGCCTGCCGAGTGCAGGGTCTTGACCATGGTCTTGAACTCCTTCACCTTGCCCGACGCGCTGTAGCGCGTCTCGGGCGCGAAGTACGCGAGCGAGTTGTAGCCCCAGTAGTTCTGCAGCCCCTTCTCGGCCAGATGCCGGTCGTTCAGGAAACTGTGCACCGGCAGCAGCTCGACGGTGGTGACGCCCAGACGCTTGAGGTAGTCGATGACGGGCGCGCAGCACATGCCCGCATAGGTGCCGCGCAGTTCGGACGGCACATCAGGATGGCCCATGGTGAACCCGCGCACGTGCAGTTCGTAGATCACCATGTCCTGCCAGGGCACCGAGGGACGCCGGTCGTCGCCCCAGGTGAAGGCGGTCTCGAGCACGCGGCCCTTAGGCATGAGCGGCGCGCTGTCGCGGCGGTCGAACGACAGGTCTTCGCGCTTGCTGCCCACCGTGTAGCCGTAGAGCGCATCGCCCCAGCGCAGCTCGCCCACCAGGTCCTTGGCGTAGGGATCGACCAGCAGCTTGTGCGGGTTGAACCGGTGGCCCTCCTCGGGCTTGTAGGGGCCGCGCACGCGGTAGCCGTAGGCCTGGCCGGGACGGGCTTCGGGCAGGTAGCAGTGCCACACGCCGTCGGTGCGCTCGCGCAGCGGAATGCGCTGGATTTCATGGCGGCCCTTCTCGTCGAAGAGGCACAGCTCCACGCCTTCGGCGTGCTGCGAGTAGATGGCGAAATTGACGCCCTCCCCGTCCCAGTTGGCGCCCCGGGGATAGGGGCGCCCCGGCCAGACGGCCGTGATCGAGGTGTTTTTGCTGCGAGTCATCGAATGGATTGCGCGAAGAAGTTGGACGAAGAAGATGGATCAGGATGGGGAACGAGGCGAGACGGATCCCGCCTGCCGTCAGCGTGGCGGACGGTCACCCGCCGACTGCGGCGGCACGGGCGGGCCCGGCCGGCGAATTCCTGTGGTCGTGGTGGTGGTGCTGGGAGGCGCAGCCCTGGCGTCGTCCTTGGGCACGCGGGGCCACCAGCGTTCGATCTGCGTGGCAGCCCAGTCCTTGCCTGCGAGGCCGAAGGCCAGCGCCAGCGCGAACACCACGCCCGCAAGCACGACGAGGAAGCTCTCGCGCACGATGTCGCCACCCACCTTGACCTGGTCGAGCGCGATCAGGATCACGAACGCCATCACCGCGTAGCGCGCAATGCGCCCGAGCAGCGCCGCGTCGCGCATCTGCACACCGCGCAGGTAGCTGGCCACTGCCTCGCCCACGAAGCGGGCAAAGTACGAGCCGAACGCGAGCACCAGCAATGCGACGAAGAGGTTCGGCACGAACCACACCACGCGACCGAGCAGGTCGGCGATGTAGCTGAGCCCCATGCCGTTGAAGGCCAGCAGCAGTGACGCGAAGATCACCATCCAGTAGGCCAGCACCCCGAAGAGGCTGCTGGTGTCGCCGTTCCAGCCACCTTGGCGCAGGAAGTTGTCGAGGCCGGCGCGCTCGGTGAGCACGTTGAAGTTGATGGCCCGCAAGGCCCTGGTGACAGCGAAGCGCACCGTCTTGGCGACGAGCCAGCCGGCGAGTACGACCACGATGGCGATGGCGAGGCGGGGCACGAAGGCCCCGACCTGGTAAAGCATCGCATTCAGTGGTTCGAGTTGAATGCCGAATCGGTCCATGTATTTCTCCCGTGCGTGATGGCGGTGGTAGGCGGATATGAAAATCGAAGCAGTTGCCGCGGGTGCGGCGCGTGCTTCGGGGTGGAGGGTCGACGGGTCAGGCGGCTGGCGGTGGCTGGAGCATGGCGAGCACGCCGTTCAACGGGACCTGCGCCCAGTCGACCCGGTTGTTGAGTTCGTAACGCATTTCGTAGAGCGCCTTCTCGAGCTCGAACAGCGCGAGCAGTTCGGCATCGATCGCCGCGGCCTTGCCGTCCGCGGTGGTGAGCGAACCCATGTAGCCCGCCAGGAAGGCTTCTCGCGCGGCCTGTTCCCAGGCCGCGGCTGGCGTGGCCAGCATGACGGCTTCCTCGGCGCTCTGCGCCACGCGTCGCAGGGCGGACCAACGCGCATAGTTGAAGGAGCGCAGCATGCCCGCCACGTCGCGCAGCGGCGACCCCTTGGTGCGGCGCTCGTCGAAGCTGCGCGCCGGCTCGCCTTCGAAATCGATGATCAGGAAGTCGTTGTCGCGCAGCAGCACCTGCCCCAGGTGGAAGTCGCCGTGGTAGCGGCTCTTGATGGCGCCCTGCGTCTGCGGCCGGCGTGCCGCAATGGTGGCGTGCAGCGCAGCCTCCATGTCGAGCAGCGACTGGGCATCGGGCTGTGCCACGGCGGGCAGCTGGCCGATGCGTTCGCGCAGCAGCGCGAGCGTGACCTTGGCGTCGGCGTCGGCACTGGCCGTGTAGCGCGCGACGTCCTCGGGCTGCAGCGCCTCGGGCTCGAAGGCCGCCGCGCCCGTGCGCATCGCGAGTGCGTTGTGCAGTTCGGCCGTTCGCTGCCCCAGCGTGGTCATGAGCGCGAGGAAGCCGCCATGCTCGATCAGCGGATCGGGCGCGGCACCGCCGTCGGTGGTGGCGAAGTCGCGCAGGTAGCGCTCGAGGTAGCCGAGCGTGTGCTCCCAGCCGTCGCCCTGGTTCGCCACGTAGGACTGCACCATCGCGAGCGTCATCGTGCGGCCATCGTTGCCGATGTACTCGAGCGCGCCCAGCACCGGCACGCACGACGGGTACTTTGCGTCCTCGGTCAGGAAGCGTCCCATCTCGAGCTCGGGGTTCAAGCCTTCGCGTACGTTGCGGTATCCCTTGAGGAACAGCGTTTCATCCATCGTGAGCACGGTGTTGCTGCTCACGCCGCTGGGCCGGCCCACCTGCATGGTGGCGATGTCGGCGTCGATGGCCGCAAACGCGGCCGTGGCCTTGAAGCGCAGCCGGCCGTTCGCGGTCGGCAGCTCCATGCCGTCGCGGATCGCCTGCACCAGGGCCCGGCAGAACGCCTCGTCGTAGAAGGCATCGCCCATCACGCCCACCTGCGCCTGCTGGCGGATCTTGGCCAGTGCCGCCTGCGTGAGGCCATTCATGCGCTCCTCGTCGCGCTCTTCCCATGCCAGCGCGAGCGGCATGAAGTAGGTGGCGCCACCGGGTGGGCCGTCGAGTTCGAGCGTCGGCAGCAGCCAGCTCTGCCCATCGGTTTCCCACACCCCATAGTCGGCCAGTTGCGCCCGGGCGATCGGGGTTCCCTTGGACGCGTACCAGCGCTGGATCTCGATGTGCCGCGGCAGGATGTCGAGTTCGAACTGGTTGCGCATGCGCTCGGACATGCCCATGCGCCACGGCATCACGCGGTCCCGGAAGAAGCTGTTCCAGCCGTCGAACAGCACGAGCGTGGGCCAATCCTGAAGCGCCACGCCCTCCTGGTGCCAGCTCGGCATCTCGGCGTCGGAGGCGAGCTTGAACCAGTAGAAGCCGTACGAAGCGAGCGTCAGCAGGTAAGGCAGCTCGCCGATGGGCGGGAACGGCACGCGCCCGAGCATCTCGATCGGCACCCGCCCCTTGAAGGCGGACAGGTCGAGCTCCACGGGCTGGGCGGCCCGCGAGAGATTGAACACCGTCAGGATGATGTCGTCCTCGTACTCGCTCAGGTAGGCCAGGATCTTGCGGTTGCCGGGCTTGAGGAAGCGCCGCTTGCCGCGGCCGAAGGCGTGGCTGGTCTTGCGCACGGCGAGCATGCGCTTGGTCCAGCTGAGCAGCGAGCTGGCGTCGCGCGCCTGCGCCTCGACGTTGAGCGCCTCGTAGCCGAACATGGGGTCCATGATCGGCTGCAGGTACAGCCGCTGCGGATCGGCGCGCGAGAAGCCGGCGTTGCGGTCGGGGCTCCACTGCATCGGCGTGCGCACGCCGTTGCGGTCGCCGACGAACACGTTGTCGCCCATGCCGATCTCGTCGCCGTAGTAGATGATCGGCGAACCGGGCATCGACAGCAACATGCCGTTCATGAGCTTGACGCGATCGAGGTCGTTTTCCATCAGCGGCGCAAGGCGGCGCCGGATGCCCAGGTTGATGCGCGCGCGCGTGTCGGCGGCGTACATGTTGTACATGTAGTCGCGCTCCTTGCTGGTCACCATCTCGAGCGTGAGCTCGTCGTGGTTGCGCAGGAAAATGGCCCACTGGCAGCCCTCGGGAATGTCGGGCGTCTGCTGCATGATCTCGACGATCGGATGCCGGTCTTCCTGGGCGATGGCCATGTACATCCGCGGCATGAGCGGAAAGTGGTAGGCCATGTGGCACTCGTCGCCGTCGCCGAAGTATTCGCGCACGTCCTCGGGCCACATGTTGGCCTCGGCCAGCAGGAAGCGGTTCTTGTACTCGGCGTCGATGGCGGCGCGCAGCTTCTTGATGACGTCGTGCGTCTCGGGCAGGTTCTCGTTGCTGGTGCCGTCGCGCTCCACCAGGTAGGGAATGGCGTCGAGCCGGAACCCGTCCACGCCCATGTCGAGCCAGAAGCGCATCACCTTGAAGATCGCCTCGAGCACGGCCGGGTTGTCGAAGTTGAGGTCGGGCTGGTGGCTGAAGAAGCGGTGCCAGTAGTAGGCCTTGGCCACCGGGTCCCAGGCCCAGTTCGAGGTCTCGGTGTCGGTGAAGATGATCCGGGTGCCCTGGTAGATCTGGTCGGTGTCGCTCCAGACATAGAAATCGCGCTCGGGCGATCCGGGCGGCGCGTTGCGCGCGGCCTGGAACCAGGGGTGGTCGATCGAGGTGTGGTTGATGACCAGCTCGGTGATCACGCGCAGGCCCCGCTTGTGCGCCTCGTCCATCATCTCGCGGAAGTCGTCGATCGTGCCGTACTGCGGGTTCACGTCCTCGTAGGCCGAAATGTCGTAGCCGTCGTCGCGCATCGGCGACGGATAGAACGGCATCAGCCAGATCGTGTTGACGCCGAGCTCCTTGACGTAGTCGAGCTTGGCGGTCACGCCCTTGAAGTCGCCGAAGCCGTCGTTGTTGGTGTCGAAGAACGCCTTGACGTTCAGCTGGTAGATCACCGCGTCGCGGTACCAAAGCGGATCGTCGCTCGTGTCGATCTCGACCGTTTCAAGCGCAATATGGGGTACAGGTGCGTTCATCTTGCGCCTTCAAACAAAGTAATCGAAATCGCGGTCGTCGGCATCCCGACGCCGCACGGCGAAGATGTGCGCCGGAACGCGATGCGGGTCGAGCTGCACGTAGTGCCAATCGCCCTGCCACATGAAGCGTTGGCCGCTCAGCAGGTCGTGCATCTGGAACGCCTCGTGCGTCTCGATGCCGAGGCTCTTGGGCGCCAGGTTGACCCAGCCGGACTGCACGTTGTGCGGGTCGAGATTGACCACCGTGACGATCACGTTGCGGCCATCCTCCGACGCCTTGGCATAGGCCAGCAGCTGATCGTTCTCGATCGGCAGGAAGCGCAGCGTGCGGTCCCATTGCAGCGCGGGGTTCTCGCGCCGGATGCGGTTCACGCGCGCGATGAACGGCGCGAGGCTTTCCGGGTCGTCGTGGTTCCAGTGGCGCAGCTGGTACTTTTCGGAGTCGCGGTATTCCTCGCTGCCGGGCTCGCGCGGCTTGTGCTCGCGCAGTTCGTAGGCGGGGCCGTAGATGCCGTAGTTGGCCGCGAGCGTCGCCGCCAGTACCAGCCGGGTCTGGTAGACCGAGATCTCGCCGCCCTGCAACTGCTCGTGCAGGATGTCGGGCGTGTTGGGCCAGACGTTGGGACGGAAGTAGTCGATCCCCGGTGCGGTGGACAGCTCGGTGAAATACTCGATGAGCTCGGCCTTGGTGTTGCGCCAGGTGAAGTAGGTGTACGACTGCGAGAAGCCGCCCTTCGCGAGGCGGTGCATCACCTTGGGCCGCGTGAAGGCTTCGGCCAGGAAGATCACCTCGGGGTGCTGGCGCCGGATCTCGCCGATGCACCATTCCCAGAACGGGAAAGCCTTGGTGTGCGGATTGTCGACGCGGAAGATGCGCACGCCCTCCCCGATCCAGTGCTCGATCACGCTGCGCAGCTCGGACCACAGGCCGCGCCAGTCCTCGCTCTCGAAGTTGAACGGATAGATGTCCTGGTACTTCTTGGGCGGGTTCTCGGCGTACTGCACGGTGCCGTCGGGACGCCAGCGGAACCACTCGGGATGCGCCTTCACGTAGGGATGGTCGGGCGCGCACTGGAATGCGATGTCCAGCGCGAGCTCGATGCCGTGCTTCTCGGCCTCTTCGCGCAGGTGGCGAAAATCCTCGGGCGTGCCGAGCGCCGGCAGGATCGACTTGTGGCCGCCCTCTTCGGCGCCGATGGCCCAGGGGCTGCCCACGTCGTCGGGACCATGGGTCAGCGCGTTGTTCGGCCCCTTGCGCTGGATGCGTCCGATCGGGTGGATCGGCGGGAAATAGAGCACGTCGAAGCCCATGGCGGCAATTGCCGGCAGCCGGCGCTCGACGTCCTTGAACGTGCCATGCACGCCCGGCGTGGCGCTGGTGGAGCGCGGAAAGAGCTCGTACCAGGTGCTGAAGCGCGCGCGCTCGCGTTCAGCGTCGAGCGGCAACTCGGTCGCGAAGCGCACCTCATGGCGGCGGTCGGGGTGGCGGCGGGCCAGCGCCGTCCGCTCCTCGTCGAGCGCCAGCGCCTTGAGCGCGGGAACCTGCGCGCTGGCGTCGCGGGCCAGCGCGTCGAGTTCCTTGGCCCAGGCCGCAAGCGCCTTGCGGTCGGCACCGTCGGCGCGCTCTGCGGCCGCGGTGATCTCTTGCGCACCCACCTGCAGCGCGATGCGCACATCCTCCGCGTCGACACGGCGTGTCAGCTCATGGCGCCAGGATTCGAAAGGATCGACCCATGCGACCACGGTGTAGCCGTAGCGCCCGAGGGCCGGCGGCGTGATGAAGGCTTCCCATACGTCGTTGACGAGGGGCGTCATCGGCACTTCGCGGAACTCTGCCTGGCCTTCGGCGCGCCAGCACAAGTTCGCGCGCAGCACGTCGTGGCCGTCGGTGAAGCAGTGCGCGGTCACGCGCAGCTTCTCGCCGGCGACGCATTTGACCGGGAATCGGCCGTGGTCCACGGACGGCAGCACCGCGTCGACCACGGCGCGGCGTGCGCCGTCGGTGATTTCAGGTGCCACGGTGTTGGCGACGGTCTGGGAGATGGTGATGGTGGTGGTAGCGGAAACTTTTTTCTTGCTCATGATGGGCTGTGCTCGAGGATGAGTGTGGAAAGCGGGGGCAAGGTCAGGCTCACGGCCTGCATGCGACCGTGAGACCGCACAGGAGCGGCTTCGACACCGCCCAGGTTGCCCCATCCGGCGCCGCCGAACTCGACGGCATCGGTGTTCAGGATTTCCCGCCACGTTCCACCGAGCGGCACGCCCAGCAGGTAGTTGGTGCGCGGCACCGGCGTCATGTTGCTCACCACCAGCAGCGGCGGTGCGCCGTCGCGGGCCTTGCGCAGGAACGCGAACACGCTGGTGTCGACCTCGTCGGCCGCGATCCATTCGAAGCCGGCAGGCGAGAAGTCTTGCTGGTAGAGCGCCGGCGCGGCGCGGTACACGCGATTGAGCTGCGCCACGAGCCGCTGCAGCCCCGAGTGGCCTTCGAGCCCGCAGACCCACCATTCGAGTTCGCCGTCGTGCGTCCATTCGCGGCGCTGGCCGAACTCGCCGCCCATGAACAGCAGCTTCTTGCCCGGATGCGTCCACATGAAGCCGAACAGCGCGCGCAGGTTCGCGAACTGCTGCCACGGGTCGCCGGGCATCTTGTTGATCAACGAGCCCTTGCCGTGCACCACCTCGTCGTGCGAGAACGGCAGCACGAAGTTCTCGTGGAAGGCATAGACCAGCGAGAACGTCATCTTGTGATGGTGGTACTTGCGGTAGATCGGCTCTTCCTTCATGTAGTCGAGCACGTCGTGCATCCACCCCATGTTCCATTTCTCGCCGAAGCCCAGGCCATCCATGTCGGTCGGCCGCGACACGCGCGGGTACGAGGTCGACTCCTCGGCCACCGTGACCGTGTCGGGATGCTCGCGGTAGACGGCGCGGTTCAGGGTCTGCAGGAACTCGATGGCTTCGAGGTTCTCGCGCCCGCCGTGGCGGTTGGGAATCCATTCGCCGTGCTTGCGCGCGTAGTCGAGATAGAGCATCGAGGCGACCGCGTCCACGCGCAGGCCGTCGAGGTGATATTTCTCGAGCCAGAACAGCCCCGACGACACGAGGAAGCTGCGCACTTCGTTGCGCCCGTAGTTGAAGATGCTCGAATTCCACTCGGGGTGGAAGCCCTGGCGCGGATCGGCATGTTCGTAGAGGTGTGTCCCGTCGAAGTATCCGAGGCCATGCTCATCGGTCGGAAAGTGCGACGGCACCCAGTCGAGCAGCACGCCGATGCCGTTCTGGTGCAGATGGTCGACCAGGTACATGAAGTCTTGCGGCGAACCGAAGCGCGAGGTCGGGGCGAAATAGCCGGTGGTCTGGTAGCCCCACGATCCATAGAACGGATGCTCCGTCACGGGCATGAGCTCGACGTGGGTAAAACCCATTTCTTTCACGTAGGTCGCGAGGGCATGCGCCATCTCGCGGTAATCCATGAACTGGCCCTCGCGCCGGCGCCACGATCCCAGGTGCACCTCGTAGACCGACATCGGTGCGTCGAGCGCATTATGAGCGGCGCGGGTCGCCATCCATTCGGCGTCGTTCCACTCGTAGCTCAGGTCGCAGATGCGCGAGCCCGTGGCAGGCGGCAGCTCGGCGCAGAAGGCAAAGGGATCTGCCTTGTCCACCACGTAGCCGTTGACGCGCGAATGGATGCGGAATTTGTAGGCTTGCCCCACGGCTGCCTGCGGCACGTGGCCGTGCCAGATGCCGGTGCCACCCGGGTCCGCAGACAGCGGATCGGCCTCGCCGGACCAGTGATTCCAATCGCCGACGACCGAGACGGACTCCGCATTGGGCGCCCACACGGCGAAGCGTGCGCCTCCTTGTTGGGGGTCGAGATGACAACCCAGGCGGTCGTATAGGCGGGCGTGCGTTCCTTCGCGGAACAGATATGCATCGTGCGGTTCGAGTCCGATGGACGGCTGAGTCAATGGCACCAGCGTTCCTCCCTGAGAATAGGATTGCGAGCCAGCGCACGAAAGAGCGCGCAGACGCTTCACAAATCCTGAACAGAATTTACAGAGCCCATACGATACGGCCCAGGAGGCTTGGCCTCCTCTGCATGTCGGAAAGATGCTCGCACCGCACGCCGTGCAACGTGATTTACATCACGTTGTGACTAATTCTTGATGTATCTTGCTGACGACAGGTGAAGGATCGGCGCTGCGCAGCGAGAAATCGCGCACGGTCAGCACGATGGCCTGGTGCGGATTGGCGCGGTAGCGCCGCTTCGCAGCCCCCCCGATCGCATCGAAGTGCGCCTTGCACGTTTCGAGCAGGCGGTCCCCGAGATTGCGCGTACCAAACACGTCGTGCAGCGTCTCCTCCGATATCTGCGCGACGATCCGCGCGCCATCGGGCCCGTCCGGGTAGATCGCAAAGCGGACGGTGGCGGTGTCAAAGCAGTAGATGCCCTCGAAATCCATGTTTGTCTCCTGTTGATGCCCTCAATGGCGACTGGATTCAGCGCGGGATGGACGTTGGAACGGCATGGATTTCCGCGCGAGTTCAGGAAGGATGCCGCCTACATCCGCTGCGATGGGTGCGCGTCGTGACTGCGCACCGGCAAGACTTGCCGCAATTTCTGTCCGAATCGCGCGCCCGCGAGCAGATTCTTCCATCCCGCGCGCGGCGACGGACCGCGCGGCAACTCGCCGGGATAGTGAATGCGCGCAAGCTCCTCGCGCCCCTTCTCTGTGATGGCCAGCACCTGGGCGGCGGGCTCCGCGCCCGACAGCTTCAAGGGATCGGCTGGCGCCGGAACGAAGGCGATCACGAGTCCGGCCTGGCGAAGAATCCGGACTTCGTCGATCTCCTTCGGCGTGCGAAACGACACGGGAAGCCGGGATGCGGCAATCTGCTTGAGCAGGTCCATCGGCATGACAAATCTCCTCTAGGTTCGGGATGACGATTGACGGTTCGACGAGCATCGAAATAGGTCTTCCGGCCAAGCCTTCAAGAGAGTCTGCAGATTGGTTTTTTCTGCCGCGCTGCGCGGCGCAATAGCATGCGCGCGATCGGCCGGAAACGTCTACGAAACCCCTCTTGAAAAGAAGGTCGTGGCACCTACTTCGCAAGACGGAAGCGCCGGGGGTGCCTCCGGCGCAGCGTCAACCCTTGTTTCTGAATGGAGGTTTCGCCATGTACCGATCCCTGTTTCCACGCGACATGTTCGCCGAGATGGATCGCCTGCAGCGCGAGATGCAGCAGGCCTTCGATCTGTCTCCCACCATCCGCGGCCTCGCCCGCAACGGCTTTCCGGCACTGAACATCGGCGGCACGCCGCAGACCGTGGAGATCTACGCGTTCGCGCCCGGCGTCGATCCGTCCAGCCTCGAGGTCCATCTCGAGCGCGGGCTGCTCTCGATCGCCGGCCAGCGCAGCAATGCGCTGCCCGAAGCCGGCGCCAAGGCGGCCGTTCACATCAACGAGCGCTTCGAGGGGAGCTTCCGCAGGGTGCTGACCCTGCCCGACGATGCCGACCCCGACGCGGTCACCGCCAAGTACCGCGACGGCGTGCTGCACATCAGCGTGCAGCGCCGTGCCTCGTCGCAGCCGCGGCGCATAACCGTTCAATGACGAAGCAGAGAGAACCAGGCAAGAAAGGAGAACGACCATGAACACCACCCCATCGAACCGCGTCGCCGAGCAGAAGGCGCAGCAAACGGCAACACAGGTCGCCCGCGGGGACGACACCCGCTACAGCGATGCGGCCTTGACCCCGCCGGTGGACGTGATCGAGGACAGCGGCGGCATCACGCTCTATGCCGACCTGCCCGGCGTCTCGCGCGACAAGCTCGGCCTGCACGTGGCGGCGGACACGCTGACCATCGACGCCGAGACCGACATCTCGGTGCCCAACGGGCTGTCGTCGAGCCACACCGAAGTGGGCCTGGCACGCTTCCGCCGCGTCTTCACGCTCAGCAAGGAACTCGACACCGCCGCGATCACGGCCGAGCTGTCGCAGGGCGTGCTCAAGCTGCGCATTCCGAAGGCGGAACACGCGCAGCCGCGACGCATCGAGATCCAGGCCGCCTGAGCGCGCAGGCAGCGCAGGCGCCCGTGGCAGCGGGCGCCTACGCCGATGTGCGCTTCGCCCTACACCCGCGGCGGCACGGCAAAATTAAGGTCGTCCGGCAAAGCTCCTCCGGAAGCGCCGGACACATGGCCTTCGAACACTTTCGTGACCGCAGGGACGCCGGCCGCACGCTGGCGCAAAAGCTGGGCGGCCACGCCGGGCAGTCCGGTGTGGTCGTGCTGGCCCTGCCACGCGGCGGCACACCCGTGGCCTATGAAGTGGCCCGGGCGCTCGACGCCCCGCTCGATGTGCTCGTGGTGCGCAAGCTCGGCATTCCCTGGAACGAGGAATACGCCATGGGCGCCATCGCCAGCGGCGGCGAACAGCTGCTCGACGCGCGGGTCGTGCACGAACTCGGCCTCACCCGTAGCGACATCGAAGACGTCGTAGCCCGCGAACAGCGTGAACTGGCGCGGCGCGAACGCACCTACCGCCGCGACCGTCCGCCGCTGGCGTTGCACGGGCGCACCGTGATCCTGGTCGACGACGGCCTGGCCACCGGATCGACCATGCGCGCCGCCGTGCGCGCGGTGCGCCGGCAGCAGCCTGCACGCACCGTGGTGGCCGTGCCGGTGGCGTCGGCAGAGGCCTGCGAACTGCTGCGCAGCGAGGCCGACGAGATCGTCTGTGCTGAAGTGCCGGAATCCTTCCTCGGCGTCGGGCGCTGGTACATCGACTTTTCGCAGACCAGCGACGAGGAGGTCTGCGCGCTGCTCGATGACGCGGCGAACCGTCACCACGGCGCGCTGTCGGCCTGAAACACTGGCGAACGGAGGACCGTCATCCATGGACCCGTCGAAGATGCGGAAGGACACCGATGCACTGCGCGCCGTCGCGCACCCCATGGACGGCTCGGCGCACGACCACGATGCCCTGCTCGAACTGATCGGCGATGCGCACTACGTACTGCTCGGCGAAGCTTCCCACGGCACGCACGAGTTCTATGCCGAGCGTGCGGCCATCACCCGGCGCCTGTTTACCGAGAATGGGTTCAGCGCCGTGGCGGTCGAGGGCGACTGGCCCGACGCCTGGCGCGTGAACCGCTACGTGCGCGGTTTCGGCGGCGACGCAACGGCGCACGAGGCCCTCGCAGGCTTCACGCGCTTTCCTACCTGGATGTGGCGCAACCAGGACGTGGCGCGCTTCGTCGAATGGCAGCGCGCCTTCAACGAGGCCGGGCCACCGCAGGGCAAGACCGGCTTCTACGGCCTCGACCTCTACAGCCTGCACGGCTCCATCGAGGCGGTGCTCGACTACTTCGACCGCACCGATCCCGAAGCCGCGCAGCTGGCGCGCGAACGCTATGGCTGTTTCGACCGCGTGGGCGACGGCGGCCAGGCCTACGGCCTGATGGCCGGGCTCGGCAACACGCCGTCGTGCCAGAAGGAAGTGGTCGAGATGCTGGTCCGGCTGCGCAGCGCCGCCGCCGAGGCCTGGCGCGGCGGCGATCCGGCTGGCGAGGAAGACCCATTCAACGCCGAGCAGAACGCGCGCCTCGTCAAGAACGCCGAGGCCTACTACCGCTCCATGTACCAGAGCGACGTGTCCTCGTGGAACCTGCGCGACCGGCACATGGTCGAGACCCTCGGCGAGATCGAACGCCACCTCTGGCGCGGCCCCGAGCGGCCGAAGATCGTCGTGTGGGCCCACAACTCGCACCTCGGCGACGCGCGCGCCACCGAGATGGGCGAGCAGCGCGGCGAGCTCAAAGTGGGCCAGCTGGTGCGCGAACGCCAGGGCCGCGACGCGGTGCTCGTGGGCTTCACCACCCACACCGGCACGGTGATGGCCGCTTCCGACTGGGGCGCGCCGGCCGAGCGCAAGCCGGTCGTTCCCTCGCGGCCCGACAGCTACGAGGGCCTGATGCACGAGACCGGCCTCGCGCGCTTCATGCTCCCGCTGCGCGGCGAGGGAAGCCACTTCTTCGCGTTGCGCGAACCGCGGCTCGAGCGCGCGATCGGCGTCATCTACCGCCCCGAGACCGAACGGCAGAGCCACTATTTCTTCGCGCGGCTTCCAGTGCAGTTCGATGCGCTGCTGCACATCGACCGCACGCGCGCGGTCGATCCGCTCCTGGGCGATGCGGCGCCAGCCTGCCCGACGCACCAAAAGTGAATCCGACTTGTTAGTAGACGTGTATATGGGGGATTGCCAGAAACATTTGAAAATCTCCTTCTGACACACTACGTGCGCGGCGCGGATCACGCGATGCATGTCGGTCGCCCATGAACTCACCCGGTCTAAGAAACATCCGCTTCAGTTTGAACACGCGCCTGAGCCTGGGGGCCGCCCTGGTGGTCCTGCTGGCGACGATCGCGATCGCGACGGTGGCGCTGCAGCTGGTGCGCACCAGCGTGAAGGCGTCGATCGAGAGCGAGGAGCAGGCGCGGCTGTCGGCGATTGCGGACACCGTCGACCAGAAGTTCGTGGGCTGGCGGACCCTGCTGCAGACCTTCGCCGTGGGCGTGGAGGCAGCCGGATTCGAAGATCCGGCCCTGCTGCAGCCGTACCTGGAGCGGCATGCGCCCCTGCGCCGGGCCTTCAGCAACGTCGCGATGTTCACGGCCGAGGGCGACCTGGTCGCCAACCTGAACGGGGCACGGCCCGAGGGGGCGGTCAACATCCTCGACCGGCCCTACTTCCGCCGGACCCTGCAGGCCAAGGCTGGCGTGGTTTCCGAGCCCTACTTCAACCGCCTGACCGGCCTGGCACAGGTCGCCCTCACCCAGCCGGTGTTCGACGAAGCGGGGGCGTTGCGCTTCGTGATCTCGGCTGCCATCGACCTCGGCGGCCGCAACATCCTCGGCGAGATGGCCGGGACCCGGTTCGGCGACACTGGCTACCTGTTCATCACGACCACCGACGGGGTCGTCATCGATCATCCCCGCACCGATCTCATCGCCCGGCCGGCCGACCCGACGGGCACCGCCCCGCCAGAGATCGACCTCCCGGCCAAACAGTTCGAAGGCATCGCCGAAGGCTTCAATCATGCCGGGGTGCATGGCATGTATGCCTTCAAGCGCATTCCGCAGACCGACTGGGTGATCGGCGCGATGTACCCGACCTCGGAGGCGTTCGCACATTTCGAATCGATCGAGCGCACAGCCTGGATCGGCGCGGTGCTGCTCGCGGTGATGGCGGGGGCTCTCGCGCTGGCGGTGGTGCACCGCCAACTCGATCCGCTCAGGCACCTGCATCGCCACATGCTCGACGCGGAGAACCTCGCGACCGAGATCGTCGTGCTGCCGGACTATGCGCGCGACGAGATCGGCGACCTCCGGCGCACCTTCGACACGCTGATGCTGCAGCGCCGCGCGAGCGAGAAGTTCCTGCGCGACATCACCGACAACCTGCCCGCGATGATTGCGCACGTCGACGCCGAGGGCCGCTACACCTTCGTCAACGAGGCGCTCAGCCGGAAGCTCGGGCGCAATGCGGTACAGCTGGTCGGCGAGCCCGTGCGCGGGCTGAGTGCCATCGCCGAGGACGAGGCGCTCGACGCTGCGGTCCGGCGCGTGCTGGCCGGCCAGGCCGTGCGCATCGAGAGCCGCGGCGAACGGGAGCGCCACTTCCAGACCGAGCTCATTCCCGACCGCGACAAGGCGGGCCGCGTGCGCGGCTACTACGCCATGACCTCCGACGTCACCGAGCGCAAGCAGATCGAGTTCAACCTCGCGCACAGCGAGGCGCAGGTGCGGACCATCGCCGACAACATTCCCGCGCTGGTCTCCCGCGTCGATGCGTCGCTGCACTACACCTTCGTGAACGCGCAGGTCCGCATGCTCTACGGCGGCAAGGAGATGCTCGGCCGCTCGATGCCCGAGATGCGCGGCCCCGATGAGTACGCCAGCGTGGCGCCCGCCTATGCCCGCGCGCTGGCCGGCCACGCGGTCGTGCTCGAGAAGAACGGCGACCCGAGGCTGGGGGTGGGCGACCGCACCTTCAAGGCCCACTACATCCCCGACAGCGATGCGAACGGCGTGGTCCAGGGCGTGTTCTCGATGACCTTCGACATCACCGACGAGGTGAACATCCGCCGTGCCCTGACCGAGCAGCAGAAGCGCCTGCGCGACGTGACGGACAACATCCCCGCCCTCGTCGGCTACTTCGACAACGACGAGAACTGCCTGTTCGGCAACGTGCGCGCACGGCAGATGGCGGGCCTGGGCAACGGCCCGCTCGACGGCGTGACGCTGCGCTCGGCGGTGGGCCACGCGGTCTACAGGCAGCTGCAGCCCTACCTGCCGATGGTGCGCGAAGGCAAGGCGGTGCGTTTTCCGGTGCGCGCACCGCTGCACGGCAAGACCGGCTACTTCCAGGTCAACCTGATTCCCGACAGGAACCACGAAGCCGCGGTGACGGGCTTCTACCTCATGACCTTCAACATCACGGCGCTCAAGCGCGCCGAGCTGCGCCAGGCCGAGAGCGAACGGCGGCTGCGCACCATCACCGACAACCTGCCCGCGCTCATCACCTACATCGACCGCGACGAGAAGATCACCTTCGCCAACGCCACCTACCGCGACTGGCTCGGCGTGGAGCCATCGGCCATCCTGGGCAACCATGTGCGCGACGTGGCCGGGCCCGATCTCTACCTGTCGCGCAAGGCCATGATCGCGCGCGCGCTGGCCGGCGAGCGCCTGGAATTCGAGGCCCACACCCGCACCGCGGCCTCCGACCGGCTGACCCGCGTCAGCTACGTGCCCGACGTCGCGCCCGACGGCAGCGTGCGCGGCATCTTCTCGCTGAGCCTGGACATCAGCGCGCTGAAGGACGTGGAACGCAAGCTCACCGAACTGGCGCGCGCCGACACCCTCACCGGGCTCGCGAACCGCCTTGCCTTCAACGAATTCCTCCCGGGCGCGGTCGCGCGGGCGCAGCGCACGGGCCAGGCGTTGGCCGTGATGTTCCTCGACATCGACCACTTCAAGCGCATCAACGACACGCTCGGCCATGCCACCGGCGACGGCGTGCTGGTCGAGTACGCGAAGCGCCTGAAGGGCAGCGTGCGCAGCACCGACACCGTCGCCCGCCTGGCCGGCGACGAGTTCGTGGTGGTACTCGAGAACCTGCACATGCGCGAAGACGCGGTGGCCACCGCGCGCAAGATCGTCCATCAGGTCGGCAGCGCACCGTTCGAACTCGACGGCCGCAGCCTCCAGGTCACCACCAGCATCGGCGTGGCCTTCCACCGCGCCACCGACGCGCCCGTCGAGCCAACGGACCTGCTGGCCCGCGCCGACGCGGCGCTGTACCGCGCCAAGTCGGCGGGGCGCAACACCTTCGGCTTCTCCGATGGCTGATTGCGAACTTTCGTACCCGCGCTTTGTCGCGACCTGCGTGGGAGCGGCCTGCTCCGGCTGACAAGCCACGCCGCCGCCCCCAGAATCGCCTCACACAGGAGAACCCATCCATGTCCCCCCACGAAGTCGTCACGCCGGAGCAGTTGCTGCAGGCCCTCGAAGCCCAGAGCCGCATGCCCATCCTGCGCATCGGCCAGGCGCTGATCGCGAGCGGCGCCGTCACCGAGGCGCAGCTGCGCGCCGGCCTCGAACAGCAGCAGCTCGACCGCAGCGTGCCGCTCGGCGAAACGCTGGTCCGCATGGGGCTCGTCACGCGCGACCAGTTGCAGACCGCGCTGGTGCGCAAGATGGGCTATCCGCTCGTGAACCTGCATGTGTTCCCGGCCGAGGTGGAGGCATTGCGCAGCGTCGGCCTCGCGGTCGCCCGGCGCCTGCAGGTCATGCCGCTGATGGTCCACCAGGGCCGGCTCGTGCTGGCGCTCGACGATCCCGCGGGCCGCCATGCGGCGATCGACGAGGTGGAGTTCATCTCGCAGATGAAGGTGATCCCGGTCGTCGGCCAGTGCCTGGCGCTCGACCCGCTGCTCTTCAAGGCCTATTCGAAGGTGGGCTCGGAGATCCTCGATCCCACGCTCGCGCACCAGCCGGATATGCCGGCCGACCCCTCGCGGCCGCTGGAGTTCGACCTGGGCGTCGGCACCAGTGAACTGCTGGTCACACTCGAGAAGGAACGCCCCTCCGCGCCGAGCGCCGACGAGGACGTCGTCGAGCAGTCGGACAACTCGCTGGTGCGCATGATCAACAGCATGATCATCGACGCGCACCGCGAAGGCGTGTCCGACATCCACATCGAGAGCTATCCCGGCAAGGAAAAGACGCGCATCCGCTTTCGCCGCGACGGCCGCCTGCGCACGCACCTCGAGCTGCCCGCGAGCTACCGCAGCGCGGTGGTCGCGCGCGTGAAGATCATGTGCGACCTCGACATCAGCGAGAAGCGCAAGCCCCAGGACGGCAAGATCAACTTCTCGCGCTATTCGCCGCAGCACCGCATCGAGCTGCGCGTGGCCACCATTCCCACCAGCAACGGCCTGGAGGACGTGGTGATGCGGATCCTGGCGTCGGCAACGCCGATCCCGCTCGACCAGCTCGGCCTCTCGCCGCGCAATCTCGCCGAGCTGACGAAGGCGGTCGAGCGGCCTTACGGCATGGTGCTGTGCGTGGGCCCCACGGGCTCGGGCAAGACCACCACGCTGCATTCGGCGCTCATGCACATCAACACGCCCGAGCGCAAGATCTGGACCGCCGAAGACCCGATCGAGATCACGCAGCCGGGCCTGCGCCAGGTGCAGGTCAACCCGCGCATCGACTGGACCTTCGCCAAGGCGCTGCGCGCCTTCGTGCGCGCCGATCCCGACGTGATCATGGTCGGCGAGATCCGCGACGAGGAAACCGCCAAGACCGCGATCGAGGCCTCGCTGACCGGGCACCTCGTGCTGTCGACGCTGCACACCAACAGCGCCCCCGAAACCGTGACGCGGCTGCTGGACATGGGCATGGACCCGTTCAACTTCGCCGACTCGCTGCTCGCCGTGCTGGCGCAGCGGCTGGTGCGGCGGCTCTGCACCCACTGCCTGCAGAGCCGGCCGCTCAGCCCCGAGGAAGTCGACGAACTGCTCGCCGACTACATGCACGCGTTCGGCAGCGACCACGACACGCCGGCCGAGCGCGAGGCGGTGCGCAGCGGCTGGCTCGGCCGCCACGCGCGTGACGGCCAGCTCCAGCGCTATTCGAGCAAGGGCTGCCCGCGCTGCGACAACACCGGCTTCAAGGGCCGCGTCGGCATCCACGAGCTGATGGTCATCTCCCGGACACTGCGCCGCATGGTGCAGAGCGGCGCCCGCGCTGAGGAACTGCAGGCGGCCGCGCTCCGCGAAGGCATGCGCACGCTGCGCCAGGACGGCATCGACAAGGTGCTTTCGGGGCAGACCACCATCGAGGAAGTGCGCGCGACCAGCAACGTGTAGCGCGCTTCAGCCATCGATCCGGCGTGCCGGCCGCCGAAAATTTCACGACGGAGGCCACCCAGGTGTAACGCACGACCGCGTTCACTCGAACTCGTGTTGTCTGAAATCAGACCCATGAGAGGACCCTGACATGAACAAGCTCACCGCCACCCTGTTGGCCGCCGGCATCGTCGCCGGCACCGGCATGGCCCTTTTCGCCGGCGCCGCCGTGGGGCAAGCCAAGCCCTCCGCGATGGCGGAGGCGGCCGTCGCCATTCCGGCACCGGCGGAGGATCTTGCCGCGGCCCCGGGTGCGGACTCGGAAACGGCCGTGTTCGCAGGCGGTTGCTTCTGGGGCGTGCAGGGCGTCTTCCAGCACGTGAAGGGCGTGAGGAGCGCCGTGTCCGGCTATGCCGGCGGCGATGCCGCCGCTGCCAGCTACAGCGCGATCGGCTCGGGACGGACCGGCCATGCAGAGTCGGTTCGCATCACCTACGATCCGCGCCAGATCAGCTACGGACAACTGCTGCAGATCTACTTTTCGGTGGCGCACGACCCCACCGAGCTGAACCGCCAGGGTCCCGACCGGGGCACGCAATACCGCTCGGCGATCTTCCCCGCGAACGCCGAACAGGCCCGGGTGGCCAAGACCTACATTGCACAGCTGGACAACGCGAAGGTGTTCGGCAAGCCGATCGCCACCACCATCGAGCCGGCAAAGGCCTTCTACCCCGCGGAGGCGTATCACCAGGACTACATGACCCGCAACCCGCGGCAGCCCTACATCGTGATCAACGACCTGCCCAAGGTGGACAACCTGCAACGCGTGTTCCCCGGGCGCTATCGCTCCGAACCGGTGCTGGTGGGTCGCTCCGGCACCCTGTAGGCGGACAGGCATGAAGAAGATCCTTCTCCTCGTCGCTTCGCACGGGATCGTGGCGGGCCTGGGCTTTGGCGCAGGCATCTATGCCTTGCCCATCCTGACGGCGCCGCCCGCACCCACGTCGGCCGAGGTTTCCGCGCTGGCCGCCCAGGCGCAGTTCACCGGCCAATTCAAGCGCGACCTGACCGACAGCGATGCCTTGCACTGGGGTGAAGGCACGGTCACCGTGAGCCGCAGCGCCGTGTCGCTGCAAGGCAAGGTGGCACCCGGGCCGGACTACAAGCTCTACCTCGCGCCGGCGTTCGTCCAGACCGAGGCCGACTTCCTGCGGCTGAAGTCGAAGATGCTGCGCATCGGCGACGTGAAGACCTTCGAAAACTTCATTGTGCCGATGCCCGAATCAGCCGATCCGGCGGCCTACGACACGGTCATCGTCTGGTGCGAATCGTTCGGCCAGTTCATCACCGCGGCGCAATACCGATAGAGCGCAAACGCCGCTCCCTCTCGGCTATCGCGGCAGATCGAGCTCGACCCAGGCTGGCGCATGGTCGCTCGCGCCCGGGCGCCCGCGCACCTCGCGATCCACGTTCGCGTCGACGAGAAAGGGCGCCAGCTCCGCATTCAGCAGCAAGTGGTCGATGCGCAGGCCCGCATTGCGCGGCCAGCGGTTGCGCCAGTAGTCCCAATAGGTGTAGATCGCCTCGGTGGGGTGGCGGGCGCGGATCGCATCGGTCCAGCCCTGCGCGAGCAGGCGTTCGAACGCGGCGCGGCTCTCGGGCTGCAGCAGCGCGTCGTTGCGCCACGAGGCCGGGTTGTAGATGTCGGCGTCGGTGGGCACCACGTTGAAGTCGCCGGCCAGCACCACCGGCAGACCGCAATCGAAGAGACGGCGTGCATGGGCCTGGAGCCGCTCGAACCATTCGAGCTTGTAGTCGAACTTGGGGCCGGGCTGCGGATTGCCGTTGGGCAGGTACAGGCAACCGACCACCACCCCGCCGACCACCGCTTCGAGGTAGCGGCTCTGGTCGTCTTGGGTGTTGCCTTCGAGGCCGCGACCCGTCTCGATGGGTTCGCGCCCGCGCGCCAGGATGGCCACGCCGTTCCATGAGCGCTGGCCGTGGAACACCACGCCGTAGCCGGCCTCACGGATCGCCGCGGCGGGAAAGTTCGCATCCGGCGACTTGAGTTCCTGCAGGCAGGCCACGTCGGGGCGGGATTCGGCCAGCCACTCCAGCAGGCGCGGGAGCCGCCCGTTGACGCCGTTGACATTGAAGGTCGCGATCTTCACGGGTGGATCATGGCGCCAAAGCTGCGCGCCCGGTGTCGGAGAACAGGCATGCAGCGCGAGTTCGCGATCCGCCAACTCGCCGGCCGGCGGCGCTGCAGGGCCGCTGACACCCAAGGACTGAGCCGCCAAGCGCCCGAGCCGCGATGGCCCGACAATCGGCGCCCATGAATTCCTCTTCCCCGGTAGTCCCGGTAGTCCCGGTGGTCCCGGCGATCCCCGCGCGCCCGATCCGCCATGCCGCCACCCTGATCCTCCTGCGCGACGGCCCGGCCGGCATGGAAGTGCTGCTGCTGCGCCGCGCCGAAAAAGCCGACGACCAGAACAGCGGCGCCAGCGTGTTCCCAGGCGGCGTGCTCGATGCCCACGACCGCCGCCTGCACCTGATGTGCCAGGGCCTCGATGACCGCGGCGCGAGCGCGCGCCTCGGCGTGGCCGAGGGCGGCCTCGACTACTACGCCGCCGCGGTGCGCGAGTGCTTCGAGGAAGCGGGCGTGCTGTTCGCCTGCGACGCCGAAGACCGGGTGGTCGAGCTCGACGGGTTCGCGCCCGGCCGGCTCGAGGCGATGCGCCATGCCGCCGAGCAAGGCACCGATGCGCTGCTCGCGATGTGCGACGCCCACGGCTGGCGGCTCGCGATCGACCGGCTCGCCTACTTCAGCCATTGGCTCACGCCGCCCGGCATGCCGCGCCGCTTCGACACGCGCTTCTTCATCGCCCAGATGCCGGCCGGCCAGAGCGTGATTCCCGATGGCCGCGAGACCGTCGCGCACATGTGGCTGCGGCCCGCGGAGGCGGTGGACGCGCGCCGCGGGCTCAAGCTCATGAACGTGACGCGGCGCACGCTCGAAGCGCTCGCGGGTTTTGCAAGCGCCGCGGAATGCATGACGCATGCGCGCGGCCTGGCGCGCCTGCCGCTCAACATGCCGCGCCTGGCCGACGGCCCCGCCGGACGCCGCGCGGTGAACATCGACGAAGCCGCCTACGCGGAGATCGGCCTCGTCGACCCTGATGGCTCGGGCCGCGGCGGCCCCGGGCGCTATGCGCTCTCGCCCGGCGACCTGACGCAGCTCACGGCACGGATCCGCCGCGTGGCGGGCGATGGCGGCGATGCGGGACCGCACAGCTATTTCGTCGGCGCAGCGGAAGGCCCGTTCGCGTTGATCGACCCGATGCCGGGCGCCACGGCCGCCGTGGCACCCGGGCCCGTGGGTTGGCTGCTGTCGACCGCGGCGCGCACGCCGGCGTCGGAAGCCGCACTCGCGCAGCTTGCCTCCTCGTGGCCTGACGCATCGGTGCACTGCCCCGCGCCCGGTGAGCGCCTGTCCCTCGGGGGCGGCACCACGCTGCAGGTGATGCAGGCCGCGCCGGAAGGCAGCAGCACCGCGCTGCAGTTCTTGCTCGCCGAGGAGCGCGTGCTGTTCACGGGCAGCTCGATGGCCGCTGCGGCGGCCGAGGCCGAATGGCTCGCGCCGGCCAGCGGCTTCGTCGTCAGATCTTCCCTATCGCCGCCTTGAGCTCTTCGATCGACGCCGGCTTGGGCAGGTGCGCGCTGAAGCCGGCTTCGAGCGCGCGGCGCGCATCGGAGCGGCGGCCGAAGCCGCTCATCGCGATGGCGCGCAAATCGCTCGTGGCGGGCCTGCGGCGCACTTCGGCGATGAACTGGTAGCCGTCCATCTCGGGCATGCCGAGATCGGACACCAGCAGGTCATAGGTGTTCGCCTCGAGCAACTCGAGGCCCCGCTTCGCGCTCTGCGCCACGTCGACGATCGCGCCCTCGAGCCGCAGCACCTCGGCGAACGGCGCCAGGGCGTCGGCATAGTCGTCCACCGCCAGCACGCGCCAGCCGTGCAGGTCGACTTCGGCCGCGGGCGCCTCCGCCGGCGCCGGGATCGACACACCCATGCGCGGCAGCCACACGCTGAACTCGGCGCCCTGCCCCACGCCCGGCGAGGTCACCTCGACGCGGCCGCCATGCGCGCGCGCGAGCTCCTGCACCAGCGCGAGGCCGATGCCCAGCCCGCCGTTCGACGGCGCGGTGTCGCTGTCGGCCTGGTTGAACATGCCGAACACATGCGGCAAGAATTCGGCCGCGATGCCGCAGCCGGTGTCGCTCACCGTCAGCCGGCCGTAGCCGTCGTCGGCCGACACGCGCGCCGAGATGCGTCCGCCCTTGGGCGTGAACTTGACCGCGTTGCTCAGCAGGTTCCAGGCGATCTGCTCGATGCGCACGCGGTCGCCGTCGCAGACCACGCCTTCCTCGCAGTCGACCTGCAGCACGATCTGCTTGCCGCCCGCACTGCTCAGCGCCGCCTGCGCGGCGGCCTGCACCAGCTCGCCGAGGTTCACCGCCACGCGGTTGAGCCGCAGCTTGCCGGTGCGGATGCGCGACAGATCGAGCAGGTCGTTGATGATGCGCGTCTGGCTCGCCACCGCGCGCTTGATCGTGTCGCCCACGCGCTGCACGGCCGGATCGGCGGCGGTCGCGGGCAGGTGCACCAGCAGCTCGGCGCTCATCTGGATCAGGTTCAGCGGCTGCTTGAGCTCGTGCGACATCACGGCCAGGAAGCGGTCCTTGAGCTCGTTGGCCATCTGCGCGCTGAGGCTGGCCTTCTTCTCTTTCAGCAGGCGGTGCTCCTGCGCGAGCTCGTGCTGCTTGGTGCCCGTCATGTCGCGCGCGATCTTGGCGAAGCCGCGCCCCGTTGACAGCTCGAGCGGTGTCGTCACGCCGCTGCAGAAGAAGCGGCTGCCGTCCTTTCGCAGGTGCCAGCGCTCGTCTTCCGCGCGGCCGAGTTCGAGCGCGCGACGCATCTCGCCTTCGGGCACGCCGCGCGCCCGGTCTTCCGCGGTGAAGATCGTCGCCAGGGGCTGGCGCAGCATTTCTTCTTCCGCGTAGCCGAAGATGCGCTGGGCGCCCGCGTTCCAGGTGGTGATCAGGCCGTTCTCGTCGGTGGTGATGATCGCGAAGTCGCGCGTGGTGGCCGCCACCAGCCGCAGCCGCTCTTCGCCCGCGCGCACCCGCTCCTCGGCGGCATGCAGGTCGGTGATGTCGAAGAAATTGAGGATCGCGCCCTCGATCTTGTCTTCGGCGGTGCGGTACGGAAGGATGCGCGCCAGAAAGTGCCGCCCGTCCACGCTCGTGACGTGCCGCTCGGTGGTGCGCAGGTCCTTGAAGGCCGACGCGGTGTCGCTCGCCAGCTCGGGATAATCGAGCCGGCTCGTGATGTCGAACAGCGAGCGCCCGATGTCGGAGGGAATCAGGTTGAACAGGCTGCTCGCATGCGGCGTGTAGCGCTTGATGTGCATGCCGCGGGTCACGAACACAGTCGCGATCTCGGACGAGGCGATCAGGTTCTGCAGGTCGTCGTTGATGTGGCCGCGCTCCTCGACCTTCATCTTGAGCTCGTAGTTGACGGTGACGAGCTCCTCGTTCATCGACTGCAGCTCTTCCTTGCTGGTCTCCAGCTCTTCGGTGGCCGAGCGCAGTTCCTCGTTGATCGCCTGCAGTTCCTCGTTGGACGCCTTGAGCTCCTCGTTGGAGGTTTCGGAGCTTTCGATGGTCTCCTGTAGGTGCATCTTCAGCTGGCGCACCTCGTCCTCCATCTGCCCGATCAGCAGCTCGCGCGCCGCGTGCGCGGGCTCGCCGCCTTCGGGGCGCATGCTTTCCTCGACCTCGTCGAACACCACGAGCGTGAGCTGCGGCGCGCCTTGGTCGTCCTGCTGCAGCGGGCGCACCGTGATGTTGAGGAACACCTGGCGTCCGTCCTCGCGCTTCTGCACCAGCCGGGTCTCCACGCTGCGGGCCGTCTGCCCGGCCTTGAAGAGCGCGGTGCGCAGCTCGAGCCGCAGGTCGGGCCGCACGTTGTTCAGCAGGTTGTTCGACGGCTCGCCGCCGGCGCGCTCCAGAAAGCGGCCGACACCGTTCGACAGGTGCAGCACCTCGTGCTCGCCATTGATGAGAACGCTCGGCGGCGAAAACTGCTCGAGCGCACGCTGGTGCAGCTCCGCGAAGGTCGGCCGATCGGGGTGCTTGCGCGCGCGCAACGTCTGGATCGCACCGGCGCCGCCGGGCCGCGCTGGCGCATCGCTGATCAGCGGCAGCTGGCGCACGGCCGCCGGTCCCGGGTTCGCGCGGTAGATGCGGTTCTTCTTGTCGACGGCCGTGAACATGCTCCCGACCGCATCGATCGATTCCGAGGTGCCGAGAAACAGGTAGCCGCCCGGCTTGAGCGCCATGCGGAACATTTCGAGCACATGGGCCTGCGCCGCGCGGTCGAGATAGATCAGCAGGTTGCGGCAGCAGATCAGGTCGAGCCGCGAGAACGGCGGATCGCGCAGCAGGTTGTGCAACGCGAACAGCACCGGCTCGCGCACCACGGTGGCCACCCGGAACTGGTCCTGATCGGCCACGAAGTACTGCCTCAGCCGCGTAGGCGAGAGGTCTTCCGCGATGCCCTGGGCATAGAGGCCCCTGCGCGCCGAGGCGATGGCGCGTTCGTCGATGTCGGTGGCGAAGATCTGGATGTCGAGCGGCTTGGACTGCGCGTCGATCCCCTCGCGCAGCAGCATGCTCAGCGAATAGGCTTCCTCGCCGGTCGCACAGCCCGCCACCCACGCGCGCACCTGCTCGCCCGGCTGCAGGCCCTCGATCAGCGTGGGCAGCGCCTCGCGCGCCAGCGCCTCGAAGGCATCGGGGTCGCGAAAGAAGTTGGTCACGCTGATGAGCATGTCCTGCAGCAGCGGGGCCGCTTCCTCGGGATGCGCCTTCAGGAAGTCGCGGTAGGCCGGCAGGTCGGCAATGCGGTTCACCTGCAGCCGGCGCTCGATGCGGCGCAGCATCGTGGCGCGCTTGTAGTGGTGAAAGTCGTGCCGGGTGTAAGTGCGCAGCAGCCCCATGATCTCCTGCAGCGCTTCTTCGGCCAGTGCAGCCGCGGACGGCCCGCCGGGCTCCTGGCCGGCCGCTGCGGGCTCATTCGCGCCGGGGAGCCGGATCTGCTTCGCATTGCGCCAGTGCTCGACGAGGCGCTGGCCCATCTGCGCGGCCGGCAGCACGATGTCGACCATGCCGGTACCGATCGCCGCGCGTGGCATGCCGTCATGTCCTGCATCCTCGGGCGACTGCGCTATCGCGAGGCCGCCGTTCTCCTTCACGTGCGTGAGGCCGACCGCCCCATCGCTGCCGGTGCCCGACATCACGACGCAGACGGCGCGCCGGTCGTGCACCTCGGCCATCGTGCGGAAGAACACGTCCACCGCCACGTGCCGGCCCTTGATGCGCTCGCTGGGAACGGGCTGCAGGTGGCCGTCGTTCATCATCAGCTCGACGCCCGGCGGGATCACGTAGACGTGGTTGACCCGGATGGGCACCACCTGCGTGACCTGCGTGACCGGCATCGCGGTGGCGCGCTGCAGGATCTCCGGGGCACTGCTCTGGTGCTCGGGCGACAGGTGCAGGATCACCGCGAACGCCATGCCCGGCTCCGGCGGCATCCCTTCGAAGAAGCGGATCAGCGCCTCGAGCCCGCCCGCGGAGGCGCCGATGCCGACCACGGGCATGTCCAGCGTGCTCGGCACGAGTTCGGGTTCGTTGGACGAAGACGGCGGGGGCGTGGGCGGTTTTGGCATGAAGGTGTCGTTGCGCAGCCGCCGCTTGCGTGCCTGCCAGCGTGTGGCGTTCCAGTTCCGATTCTGCCCCCCTGGCGGAGTCCGGCGCGCGACCCTGCGGTCCGCGATGCCGGATTCGCACTGATCCTACAGGCGCTCGCGACGGCCGCTTGCCGATGCGACATGCCCGCGGCGCAAGGTCGCGGGTCATGCCCACCCGCTTCACGAGGTTCTCGGCCATGCGCCCTTCCACCCCAGCCCTTGCCATCACCATCACCCTTGCCGCGGGCGCGCTGCTCGCGGGCTGCGGCGGCAGCAACACCGCATCCAACGTCGAAGCGCCCGGTGCCGGTACGGGCGCGAAGACCGCCGCGCTAGAGAAAGGCGCCGCGGCGCTGCAGGACAAGCCGCCGATCGAAGCGCTCAACGCCTACCTCGACGGCTTTCACTTCTACAGCGGCAACCTGAAGGCCCAGATGGAGGCACACCACTACTGCGCCGTGCTCAACGAGGAGCTCATCCAGTGCGTGATCTACGACGGCAACACCCGAGCCGCAAAGATCATGGGCGTCGAGTACATCGTGAGCGAGCGCCTGTTCCAGATGCTGCCCCCGCAGGAAAAAGCGCTCTGGCACAGCCATGTGCACGAGGTCAAGTCGGGGCAGCTGATCGCGCCGGGCATTCCGCAGGCAGCCGAGCACGCGCTGATGCAGAAGCTGGTCGGCACCTACGGCAAGACCTTCCACACTTGGCACACCGACCTGCAGAAAGAGCTGCCGATCGGCATTCCGCAGCTCATGATGGGGTTCACCGCCGACGGCCAGATCGACCCCGCGATGGTGGCCGAGCGCGACAAGCGCTTCGGTGTCGACTCGATGGAAAAGAGAAAGCAGCGCGAAGACATTCCGTCGCCCCCGATCGCCGAAGGCGCCGACAGCTGGCTGAAGGGCACGCCGGTGCAGATCGCCGATCCCACCGGCACCGAGCACCAGCACCCGAAGGGCGCGCAGGCGGGCCGCTAGACGCTGCAGGAACAGCAGTCGCGGCTGGTGCCCGACCGAGGCAGCTGACCCCCTCGGCAGCGCTCGTCAGCCGCCGCCCACTCCCACGTTGACCTTGCCGGTGCCGCCGCAGGCCGTGCAGCGCTCGCCACCGTCGCCCGCGCCGATGCCCGGCGCGGGCATGACGGTCATTCCGGCTGCGGCTGCGGCTCCGGCGGCACGGCCGACGCCATGGCACGCGCGGCAAGGCTCTTGGCGCGCGCACTTCGCGCTTCCTCAGGGGTGAACTCATGGGCCAGCCCCAGACGGTGCGCGGCACGCCCGCCCTGGCGCGCAATCTCCCGCTGGCGCTTGGGGTCCATCCTCGCAAAACCGCGCGGGGCGCGCGTGCGATCTTGTTGATCGTCCATTGAAGTGCTTTCCTTCGATCCGCGAAACAGTGCGGGCCTGTGCGCGCAACCCTTGCGCGCCGACCCGTTCACCGGCAAGCGGCGTGCCCGCTCGCCCTCAATCGGCAGTAACGGCCTTCTGCACCGCCTGCGCTTCGGCCAGCGCGCTGAGCTTGCCGTCGGTGGCGGTCTCCTCGGCCAGCGAGGCTTCGAGCAGCTCGATGGCGTCGGCGTGACCCAGTTGCTTGGCCAACGTGCACAGCGAGTGGTAGCCGGCGATCTCGTAGTGCTCGACCTTGCGCGCGGCGCCAATCAGTGCCGCGTCGAGCACCGGCCCCTTCTCGATCTGGTCGATCAGCGAATCGCCTTCCTCGACGAGGCCGGCCATGCCTTCGCACTTGATGCGTTTGAGCTTGATCTTCAGCAGTTCGGCGATCTGCTCGATGCGCTCGACCTGGCCGCGCGTCTCTTCCAGGTGGGTCTCGAAGGCCAAGGCGAGGCCTTCGTCGGTGGCGGCGCGCGCGAGCTTCGGCAGCGACCTCGTCATCTGCTTCTCGGCACTGTAGGTGTCGGAAAGCTCGTGGACGAAGAGATCGGAAATGTTCTTGACGGGCATGTGACTTCCTTCGAAAAAGTGAGGTCGGTGGATGAAAGAAACGCAGGGAACACGCAGCCATGTTTGGGACGCGCACGCGGGGCCCAAGCAAGGCCGTTTCGCGTCGGCGTGTCAGCCGCCGCCGCACGCCGGAGGGCACGCCGCTTGCCCGCAAGAAGCTGCGGCGGCGCCGAGCGCGCAGCCGTTCGATCGACAACAGACCCCACCCAACAAAAGGAGCAGTCCCCATGTTCTCTCACAACAAGCGCCTGCAATACACGGTGCGCGTCAGCGAGACCAATCCCGGCCTCGCCAACCTCATGCTCGAACAGTTCGGCGGTCCTCAGGGCGAACTCGCGGCAGCCTGCCGCTACTTCACCCAGGCGCTCGGCGAAGACGATCCCGGCCGCAAGGACATGCTGTTCGACATCTCCACCGAGGAGCTGAGCCACCTCGAGATCATCGGCACCATCGTCGGCATGCTCAACAAGGGCGCCAAGGGCCGGCTTGCCGAAGGCGTGGAGGAAGAAGGCGAGATGTACCGCACCATCACCGGCGCGGGCAACGACAGCCACATCACGCAGGTGCTCTACGGCGGCGGCCCGCCGCTGGTCAATTCGGCCGGCGTGCCCTGGACCGCGGCGTACATCGACACCATCGGCGAACCCACGGCCGACCTGCGCTCGAACATCGCGGCCGAGGCGCGCGCAAAGATCGTCTACGAGCGCCTGATCAACCTCACCGACGACCCCGGCGTGAAGGACGCGCTGACCTTCCTCATGACGCGCGAGATCGCGCACCAGAAGTCGTTCGAGAAGGCGCTGTACGCGATCGAGCCGAACTTTCCGCCGGGCAAGCTGCCGGGCGATCCGCGCTTTACCAGCGTGTACTTCCGCATGTCGAAGGGCGAAGCGGACCTGCGCGGGCCGTGGAACCAGGGCGAGCGCTGGGACTTCGTGCCCGTCACCCAGGACTCGGGCCCGGTCGACGGCGGCGACGGACTCGCGACCGTCGAGCTCGACGACGCCGATGCGGCCACGCTGCAGCAGATGGCCGAGCGCACGCAGTCGCAGCCCGCCGGCGACCCGCTCACCGGTGCCGAGCTCGGCATGGGCGAAGGGCCCGCGTCGGGCCCGGCCGACGACGGCCCGGCCGCGGGTGCCAAGAAGAAGAAGGCGAAGTAGGTAAGAAAGAAAGAAAAGAAGGCGCCGGGCCTCAGCGCACGGCGAAGCCCGACGGGCTCGGCGCCTTCAGCGTGAGCTTGCGCAGCGCGGCGCTCACGGCCGCCAGGTCGTCGGCCTCGCGCAGGCTGCCCTCGGGGTCGCCGGTGCCGTCGTCGCGCTGCATCGCGGCCAGTCTGCGCAGGATCGATTCCTTCTCCTGCAGCGTGCGCAGGCTGGTCCAGAGCGCGCCGTCGGTCACTTCTTCCTGCGTGGCCGCCAGGCTGCGCAGGCTGAAGGCGTGGCCGGTGTGGCAGCGGTAGCGCACCGGCCGCTTGTCGTTGAGTTCGAACAGCACGCCGCCGCAGTCGGGACACGTGAACATCGAGGGCTCGGCGATGGCTTTGAGCTTTTCCACGGTGGATCCTCCGAGACCGATTTCATATTCGTCGCGCAGTGTCGACGACACTGCCGCGGCCGCCACCGCGTCGCGCGGCCCGGCCAGTTGGATCAGCAGCCCCGGCAGCGCCGCGAGCTTCACCACGTGGTCCACCTGCGTTGCAGCCATTGCCGCGCGCGGCATGCCGGGCTCGTGCGCCTCGGCCGGGTCCTGCACCACCGCGAGGCCGCCGCAGTCCTTGATGGCGCGCAGCCCCGCGCTGCCGTCGTCGAGCATGCCGGTGAGGACCACGCCGACGGCACGCGGCCCGCACTCGAGCGCGACGGAGCGGAACAGCGGATCGATGGCGGGACGGGCATGGTGTTCCTTCGGCCCGCGGTTCAGGCGGATCACGCCGCCGTCGAGCAGCATGTGGTGGTCGGACGGCGCCACGTAGATCGTGCCGGCGGTGGGCACATCCCCCGGCCTCGCTTCCACCGCGCGGTTGGGTCCGCGGGTGTCCAGCAGCGACGCGAGCTGGCTGCGGTGAGCGCCGATGTGCTGCACCAGGAAGATCGGCGCCGGAAAGCCGGCCGGCAGTGCGGCAACGAACTGGAGCATCGCATTGACGCCGCCCGAAGAGGCGCCGATGCAGATCGCTTGCAGGGAGGCATAAGGCTGGGACATTCCTGGCGTGCAGAAGCAAGTACGCGACGATGCACCTTTGCGGCAATCCGCATGCCCGCGCCCGTCAGCCCGAGACGCGCCGGTTCCGCAGCAGGCGCTGCACGTCGCCCAGGGCCACCGGCTTGACGAGATGCTCGTCGAAGCCCGCCGCCAGCGCCATCTGCTTGTCTTCGGGCTGACTCCAACCGGTGGCGGCCACCAGCAGCATGCCGCGCCCCCAGGGCTGCGCGCGGATGCGCCGTGCCACCTCGTGGCCGTCGAGCCCCGGCATGTCGACGTCGAGCACGGCGGCATCGGGGCGCAACGCCTCGGCGATGCGCAGCGCGTCGATGCCGTTCTCGGCCGTCTCCACGTGGAAGCCCGAGATCGACAGCACCCGCGCCATGCCCCAGAGCGCATCGGCGTTGTCATCGGCCAGCAGCACGCGCAAGGCCCGCTCCGACGCCGGCGGCTGTCCGGGCCCCGGCGGCGGCAGGTTCGCCACGCGCTCGGCACCGGCGGCCTGCGCCTCGCTGCGCGCGAGCGGAATGCGCACCGTGAAGCGGCTGCCGTGCCCGCTGCCCGCGCTCTCGCCCATGACGCTGCCGCTGTGCATCTCGACGATGCTGCGCACCAGCGCCAGCCCGATGCCAAGCCCGCCGGCCGCGCGGTCGTGCGAACGCACGCTCTGCGTGAACATCTCGAACATCGCCTGGACGGTATCGGGCTCCATGCCGATGCCGTTGTCCGTCACCGTGAACACCGCCTCGCGCGCCGCGGCGTCGGGGTGCATCGACAGCAGGATCACGCCGCGGTCGGGCGTGTACTTGGCCGCGTTCGACAGCAGGTTCGACAGCACCTGCGTCAAGCGCATCGGGTCGGCGTCGAGCCTGACTTCCTCGGCGCTGACATCGAGCTCGAAGGTATGGCGCCCGAGCTCCATCAGCGGCCGCGTGGCCTCGACGGCAGCCTCCACCACCGCCTGCGCCGTCAAGCGTTCGCGGCGCAGCGCGAGCCGGCCCATGCGCAGGCTGGACACGTCGAGCAGGTCGCCGAGCAGCGCCTTCATGGCCGAGGCCTGCCGCTGGATCACACGCGCGGCGTGCGCCTGGTCGGGCGTGAGCTGGCTTTCGGGCGCCAGCAGCTGCGCCGCGCCGCTGATCGACGCGAGCGGATTGCGCAGCTCGTGCGAGAGCACCGCGAGAAAGCGGTCCTTGGCGGCATCGGCCGCTTCGAGCGCTTGCTGCGCCGCGCGCTGCTCGCTCTGGTCGCGCAGCACCTTCACCATGCCGATCACCGCGCCATGACCGTTGTGCATCGGCATGAGCGCGCCGCTGGCCCAGAAGTGCGAACCGTCCTTGCGCTTGTGCTGGCGGTCGTCGGCCGCGCGCCCTGCCGCCAGCGCGGTGCGCGCCTCTTCCTCGGGCGCGCCGGCCGTGCGGTCTTCCTCGGTGAAGATGATGTCGGCCGAGCGCCCGAGGATCTCGGGCTCGGTGTAGCCGAGCAGCCGCTGGGCGCCGGTGTTCCAGCTGGTGACGCGGCGCGCCATGTCGACCGAGAAGATGGCGTAGTCGACCGCGTTCTCCAGCATCAGCCGCAGCCGCTCCTCGCTCTCGCGCAGCGCGGCCTCGGCGGCCTTGCGCTCGGTGATGTCGACGAAGCTCAGCACCACGCCGGCGATGCGGTCTTCGATGGTGCGGTAGGGCCGCAGGCGCGCCAGGTACCAGGTGCCCTGGTCGTCGCCGACCTCGCGCTCGCAGGGCAGCAGCGTCTCGAGCACGCGGTGCGCGTCGTCCGGCAGCTGCGGATAGTCGAGCGAGGTGGCCAGGTCGGAGAGCGGGCGCCCGACGTCGGCGGCGATCAGCTTGAACACCGCGGCCGCGCTGGGCGTGAAGCGCGTGACGCGGAACGCACGGTCGAGGAACACGGTGGCGATGGCGGTCGCGTCCATCAGGTTCAGCATGTCGCTGTTGGCCTGGCCGAGGTCGTCCACGCGGCTCTTGAGTTCCTGGTTGACGGTGGTGATCTCCTCGTTGATCGACTGCAGCTCCTCGCGGCTGGTCTCGAGCTCCTCGGTGGCCGACTGGAGCTCCTCGTTCATCGCATGCAGTTCCTCGTTGCTGGCCTTGAGCTCCTCGGTCGAGGTCTCGTACTGCTCGACGGTCTCGCGCAGCTGCTGCTTCAGGCGCTCCACCTCGCGCTCGAGGTGGCCGGCGACGGAGGCAGGGTCGGCGCGCGGCACCACGACGACCTCGCGCAGCGCAGCAGCCGCTTCGCTGGAGCGCAGCAGCACCAGCAGTGCGCCGCCGAGTTCGTCGACCGGAATGACCTCCAGGGCCACGTCGACATCGCGCCCACCGAGGCGCACGTGCACCGGCGCCACATCCAGCGGCTGCCGCCGCTCATGGGCCTGGTAGAGCGCGGTCTGCAGCTCGGACCTGAGCTCGGGCACGATGGCGCGCAGCACGTTGCGCGACGGCTCTCCGCCGCTGAAGTGCAGGAACGCGGTTGCGGCCGGCGAGACGTGCAGCATCTCGTGCTCGGCATCGAGCAGGATCGACGGCGGACCGAGGCGGTCGAGCAGCTTCAGGTGCAGCTCGGCCCAGCTCATCGCACGCGTGCCGGCAAAGGGCGCGAGCGCGATGCGCGGCAGCGGCACCGCGACTTCGCCGGCCACCACCGGTGCCGGCGCGAGCCGGCGCACTGCCCCTTGGAGCACCGGGAGCGCCGGCCGGGGCACGTCCTGCTGCACATGGAGACCGTACGGCGCGTCGACGGCGGAAAACAGCGTGCGCTGGTCTCCGGCCGATTCCTGCGGACCGAGGAAGAGCAGCCCGCCCGACTGCAGCGAGAAGTGCAACTTCGCGAGCACCTTGGCCTGCGCCTGCCGGTCGAGGTAGATCAGCAGGTTGCGGCAGCAGGCGAGGTCGATGCGCGCGAACGGCGAGTCCTTGAGCACGTCGTGCACCGCGAACAGCACCATCTCGCGCAGGTCGCGCCGTATGCGCCAGCCGCGCGGCTCGCGCACGAAGAAGCGGCGCAGCCGGTCGGCCGCCAGGTCGGCCTCGGCGGCGCTCGAATAGATGCCTTCGCGCGCGGTGCGGATCGCTTCTTCGTTCAGGTCGGTGGCAAACACCTGCACCGCCGGCGGGCTCTCGAGCGTCTGCGCATGCTCGCTGAGCAGCATGGCCACGGAATACGCCTCCTCGCCGGTGGCGCACGCCGCCACCCAGACGCGCACCGTGTCGGTCGCGGTCTTGCCGGCGAACAGCGTCGGCAGCCGAGCCTCCAGCGCCTCGAAGCAGGCCGCGTCGCGGAAGAAGTGGGTCACGCTCACGAGCATGTCCTGCTGCAACGCGCCGGCCTCGCCTGGCCGGGTGCGAAGGCACTCCAGGTAGGCCGCGAGGTCGCTCGCGCCGTTCACCTGCATGCGCCGCCCGATGCGCCGCAGCACCGTGGCCCGCTTGTAGTGCGCGAAGTCGCGTCCGGTGCGGTGCCGCACGAAGGCCATCACTTCCCTGAAGGACGACTCTTCGTCGCGCGCCACCGGCGACACGCCCGCCCCGCCTTCCCGGGCCAGCTGTTCGGCCGGCAGCCTGAGCTGCGACTCGATGCGGCGGTAGGCCTGGATGCGCGCAGCGATCTCGCCGACCGGCAGGGTCCAGTCGACCATGCCGGTGGCGATGCACGCCAGCACCATCGCGGCGTGGCGGGCTTCCTGCGGCGCCTGCGCGATGGTGAGCCCGCCGCGCTCCTTGATGCGCTTGAGGCCGATCGCTGCGTCCTCGTGCCGGCCCGACAAGACCACCGCCACCGCGCTCGGGCCGTGGCTGTCGGCCAACGCGCGGAAGAACATGTCGATCGCCGTGTGGGCGCCGCGCGCCGACGCCAGCGCCACCGGCTCGATGCGTTCGCCGCGCAGCCGCAGCGTGCTGCCGGGTGCCACCACATGCACCGTGTCGGCCTGCATGCGCTCGCGCGTGTCGACCGGCAGCACCGGCATGCAGGTGGCGGCGCGCAGCATGTCGAGCACTGCCGCGCGCTCCTGGGCAGCGCAGGGATGCAGCACCACGACGAAAGCCATGCCGGTATCGGCCGGCGCGGCCTCGAAGAAGGCGCGCAGGGCTTCGAGGCTGCCGGCGCAGCCACCGAGGCCCACCACGGGCAGCAGCCGCCCGCGGCGCGGCGGCGCCGCGTCGTCGGCAGGATCGGCGTTCAACTCATCCAATGCGCTTTCTCCTGGTTGCAAGCCGCCATCCACCGATCGGGTCCCGGGGGCGGCACGCAGTTTGCCGGGTGCCGGGCAGGCCGTGCGCGAGAACCCGAAGAAAACGCCTCGTGCGCCTGGAGGTATGCATGAACGAACTCAGCCGTTACTTCGCCCATCATCCGCTCGAGAATCCAGCGAACTACCTGGGAACCGACTTCGACCCTGCCGGCGCCGCGGCCTACAGGCTGCGGCTTCAAACCTGGCAGGAGAGCTACCGCGCGCGCCCGCCCACCCTGCACGAGAGGCAGCCTTCGGGCGCCGCATCATCAGGCCGGCGGCACGGGCCGCTGCACACCGCCGCGCCGCCTCATTCGCGGTACTCCTTCAACCTGTTGTAGAGCGTCTTCATGCTGATGCCGAGCAGCGCCGCAGTACGCTCCTTGTGTCGCCCGCAGTGCTCGTAGGTGGCCAGGATCACCTGCCGTTCGATGTCGGCGAGCTGCGTGCCCACCTCGACCACCAGCCGGCTCTTCCCCGCATCGAAGCCACTGGCGGCCCCCTCGGACGCGCCGCCTGGCACTGTCGGCGGCCACGGGTCGGGCGCCTCGGCCGCCGCGTCTGGTGGGGGGAGCCATTCCTCGTCGATGTCGTCACCCGACGCCATCACCCAGGCCCGCTGCACCACGTTGCGAAGCTCGCGCACGTTGCCGGGCCAGGCATAGGCCTGCAGCCGGGCCAGCGCTTGCGGCGTGAACTGCTTGGCCCCGCCCTCCTGGCGGACGAGATCCTGCAGGAAGCTGATGGCGATCCGCACCACGTCCTCGCCGCGCTCGCGCAACGGCGGCAGGGAGATCGGGAACACGTTGAGGCGGTAGAGCAGGTCTTCGCGGATCGCGCCCTGGGCCAGCGCCTTGCCGGTGTCGCGGTTGGTGGCCGCGATGATGCGCACGTCGGTCTGCTGCACCTGGGTCGAGCCCACGCGCATGAAAGTGCCGCTCTCGAGCACCCGCAGCAGCTTCACCTGAAGCTCGAGTGGCATCTCGGTGACCTCGTCGAGGAACAGCGTGCCGCCATGTGCGCGCTCGAAGAAGCCCTGGTGCTGGCGCTCGGCGCCCGTGAAGCTGCCGCGCTCGTGGCCGAAGATCTCGCTCTCGACCAGGTGCGGCGACAGCGCACCGCAGTTCACCGCCAGGAACGGCTGCTCGCGCCGCCGGCTCAGGTCGTGCACCGCGCGGGCCACCAGCTCCTTGCCGGTGCCGCTCTCGCCATGGATGAACACCGACACCGCGGTGCCGGCCACGCGCGAGATCTGGCGGTAGACGCGCTGCATCGGCTGCGAGCGCCCGATCAGGTGCCCGAAGTGCCCGGTCTCGCGCCAGAGCTCCTGCACCTCGTCGAGCTCGGCGCGCAACTGCGACGGCGCGATCAGCCGCGAGAGCAGCCCCTTGAGGTGTTGCGGATTGATCGGCTTGACGAGGTAGTCGGCCGCGCCGAGGCGCAGCGCCCGGATCGAGGTCTCGAGGCTCGCCTGGCCCGTCATGAGCACCAGCACCGTGTCCTTCACGATGTCAGGATCGTCCAGCAGGTCGAACCCGTTGCCGTCGGGCAGGTGCAGGTCGAGCAGCAGCAGGTCGGCCCGCTGCATCGCGAGCATGCGGCGCGCGGCCGCGATCGAGTGGGCGTTCATCACCGTGTGCCCCTCGCGCGCAATCAGCGCGCCGATCATGCGCGCCGAATCTTCGTCGTCTTCAACAATGAGTGCGTGGCCCAATTTATTCCCCGGCTTGCTGCCTGCCCTGCGCTCTTGCCTGCGCCCGCGCCTTGATTGCTTGCGTTGCTCCGCGTCACTCCCTGAAACTCGAGCCTGCCTCGCGGACAGGCGTTCGCCGGACAGCTCAATCGGCCATGCCTTGTGCGAATTCGTGCACTCGCTCTGTCAGCGAGGTCATACGAGCGACCTGGCGTTCGAGCACCGCCATCGCTTCGTTGCGCGTGGCGTCGTCGTCGGCACTGCGCAGCAGCTCCAGCGCCACGGCCATGGCGCCCACGGGGCTGCGCAGGTCGTGCTCGAGCCGCCGCGCCGCCTCTGCGCGTGCCGCCTGGCGCCGTGCATGGTCGGCCAGCGCCAGGTGGGCCGCCGCGGACGAGCGCGCCTGGCGCGCGCACACGAGTCCCAGGCTCAGCAACAGCACGCCCGCGCCGGCCAACTTCGCCCACGCGCCCTCGTTCCCACTTGCCGGAATTTTCATTGGCCGGAGTGTGCTGCAAGCGCAGGCGGCTGTCTCTACCCTGCCGGTCCGCAAGATTTACCGCAAGGCTTTCTGCCGGTGGCGGGGTCCGGCCCGATTTTCGCGAACTTTCGAGTTACTGATCAAGCCGATTCCGGCCCCCGCGGCGCTGGCACGTCCGTTGCGCAGGACCGTCTCCCTGCCGACCGCCCCGCCAGGCCAACACACGGAGATCCATGAACACTTCCATTGCCATGCAGGCCCGCCAGATCCAGGCGCCGGTCTTCTCGCGCCGGCTGCAGCAGGCGGTGCGGCTGCTCCAGATGTCGTCGGTCGACTACGCGCAGGCGCTGCGCGAAGCGGCCGAGCTCAACCCCTTCCTCGAAGTCGATGCGGCCTCTCAGGACGGTACCGAAGCGGGGGCCGTCGTGGCGGCAGACACGGCCGAGGCCGCGCCGGCGCTCGCCGACCATGCCAGTGATGCCGCCGCCTTCGACCGCCTCACCGCCGCGCCCGCCACGGGCGAACGCCACCTGTCGCACGACGAGAGCTTCGACCTGATGCAGCGCGTGCCGCTGCCCGATTCGCTGCGCGCCCACCTGCATGCGCAGCTCGGCGTGCTGCGGCTGTCCGAGCGCGAAGCCGCCTTCGCGCAGGCGCTGGTCGAGGCCCTCGACGAGGACGGCTACCTGCGCATCTCGCTCGACGAGATCGGCACCGCGCTCGGCGAATGCCATGCCGACGCCGAACAGGAGCTGCGCACCGCGCTGCGGCGCGTGCAGGCGCTCGAGCCGACAGGCGTGGCGGCGCGCGACCTGGCCGAATGCCTGTGCCTGCAGCTCGATACGATTGCCGACGACGGGACGCGCCAGCTGGCGCGCCGCATCCTCGAACAGCACATCGCGCTGCTCGCCGCGCGCGACACCGGCCGGCTCGCCCGCGCGCTCGGCGCCGCCGCGCACGAGATGCAGGCCGCAGTCGACGCCATCCGGCGCCTGAACCCGCGCCCGGGCTGGCAGTTCGGCGAGACCGGTGCGCGTTTCGTGGCGCCCGACGTCACCGTCCGGAAGGTGGCCGGCGCGTGGCGCACCTCGCTCAACCCCGGCGCCGTGCCGCGCGCACGCGTGAACGCCGACTACGTCCAGCTGTTCGAGAAGCACGGCGGCAACCGCTGCCCCGCGATGAAGGAATGCCTGGAGCAGGCGCGCTGGATGGCGGGCAACGTCTCGCAGCGCGCCGCCACCATCCTCGGCGTGGCGCGCGCCATCGTCGCGCGGCAGAAGCTGTTCCTCGAGCACGGCCCACTCGCGATGAAGCCGCTGGGCTTGCGCGAGATCGCAGACGAGGTGGGCGTACATCCGTCCACCGTGTCGCGCACCGTGCACAACAAGTACATCGCCACGCCGGTCGGCGTCTTCGAGCTGCAGTATTTCTTCTCGCGTGGGCTCGCGCATGCGGCCGGCGGCGCGAGTGCGCCCGTGGCGCTGCAGGGCCTGATCCGCGAGCTCATCGCGGTGGAAAAGCCGGTGGCACCGCTCAGCGACGCCGCGCTCGCGCGCCAGCTCGCGCAGCAGGGCTTTCGCATTGCGCGCCGCACGGTCACCAAGTACCGCCAGAGCATGAACATCGACCCGTTCGAACGCCGCCGCGAGGCCTTCGGCGCCACGGCAATCCCTTGACGATGGAGCAACCGCAATGAGTGCACGCGAACCTGCAGCAGCGGGCGGCGATCCGGGGGCCGGCGATCGCCACGATTTCGCCTACCGCGGCTGGCGTTTCATCTACAGCGCGCGCCGCATGGCCACGGGCGTGTACCGCCCCGTCGTGGTTTGCCTGGGCCAGGGCGCCGGCCACCGCGAACAGGCGCTGCCCGACGACACCGACGAGATCGGCTATGCCAGCGAGGCCGAGGCGTTGCGCCATGCCGAGCAGCAGGCGATGCGCTGGGTGCACGACAGAACAGGCGACGGCCAGGGACAGTTCTAGAGGACCAGGACGCCCTCCGAAGCGGCTCACTTCGTGTAGCCGCCTCCCCCCACTGGGGGGCGCACCCGGTGGCCGGGCAAAGCCCGTTCCACGGGTGCCCTGGCTTGGGCCGGGATGGCTCAACGGCGGGCGGGCGGAGCTGCCGCGCCGTGCAACGCGCAGGCAGCGCGGCCTTCGGCGGTGATGGCGGTCACGATCGCACGCGCGATGCGGCGTTCGCCCGTGCGCAGCACCACCGTGGGTTCGGTCTGCGCCTGCAGCAGCAAGGCACTGCGCAGGGCGAGGATCTTGTCGATCTCATAGGGTTCCGAGCACACCACCGGCAGTTTCCGGCGCGAGAGTTGTTCGAGCAGTTCGTAGCACTCATTGGCGCGGCCCGCGCGCCGCCGCGATCTTTTCATGGCAGTTATCCAGCATCGAGAAAGAAGGAGTCGGTCCGGAAGCAATGCGGTTTCCGGCGCTAGATAGGAGCGGCAATCGGCATGCCCGAGGCAGACATGCGCGGGCACGCGCGGTTGCCTCACGGCAGCTGAGCAAACCAAAGCTCAATGCCTCATGCGAGGGAGGCGCATGTAGTCTGCATTTGCAGCCCACACGAGAAACGCTCCTACGCGCTGCCACATTCGCCGCACCGAATCTTCATCCAGGGTGAACAAACACCGGCTCGACAACCTTTTCTCTCGTGGGTGCGAGTTGGGCGGCGGCCATCAAGGTCGCCGCTCCTTTTTTTGCGAACACCTTTCTTCTGGTTCCAAGATGACGACCCTCGAACTGCTGTTCGCACGCGCCGGCCGTAGGCGGTCCTGGCGCCGGCTGCTCGGCCTTTGCATCGTCGCGGCCGGCGTGGTGTTTCTTTTGCTCGAAGCATTCGAGGCGGTGGCATTGGGGGATGCCCGCGTGCGCGGCGCGCTGCTCGGCGGTTCGCTGGCCGCGCTGGCGACCGCGCTCGGCACGCTGCCGGTGCTGCTGTCGCACCAGTTCTCGCAGCGCACCTTCGACACCATGCTGGGCTTCGGCGCCGGCGTCATGCTCGCAGCCACATCGTTCTCGCTCGTCATTCCGGCCCTCGAGGCTGCCGGCACGCAGGGCTTCGGCGCCTGGGGCGCGGGTGGCATCGTGGGCGGCGGCGTGCTGCTGGGCGCGGCGCTGCTGCTGGCGATCGACCGCGTCGTGCCGCACGAGCATTTCATCAAAGGCGTCGAAGGGCCCCGGGCCGTCAAGCTCAAGCGCGTCTGGCTGTTCGTGCTGGCGATCGCGCTGCACAACCTGCCCGAGGGCCTGGCGATCGGCGTGGCCTTCGCGGGCTCCGATCCGGTGGCCGCCACCGCGCTGGCCACCGGTATCTCGATCCAGGACGTGCCCGAGGGCATGGTCGTGGCGCTCGCGCTGCGCGGCGTGGGCTACGGGCGGCTGGCATCGGCGGGCCTGGGCGTCGCGTCAGGTCTGGTGGAGCCCGTGATGGCAGTGCTCGGCGCCACATTGGTCACGCTGACCGCGAGCCTGCTGCCCTGGGGCCTGGCGCTCGCGGCCGGCGCGATGCTATTCGTCATCAGCCACGAGATCATTCCCGAGTCGCACCGCCAGGGCCACGAGGCCTTCGCCACCGGCGGGCTGATGGTCGGCTTCGTCGTGATGATGGTGCTCGACACGGCGCTCGGATGAGGCTTGCGATGAACGCGCTCGACCTGCTCAACCTCGATGTGCTGCTGGCGCGCAGCGTGCTGCTGCGCACCGACTACATGCAGGCGCAGGACCGCGTGCGCCGGGCGCTGGACCTGCGCCACGACGAGGCCGGCCTGCGCCCATCGGAAGAAGACTTCGATGACCTCGTGGCCGCCATGATCCGGTCGCTCGCGGCCGATGCGCGCTACCTCTGCACGCTGGCCATCACGGTGCGCTGCATCATCGAGCGGGCCAAGACATCTGTTTAACTTCCTCCGAGCGCCGGCTTCGCGATCATCAGCCAGAACAGCGCCAGAAACAGGAAGAACGCCGGCACGCCGAGCGCCACCCACCACTTGAACAGCAGCCAGTAGCGCGGCGGCAGCGGCGTGCCCTCGCGCGCGGCCTCGGCGGCCAGGTCGCGCAGGCGCATCTGCAGCCACACCACGGGCAGCCAGCAGGCGATCGCGAGCGCATAGCACACGATCGAAGCCTTGAGCCATGGCGTCGAGAGCGGCAGACCCATGCGTTGCACCAGCATGAAGCCGGTGACCGGCTGCAGCACCGCGGTGGTCGCGGTGAACAGCCAGTCTGCGCGCACCACCATGCGCGCCACCACCGCCACCGCGCGCACGTCGCGCGAGAGCGTGGTCGCGAGCAGGTAGAAGGCCGAGCCGATGCCCGTGCCGAACAGCAGCGTGGACGAGATCACATGCAGGTATTTCAGGACGAGGTATTCCATGGCGGTTTCTTCTCCTTGACTGGACGCGGCGGCTCCATCGCCCATAGCAGCGCGACGGCGGCGGCCATTGGCAGGTTCTTCGACAACGGTCCGAAGGGATGGAGCCAGAACTCGGGCATGGCCCAGGTGATCGCCGCCGTGTAGAAGGCCATGAGCGCAAGCTGCAGCGGCCACAGCACGCGGGCGCGCCAGGCGGCGGACAGCGCGACCGTGCCGATGCCGAGCGCCAGGTCGAACAGCGCCGCACCGTTCAGCAGCCATTCGGCCAGCGTGCCGTGCGCGCCCACGCGCGCGAGCAGCGCCAGGCTCTGGTCGCGCGGATAGAGGCCGATCGACACCACGAAGGTCCAGATCCACACCGCCGCCACCGACCACCGCAGCAGCGGCAGCATCCACTGCAACCAGGCCGTACGCCGCAGCGCCTCGGCACCCTGCGCGGGGACGAAGCTGCGGTGCGAGCGCGGCGCGCGCCCGAGCCATTGCGCGAACTCGTCGGCCGGCGCGGCATTGCCCTGCAGCAGCATGCCTGCGGTGTCGGCATCGAGGAAGCTGCCCTTCCATCGGCCGGCGAGCCGCGCGCCGAAGCGGAACAGGCCTTCGGGCAGCGGCAGCACCCAGGCGCCGCGTGCATGGCCGAGCTGGCGGCGCAGGTCGGCGAGGTAGTCACCAAAGCGTACCGGCTCCGGACCGACGAAGGCGATGGTGCGGCTGCGCACGGGGCGCGCCTCGGCCAGCGCGACCACGCCCGCGACCACGTCGTGCAGGTGCACCGGCTGCACCAGTTGGCCACCGCCGCCGGGCAGCGCGAGCAGCGGCATCACGGCGAGTGTGGCGAACAGCCTGGCGCTCGCGCCCTCGTCGCCCCAGACCAACGAAGGCTGCACGATGGCCGACGCCACGCGGCACTGGCGCAGGTGCCGGTCGGCGGCGCCCTTGCTGCGGTGGTAGGCGCTTGCCGCGTCCACCGTGGCGCCGAGCGCCGACACCTGGATGACGAGCGCGGCGCCCGTCGCGGCGCAAGCGTCGAAAAGCTGCACCGGCGCGAGGTGATGGATCGCCTCGAACTCGCCTGCGTTGCGCTCGCGCAGCACGCCCGCGGCATTGATGACCACGTCGCCGGCACGCAGGTGGTCGGCCCAGAACGACGCGGGCGGAACCTGCATCAGGTCGGCGCCAAGCCACTGCGTGTGTGCCTGCGGCCAAGTCGCCTCGGCGCGGGCGCGCTCGGGGTCGCGTGCGGTGCACAGCAGGTCGGCGCCGTGCGCCGCGAAGGCGGCTGCGAATGCGCGGCCGAGAAAGCCCGATGCGCCGACGATCACCACGCGCATGGCCGGCCTTCTTTCACCATGCCGCTGGCATCCGCGCGTCAATGCCGCGGCGGGCGATTGGCCACTGCGCAGCCGAGCGCCAGGCCCACTGCGAAGCTGGCATACACCGCAGCCATGGCCGGCCGCGACAGGTGGTGCTCGAACCCGGGCGTCAGGCGCCGGGGTGTCGCCAGATAGTCGACGGCGCAGGCAGTGGCCGCCGCGACGCCGGCACCCGACAGCGCCGCGGGCACCGACTGCGCCGGCCTGCGGTTGGCATGGAGCCAGGCGTAGAGCACCGCCCAGAAGGTAGCGGAACCGTGGTGGATGGCGTAGCCGATCAGCGTGTGGCGCAGCGAGGGCGACCGCCTGATCAGCGCGGTGCGGTCCCAGATCCAGTGGCTCGTCGCATTGGTCGGTGCACTGGCGCTGGCGATCTGGCAACGCCCCAATACCGACAGCGCGATCGTCGAGGCCACGCTCGCGAAGGCGCCTGCGATCAGGCCGGTGCGGATGGCGGACCGGAACGGCGGGCAGGCACGCGCGCGCGTGTCGCGTGAAGGATCTTGCGGGTCGTCTTCTTGCTGCTGCTGCATGCGCGGAGCATGGCCGCGGAGGCGGCGCACGCGCGTGCGATGCGGAGCACCACCGCGTAGGCAGGCATCGCCAAGGACCCGAGTCGCTGTCCGACACCCCGCTGCCCCCTGCCGAGGCAGCGTGATTGCACCGCATTGAAGGGGTGAATCAAGAATGATGAAGACCGAACAAGCGAAGAGCGACGAGCGCGACAACAAGCGCGTGTTCCGCTGGGGCATTGGCGCGGCGATCACGGTGCTGCTGCTCGCGCTGCTCTACAACCTGCTCATCCAGACGCGCGAAGAAGGCCCGGTCAAGCCCGAGACGCCGACCCAGAGCGCGCCGCAACTCCAGACCACGCCCGGCACGGGCAACCCGCCCGCCGCGCCTGCCAGCCCGTCGAGCCAATAGACGGGGTCAGCGCGGCGACTTGGCCTTGGCAGCGCGCCGCAGGCACTCGATGAGCTGCTGCGTGCTCGGCGTGCGCCTGCGGCCGCGCAAGGTGATCAGGCCCACCGGCGGCAGATCGATCGGCACCGCGATCGGCAGCACCTTGAGCATGCCCTGCCGCTCGAAATGGCGCGCGACCGAGCGCGCCATGAAGGCCACCGCATCGCGCTGCTGCACGAAGCTGACCTGCGCCAGGAACGAGGCCGACTCGATGATGTCGGCCGGCGGATGCACGCCGTCGCGAAAGAACATCTGGTCGAGCTTGACGCGCAGTGACGCCCAGGGTGGCGGCATCACGCAAGGCTCCTTGGCGAGCCCCGCGAAGTCGAGCCGGCGCTTCGACGCGAGCGGATGGCCGGGCCGCACCACCACCGCCATCGGCTCGGCATGCAGCGCCTCGGTTTCGAGGTCGGGCGCCGCATAGCCGGGCTCGAGCCGGCCAACGAACAGGTCGAGCTCGCCGAGGCGCAGCTTGGGCAGCAGGCGTGTGAGGTCGCCCTCTTCCACCAGCACCGTCGTCTGCGCGGAGTGCGCCTTGAGCATCTCGACCGCGCGCGCGAGCAACACCGGCGTGGCGACCACCATGGCGCCCACGCTGGTGCGGCCTGCGGCGCCGCTCGCGACCGCGGCGATCTCGTCGCGTGTGCGGTCGTAGTCGGCGAGCACCGAGCGGGCAAAGCGCACCACGCTGTCGCCATAGGGCGTGGGTTCGGTGCCGCGCGTGGAGCGCTCGAACAGCGCCAAGCCGAACATGCGTTCGATCTCCGCGAGCGACTTGGACACCGCGGGCTGCGTGACCGACAGGAACTCCGCGGCCCGGCCCAGATGCCTGAACTGGTCGAGCGCCACGAGCATCTGCAGATGCCGCAGCTTGAGGTTGGAACGAAGAACGCGGTCGATCTGGCTCATGGGGTGCTTGCGGCGTCTACATAACCTCCAGGCTATGAAGCGAGTCCGCTATTTCATTGGATTGCAATGATTGTCTGCTGAAGAATGCGCGTGGCCTTTCGAACCCGACAACGGAGACAACAAATGAGCATCCATCGCACCCTTCCCCGCCGGCAGCTGGTATTGGGCGGCCTCGGCGCCGCCGCGCTCGCCGCCACCACCGGCCGCGCCTTCGCGGCCGAGTACCCCGAGCGCGCGATCACCTTCATCTGCCCCTGGCCGGCCGGCGGCACAGCCGACCGCTCCATGCGCGCGATCTGCCAGATCGCGGCGCGCGAACTCGGGCAGCCGGTCGCGCTCGAGAATCGCGCCGGCGCCTCCGGGATGATCGGCACCAAGGCGCTCGCCTCGGCCCGCCCCGACGGCTACACCATCGGGCAGATCCCGATCTCGGTCACGCGCTTTGCGCAGATCGGCACGGTGCAGATCGATCCGCTCAAGGACCTGAGCTTTCTCGCCCGCACCTCGGGCCAGACCTTCGGCATCGCGGTGCATGCGAATTCGCGCTTCAAGTCGCTGGCCGACCTCGTGGCGCAGGCCAAGGCGAAGCCCGGCGCGATCAGCTATGCACATGCGGGCATCGGCGGCGCCACGCACGTGGGCATGGAGCAGTTCGCGCAGGCGGCCGGCGTGAAGTTCAACGCCATCGCCTACAAGGGCGGCTCGGCCGCGCTGCAGGACGTGCTCGGCGAGCAGGTCGACGTGCTGGCCGACAGCAGCTCGTGGGCGCCGCACGTCGAAAGCGGCAAGCTGCGCCTGCTCGCCACCTGGGGCGATGCGCGCACGCCGCGCTTCAAGGACACGCCCACGCTCAAGGAGCTGGGCTACGACGTGGTGGTCGAAGCGCCCAACGGCATCGGCGCGCCCCGCGGCTTGCCGCCCGCGGTGGAGAAGAAGCTGCGCGACGCCTTCCGCGTGGCGGTGAACAGCGACGAATTCAAGAAAGTGGCCGACAGCATCGACGCACCCGTCATGTACCAGGACGGCCCCGACTACCGCAAGTACGTCGAGGCCGTCTACCGACAGGAGACCGAGCTGATCCGCAAGCTCAACCTCAAGGAGCTGATGGAAAAAGGCTGAACGACATGAACGACGCCCGCCTGCTGCGCCTCCACCCGAACGACAACGTGCTGGTGGCCAAGACCCCGATCGCGCTCGGCGAGACGATCGCCGGCTTCGGCGTGCGCGCACGCGCCCAGATCCCCGCGGGCCACAAGATCGCCGCGCGGGCGATCGCGGCCGGCGAGCAGGTGAAGAAGTACGACACGGTGATCGGTGTCGCTTCGCGCAGCCTGGAGGCCGGCGACTACGTGCACAGCCACAACCTCACGCTGGTCGACTCGTACCGCGACCCGGGCTTTTGCCAGGACGTGCGCCCGGTCGACTACGTGCCCGAGTCGGAACGCGCGGCCTTCATGGGCTTCGTGCGGGCCGACGGGCGCGTGGGCACGCGCAACTTCGTCGGCATTTTGTCGTCGGTCAATTGCTCCGCCACGGTCATCAAGCGCATCGCGGCGCACTTCACGCCCGAGCGGCTCGCGGCCTTTCCAAACGTCGATGGCGTGGCCGCCTTCGCGCAGACCAGCGGCTGCGGCATGTCGTCGCCGAGCGAGCATTTCGACGTGCTGCGCCGCACGCTCGCGGGCTATGCGCGCCATCCCAACCTGGCCGGCGTGCTGATCGTGGGGCTGGGCTGCGAGCGCAACCAGGTCGACGCGCTGGTCGACTCGCAAGGCCTCGAACAGGGCCGGCTACTGCGCACGCTGGTGATGCAGGAGGTGGGCGGCACGCGCCAGACCATCGAGGCCGGCATCCGCGCGGTCGAAGAGATGCTGCCCGAGGCCAATGCCGCGGTGCGCACCCGCGTGGGCGCGCACCATCTGAAGGTCGGCCTGGAGTGCGGCGGCTCGGACGGCTTCTCGGGCATCACCGCGAACCCCGCGCTCGGCGCCGCGATGGACCTGCTGGTGCGCCACGGCGGCACCGCCATCTTGAGCGAGACGCCCGAGATCCACGGCGTGGAGTTCATGCTCACGCGCCGCGCCGTCACGCCAGAAGTCGGGCAGAAGCTGCTCGACCGCCTGGCTTGGTGGGAGCGCTATGCGGCGGGGCAGAACGCGCAGTTCAACGGCGTGGTCGGCCACGGCAACCAGGCCGGCGGGCTCGCGAACATCTTCGAGAAATCGCTCGGCTCGGCCATGAAGGGCGGCACCACGCCGCTGCAGGCGGTGTACGAATATGCGGAGCCTATCGACAAGGCCGGCTTCGTCTTCATGGACTCGCCGGGCTACGACCCGGTGGCGGTCACCGGCCAGATCGCGAGCGGCGCGCAGCTGATCTGCTTCACGACCGGCCGCGGCTCGATGTTCGGCAGCAAGCCGGCGCCGACGATCAAGCTCGCGAGCAACACGCCGATGTTTCGCCGCCTCGAAGAAGACATGGACATCAACTGCGGCGTGGTGCTCGACGGCGAGCTCAGCGTGCCGGAGCTCGGCGAGCGCATCTTCGAACAGATCCTGCGCCATGCCTCGGGCGAACGCACGCGCAGCGAGGCGCTCGGCCTTGGCGACCATGAATTCGTGCCCTGGCACCTCGGCATCGTGAGCTGAATACGCACCCATCTCCAAGACAACAGACATGCTCACCCTCTCCCGCCCCGACCTTCAGCGCAGCGCGAACTTCATTGCCGGCGAATGGCATCGACCGGCCGGCCGCATGTTCGACGTGACCGATCCGGCGACCGGCGCGCCGATCGCGCAGGTGCCCGATTCCGACGCCACCGCCGCCCGCACCGCGGTCGATGCGGCGCAAGCCGCCTTTCCGGCCTGGCGCCGCACGCCGGCCAAGCAGCGCGCGCAGATCCTCAAGCGCTGGAACGACCTGGTGCTCGCCAACCAGGACGACCTGGGCCGCATGATTTCGCGCGAACAGGGCAAGCCGCTGGCCGAGGGCATCGGCGAGGTCGCCTATGCGGCGAGCTACATCGAGTGGTTCGCCGAAGAGGCGACGCGCGCCAACGGCGAGGTGATTCCCGCACCCCTGGCCGGCCGGCGCATGTTCGCGCTGCGCGAGCCCGTGGGCGTGGTGGCCGCGATCACGCCCTGGAACTTTCCGGCCGCGATGATCGCGCGCAAGATCGCGCCGGCGCTCGCGGCCGGCTGCACCGTGGTCTGCAAACCGGCCGAGGACACGCCGCTGACCTCGCTCGCGCTGGTGGCGCTGGCGGCCGAGGCCGGGGTGCCTGCGGGCGTGCTCAACATCGTGACCGCCTCGCGCGAGCGCACGCCCCAGGTGGTCGATGCCTGGCTCGACGATGCGCGCGTGCGCAAGATCACCTTCACCGGATCGACGCCTGTGGGCAAGCACCTGGCGCGGCGCTCGGCCGACACGCTCAAGAAGCTTTCGCTCGAACTCGGCGGCAACGCGCCCTTCATCGTGTTCGACGATGCCGACCTCGAGGCCGCGGTCGACGGCCTGATGGCGGCCAAGTTCCGCAACGGCGGCCAGACCTGCGTGTGCCCCAACCGCGTGTTCGTGCACGAGGCCGTGCACGACCGCTTTGCCGCGCTGCTCGTTGCCCGCGTGGCCGCGCTGCGCGTGGGGCCGGCGTCGGACAGCGCTTCGCAGATCGGCCCGATGATCAATGCGCGCGCGGTCGAGAAGATCGAGCGCCATGTGCACGACGCCACCACGCGCGGCGCGCGCGTGCTCACCGGCGGCACGCGGCTGCCCGCGCTCGGGCCGAACTACTTTGCGCCGACCGTGCTGGCCGATGCCGACGCGACGATGGCCTGCGCCTGCGAAGAGACCTTCGGCCCCGTCGTGCCGCTGACGCGCTTCGCCGACGAGGCGGCGGTGATCGCCCAAGCCAACGACACGCCGTTCGGGCTGGCCGCGTACTTCTATTCGCGCGACGTGCGCCGCGTCTGGCGCGTGGCCGATGCGCTCGAGGCCGGCATCATCGGCATCAACGAGGGCGCGCTCGCCGCCGAGGCCGCGCCCTTCGGCGGCGTGAAGGATTCGGGCTACGGCCGCGAAGGGTCGGTTCATGGGCTCGACGACTACCTGCACACCAAATACGTCTGCCAGGGCCAGTTGGACTGACGCAAACACCCCACCCAAGGACACCTCCCCCATGCCTGCCCACAACAACTTCAAATCCGCGCTGGCCGCGAAACGGCCGCAGGTCGGCCTCTGGCTGTCGATGGCCGATCCGTACATGGCCGAGGTCAGCGCCACCGCCGGCTTCGACTGGCTGCTGATCGACGGCGAGCACGCGCCCAACGACCTGCGCTCCACGCTCGCCACGCTGCAGGCGGTTGCGCCCCACCCGGCCGAACCCGTGGTACGTGCGGTGCAGGGCGACGCCGCGCTGATCAAGCAGCTGCTCGACATCGGCGCGAAGAACCTGCTGGTGCCGATGGTCGACACGGCCGAGCAGGCACGCGCGCTGGTCGCGGCCACGCGCTACCCGCCACTGGGCGTCCGCGGCGTGGGCAGTGCCGTCGGCCGGGCTTCGCAGTGGAGCGGGCGCATCGACTACCTCGAAGTCGCCGACGACGAGGTCTGCCTGCTGGTGCAGGCCGAGACCGTAACGGCGCTGTCGAACCTCAACGAGATCTGCGCAGTGGACGGCGTCGACGGCGTGTTCATCGGCCCGGCCGACCTGGCCGCATCGATGGGCCATCGCGGGCGGCCCGGGCATCCGAAGGTCCAGGCCGCGATCGAAGCGGCCATGCGCACCATCGTGGCATCGGGCAAGGCCGCGGGCACGCTGACCTCCGACCCGAAGCTCGCACGGCGGTATCTCGAACTCGGCTGCACCTTCGTCGCGGTGGGCGTCGACCTGCTGCTGTTCGCGGGCGCCGCGCGGGGGCTTGCGGGCGAGTTCAAGGGCGCGGCAGCGCCTGCCGAAGCCGGCTCGCGTGCCGCTTACTGAGAATTTGGGAAACCATTTGCAACAAAAGTCGCAATTCCGGCGAAAAACGGGTCTTCCCGAAGCGTTTCTCCTCTCATGCGGGTAGCTTCCACCGCTCTGAGAGTGGTAGTATCCACCCAGCGAGTCGTAACAATGCATCTGTGCAAGTAACCTCGATACGCGCCCAATCCACCTCTGAAAAGGGAAATCATGAAGCACACTCACCTGATCGCCGCAATGGCCTTGGCAGCCCTGGCTTCCGTCCCTGCGCTGGCTCAACAACAGCCCGCCCAAGCGGCCCAGCCGGCCAACGCCTCACAAGCCCGCCAAGCAGCGTCGGGTGGCTCCCTGACCCGCGAACAAATGATCGGCATCGGCGCAGTGACCGGTGTGGTCATCGCAGCAACTGCCGGCGGCGGTGGCGGCGGCGGCGGCGGCTTCTACATTCCCCCGGGCGGCCCGGGCGGCACGACCGGAACCACCGGCACCACCAGGTAATGGCCGGAGCCCTCCGCAAGGGGGGGTTCTCAGCGAGAGTCCGGCGCACCACTGGCGCGGTCCAAAAATTAGGATGTTGCGTTCTCGCATCATCCTTTTTTTTGGGCGGATGCTCTTCGGGCTCCTCGGCAATGCTCGCCACCGCCCGGCAACTTTTCAGTGCCTCGCCATCGGACTCCCCGGTATTCCGCCCGGAATTCAGCTATCTTCGCGCCTCCTTCGAAGGCCGCACCGTTTTTCTCGTGCTCGGATACGTCGACCCCCATCCTGAAGGTCCCACCGAGGTCTGGTACAGCGCCTCGGGCGAAGCAGTGCGCTTGCGCCACGGGCGCGTGGTTTCCACGGCCGGGCTCACGACCGACTGGCGCGCGGTGCGCCTCTCGAACGTGCCCACGTGGGCCCAGGCCGCCAAAGGCGAGCCTTCGGCAGTGCGGTTCGAACGTGAACGCGACCTCATGCCCGGCTACCGCGCCGGCATTCGCGACCAGGTCGAACAACGCCCGATCGATCCTCCGCGCGACACGCTGCTCGCCGGCCGGTCCGCCGAGTCGCTGCGCTGGGTCGAGGAACGCAGCAGCACGCACCCCGCTTCGGCCGCGCTGCCGCCGGCGCGCTTCGGCCTCTCGCCTGTGGACGACCGGTTCGAGGTGGTGTATTCGGAACAGTGCCTTTCCCGCGACCTGTGCCTGAGCTTCGAGCGATGGAACCCGCCTGCCCCGGCCAACATTGCCTCGACAAGCGCTGGTTCATGACTTTGGCACCGCTCGGCCCGATCAACCTCCCCTTCCGCCTCAGCCTGCTGGCTACAGCGATCGTGTTGACGGTTCCTTCCACCCACGCCGCGCCGAACGACCGCCTGACCGCGCGCGCCGACCAGGTGCGGGCGGGCGAGCGGCTCAGCGACTGGCTGCTGCGCCAGCCCGAGCAGGTGGCGAACCCCGGCCTGGCCTGGCAGGTGCCGCAGGAGCTGCTGGCCCAGCAGCTGTTGAAGGAAACCTTGCTGGTCAGCGTCGAAGCGGCCGTGCGGTCGGCATCGCCCAGCGAGCGGCTCGCACGCGAGCAACTGCTGTCAGTGCTAAACAGCCTGCCGGTCACCGGCCGCGTGGCGCTCGGCATCGTCGATGCGCGCTGGCTCCAGGCCAACCCCGAACAAGATCCCGTGCTCGACGAAGGCCAGCGGCTCGTGGTGCCTCCACCCGTGCTGCGCTGGGTGACGGTGGTGCAGCCCGACGGCAGCTTCTGCCGCGTGAGGCACGAGGCCGGGCGCACGGTGCTCGACTACCTGGCCGGCTGCGCACCCGAAGGCGGTGCCGACTGGGCCTGGATTGCCCAGCCTGATGGCCGCACCACGCGCGCCGCCATCGCTGCCTGGAACGCCGAGCCCGCCGACGAGCCCGCCCCGGGGGCGTGGATCTGGGCGCCGCCACGCAGCATGCCCGAACTCGCTGCGCTGTCGGAGGGCATGATCAAGTTTCTGGCGGTACAGGGCCCGTCGCCGCAGGAATCGGCCGGCGCCGAAACGACGCCCGCTCCTGTCGCAGCGCCTTCGGCCGCGCCGGCTGCCGCAGCCACGCTCACGTACACCGCACCCACACTGAGCGCCGCCCTGCCAGACACCGTCGCCACCCAGCCGCGCCCGCTCGACGTCAGCGGCAACGACTGGGGCGAAATCGGCCTGCTGCAGACGCCTTCGGCACGCATGGGACAAGCCGGCGACGGGCGCGTATCGCTCACGTCCATCTGGCCCTACACGCGGCTGAACTTCATGCTCCAGCCGTTCGACTGGATGGAGGCAGGCTTTCGCTACACGTCGATCTCGAACCGCGCCTATGCCGCCAGCAACACCGGTCAGTCACTCAAGGACAAGAGCATCGACATCAAGCTGCGGTTACAGAAGGAAAGTGCTCGCGTGCCCGAAGTGGCACTGGGCTTTCGCGACATCGGCGGCACGGGCCTGTTCTCGGGCGAGTACCTGGTCGCCAGCAAGCGCTGGAACGACTTCGATTTCAACCTCGGCATCGGCTGGGGCTACCTGGGGGCGAGCGGCAACATCGGCAATCCGTTCAAGCTGCTGGGCAACCGCTTTGATACACGCGGTAACTCGCGCACCAACACCGGCCGGTTCGGCTCCTTCTTCCGTGGCCCCGCCGCGCTGTTCGGCGGGGTGCAGTGGCGCACACCCTGGGACCCGCTCACGCTCAAGCTCGAATACGACGGCAACAACTACCAGAACGAGCCGCAAGCAAACAACCAGCGCCAGCGCTCGCCCTTCAACATCGGCCTGACCTACCGCGTCTCGCCCACGATCACGCTGTCGACGGGCTTCGAGCGTGGCGACAAGTTCATGGTCGGCATCACGCTGGCGGGCAATATGGCGAATGCCCAGACCACCAAGGTGGCCGACCGGCCGCTGCCGGGCTTCAGGGCCGAAGGGCCCGAGCGCTCGCCCGGCTGGGCGGCCACGGCCATGGAGATCGAGGCGCAAACCGAATGGACCGTCGAGCGCATCGCGCCGAAGCACGACGTGGTGCATGTGTGGGTGACCGACAGCAACACCGTCTATCGCACCGCGCGCGTCGAAAAAGCCATTGCGGTGCTGCACCACGACGCGCCGGACGCCTTCAAGAGCTTCGTCTTTCATTACTCGGAGCGCGGGCTCGCGGTGCATGCGCAAGTGATCGATCGGGCCGAATGGGTGACCGCGCGCATCAAGGCGCTGCCGCCGCATCAGGCCCGCGCCGTGTCGAAGCGCGACTACGAGCCCGCACTGCCGCGCCGCGGCGAAAGGCCGCAGATTGCCGCCACGCCCGAGCTGTCGGCACCGCTCCCGCCTGTCGAGCGCAGCGCGGCCGAAGGCAATGCGCCTGCCGCACCCACCCTCGGGCCATGGGAAAAGGCCCGCGAAAAGTTCAGCTTCGGGCTTGCGCCGAGCTACGGGCAGATCGTGGGCGGCCCCGACGCCTTCATCCTTTACCAGCTCGGCGTGCAGGCCACCGCCGAATACCGCTTCACGCCGCGCACCTGGCTCAGCGGCAACGTCAACCTGCGGCTGGCCGACAACTACGACAAGTTCACCTACACCGCGCCCAGCGAACTGCCGCGCGTGCGCACCTTCCAGCGCGAGTACGTGACGTCGCGGCGCTTCACGATTCCTTCGCTGCAGCTCACGCACGTGGGCCAGTGGTCGACCAACCACTACTACAGCGCTTATGGCGGCCTGCTCGAATCGATGTTCGCGGGCGTCGGCGCCGAATGGCTCTATCGGCCGGCGCGCTCGCCCATTGCCTTTGGCGTCGACATCAACCGCGTGCGGCAACGCGACTTTGCGCAAGACTTCGGCTTGCGCGACTACAAGGTGACCACCGGCCACGCGAGCCTTTACTGGGACACCGGCTGGAACGGCGTGCTGGCAAAGGTCAGCGCCGGCCAGTACCTTGCGGGCGACCGCGGCGTGACGCTCGAGATCATCCGCCGGTTCGACAACGGGCTAGTGCTCGGGGCCTATGCCACCAAGACGAACGTCTCGGCGCAGCAGTTCGGCGAAGGCGATTTCGACAAGGGCATCTACCTGTCGATTCCGCTGGACGCCCTGCTTCCGCGGTCGAGCAAGTTCTCGATCGGCTTTGGATGGTCGCCGCTCACGCGCGACGGCGGCGCGCGGCTCGGCCGCACCAATACCTTGTACGAACTCACCTCCGTGCGCGACCGCGGCGCCTTCGACTTTGCGCCGCCGTCCAACAAAGCACCTCGTGCGGGGGACAACATCTTGAACTTCGACAGCAGCAGCAATAGCCAATAGCAGCCAATGAGTGTTTGCATGACAACCCACCTCTCACGCGATCAAGCAGGAAGGAGCGCACCATGAAGTCCATCCTCGTGGTCTGCATCGGCAACATCTGCCGCAGCCCTATGGCCCACATCCTGCTGGCCAATGCCCTTCCGCAGCTCACCGTATCGTCGGCCGGCACCGGAGCCCTGATCGGCCACCCGGCAGACCCGATCGCTCGCGAGCTGATGGCCGCGCGCGGGCTCGACCTGAGCGAACACCGTGCGCGCCAGATCACCCAGTCGATGTGCGCCCCGGTCGACCTGATCCTCACCATGGACGAGGGCCAGCGCCGCCACATCGAGAACAACTACCCGCTGACGCGCGGCAAGGTCTTTCGCCTTGCCGAAACCGCCAAGCTGAACATTCCCGACCCATACAAGATGGGCCAGGGAGCCTTCGAGCACGCACTCCAACTCATCGACGCCGGCGTCGAGACATGGGCCGAACGCATTCGGCGATTCAAATGAACACTCCTGCTGTCACTAATTCGAATCCTGCACGCCCTGGGCAGGGGGCTGCGGCGTCGGCTGCTTCGGCGGCCGATGACGACATCATCAACCTGTCCGAATGGATCGACATCCTGATCGATCGCAAATGGCTGGTGATCGGTGTCACGACTTTCGCGCTCGTGGTCGGCGTCGCCTACGCCCTTCTTTCGACGCCGATCTATCAGTCGAATCTGCTGATCCAAGTCGAAGATGCTGCGCCCGACGCGAAGGGTTTTCTCGGCGATGCATCCAATCTTTTCGACGTGAAGACGCCCGCCTCAGGTGAAATCCAGATCATTCGCTCGCGGCTGGTGATAGGTGCAGCAGTAAACCAGACGCGAGCATACATCGATGCCCAGCCGCGCTACCTGCCGGTGCTGGGCCAGTGGCTGGCGCGGCGGGCTGACAGACTTTCGAACCCAGGATTTTTCGGTGTTGGCGGCCATGTGACGGGGAAGGAACGCATCAACGTGGCGCGCTTCGACGTTCCAGCCGACTTCGAAGACACAGGGCCGTTCCGTGTGACCGCGCAGGGCGGCGGCAAGTACACGCTGCAGCACGAGCTACTCGACGAACCGCTCGGCGGCGTCGTGGGCCAACCGCTGCGCCAGCCACTGGAGAGCGGCGCTATCGACCTGCTCATCGACAAGCTCGAAGGTAAACCTGGCGCGGAATTCGTCGTTTCGCGCGCTTCGCAGCTGCGCACCATCGAAGAGCTGCAAAAGCGCTTGCAACTCAGCGAGCAGGGTAAGCAATCGAACGTGATCAACGTGGAACTGCAAGACAGCGACCGAGACTGGCTTACACGCATTCTCAACGCCATCGGCGAGCAGTACGTACAGCAAAATGTCGAACGAAAGGCGGCCGAGGCGGAGAAGACACTCGCCTTCCTGAACGAGCAACTGCCTGAATTCAAACGTCAGCTCGAAGCTTCGGAAGACGCCTACACCCGTTTCCGCAACAAGAACGGTACCGTGGCCTTCGACGAAGAGGCCAGAGGTGTGCTGGCACAGACCATCGAGCTGCAGACCAAGCTTCTCGAAGCACAGCAGCGCCGACGCGAGGTGGCTGCCCGCTTCACCGATATCAATTCACGCGTGAAGATCATCGATGGGCAGATCGCAGCCATCGAGAAAGAACTCGGCGGGCTCAACATCCGGGTGAGCCGCATGCCCACGATGCAACAGGACGCATTGCGCTTGGAGCGCGACGTGCGGGTGAACAGCGGCCTCTACCAATCGCTGCAGAACAACGCACTGCAGTTGCGCTTGGTGAAAGAGGGCAAGACCGGCAATGTGCGCCTGCTCGACAAGGCAGTGAAGACAAAGGTCCCGGTCAAGCCGCAGAAGTCGCTTGTGGTCGCACTGGCACTTGTGCTGGGCCTCTTGGGCGGCATCACACTCGCAATCGTTCGCAGCCGCTTTTTCACCGGCATCAAGGATCCGCAGGAGATCGAGGCTCATACTGGTCTGGCGGTGTATTCGGTCGTGCCCTTCACCGCCGAACAAACCATGCTCGACCAACGCGTTGCCGCAGGTGCCAAGGGCATTCAGTTGCTCGCGGCCACCCACCCCGACAGCCCGCCCATCGAGGCGCTGCGCAGCCTGCGAATCGCGCTCCAGTTCACCACGCTCGAAGCCGGCAACAACCGGGTGCTCATCACCGGCGCGACGCCGGGCATCGGCAAGAGTTTCGTCTCCGGCAACTTCGCCGCGATCATGGCGCATGCCGGCAAGCGGGTGCTGTTGATCGATGCCGACATGCGCAAGGGCCACCTGAACAAGCAGTTTGGGCTTCCGCGCGAGGGCGGCCTCTCGGAACTGCTGACCGGCCAACTCTCTGCCGAGCAGGCGATCCGCAGGCAAGTGCTACCCAACCTCGACGTGCTGACCACCGGCAAGCTGCCGACGAATCCGGCGGACATGCTGATGTCGGAGAGCTTCTTGCGTGTGCTCGAGATGGCCTCCGAACAGTACGAACTCGTGATCATCGACACGCCGCCCGTCCTGGTCGCTGCCGACACGGCCGGTGTGGCACCGCACATGGGCGCGGTGCTGCTGGTGGCCCGTGCGGACCAGACGCAACTCGGCGAACTCAACGAAAGCGCCAAGCGCCTCTCGCATGCCGGCAAAGCCGTTACCGGCGTGATCTTCAACGGGATCGACCTGACGCGCCGCCACTACGGCAGCCATGGCTATCGCTACGGCGGCTACCGATACACCGAGTACAAGTACAACGAATAATCTGCGCAGGATCGGGATTGCGGCGCAGCGCGATCCCGAGGCCTCGCGAGGCCGATCAGATCACTCAGATCGGTGCGAATCCTGGTTCCGCCGCAGCTGCATCTGCCGCAGCAGCTGCCGGCAATGACGACGTCCGGCGCTGGCGCTCCAGATAGACCCAGTCCACCACCTCGGCGTGTGGCTGGTAGCCCCCGAGGAGCAGCTTGAGCTTGCTCTTGATCGCCGGCACGTCATTGCGCTCGAGCAACACGCCGAGTTCTTCGATCTGCTGCGCCAGCTGTGCCCAGGGTGGGCAGGCCTCGTGCGCCTTCATCACGCGCGGATGTGCCGTGGGCATCGCGTTGTCGCCGATCAAGAGTTCTTCGTAGAGCTTCTCGCCAGGGCGCAGGCCGGTGATCCGCAGTTCGATGTCGCCTTCGGGGTTCTGTTCGTCGCAGACCGTGCGGCCTGAGAGTTCGATCATGCGGCGGGCCAGGTCGACAATGCGCACCGGCTCGCCCATCTCCAGCACGAACACGTCGCCGCCCTCGGCCATGGCGCCGGCCTGGATCACCAGTTGCGCCGCCTCGGGAATCGTCATGAAGTAGCGCGTGATGTCTTCATGCGTGAGCGTGATGGGCCCGCCCGCCTCGATTTGCTGGCGAAACAGCGGCACCACCGATCCGCTGGAGCCGAGCACATTGCCGAAGCGAACCATCGAAAAGCAGGTGTGCGGCTTCTGCTGCGCCAGGCCCTGCAGCGTCATCTCGGCCAGGCGCTTGCTGGCGCCCATGATGTTGGTCGGTCGCACCGCCTTGTCGGTGCTGACCAGCACGAACTGCGACACGCCATGGTCGCGTGCGGCCAGCGCGGTGGTCAGCGTGCCCAGCGTGTTGTTGATCAGGCCTTCGACGGGGTTGTGCTCGACCAGCGGCACGTGCTTGTAGGCCGCAGCGTGGTAGACGGTGTCGGGGCGCCACACGCCCATGATCTGGCGCATGCGCGCGCCGTCGCTGACCGACGCCAGCAGTGGCACCACGTTGACCGCGGGCGCGGCCTGCTCCAGCTCGCGGTGAATGGCATAGAGCGCAAACTCGCTCCACTCGACCAGCAGCAGCGTCGAGGGAGACAACTGCCCGATCTGGCGGCACAGCTCGCTGCCGATGGAGCCGCCTGCCCCGGTCACGAGCACCACCTTGCCGCGCACATGGCGGTGCAGCAGGTCATCGACCGGCGCCACCGGGTCGCGCCCCAGCAGGTCTTCGATGTCGACCTCCATCAGGTCTTTCACCTGCACGCGGCCCTGCGCCAGATCGGCCATGCCGGGCAGCGTGCGCACATGCAGGTGCAGCGACAGCAGCTCGTTCAGGATCTCTGCCCTGCGGCTGTGCGAAACCGAGGGCATCGCCAGCAGCACGTCGGTGACGCCATGCGCTGCCGCATTGGCCTTGAGCCACGATGGCGCGTGAATTGGCAAGCCGTTCAGCGTGCGGCCCTGCATCTGCACGGCATCGTCGACAAACCGGCGAACCACCATCTCGGGGCTGTGCGACAGTGCCGCCGCCAGTTGACGCCCGGCCTTGCCCGCGCCGTAGATCACCACCTGCGGCAGCGACTTGCTGCGCAACACCTGCATGTAAAGGCCGCCGAGCCAATAGCGCGCGAGCATGCGAGATGCGCCAATTGCCAGGAAAAGCAGCACTGGCACCAACAAGCCTACCGTGCGCGGGATTCCGGGAACACCGATGACGGTGAACATCAGGAAATAGGCGATGCCAAACACGAGGCAGGCACGCACGACCGCCATCATTGCCGCGCTGCCGGCATAGCGGAAGATGGCGCGGTAGAGCCCCGTGAAGATGAACACCGGTAGCGCCACCACGATCGCGGCCCCGACCGCCAGCCAATGCACACCGTTTAGTTCTACCCATGCTTCGTACCGCAGGCTGAGCGCCAGCCACACGCACAGCACGCAAAGAGCCGCGTCCATGGTCAGCGCCAGCAACCGTTTCACGGAACGCGGCAATGCCAGCAACGGCTGAGCCATCCGATCGATCATGACAATTCCTTCGCCAAACTTTGGGTCATCACGGCCTCGGGCCTGTGGAGCGCCATCGCTCAAACAAAAACGCCACTCCGGCACCGAGCAACAGGCCCACGCCGTCCGCCAGCAGGTCGCCGTACTCGGCGAGCCGGTCGGGCGTAAACGATTGCAGCAGTTCGATCAGTGCGCCATAGCCCAGCAGCGCGGGCAGGACGATCGCCATACGGCCGGGCCAACTCCACCGCCCCAGCCAACCCAAGATCGCAAACCCGAGTGCGTGGTTGCCCTTGTCCCATCCCGTGCTGGGCAGGCTGCTCGACAATGGCGCCAGGCTCAGCACCAGCAGCGCGAGCATCGCCAGCCCCAACAGCCACCGCCAGACCGCAGCACCGGGCCGCGGCCACCGGCTGAGCACGGCGAGCACGCTCATGCTGCGCTCGCGTCGTCAAGCACGCGCGCAATGGCCGCACAGGTTGCGTCCATCTCGGCGGCCGTCAACGTCGGGTGCACCAGGAACATGATGCTGGTGTCGCCCAACTCTCGCGTCACCGGCAAGCGCTCGGCCGGCCGCCAGCCGGTGCCGTCGAAAGCCTTCTCGAGGTACACCTCGGAGCACGAGCCCTGGTAGCACGGAACGCCCATGGCCTGGATGGAACTCACGATGCGGTCGCGGGTCCAGCCGGGCGCGAGGCGCGACGGCTGCACGTAGACATAGCATTTGTAGTGCGCATGCACGCTGCCTTGGGGCAGCGCGGGCACACGCACCGCCGCATGCGGCTGGCAGGCGGCCCAGATCGCTTCGGCGTGCCGCGTGCGCTGTGCCGTCCAGTCGGCCAAACGGCGCAACTGGATGCGGCCGATGACGGCCTGCATCTCGAGCATGCGCCAATTGGTGCCGAAGCTTTCATGCAGCCAGCGGAAGCCGGGCGGGTGCTCGCGCTTGAACACCGCATCGTGGCTCTTGCCGTGGTCTTTGAACTCCCACATGGCGCGCCACAACGACTCGTCGTTGGTGGTGACCATGCCGCCCTCGCCACCCGTGGTCATGATCTTGTCCTGGCAGAACGACCATGCGCCCACATGGCCGATGGCGCCGACCGCGCGGCCCTTGTACCTGGCGCCATGCGCCTGCGCGCAGTCTTCAATCACCTTGAAGCCATGCTGCTCGGCCAGCGCCATGATCGGATCCATGTCGCAGGGCCAGCCTCCCAGGTGCACGCAGATCACCGCGCGCGTGCGCGGCGTGAGCACGCGGGCAATGGTGGCCGCCGAAAGGTTCCCGCTGTCGGCCTCCACATCGGCAAACACGGGCGTCGCGCCCGCATTGACCACGCACGACACACTGGCGATGAAGGTGCGCGGCGTGACCACCACTTCGTCACCCGGCCCGATACCCAGAGCCTTCAAGGCAACGTCGAGCGCAAGCGTGCCGTTGGCCAGCGATACCGCGTGCGCGGCGCCCGCCCAGGTGGCGAACTCTTTTTCGAACTCGCGGCATTCCTGCCCGGTCCAATAGTTGACCTTGTTGGACAGCAGCACGCGCTGCACGGCCTCGGCTTCTTCGGTGGTGAAGCTGGGCCAGGGAGAGAAAGAGGTATTCAACACAACAAATCAGCCTTTGGGGGGAAAAGGACGGGCCGGATTTCCGACCACTGTGGCGCCGGGCGGCACATCTCGGGTAACCACGGCGCCCATACCAACCACGGCACCACGACCGATGACCAGCGGCTTACCAGGCGACCCCTGCTTGATCACGGCGCCCGTACCAAGGTAGGCATGCGCTTCGACGGTGACGTTGCCGTTGCACTTGACGCCTGGCGCAAAAGTGACGAAGTCGCCAATCAAGCAATCGTGTGCGACGTAGCTGTAGATATTCGCGTGGAAGTGCTGGCCGATGCGAACGTTCGACGTCAGCGTCACAAACGGGCTAAGCACCGCACCCTCGCCGAGCACCACGTCGTCCAGGCTAACAACGTTGGCAGCTGCGACACTCCAAGCCAAAACCCCGTCCGCCGTGCAACGCATCGCCAGCTTCTCTCGAACTGGGCTGTTCGCAATGGCCACGACCACGTGACGTTGACTCGCGTCTGCTCGCAGGAACTGGTCGTAGTTCATCACACGCTGACCATTGACTGCTTCAGCTTCTGGCCGATCGTCGATAAAAACCAGACGGTCGGCGGCGATACCCGCGCGTGCCAACTGCGCCCTGGCAAGCGGCATGACCTCGCGGCCGTACCCGCTTGCACCGTAAACGGCAAACAAATCATTGCTCATCGGCTGCTTCCATTTTTGAGTTGCCAACAAATCGAGGCATGGTCGCCTCGCCGCTCGCAGAGATACCCTCGCGCACAAGTACCTTGCGAACAGTGAGCCACAGGATCTTGATGTCCAGTTCCATCGTGCGGTTGTCGACGTACCAGACATCGAGATTGAACTTTTCGTCCCAACTCAGTGCGTTGCGGCCATTAACCTGCGCCCACCCGGTGATTCCGGGGCGGACTTCGTGCCGGCGGGCCTGCTCAGCCGAATACAGCGGCAGGTAATCCATCAGCAAGGGGCGCGGGCCGACCAGGCTCATCTCTCCCTTGAGGACATTCCAAAGCTCGGGCAATTCATCCATGCTGCTGGCCCGTAGGAAACGGCCGAACGGCGTAAGGCGCTGTGCATCGGAAAGCAGACTGCCATCTGCGCCACGCCCATCGGTCATCGTGCGGAACTTGATCACCTCGAAAGGCTGCCCACCCAAACCAGGGCGTTGCTGACAAAAGAACACCGGGCTGCCGAGCCTGGCGCGAACCAGTGCAACCAGCAACAGCAGCGGAACAGACAGAAGCACCAACGCCACCAAGGAAACGGCGATGTCGAAAGCGCGCTTCATTTCGGTTCCATGCCTTTGTCTTCATCAAGCAGGCGCGGGTCTGCATCCGCTGCGCGAGGCGAAGCGCCGACAACCCAAGCGGCCCATTTCGCTGCCAGCTTTGAGCGATCGAACTCTCGTTCTGCCAATGCGCGACCGCGCCGCCCCATGGCTTTCAAGGCCTCACGATCTTCTGCGGCCTGCTCGAGGGCATTGGCAAAGGCCGCCGGGTCGTCAGGTGGGACGGCAAAGCCGCACGCGCTCCCGAGGATCTGATCGGACAGCCATCCCGGGTAGTTGTTCAACACAGGCAACCCCGCGGCGATGTAGTCGAAGAACTTGTTGGGCGACGTGCCGTAATAGAACGCAGGGACGTTGGCCAGGATCTGCAGGCCGACATCGGTGCGCGCCATCAAGCCGGCGAGCCGAGCCTTTCCCACGGGCTCGTGGAACACGACGTTGTCGAGATCTTCCCGCGCAGCACGCTGCTTCAGCTTTTCCTTCAGCTTGCCTTGACCGATCAAGAGCAGCTTGATGTCACGGCGATTGCGGCGCTTCAACTCGCGCGCCGCATCCAGCACCGCATCGAGCCCGTTGGCCATTCCGTGCGTGCCGGCAAAAACTGCCAGGAGATCGCTATCGGCGACGCCGGCAGGCCGCCAAGGCTCGGACGACTGACCAAAGATTCGCAAGTCGCAGCCATTGGGCACCAGCGCGATGCGCTCACGCGGCACGCCACGGCGTGTTATTCCCTCGACGATCCCGGGCGACAGGCCAATGACTCGATGGGCCGATCGATAGCTCGCCCATTCGAGCAACGACATGGCGCCCAGCACCAGTGGATTGCGGATCACGCCCATAGCCTTGGGCAGCTCCGGCCAGAGATCCCGCACCTCGAACACGAAGGGCTTGCGGCGGAGCCAACGCGCAAAGATGCCCGGGATGCCGGCCGTCAATGGCGTGGTGGTAGCGAACACCACATCGCAAGGCTCAGTCAGCGCGAGCCCGACACTGCGCATCGCGAACTTCACAAACAGCATCGCACGCTTGAAAAGCCCGTCGCTGTTGGAATAGGCCAGTTCGAATTCAACGACGTCGATGCCGTCGACGCGACCGCGCCGGCGACCTCGCGCAAACGGAATCGTAAGCCCGGTTTCGCCGCCGTTGTAGCTGCCGCACACCATCGTGACGTGGTGGCCAAGCGCCACAAGGTGTCGGGCCATTTCGTAGGAACGGATTCCCGCGGCGCCCTTTGGCGTCGAGAAATGCTGGTGAAAATAAAGAACCTTCATACATTCCATCGCAAGCAGGTAACGACCTTGCAGGGCTTTCGGACTTCGACCTCGAGAACCGGGAGCGGCGTCTTTTCCATGTAGTGGCGCGACTCGAAGCCTTCTTCGATGGCGAATCGCGCAATCTCTTCAGTCGACTCCACGCTCAACGCGAACTTCCCATTGTTCACCTGCATGCCATCGAGGCGCCAAGGCCCAGGTGCCAGACGCCAGCGCAGCACAGCCTTGTCGCGAAATCCGCTCACCTCGTCCTCAATGCGCAGGCCCCCGGCTTCGAGCCGGATACGCCGCCGATGCAGCGCGCCTTGCCCGTCGCGGTAGCCTGCAGCGACCGTCCAGCCCGACTCATCCTCCGACAGTGGTTCATGGAAGGAAGTCTTCAGCCAGTTGCCCAGCAGAAAGCGGCCCAGCCGGGGCATCTGGTCCCGGTCATCAAATTGCACCGTGTTGTGGCTGGCCGTGCCACCAAAGTACTTGAGCCAGCGCGGGTCGGTGTTGTAGCTGAACGTGCCGCCATCGCGCAGCAGATTGAGGCCGTCCACCCACAGGTCGACGTGCAGCGCGTCCGCCTGGCTGGGGCGGAAGCGGAATCGCGGGTAGCGCAGCAATGCGAAGGCTGCCCCTTTGCGCAACATCGCGAAGCCTCCGTCGTCCGCCATCATGCTGGCCGGTGCCTCAGCGGCCACGGCTGGCAGATCGACGTCGAGCCAACGCAACGCGTCGTTCCACGGCCCATCCTCCGCGTAGGCGCGGCGCTGCTCGAACAAGGCCATCGCCAACTGTACCGTTGGGCGGTGATCGCGGTAGACGGTGTCGGCCAGTTGCAGCAGTCGAGCGCCGTCGTTCGCGCCGACGTTAGGGGCATCGCCATCGGCTGAGCTGACCATCGAGTACAGCCACCGGGTGGCAGCGGCAGCGCGTTGATACCAGCGATGCGAAAACGCCGGCTCCGACATCTGCCTGCGCCAGACCTCCGCCATGGAGAAGGTGTCGAGCATCACGCGGTGATAGTTCAGCGAGTACTGGCTGAACGTGCCTTGCTCTCCGATGAGCCGTGCAGCACGGTCCTCGAGCCAACGCACCCCTTGGCGCCGCCATCCTTCACCCTCGCTATGCCCATGCGCCGCCAGCCAGCTTCCCCCGATGAACAGCGCCGCGGCTTCCGATGTGCCGTGGTTGTTGTCTTGTGCCATGGCGTACTGGACGGTGGGCGCAATCCGCTGAAGGTGCATGTGCACCAGATCGCAAAGCGCCGACGTGGTGTTACGCGTCTGTCCCAGCACCACTGCAGCCATGGCAAGGTGCATGACGCGCACCGACGCTTCCTGGCCGCACTTCCAGTTTGGACCGTGATAAGGCGGGTTTGCGCTACACCAATCGTTCAACCACTGGTTGAGGCGGTGGAGACCAGCCTGTTCGCCCTGGCGGGCGCGCTGCGCCCAAGCCAAGACCCAGTCCATGCGCGACAGCTCCCACAGAAGCTTGATATCGCCGACGGCCGGATCGAAGTCCGATATCTCCCACCAAGGCCGCTGCGGCGCAGGCATACGTATGCCCGTTAGCGGATTGGCATGCCAATCCGGCGGATTGGCGGAAATCGAGATCGGCCAGAAACTAAGGAGACGGGCCGAGTGCTGCCACGATGACACTGGCCTCGAGAGCACCGGCTCTCGCCTGCACGGCAGAAAGAACGGACCGCGGACGTAAGTAGCTCGCAAACGGCGTACTCGGCTCAGTCGCAGCCGTATTCCTAGACGGTAGCTTGCCACTCTGTACAAATTGCCGAGGCCAAGCGCAAAGATTGTTGTGATTTTCACGGAAACGCTAGTCATAGATTCGAGCAGGACGTCTCCGCCAACGGCTTTGTTTGTCTGAACCAAAATGCCGCCACAGCAAGCCAGCACTACCCACCCCCCAAATAGCGCCGCATCTAAAAACAAAACAAGGATCAGGCCTTAGTTTGCTAGACATTTCGATCGAAATTCCGCATAAGGAAAAATGCTTGCAAGAATCTTCCAATGGCAATCGACGTTAAGGCCAAGGCAAGCATAACAGCCGCTCCCAACACCCCCAATGGAGACATAAAAAACCAAGACCAGCCCAGCAACACCAGCAATCCAACGAAATAATTCAAAATAAGCAGTCGATCCCTTTGAAATCCGTATACAACGTAATGAAACGGCATCGACAAGCAATACGCAATCACGCCCAATGCGATTATGAAAAACGCTTCGATGTGCTCAAAATAAATTGCATCCAAGTAAAGCCGCGTAATAATCGGGAACGCCGCCCCTATGAGACCCATCAAACCGAGCGCGCCTAGACTATTTTTTCTAACAAATACCGTTAAACACGCCCTTGCCGCAACGACATCTCTGCTTTGGATGAACTTGATTAACTTAGGGTAGTGCCAAGCTGACACGCTTGATTCAATCAAACCAAGCACGCCTAGGCACACTGAAGCAAAAAGGGAGTAAATCCCAACCGCCTTCACATCTAGAAAATGTTCAACCAAGAAGCGATCAAGGCCAAGAATTGCTCGAAACAAAAGAGTCGCGACTAAAAAATACCCCCCTCCGAGCACAGCATTCCGGACCCAAAGAAAATCAATCTTAGGTCGAACCATGCGGCCAAGAGCATATCGGAGGAAAACAAGCGCAAGCGCCGCGCCTAAAATTGATCCACATACCCAGAAAAATACCACCGCCGTCAAATTTATTTCAACAGCTTTACTTTCCATCGCGAGTACCAGCGGGATAATCCAGAGCGCCGATCGAACGAAAAGAATAACATTAGAAAACAACGGCTTACCGAGCGGAATCAAAAGCCGCCCAATCTCTGTCGAAATCACCTCCAACGGCAAATGGAAGATAAACATGAAAAGTAATATCAGCGGCACCAACGAACTGCCCCGATAGAAAACATAAGTAGAGATAGGCGCCAAAAAAAAGACTGCCAGCACCATGAACCCCATGTGCAAAGCCATCGTCTGATGAATGTTTGCTTGCTGCTTGAGCAACAATCTAGATGAATGGGCATACACATCCAACGTTACCAAAGAACTCGCCAACTGTAACGCAGCCCAGTATAGACCGAATATGCCGACAACCGCCGGAGGCAAATTGCGAGCCAAAAAAAACATGAGCCCAAACCTAAGCGCGAGGGTTGAAGCTCGAAGAATGCCAGCGAGAAATTGCGACGACAGAAGAGTCATTTCGTCAAACAAAGACTTCTTGAAAGATCTTCCATCGTTTTCCCAGCAAACATTCGATCAGCAAGTTCTTTCGCACTAGATGTCAAACCCTCTGAATCGCTCAGAACCGAAAACAAATCCTCTTCGGAATATGAGCAATATCGACTTTTGTTCAAATCAACAATATAGTCCGACTTAACGGAACGATCAAATTCACTCCAAAGGCAAAGCAGCACTGGCACGCCCATGGCTATAGCCTCCTTCGCCACGCTAGAAGTACGAGTAACGCACAATTGGTGCAAATCAATTATTTCTACAATTCCAGAACCTTTATCCAAGTTGAGCACGTCGGCAAAAACCGCAAACAGTGATTCGTAATTTAGGCGCCTGTCTCGGGGATGCAGTCGAAGCGTCACCCTTCCGCCGATGCGTCGCGCCCATTGGCAAAGCATTGACACTATGTGAAGCGCAACAGCATTCTCATAGGGCTGAGAGAAGAAAACGATATCTTTATGACCCTTCGCAGCACGCACCCTACGAAGTGGATAGGGAGGTCCACCATATGTAACCTCCCCCTTTTTCTTGACCCCATTATTGGAAATCATCGCTAGGGTCGTTGCACTATCAACAAAAAATCGATCACTGTGAGGAAAAATTGGAAGCGGAGCCGAAGAAATCAAGGCAGATTGAACCGTAAGATTGATCACGCGATTTTCGCGTGCTGCCAATGTCTCCAATCCCGCCATCCGCCCGACCAATTCAAAATTAATAAGCCGTACAGGCCTCGCTTTTTTTAAGAACTCAGAAAGGACATTTTTATACAGCAACGCCACCCAAACCAAACAAATCTCATCTGCAACATCCGAAATTCGCAGAGGTATTTCCAACCCAGCCACCTTAAGAGATTGAATCGGCGCGTTGCGGGAGAATCTTCTCAGCTCGTAAACCTCTTGTATCGAGCGCGCAAGTGCTCTAGAAGCCATGAGTGGCGTTATTCCGAATTTTGGTATTTCTGCCGGAGTCCCCCTAGCGAATTTGACCAAACTCCTAAACAGCCCTTGACTGACTTGCGGAAGAATCAGTAATCCTGCCTCAAGAGAACCCTCCAGTAACCTGCGAGCGAAACGCAATTGATGCTCGGTTCGCACCAGAACAACACTCCCAAGTCTGGAGCCGTACTTAACCGGTTCGCGCCGCCAGTTGAACCACGACGTCTTTGTTATGAATGTGACGACGCATGCGATATTGAACGAGCCGATCACTAGCTTTCGAATCCATTCATAGCATAGAAGGTCACCTCTAACGTATTCGAATGTGAATTCGATGCCGGGGAAAACTAAAGGTAATAACTCATTTAGGCGAGAGTTCAGGAGATTCGGAGAGCCCCTAAGCGATTCCGTGGTCCGAAAACCTACTAATGGGATGCGTGTACCGCTTGTCTTCGCGGAAACCACGAGCACCTTACTAACTTTCGTCGCATCCAGCCAATCTCTTAGCCCCAACATCAATGAAGCAAGGGGCTTGATCGAATAGCTATAGTAATCATTCAAAAAGCAATCGATGCAACTTTGAGCCCGAATAGATTCGCTGCTAGCACTAGCACTAGCATTAGCACTAGCACTAGCACTAGCACTAGCACTAGCACTAGCACTAGCACTAGCACTAGCACTAGCAACCCAGCTTGCGACATCACCTGCATTTTCCTCAAGTGATGCCGGGATTTCAATGTAAGAAACCCCCTCTCCCGGCCTCGAGCCAGGAGCGCACAGCACAAGATCTCCCTCTTCTACCAAGTCCGACACAGACGAACTCCATGCACCGGAAATAAAGAATACTATCTTTTTCATGCAGCTGCCTCGAGAAGGGCTCGTTCTCTGCGACGTTTACCGCTTAAAGAATGCACTAACACTCCAGCGAAGAAAAAGACTAGCCAATCAATAAAAAGGGAATATGCAAAAAAGGAATGCGCCAGAGCACCCGAAAGATAGAGCGGCGCCATTCTCTCTGCAACCGAAAGGCTTTCCGGATCTTCCTTACGTCGAACAGCGCGAAGCACCAAGACTGCGAAAAAGCCGTAAACGAGAATCGAAAAGGGACCGCCAAATACAGCAGCTATTGAAAGTGGAGAAAAATGAATGTTCTGAACAACTTTGCCCTCTGAAAGTACGACACTCCAACCAGCCCCCGATCCAAAAAGAAAGTCCACGGCGCGCAGGTTTTTCACGGTTTGCCTAATCTCATCGAATCGCCCGGATGAAAGTTCATCCAATGTGCGATCTGACGCTCGTGCGTCCACTATTTCAATCAGGCGTCCGGATGTAATGTTCACCGCCCGGCCAATAGCAGATTCTCTGTTTTCCGGCTGAGCAGCCCAGTTCACAAGCAGAACCGCTGAAATAACCACAAACCCTGCTGAAATCAATATACCGAACAGCTTTTTTAGAAGTTGCCCGCGGTGAGCACGTTTTTTATCCTTCAAGCTTCCGAGAAGATACTGAATAAAAATTAACATCACCGCAACAATGGGCCCCCGCTTATTGGAAACAAACAATCCAACAATTGTCATCACAGACATCTTTTTCGAATAAACCGCGGAAAAAGAGGCAACAAACAAGAGCGCATAGGCCGGGGTATACAGGCGCCCCACGTCACCGCGACCAAGTGCCGTAAGCGTTATTGCAGTGGATATTAGCGTGGCAATCAGTGAGAAGATGGCGAAGCGTCGCCAAAACTTGAAGCCAAACCAATCTATCGCCCACCAACCAACACTCAGCATTACGAAAGCGCTAGATATTTGAAACAGGTGAGAAAAATAATATCTTTGCGTATCTGAATCAAGAAGGTTCGGTATACCAATCAGAGCAGCAGACAAAAGGGCAAACGCCAAACCCATTTGAATCAAGGAACGAATTCTCAGAATTCGTCCCAGACCCATTGCGGACACAAGCAATACGAATATGACGGGCAAAATCAAGTTTCGAATCTCACCTGGCTCTACATCACCAGCTATTCGCAAAGGTGAGAGAAGAGGGAGAACAATTTGAACCAAGAGCAGGTATGCACCGAAAATCAGGCGAACTAATCTTTGCTTTGAATTCAATACCACGACCTATATCCCTGCTTTTCGATCTCAAACGCCGCCATCGCTGAGCTGCACTTCATTTAGGGAAATGGCTCAGGGATCCCAGATGGAAAACGCACAGCGTCAATCGATCAAGTCCTCTAGCTTGACTGGAGTATTGGCAAAAACAGTCATCTTGACCTTTTTTCCAACTACAGAATGGAAGTGCTTAGGTGAAGCACCAAATCCAGGCCTAACGCTTCTGATCGAATCTGACGTGATAGTACTATTTGCCTCCAAATCTTTCACGAAGTACAGCGAGCGACGAAATCGAACATTATCTTTCTCACTCGATTTACGCTCGTAGTCAACTCGCCCCAGTGCGGACCAGGCAGTTTTGCTCCCCTCGCAAAGCATAGAAAGCTCAGCAGGCTCCAAGGAAAAGCTATCATCAGCTCCTCCTCCAGCTCGATCTAAAGTAAAGTGCTTTTCGATGATTGATGCACCCAATGCTACGCTTGAGATAGCAGTTGTGTTATCAATCGTATGGTCGGAAAGGCCAGTAACCAGACCAAATCGCCCTATCATGTCTGGGATGGTACGCAAATTGTAATCTTCTGGCGGCGCAGGATATCCACTGACACAATGCAGAATTGCCAACTCTTTGCAACCTCCAGCTCTGGCCGCATCCACCGCTTCTTGGATCTCCTCGCAGTTAGCCATTCCAGTTGAGATTATCATCGGCTTTCCCGTCTTGGCGACGTATTTTATCAAGGGGAGGTCGATGGCTTCAAAGGAGGCGATCTTGTAGGCCGGGGCGTTGAGGTCTTCGAGTAAGTCGACTGCGGTATTGTCGAAGGGTGAACTGAAAATGGTGATGCCGAGCTTGCGGGCGTGCTCAAACAGCGGCTTGTGCCACTCCCAAGGGGTGTGTGCCCATTCATATAGGTCGTAAAGAGTTCTACCGGCCCAGAGGCCATCCGTGATCTGGAAATCAGGAAGATCTGATTTAAGTGTAATGGTGTCAGGCCGATAGGTCTGGATCTTGATGGCATCCGCGCCGGCACGCTTGGCTTCTTCTATGATGCGCAATGCCGAATTTAGGTTGCCGTTATGGTTCGCCGACATTTCCGCGATGATGTAAGGCGCACAACCGTCGCCGATATCGCGTCCTGCAATGTTAATGCGCTTAGTCATCGATCTTCTCCAGAGTCAGTTTGTATTTCTTGCCCTGCAATTCGAAGAATGCTGGAAAGCGATAGGGGTCGCAAACGCGGATTTTGTTGAACTGGCTCGCTATACTTTGAAAAGGGTCGATTTGGCTGTCGCCAGGCTTTCGCCGAGGGTAATAGCTAGGTTCAATCGTAGTATTCTGCATGATTGGGCTCACTCGGTCGAATTCACGTGCAGCAAAGTCGATGAGCTCAATCTCCGCCTCGAAGAGGCGAGCATTAATTTCATCCCACAATGCACCTTTAGGAACGGGGAGTTTGAGCTTCTTCCAGATACGCCCGCTGTCCACCTTATCTTCGGCTTCTAGCAGGCTTAGGGTGATCTCGTCCGCGCCTTCCAGAACCTGCCAGACGTGCGGACTCCATCCCCGACCGCGAGGCAAGTCGCTTGCATGCAGGACGAGCGTAACGCGGTAAGCAGAGCGGTCGGCATCACCTAATATCTCTGCACATGAGATCAGAAACAGGATATCGCCACCCGGAAGTTCACTTTTCTTGCGGAAGAGTTGTACTTCATGGACCCCTTGTTGTGCAGCCATCCAGCTTTTTAGAGGATGATTTACAGGATGCTGTTCGTCGCTACAAAGGAAGCTAATTCGCATAGTGAACTTCGTTGATCAATGTTTTGGAGACTCGGACTACACCCAACCCATCTGTTACCTCTGCGGCGGAAGCGCTCATTTCCCCTAGGGCGATCGTGGCGAATATCTCAAGGGGAATTAGCGGTTGAGTCTCTAGACTCAAGGGGCTCCCCAAGTATGCAGCCCCTGCTTTGCTTAGCCCTTCGGCGATCTCGCGTTGGTTGTTCGCCAGCACGAACATGATGGAGGGCAAGCCCAAGCAGCACCGCTCCCAAGATGTCGCCCCCGCCGCACCGATCGACAGATCGCTCGCGGCCATCAATCGCGCCATGTTGCTGATGCCGACCAGCACCTGAGTCGGCCAGGACATGTGCTGCGCCTGTTTCCTCACTTCGTTCAGCCACGGTGCCGTTGCGCCCATAACTATCGTGATCCGGCAGTCTGCAGGCAACGGGCAGTTGTGCAGTGCCTGCAGCACTTGGCCGGTGGCGTTGTCCTTGTCGACGCCGCCCATGGTGACCAGCAACTCGCGCAAGGCTGGCCGAGCGCGGCGCTGGAGGCTGTACGGGCGCATGGCGGCAAACTCGGGGCGCAGCAGGGCGTATTGCGAGCCGCACAGTAGGCGGCAGTCGGCTGGCACGAGGGGGCGGTAGTCTGCCGCGTCGCGACCAAAGGTCTGATCGAGAAGTAGATCGCCGACGTGGGGCCGGTCCGCGAGGTCGTCTATCACCATCAACTGACTGCAGTGCGGTACTAGCGCGCGCTCCCAACTGGCGTCGAGCGCGTAGTGGTCCACGATGAGCCAGTCAGGGCGCTGCGCCGCGAGGATGACGGCGCATTCTTCAGCGTCTTGAGCCTGCGTAACACCAAGCCAACGGCTGTGAGCGAGGTCCGGAATGAATGCGTCCAGACTGACGGCGGCCGCGGCCAAGCCTACGCTTACGCCCGTGACAACGGGTAATGTGTGGGCGATATAACCTTTGCTGCGAATGAACTCAATCAGGTTGCCTTCGTGCGTGCGGCAAATGAACTGACACTCCACCCCCTTTGTAGTCAGCGCGTCGGCCAGCGTCAAACAACGCATGACGTGGCCAGTGCCGATTTGCAACGAGGCATCTGCGCGGAGGACGACTTTCATCTTTAGATCTGCCGTGGCTCTGCCTGCATGGCCTTGAACAACCATTCGGCGCGTGCCCAGTCTTCAGGCGTGTCGATATCCTGCACGCGATGGCGCGGCAGTACCACCGGGCTGGAGTCCAAGCCGAACAACGGCAAGCCCTGCAACCACGCTGAAGCGCGACCCCAATAAAACTGCCCTGCATCATGCCAACTCTCCTCCAGGTCTTGAGAGCGGGTTTGCAGATGTTCAGGTTGGAACATCTCAATCCGACAATCGGACGTGATCCGCACGGCACGCTGTATGGGAAAGGCGTAACTGGTGACAGAGAAGGCGTAAGAGCAGTGCTGCTCCTGCATGGAGGCCAGACCTCGCTGCAAATCTCTTGCGAGAATGAAGGGGGCTGTTGCATAAATGCAGCAAGCCAGTTCGACCGGTGCGATATTCTGGTTTACCCAACGGATTGCGTGAGCAATGACAGGCACCGTTCCAGTATGGTCATCGGATAAATCTTCCGGTCGTATGAACGGTACTTCCGCGCCGCCGCGGCGTGCCACATCTGCGATCTGGGAATCGTCAGTAGAAACAATGATGCGATCGAAGCAATTGCTGACAATAGCGGCCTCAATAGACCATTGAATCATAGGCTTTCCGCAGAAAGGCTTTATGTTTTTTTGCGGAATGCGTTTGCTGCCTCCACGTGCAGGAATGATGGCGAGCTTCATGCTCCAAGCGCTTTTGTCAGGCAAAAGACAACTTCGTTTTGTTGGTCTTCCGTCATAGCAGGATACATCGGAAGGCTTATCGCTTCAGCATAATAACGCTCCGCCTCTGGGTATTCTCCCGCTTTGAAGCCCATACTTTGATAATACGGCTGAGTGTGAATCGGGATGTAATGCAGATTGACAATGATATTCTGCGCCCGTAGAGCTTCAAATACCTGTAGATGAGTTTTCTTGATCTCATTCAATTGCAGGCGGATGACATACAAATGCAAACCCGAATAACCGTCTGGATGTTGCCAAGGGATGGTCACTGGCAGGTTTTGTAGCAATTCATCATAGCGACGAGCTAATTCATGGCGGCGGAGAACGTATTCCTCTAAACGATTAATCTGGCTAACGCCCAGTGCTCCTTGCAACTCTGTCATACGGTAGTTGTAACCCAACGCGACCTGCTGGTAGTACCAGGGACCGTCTATCCCTTTGGTCATTAGTGCCGGATCGCGAGTAATGCCGTGGCTACGCAAAAGCTCCATCTCCTGCGCCAAAACTTTGTCATTCGTAAGGGCCATTCCACCCTCTGCTGTCGTAATGATCTTGACCGGATGAAAACTGAAAATGGTGATATCGCTATATTCACAATTGCCGATGGAGTTACCTAGATATCGGCCACCGATTGCGTGAGAGGCATCCTCGATGATCTTGAAGCCATAGCGCTTCGAAAGTTCATGGATTGCGCGCATATCGCATGGCTGGCCACATAGATGGACGGGGACTACCACTTTGGGCAGCCGTTCCTCTCGCTCAGCCTGCTCCAGCTTACTCTTCAATGCTTTAGGACAAAGATTGTAGGTACGCGGATCGATATCCACGAATCCCACCTTAGCACCGCAATACAACCCGCAGTTGGCGGACGCGACGAAGGAGATCGGCGAAGTCCACAGCCATTCTTCAGGCCCGAGCCCTAGCGCCAGACAAGCGATGTGCAACGCCGAAGTAGCGCTATTCACGGCAAGTGCGTACTCGACACCGCAATAGCTGGCTACAGATTTTTCGAAAGCAGGCACTACGGGCCCCTGCGTCAGAAAATCTGACTGCAGCACGGATACGACTGCGTCAATGTCCACCTGAGTGATATCTTGCCGACCATAGGGGATGGGTTGCATTAGAAGCTCCCGATCTTTTCGCGATTGGCTTCAATCCAGCTACTCAGTGCATCAGCGCTCATCCAATCTGGGTTGTTGTCACTTGCGTACACGAAACCCTCGGGGACCTTCTTACCGTCTTTGATGCGTTTCTCGCATGTGGCCCAACCATTGATGGCCGGCAAAATTTTGAAGTGTTTCGGATATTCGTAGGTGTAATAGGCGTCTTCAGAGCTGATCATTTGCTCGTGCAGCTTCTCGCCGGGTCGAATTCCAATAACCTCTTGCCGTGCTTCCGGCGCGACAACTCGAGCGAGGTCGGTGACTTTCATGGAAGGAATCTTTCTTACATAGATCTCGCCGCCTTCAATGTCCTCAAAGGCATGCCAAACCAATTCGACGCCCTCCTCGAGAGAGATCATGAAGCGAGTCATGCGTTCATCTGTGATGGGAAGCACACCTTTGTTCTTGATCGACATGAAAAACGGAATCACGGAGCCCCGAGAACCCATGACATTGCCGTAACGCACGACAGCAAAGCGCGTGTTATGACCACCCGAATAGGAGTTGCCGGCAACGAATAACTTGTCCGACGCCAGTTTGGTGGCACCGTAGAGATTAACCGGGCTACTGGCCTTGTCGGTAGAAAGCGCGACTACACGCTTGACGCCCTTATCAATACATGCATCGATAAGATTCATTGCACCGATAACATTAGTTTTTACACACTCGAATGGGTTGTACTCTGCTGTAGGCACGATCTTTGTGGCCGCCGCGTGAACAACGTGGTCAACTCCGTCTAAAGCACGGTAGAGTCGGTCTTTATCGCGTACGTCTCCGATAAAAAATCGCACCCGACTGTCGCCGTGAAATTTCTTTGCCATCTCCCATTGCTTCATTTCATCACGAGAGAATATAATGATCTTTTTGGGGTTGTACTTGGCGAGAGTCATCGGCACAAAAGTGTTGCCGAACGAACCGGTGCCACCGGTGACAAGAATAGTTTGATCTTGAAACATTTCAGTTTTTCTTTATCCAGATGCCTTTGAAATCGAGAACTTTTCCCTCCGGCGGACTCGACTCCTTGAATTGCTTGTGATCGACGAGCAAGACCTTGATGTCTGCTCGATAATTTGCCTCGGCCATGGGCTTCAGCGCGACGACATCGCCCAGCGTGTCCGGAAGTATTTCGACATTCGGCTCCACCGCCCAGACTGGGCCAGGATGAATGGAGGCGATGCGGCGTGTGATCGCAAGCGCAGGGCTTTCCCTCAAGTCGTCGATGTCTGGCTTGAACGCAAGGCCATAGCACGCAACGGTCACATCTGTTGCAGTTTTGGTCGGATTCGCCTGCAAATATTCAGCAACCGCCAGTTTCACCTTTTCGATCACCCATTCGGGCTTACCGTCGTTGACTTCGCGGGCCGTCCGAATCAGCCGAGATTCCTTCGATGCGGCACTGACGATGAACCAAGGATCCACTGCAATGCAGTGACCGCCCACGCCAGGCCCCGGCTGCAAGATGCTGACCCGAGGATGACGATTAGCTAGCTTGATCAATTCCCAAACATTGATACCCAGGTTGTCGCAGATGATCGACAATTCATTGGCGAAAGCGATATTAATGTCTCGGAAGCTATTCTCAGTCAACTTGCACATTTCAGCGGCGCGAGCATTGGTAATAACGCACTCACCTACAACGAAGATCTTGTAAAGCGCAGCTGCGGCCTCCGAGCATCTTTGCGTGATTCCGCCTATAACTCGGTCATTCTGAACTAGTTCACGCAATACTTGGCCAGGCAGTACCCGCTCGGGGCAATAAGCAATCCGGATATCCGAATTCTCGCCATGTGTCTGAGGAAAAGTAAGATCCGGCCTGGCCTCCGAAAGCCAGACTGCCATTTGCTCGGTGGCACCCACTGGCGAAGTGGATTCGAGAATGACAAGATTGCCTTTCTTGAGCACGGGAGCAATCGACTTGCTCGCCGATTCGATATATCTCAGATCTGGCTCATGATCCCCCGTGAGGCCGCTCTTGAATGGCGTCGGTACAGCAATCAGAAAAGCCTCAGCGGATTCCGGGCGAGTGGTGGCGCGCAGATAGCCTTCTGTCACCGCTGCGTGCACCACGATATCTAAATCCGGTTCGACAATATGGATCTGCCCGCTGTTGATGATATCGACTGCCTTTTGATTGACGTCCACGCCGATGACTTTGACCTTGCGCGAAGCTAGAACCGCAGCAGTTGGCAAGCCGATATACCCGAGGCCGATGACGGAAATGGTCTTGAATGTCATGCGATTACGGATTGAGAAACGGAATTGGTCTTTTTCGCAAAGGACAAGACCTGGGCAATACGCTTGCAAGCTTGGCCATCGCCATATGGATTGTGGGCGTGAGACATGACTTGGTATGCGGCGGCATCGGTCAGTAGCACATGGGCTTGAGCCGCGATCCGATCGGCATCCGTGCCCACCAGCTTCACGGTGCCGGCAGCAAGGGCCTCAGGTCGCTCGGTTGTGTCGCGCATGACCAGCACGGGCTTGCCCAGTGAGGGCGCCTCTTCCTGGATCCCGCCGGAATCGGTCAGGATCATCGTGCTGCGATCCATCAAATAGACGAAGGGAAGGTAATCTAGCGGCTCGATAAGATGCACATTGCTCACATTGCCCAACAAGCGGCGGACAGGCTCCTGCACTTGCGGATTCAGGTGCACGGGATAAACCACTTGCACGTCAGCATGGGTGCTAGCGATGCAGTTCAAGGCCTCGCAGATCCGCTCAAAACCACCACCAAAGTTTTCGCGTCTGTGGCCTGTCACCAGTACCAGTCGCTTGGCCGGGTCGAGGAAGCGGAACTGCTCGGCAAAGCGCTGCTGCAACGCTGCATCGTCTCTGATCCGATCACGCACCTGCAGAAGGGCATCGATCACGGTATTGCCGGTCACGTGAATAGTGTCGGGAGCCACTCCTTCGGCCAGTAGGTTGTCGCGCGAGGCTTCCGTGGGCGCGAAATGCCAATGCGCCAGCACGCTGGTGAGCTTGCGGTTGGCCTCTTCGGGCCACGGCGAATATAGATTGCCAGTGCGCAAGCCCGCTTCGACGTGGCCCACAGGAATGCGCTGGTAAAAGGCCGCCAGTGTCGCAGCCAGCGCGGTGGATGTGTCGCCATGCACCAACATTGCGTCTGGCCTCCACTGCGCCAGCGTTTCCTTCAATCCTCGCAGCACGCCGGCGGTGATGTCGGTCAGGTCTTGGCCGGGCTTCATCAAGTTGAGATCAAAGTTCGGCGTGATCTCGAAAAGGCTGAGCACTTGGTCCAGCATCTCGCGATGCTGGGCTGTCACGCACACCCGGGTTTCGAAGTCCGGCAATGTCTGCAGATGCTTCACCAGCGGCGCCATCTTGATAGCCTCTGGCCGAGTTCCAAACACGAGGAGGATTTTCATGGGTGCACGCGGTTGAAAGCGCCCGCTCGAAGCGGACGCCTCGGGGGTTGAACGGGGCAAGGAACAGGCCAGCTGCTGTTGCGGTGTTTCATACCGGCCGGGATCGGATCAGCGAACGCGATCTGCCGTGGAGCTGCTCATGTTCACAACTTGCGCCGCGGGCAGAACCAAGCTGATAACGCGGTTCCACCTCACGAGTGGCACCGGGTCGACGTACACCACGTCTTGGGGTTCGAGGTTGAACTGCCGGGCCAGGACCAATGCCGCGGGATTCTTGGCGTCTAGGTGAAAGATGGCAGGCAAACCAGTCGCCCCCTGGCGAATCACAAATATCTGGCCAGGGTTGGAGGTGGTGAGAATCGGCCCCCCCGCTTCGCCTAGCGCTTCGTTCAAGTTAAGCCGGCCGTTGCTGCGCATCGTCAGCGCCGAAGGGTGCAGGATTTCGCCCATCACGTACACCTTGGCGTCCTCGCGATGCGCCACCCGAATGCTGTCGCCGTTCTTCAGAGGAATCTCGTTGCCGTCGTGGCCGGCTTCGCGTAGGCGGGTAAGGTCGATGTCGATGGACTTACCCTCACGGACGAGGGTGACGGCCGAGCGGTTCCCGTTGGCGGTGATGCCGCCGGCTCGGTTGATCGCCTCGCTCAAGGTCATGGGCACGTCAGTGAAGATTTGCGAGCCCGGCGCCCGCACCTCGCCTTCAATATAGGCGCGGCGGCTGCGGAAGGACTGAATACGGACCGTCACTTCAGGCTCACGCACCTGGGTGACGATGAGCTTGGAGATCAAGTCGCCAGCCTCCGCCTCCGTTAGCCCTCCGACTCTGACGCGACCCACATAGGGAAATGCTATTTCCCCGGAAGAATCGACGATGAAGCCTGGGGCGGCGCTAACGCCAGTGGGATCGACCTGCTGAGAGATAACTGCGCCCGCGTTGGGCAGCAGTTCGGGGTGGTCATACACGATGACACCAACCACGTCGCCCGGGCCGATGGTGTAGCGCTGGGGCTTGCCGAACAGCGCACTCACTTCTGGCGGCAAGGTCTTGGGCGCGGTCTTGGCGAAGGTGCGCACCAGCGCGGGGGTGATGGGGGTGATGCGGTCTTCAGGTGCCGCATCCGGGAGGTACTGAAACTTGGGGGGCAGGTCTTCGGCAACCTGGTAGGGCTCGGCAGTGCCCATGCCTGGAACCACGGCGCAGCCTTGCAGCACGGCCAGCACCAACAACCCAGCGACGGCCGCTGCAGCCGCGTTTACTTCTCGAATCAAGACAGACCTCTACGTTTTGTTTCTTTTTGAGCGACATGCTCACAGAGGACCCGCTGTTGCTGAATGCCTCGTTTTCGCTCGGATTTTATCTTTCGTTGCAAAACGTTTGGGATTGAGACCGTTGCCAGGGCGACTCGGATGCCAACTAAATGACGACTATTACCTTTTGCTACCCAACACTTCGGAAATATGACAGCGGCTGGATGTATGCAGGTTGGCGCTCGATCACGCGCTGTGCCGCCCGCGCTCTCAACTGACCGCAACCGCCCTCTACGTCCTGCCCTGCCGAATCGCGCAGCTTGGTGAGAATGCCGCGCTGGTGCAGCGTGTGGGCGATCTGCTTGCAGCGCACCCAAGCGGGGCGTGCGAAAGCCACGCCATCAACCGCGTTGAACGGAATGATGTTGAGCACGCCGTACTTGCCCGACAGCAGGGCGACGATGCCGTCGATCTCGTCCTCGCCGTCATTGACGCCTTCCAGCAGCGTCCACTGGTACTGAATGGGGTAGCCGGTACTGCGGGCGTACCGCTCGCCTGCGTCGACCAGCTCGTCGGGCGTCATGGCGGGCGCACGCGGCAAGAGGCGCTTGCGCAATTCGGTCTTGGTGGTGTGCAGCGACAAGGCAAGCGCAGGCTTCACGCGTTCACGCGGTAGCCGCTCGAACACGCGTGGATCACCGACGGTGGAGAACACGAGGTTCTTGTGGCCGATGTTGCCAATGGTGCCGAGCAGCTCGATGGCCTCGAGCACGTTGTCGAGGTTGTGCGCGGGCTCGCCCATGCCCATGAAGACGACCTTGCGCACGGGGCGCCGCGTGCGCGCAAGGGCGACCTGGGCCACGATCTCGGCACTGCCCACCTGCCGGATCAAGCCATCACGGCCGGTCATGCAGAACTGGCATCCCACGGCGCAGCCGACCTGTGACGAAACGCAAAGTCCGTCTCGAGGCAGCAACACACTTTCAACGGTTTGCCCGTCGGCCAAGGCAACAAGCAGGCGCTCGGCGCCGTCGGCACCAGGGTGAACGGCCTGGATGCGCGCAAGCCCCGCAAGCTCGGCTTCGATCGCTGGCAGCGCGGCGAGCAAGGTAGACGGGAAGAAGGTCTCCGGCAGGCGCCTGCCGCTGCCTCGGGGCAATGCATGCGACCACAGGCGCAAGATGCGCTGCTGGTGGCTTGGGCCAGCGCCAGCATCGCGCAGTCGGCGTTTCAGCTCTTGGATTCGCATCAGCGGCAATTGTGCAAGGCCCGGGCGGTGGGACATGAAAAAGCCCGCGCTGAGACCAGGCGGGCTTGTTCGGAATTTGGTCGTGAACTCTTACGCGGTCCACGCTACGGCAAATATTCTTTTGCGGAAGTCATTGTTGTTTTTCTCGTCGTAGTGACTTCGACGCGCTGGTGTGAGATTCAGCTTGCCTGGCCAGGCAACGCTCAGCATTGTGAGCGAGGCCGGATTGTAGCAGACCGCTCCAGCGGCCCGCCTCGGTCACTGCCCGGCCGGCCTGGGTGCCAGATAACCGACCTTCGGCCGCACGCTGTCGTCGGTGTAGCAGGCGCCGGTCGGCGCATAGCGAATGACCTTGCCACCCTGGATGTAGAAGATGTTGTTGCAGACAGTGCGGCTCTCGGAGCAGCTGGTGAACGCGCTGTGGCTCACGTACTTGCCGTCTCCTCGGCGAGCGCCAAGGTTGGTGAAGCACTGCTCCGTTTCCTGGCTGTTGACGTAGTTGCGCGTCTCGACCCCGCTGGCGGTTTGCGCCCGGTACATCGGCATCGTGAGGAAGAGCGGATGCGCGTCCAGGGCCTCTACCGAGGCGCCTGCCCATGCATCGAGATCCTGCTGACGCACGGTGGCACAACCGCTGACGATGCCGACGATGAGTGCGGCGCCGGTGATGGATCTGAGCAACGACATTCTTTTTGGTCTTTCTGAAACGGTGCCGCGGGGCGGTCCGGGATCGTCAACCGCGGGAAAGCTGCCAGGCAGCGAACCCCGCCGCAACCGCCGGAACCAGGAAGTTGAGCAGCAGGATGAGGGATTCGTCTTTCACACTGTAGCCCGCATGCGTGACGCCCACCCACATGTTCACCACGGCAACGACGAGCCAGAAAGGCATGAAGGCCTTCGCGGCCAGCGCCATGGCAGCGGCGCTGTTGCCCCACAGCCATCCGAACAGGATGAAGATCCCCAGCTGGAGGATCCCTCCGGCCATCACGAGCAGGATGTGCATGCGCGGTTCTTCCTCTTTTCAGCGGGTGGTGTAGCCACCGTTGGCGAAAATAGTCTGCCCTGTGATCCACCAGCCTTCGGTTACGAGAAAGCGGATCAGCGGCGCGATGTCTTCGATGTCGGTCAGCCCGGTTTTTGAATACTTGCTCAGCGCGGCGCCGGCCTTGTTGTAGGCGATGGCATCCGGCGTCTCCTGGCCGTAGAAGAAAGGCGTGTCCATGGGGCCGGGGCCCACCGCGTTGACCGAGATGCCGCGCTCGCCGAACTCCTTGGAGGCCGCGCGCGTGTAGTGCTCGACGGGTGCCTTGCTGCCGGGATAGATGCTGTAGAACGGCGTGTAGGCCGCGAGCAGCGAGCTGACGATGGTGACGATGCTGCCGCGCTCTTCGAGCACCCGGCCTGCCTGCTGAAGGAAGAAGAACGCGGCCTTGGAGTTGGCGTCGAAGCTCTTGTCGTAGTCCTCTTCGGTGACATCCTGGATCGGCTTCTTGATGACGATGCCAGCGGTGTTGATGCCGACGTGAACCGCGCCGAACTGCGACTTCGCCAGGTCGAACAGCCTGGCGTTGTTGTCGACCACCGAAAGGTCCCCCTGAAAGGTGACCACGTCGGCGCCCTTCTCCTTGAGCGACGCCGCGGTCTTCTCGGTTTCACCTTTGGACGACTCGCTGTTGTAGTGCAGGACGAAACCCTTCGCTCCGACACGCTGGAATTCATGTGCGATGAGTGCGCCGAGGTTCTTGCCGCCGCCGGCGATCACTGCGACTTTTCCGCTGAGGTCTTTGGCCATGGAGAACTCCTTGGTTGAACAAACGAATGGACAGTCTATTTGTCTAGAGATACGGGATAAAGCGGCTTCTAGAATCATGACCGTTCAAGAAAACAGATCAATCAACCAATGGACCGCGTCCACCACCTGCGCATCTTCGTGAGGGTGGCTGCTTCAGGCAGCTTTTCCCAGGCGGCCGACCAGCTCGGGATGTCGCGCGGCGGCGTCTCCACGGCGGTGCAGCAGCTCGAAGCCTGGCTCGGAACGAGGCTCATGCATCGAACGACACGTCGCGTCACATTGACGCAGGATGGCGAGGCGCTCCTGGAGCGTGCGGTCTCGCTGATCACCGACATGGAAGACTTGCAACAGCAGTTTCGCCCCGGGTTGCAAGGCATCACGGGGCGCATCCGCGTCGACATGCCTACACGGATCGCAAGGCGCTTCGTGGCACCGGCCCTTCCGCATCTGTTCGCCGAGTTTCCCGGCATCGAAGTGGAGCTCGGGGCCACGGATCGCGCGATCGATCTTGCGTTGGCGGGAGTGGATTGCGCACTGCGTGTCGGACCGCTCAACAGCGCCAACCTGGTCGCTTCGCCGCTGGGCGCCTTCGAGTTGATCAACTGTGCAAGCCCGGCGTATGCCGCGCGCTACGGGCTGCCGCTTTCCCCGCACGATCTCGAGCGCCACACCTGCGTCAACTACATCTCGCAGTCGTCCGGACGCGCTGCGCCGTGGGAATGGCTGGAAGATGGAAAGCCGATGACGCGATCATTGCCCAGCACGGCCAGCGCAAACAATGCCGAGATCTACATCGCCTGTGCGCTGGCGGGACTCGGCATGATCCAGATCCCTCGGTTCGACGTTCAAGACCATCTCGACCGTGGCGAACTGATCGAGTTCTTGCCGCAGTTGCGGCCGTCGCCGCTGCCCGTGCATCTGGTCTATCCGAGCCGGCACCAACTGACGCGGCGCGTGAAGGCGTTCACGGGCTGGCTCGAGGGGCTGCTGGATGCGCATCTGGTTCGCGCCTGAGCCAAGGGCCGACAGCCCCATTGAAAAAGGGCGTCCGGTCGATGAAACCGGACGCCCTTGGACGTTTTGTTGGTCGGTGTGAAAGGATTCGAACCTTCGACCCCTTGCACCCCATGCAAGTGCGCTACCAGGCTGCGCCACACACCGAAGCCAGCGATTATAGCCGGCAGAAATCAGCGTCCGACGGACAGCAGTTCACGAATTTCGAAAAGCTCGCGCCGCAGGTGCATCAGCTGCGTGGGATCGATGGTGTTCACGGCACGCGGTGCAGCAACTGCGCTGGCCTCGGCTTCTTCGTCCTGGTGGATGGCCGCTTCGAAGGCTTCGTGATCGATCTCGACGGCTTCCATGCCCTCGAGCGGCACCACGCCGGCCTTGCGGCGGTCGCGCTCGCCCTGCACGAGTTCTTGCAGCTTGTTGCGCGCACCGCTGATCGTGAAGCCCTGGTCGTAGAGCAGGTCGCGGATGCGGCGGATCATGAGCACCTCGTGGTGCTGGTAGTAGCGCCGGTTGCCGCGCCGCTTCATGGGGCGCAGCTGCGTGAACTCTTGCTCCCAATAGCGAAGCACGTGCGGCTTGACGCCGCAGAGCTCGCCGACCTCACCGATCGTGAAGTAGCGTTTGACGGGAATGGGCGGGAGTGTTTTCTCCATTGAAATCAAGACCGTGCGCAGCAAACCTTAGAGATTACTCTACGCACGCGCGCCGCAACAAGCACTATTCGGCGCCCAGGCTCCACTCGACCTCGGCGGTGCCGCTCGGCTGCTCGGCGCTGCCCTGGATCTGCTCTTTGAGCTTGGCGCTCGCATGAAAGGTCGCGACGCGGCGCTCGCCGATCGGGATGGCTTCGCCGGTGCGCGGATTGCGGCCCGGGCGCGGCGCCTTCACGCGGATCTGAAAGTTGCCGAAGCCCGAGATCTTGACGTCGGAACCTTCGATGAGGCTGTTGGCGATGAGGTCGAAGAAGGCCTCGACCATGTCCTTCGACTCGCGCTTGTTGAGGCCGATCTGCTCGAACAGCAGGTCAGCCAGGTGCGCCTTGGTGAGCGCGGGCGTCTCGAGGGCCTCGAGCGTGAATTCCGCAGCGTTCATTTTTTCATCACCCCCTGAGGCGTGCGCCGAGCTGGGCGCCCAGTTGTTCGACGATGGCGCGCACGGCCGGTTCGACCTGCTCGTCCGTGAGCGTGGCGCTGTCGTCCTGAAAGCTCAGGCGCACCGCCATGCTCTTCTCCCCCTGCGCGAGGCCGCCCGCGGCGCCATCGCGCGCAGGCTGTGGGCGATAGATGTCGAACAGCGTGGCGTCGCGCAGCAATCCCTGCGCGGCGGCCGCAGACTGGATGGCCTGCATCAGCGCATTGTGCGTGACAGCCTCGGCCACGACCACGGCAATGTCGCGCTCGACCGCCTGGTTCCTGGGCACCGGCCGCGCCACGGGCACAGGACGCGCGGTGACGGCATCGAGCTCGAGCTCGAACACGATGGGCGCCGAGGCGAGATCCCACTTCTGGCGCCAGCGCGGATGCAGCTCGCCGACGACGCCGATGGCCTTGCCGTCGAGCAGCACGCGTGCGGAGCGCCCCGGGTGCAGCGCAGGATGCTCGGCCGGCTCGAAGCTCGGCACCCGCGGTGCGAGCAGCGCTTCGACGTCGCCCTTCGCGTCGTAGAAGTCGACGCGCTGCGGCTTGCCGTCCCAGCGCGATGCCTCGGCGTCGCCCCAGGCAAGGCCCGCCACGCGCATGGGCTGGTGAATGCCGCGCACGGTGGTGTCGGTGGTGAGCACGCTGTCGTCGCGCAGAAAGACGCGGCCGACTTCGAACACGCGCACGCGCGGCGCCTTGCGGTCCAGGTTGAACTTGAGCACCTGCAGCAGCGAGCCGACGAGCGACGAGCGCATGACGCTCATCTGGCTGGCGATGGGGTTGAGCAGCTTCACGGGATTGGCATTGCCCGCAAGGTCTTGCTCCCAGTGCGCCTCGACGAAGCTGAAGTTGATGGTTTCCTGGTAGCCGAGCGCCGCCAAGCTGCGGCGTACCGCGAAGCGGCTGCGCTGCGCCTCGGGCCGCACGCGTGCGGTGATGGGCGCGAGCGGCGCGGTGGTCGGCAGGTTGTTGAAGCCGATCAGGCGCGCCACTTCTTCGATGAGGTCTTCCTCGATCAGCAGGTCGAAGCGGTGCGGCGGCGGCGTGACGCTCAGGGTGCCCTCGCCTTCGCTCAGCGCAAAGCCGAGGCGGCGCAGCGCATCGGCGCATTGCGCCTGCGTGAGCGGCATGCCGATGACGCGCGCGGCACGCGCCACGCGCAGCGTGACGGGCATGGCTTCGGGCACGTGCAAAATCTTGTCGTCCATGGCGCCGGCCTGGCCGCCGCAGATCTCGATGACGAGCTGGGTGATGCGCTCGATGATCTCCACCGTGCGGCTCGGATCGACGCCGCGCTCGTAGCGGTGGCCGGCATCGGTCGAGAAATTGAAGCGGCGCGAACGGCCCTGCACCGCCTCGGGCCACCAGAAGGCTGCCTCGATGTAGATGTTGCGCGTGTCGTCGGACACGGCGGTGGCGTCGCCGCCCATGATGCCGGCGAGCGATTCGACGGCCTGGTCGTCGGCGATCACGCCGACCTTGTCGTCGACGCCGATGGTGTTGCCATTGAGCAGCTTGAGCTGCTCGCCCGCCTTGCCCCAGCGCACGGTGAGCCCGCCGTGGATCTTGTCGAGGTCGAAGATGTGGCTGGGCTGGCCGTACTCGAACATGACGTAGTTCGAGATGTCGACCAGCGGCGTGACGCTGCGCTGGCCACAGCGCGCGAGTCGCTCGACCATCCACGCGGGCGTGGCCACCTGGGTGTTCACGCCGCGCACAATGCGGCCCGAGAAGCGGCCGCAGAGTTCGGGCGCCTCGACCTTCACGGGCAGCACGTCGGCGAACGACGTTGCCACGGGTGCGATGGCCGGTGTCTTGAGCGGTGCGCCGGTGAGCGCCGCGAGTTCGCGTGCCACGCCGTACACGCTGAGGCCGTGGGCGAGGTTGGGCGTGAGCTTCAGCGTGAGCAGCGCGTCGTCGAGCTTGAGCACCTCGCGCACGTCGGCGCCCACAGGCGCGTCGACGGCCAGTTCGAGCAGACCGCCGTGGTCTTCGCTCAGGTGCAGCTCGCGCGCCGAGCACAGCATGCCCTGGCTTTCGACGCCGCGCAGCTTGCCGAGCTTGATGAGAAAGGGCTTGCCGTCTTCACCGGGCGGCAGCTCGGCGCCGACGAGCGCGCAAGGCACCTTGATGCCGACGCGCGCATTGGGCGCGCCGCAGACGATGTTGAGCAAGGCGCCCTGCCCCGCGTCGACCTGGCAGACTCGCAGCCGGTCGGCGTTGGGGTGCTGCACCGCTTCCTTGATCTCGCCGACGACGATGCGGCTGAAGGGCGGCGCCACGGGGCGGCGCTCCTCGACCTCGAGGCCGCCCATGGTGAGCGTTTCGGCCAGTGCGGCGCTGTCGAGCGGGGGATTGCAGAACTCGCGCAGCCAGGATTCCGGGAATTGCATCTCTTCGATCTCGTATTCGGTAGGTGTGTGTCTGGAGCGTGGTGCTTGCTTACTGGAACTGCGAGAGGAAGCGCAAGTCGCCGTCGAAGAAGAGCCGCAGGTCGTTCACGCCGTAGCGCAGCATGGTGAGCCGGTCGGGCCCCATGCCGAACGCAAAGCCGATGTAGCGCTCGGGGTCGAGCCCCATGTTGCGCACCACGTTCGGATGCACCTGACCCGAACCCGCCACCTCGAGCCAGCGGCCGGCCAGCGGGCCGCTCGCAAACTGGATGTCGATCTCGGCGCTGGGCTCGGTAAACGGGAAGAAGCTCGGGCGAAAGCGCAGCACCAGGTCGTCGCGCTCGAAGAAGGTACGGCAGAAGTCGGTGAAGACGACCTTCAGGTCCTTGAAGCTCACGTTCTCGCCGAGCCACAGGCCTTCGCACTGGTGGAACATGGGCGAGTGCGTGGCGTCGCTGTCGACGCGGTAGGTGCGGCCCGGCGCGATGACGCGGATCTCGGGCGCCTTGGCGGTGCCGGTGCTGTCGGCCGCGGCGGCTTCGAACTCGGCCGCGTACTTCTTGATGTGCTGGTGCGCATAGCGAACCTGCATCGGGCTGGTGTGCGGACGCAGGTTGTACGGAATGCCGTCTTCGCCGTTCAGGTCGACATAGAAGGTGTCCTGCATCGAACGCGCAGGATGGTTCGGCGGGTTGTTGAGCGAGGTGAAGCTGTGCCAGTCGCTCTCGATTTCGGGGCCGTCGGCCACGTCGAAGCCCATGCTCGAGAAGATCTCCTCGATGCGCTCGAGCGTGCGGCTCACCGGGTGCAGGCCACCGGCGGTGCGGCGGCGCCCCGGCAGGCTCACGTCGAGCGCCTCGGCGCGCAGCTGCAGCGAAAGCTCTTCGTCGGCCAGCTGCTGGCGGCGCTCGGTCAGCGCGGACTCGATGGCCTGCTTGGCCACGTTGATCGCGGCACCGCGCGACTTCTTCTCGTCGACGCTCAGCGCGGCCATGCCCTTCATCAGCTCGGTGATGCGGCCCGACTTGCCGAGGAACTGCGCCTTGGCGTTCTCGAGCTCGGCGGGCGTCTTGGCCTGGGCAAAGGCGGCGCCTGCGGTGGCGACCAGGGAGTCCAACTCGTTCATAGCAACAACAACAAATTTCGAGGGGAAATAAAAAAGAGCTGGAGCTTTTTCAAGCGCCAGCCCTTGAGCCGTGGGCGCAGGAGCCGCCCGAAGGCAGCGCCCTGCTGTGCAGAATCAAGCAGCCAGCTTGGCCTTGACCTGCTCCACGATGCCGGCAAAAGCGGCCTTGTCGTGCACGGCGATGTCCGCAAGCATCTTGCGGTCGATCTCGATCCCGGCCTTGCGGATGCCGTTGGCGAACTGGCTGTAGGTCAGGCCCAGTTCACGCGAGGCGGCGTTGATACGCGCGATCCACAGTTGACGGAACACGCGCTTCTTGGTGCGGCGGTCACGGTAGGCATATTGCCCAGCCTTCATCACCGCCTGTTTGGCGATGCGGAAGACATTGCCGCGGCGACCGCGGAAACCCTTGGCGAGTGCGAGAACTTTTTTGTGGCGGGCGCGAGCCGTTACACCACGTTTGACGCGAGGCATGTGATTACTCCTTGTTCGTCAGTTGATCAAATGCCCATGCCGGGCAACATCGCGGCCATCGAAACCATGTTGGTCTCGTGGACTGCGGTTGCACCACGCAGGTGACGCTTGTTCTTGGTGGTCTTCTTGGTCAGGATGTGACGCTTGAAGGCTTGACCGCGCTTGACGGTGCCACCGGGACGAACGCGGAAACGTTTTTTCGCGCTGCTCTTGGTCTTCATTTTGGGCATGTGAATGCTCCTTTAGTTTGTGCTCGTGAGGCGCCGCGGATACTCCACGGACTTGTTGGCCCCGAGACACTTCTTCATCCCGCTGCTGCCTGCGCTTCTTGCGAAGTGCCGGCAACAGCGAAATCCCTTCGATAACCTTCCCTGTCACGCCCTTGCGGGCGTTTCGCTCAGGCCGAGGCGGGCGCCGGCGTTTCCGACGAAGCCGGCTTCGGGCTGGCGCCCGGCTTCTTGCGGCCCGGTGCGATCATCATGATCATCTGCCGGCCCTCGAGCTTCGGAAACTGCTCGACGACGATCGTGTCGCCCAGCTCTTCGCGAATGCGCTGCAGCAGGGCCAGACCGAGTTCCTGGTGCGTGATTTCGCGGCCGCGGAAGCGGAGCGTGATCTTGCACTTGTCACCCTCTTCAAGAAAGCGCCGGATGTTGCGCATCTTGATGTTGTAGTCGCCGTCGTCGGTGCCGGGCCGGAACTTGATTTCCTTGACCTCGATGACCTTCTGCTTCGACTTCGCCTCGGCCGCCTTCTTCTGCTCGTGGTACTTGAACTTGCCGTACTCGATCAGGCGGCAGACCGGCGGATTGGCCGCCGCGACGACCTCAACCAGATCCACATCGGCCTCACCGGCAAGGCGCAAGGCCTCGGAGAGACTCATGACACCCATTGGCTCGTTTTCCGGGCCGACAAGGCGGACTTCCGGGGCCATGATTTCCCGGTTCAGGCGGTGTTGGCGTTCCTCGCGGTGGCGGCGGTCGCGAAATGCAGTAGCGATGGTCAGAATCCTTCAAAAATTGCTACAAAATCTGTAGCGGACGCCGGGTCAGCCCTCGCGGACAAGCGGCAAAATGGTTCGAAAAGCACACTTTGGGGTGCCTCGCGGACAAATCAACGCTTGTCAGCAACATCCTGGACGAGCCGTTGCGTGAACGATTCGAGGGACATTGCACCGAGGTCTTGATTGCCCCGGGCGCGCACTGCGACGGCACCAGCTTCCTTCTCTTTGTCGCCGACGACGAGGATATAGGGAAGCTTTTGCAACGAATGCTTGCGTATTTTATACGTAATCTTCTCGTTGTGCAGATCCAGCTGAACCCTAAGCCCTTGATTCTGCAGCGTTTTCGCCACTGAGCTGGCGTAATCGGCCTGCCCTTCGCTGATATTGAGCACCGCCACCTGCACCGGCGCGAGCCATGCGGGCAGCGCGCCGGCGTGATGCTCGATGAGCATGCCGATGAAGCGTTCGAGGCTGCCGACGATGGCGCGGTGCAGCATAACGGGGTTGGCGCGGCCACTCGATTCCGTGACGTATTCGCCGCCCAGCCGCTCGGCCGTGTTGAAGTCGACCTGCATCGTGCCGCACTGCCATTGGCGGCCGAGTGCGTCCTTCAGCGTGTATTCGATCTTGGGGCCATAGAAGGCGCCATCGCCGGGCGAGATGATGAAGTCGACGCCCGAGCGGCGCAGCGCCTCCATGACGGCATGCTCGGCCTTGTCCCAGAGTTCGTCCGAGCCGACGCGGTTGTCGGGCCGCGTCGCGACCTTGTAGAGAATGTCCGTGAAGCCGAAGTCGGCGTACACCTTCTGCAGCTGCGCCGTGTACGCCACGCACTCTTCGAGGATCTGGTCTTCCGTGCAGAAGATGTGGCCGTCGTCCTGCGTGAAGCCGCGCACGCGCATGATGCCGTGCAGCGCGCCGCTCGGTTCGTTGCGGTGGCACTGGCCGAACTCGCCGTAGCGCAGCGGCAGGTCGCGGTAGCTGCGCAGGTCGCTCTTGAAGATCAGCACATGGCCGGGGCAGTTCATCGGCTTGAGCGCGTATTCGCGCTTTTCCGACTCCGTCGTGAACATGTTGTCGCGGTAGTTCTGCCAGTGGCCCGTCTTCTCCCACAGGCTCTTGTCGAGGATCTGCGGGCCCTTCACTTCCCAGTAGCCCGTGTCGCGGTAGATCGCGCGCATGTACTGCTCGACCTGCTGCCAGATCGCCCAGCCCTTGGGGTGCCAGAACACCACGCCCGGCGCCACTTCGTCGATGTGGAACAGGTCGAGTTCCTTGCCGAGCTTGCGGTGGTCGCGCTTCTCGGCTTCCTCGATGCGCTGGATGTACTGGTCGAGCTGCTTCTTGTCGGCCCATGCCGTGCCGTAGATGCGCTGCAGCTGCTCGTTCTTGGCGTCGCCGCGCCAGTAGGCGCCGGCCAGCTTCGTGAGCTTGAAGACCTTCAGGAAGCGCGTGTTCGGCACGTGAGGGCCGCGGCACATGTCGACGTATTCCTGGTGGTAGTACAGGCCCATGGCCTGCTCGTCGGGCATGTCTTCGACGAGGCGCAGCTTGTAGTCTTCGCCGCGCGACTTGAAGACCTCGATCACCTCGGCGCGCGGCGTCATCTTCTTGACGACGTCGTAGTCCTGCGCGATCAGCTCGCGCATGCGCGCCTCGATGGCCGCCATGTCCTCGGGCGTGAAGGGGCGCTCGTACGAGATGTCGTAGTAGAAGCCTTCCTCGATCACCGGGCCGATCACCATCTTGGCCGTCGGATAGAGCTGCTTCACGGCATGGCCGACCAGGTGAGCCGTCGAGTGGCGGATGATCTCCAGGCCCTCGTCGTCCTTGGGCGTGATGATCTGCAGCTTGGCGTCGTGGTCGATGACGTCGCTGGCATCGACCAGGCGGCCGTCGACCTTGCCGGCCACCGTCATCTTGGCAAGGCCCGGGCCGATGGACTGGGCGACTTCGGCCACCGAAACCGGGCCGGGAAACTCGCGGCGCGAGTTGTCGGGAAGCGTGATCTGGATCATGTGAAAAACCTGCTGAGAAAAAGCAAAAAGCGCGGGGGTTGGCCGCGCTTTGCTGGGGTCTGGTTGGCTGGAAGAACCAGCGCGCGCGGCCTAACGGGCCGTCTCGAGGAAGCTGCCTTCTTCGAGACGGACAACCAGTGCGGTGTCCGTAGTTCGCGGTGTCATAACCAGATTGCCTTTCTCGCCCTTGTTGGTGACGGAGGAAAGCGCAGATTCTAGCCGCAGAGACGCAAAAAAGCCCGGCACGCGGGCCGGGCTTCATTCGAGCGGACAGAGCTGCCCGATCAGTGGAACTGTTCTTCCTCGGTCGAACCGGTCAGCGCCTTGACGCTGGACGCGCCGCCCTGCACCACCGTGGTGACGTCGTCGAAGTAGCCGGCGCCGACTTCCTGCTGGTGCGACACGAAGGTGTAGCCCAGTTCGCGCGCCGCGAATTCCGGCTCCTGCACCATTTCAACGTAGTGCTTCATGCCTTCGCCGCGCGCATAGGCGTGCGAGAACTTGAAGGTGTTGTACCAGTTGCTGTGGATGCCGGCCAGCGTGATGAACTGGTACTTGTAGCCCATCGCCGAAAGCTCGTCCTGGAACGAAGCGATGGTCTTGTCGTCGAGGTGCTTCTTCCAGTTGAACGACGGCGAGCAGTTGTAGCTCAGCAGCTTGCCCGGGAACTTGGCGTGCATGGCATCGGCGAACTCGCGCGCGAAGCCCAGGTCCGGCGTGCCGGTTTCGCACCACACGAGGTCGGCCACTTCGGCATAGGCCAGGCCGCGGCTGATGGCTTGCTCCGACCCGTTCCTGACGCGGAAGAAGCCCTCTTGCGTGCGCTCGCCGGTGAGGAAAGGCTTGTCGTTGGCATCGTGGTCTGAGGTGATCAGGTTGGCGGCCTCGGCGTCGGTGCGGGCCAGCACGATGGTCGGCACGCCCATCACGTCGGCGGCAAAACGCGCGGCCTGCAGCTTCTCGACGGCTTCATGCGTCGGCACCAGGACCTTGCCGCCCATGTGGCCGCACTTCTTCACCGCAGCCAACTGGTCTTCGAAGTGCACGCCGGCGGCGCCCGCGGCGATCATGTTCTTCATCAGCTCGAAGGCGTTGAGCACGCCGCCGAAGCCGGCTTCCGCATCGGCCACGATCGGCAGGAAGAAGTCGATGAACTCCTTGTCGCCGGGATTCAGGCCACGGCCCCACTGGATTTCGTCGGCGCGCTTGAAGGTGTTGTTGATGCGGCGGACCATGGCCGGCACCGAGTCGTAAGCGTAGAGCGACTGATCGGGGTACATCGTCTCCGAGGTGTTGCCGTCGGCAGCCACCTGCCAGCCCGACAGGTAGACGGCTTCGAGGCCGGCCTTGGCCTGCTGCAGCGCCTGGCCGCCGGAGATGGCGCCGAAGGAGTTGACGTAGCCCTTCTTGGCGCCGCCGTTGATCAGGTCCCACAGCTTTTCGGCGCCGCGGCGCGCGAGCGTGTTCTCGATCGGCAGCGAGCCGCGCAGGCGGACCACGTCGGCGGCGCTGTAGTTGCGCTTGATGCCCTTCCAGCGCGGGTTGGTGGCCCAGTCTTTCTCGAGGGCGGCAATCTGCTGTTCGCGGCTCAGTTGTTCGGTAAGGGTCTGGGGCATGGTCACTCCGTGAGGTTGTTGAAGGCATCGGCCGCTGGGGCCTTGGCATCCACTTTAAACCTGCGCACCACTCTTATGTCTTATAGAAGACATATTTTTGCATCAACAAAATCAACAACTTAGACGCATATCCCTCTATATGAAATAGTCTTTCTCATATTGAGAAAAAATATTGCAGCGCAGCAGGCGCCCATTCCGCATTGTGGAGTCAATCTTTCAGTGTGAAAAATGGCGCGGCCTCGAGCACGCGCCGTGCGGCCCTGGGTGTCGAGCGGCTGGGGCATCATCGGCGGCTCCTTGTTCAACAAGCTCCCATTGACCGCTACCGCCCCCACCTCGAGCCGCCTCGCGGCCTATGGCTGCCTGGCCCTGAGCATGTCGCTCGTCGGCGCCTACGTGGCACTTTCCAAGCCCCTGACCGTCGCGTTCCCGGTGCTGCTGCTCGCGTGGCTGCGCTTCGGCATCGCGGCGCTCGCGATGCCGCACTGGCTGCGCCGCGCGCCCGGCGAACCTCCCATGAGCGGGCGCACGCGCTGGCTCGTGTTCCTCGAGTCGTTCCTCGGCAACTTCCTGTTCTCGATCTGCATGCTGTTCGGCGTGAGCATGACGAGCGCGGTGTCGGCCGGCGTGATCATGGCGTCGATCCCCGCTGCGGTCGCGGTGGCGAGCTGGCTCTTCCTGCGCGAGCGCATCACGGTGCGCATCGCACTCGCCATCGGCTGCGCCGCACTCGGCATCGGCCTGCTGGCGCTGACGCCGGCGCATGCGCCCGCGGCAACGCCCGGCGGCGCGTCGCCGTCCGCGATGCCTTGGCTCGGCAACCTGCTGGTCTTCTGCGCGGTGCTCTGCGAGGCCGCGTACGCGGTGATCGGCAAGTCGCTCACGGGCCGGCTCGGCCCGAAGCGGATCTCGTCGCTGATCAACCTCTGGGGCTTCGTGTTGTCGATGCCGTTCGGCGTGTGGCTCGCATGGCACTTCGACTTCTCGGCCGTGCGCATCGAGATGTGGGCGCTGCTCGTGCTCTATGCGCTCGCCGCGAGCATCTGGACGGTGTGGCTCTGGATGACGGGCCTGCGCAACGTGCCCGCTGCGCAGGCCGGCGTCTTCACCGTGATGCTGCCCGTGAGTGCGGCATTCGTGGGCGTGCTGGCGCTCGGGGAGAACCTCTCTGCGGCACAGCTGGTTGCGTTCGCGCTTGCACTCGTCGGCGTGGTGCTCGCCACGTGGCCCGCACGCCGGAGCTGAAGAGACGCATACGCCCCTCTGAAAAAACAACAACTCCCAATGAAAAAAGCGTTTTTTCCCTTGGAAACGCGTTTTTTCTCCTTTAGCATCCGCAGTGCCACTGGAGACGCCAGTCTTTCATTGGTGAACGTTCAACCAAAAAAGGAAATCAACCATGGCAACTGCAAAAAAGGCTCCGGCCAAGAAAGCTCCGGCTAAAAAGGCTGCACCTGCAAAGAAGGCGGCTCCGGCCAAGAAGGCTGCTGCTCCTGCGAAGAAGGCTGCCGCACCGGCGAAGAAGGCTGCTGCTCCTGCCAAGAAGGCTGCTGCTCCCGCGAAGAAGGCCCCTGCCAAGAAGGCCGCTCCCGCCAAGAAGCGCACGCCCAACGCCGCCTTCATGAAGGCGCTGACCCCCAGCCCGGCACTCGCCGCCGTGGTCGGCTCCACGCCGCTGCCGCGCACCGCCGTCGTGAGCAAGCTGTGGGACTACATCAAGAAGAACAACCTGCAGGACAAGGCCAACAAGCGCAACATCAACGCCGATGCCAAGCTGAAGGAAATCTTCGGCAAGCCGCAAGTGTCGATGTTCGAACTGGCCGCGCTGATCGGCAAGCACGTCAAGTAAGCGCACCACCCCGAAAGACCTCCGTGCCGCAGGCACCCGGGTCGCTCAGGAAAGCCGGCGAAAGCCGGCTTTTTTTCGTCCGTGCTTTTCTTCCTCGAAGCCTCAGCGCATCGCGTCCACCGCCGGCGCAAGGAAGCGCGAAGGCGTGCAGCCGAAATGCCGCCGGAAGGTCTCGATGAAAGCGCTCACCGAGCTGTAGCCCACCGTGAGCGCCACCGCGGTCACCGGCGCTCCAGCGCCCAGCAACTGCACCGCCTTGAAGAGCCGCGCCTGCTGGCGCCACTGCGCGAAACTCAAGCCGGTCTCGGCCGCGAAGCGCCGCGTGAGCGTGCGTGTCGCCATGCCGATGTGCCCGGCCCATTGCGCGATCGTGTCGTCCGGCGACGGGTCTTCGGCCAGGGCGGCGGCCATCGCGAGCAGGCGCGCGTCGCGCGGCATCGGGAGGTGCAGCGAAGCCCCCGCATTCGCGGCCAGTTCATCGAGCAGCACCGCCACCAGCCGCAACCGGCGCTGCGCCTGATCGGCGTCGGGCTCCTGCGGCAGCGAAAGCAGCCGCGCCAAGAGTTCGCGGACCAGCGGCGTCGATGCGAACACATGCGGCTGCGCCGGCAGCGCGCCGGTCAGTGCCGGATCGAGGTAGAGGCTCCAGCCGGCCGTCGCGCCACGGCTGTGCGCCGCATGCGTGCAGCGCGGCGCGATCCAGCCGATCCAACCGGGCGGCAGCACCCACCGGCCGGCCGGCGTCTCGATCAGCAGCAGGCCGGCGCGCAAGGCGAACAGTTGTCCCTGCGCATGCGCATGCGCGTGGGTCACGCGCGCGGCGTCATGGGCATCGACCGAGAGGTGCAGGTGCGGTGGGGAAGGATCAGCAGCCATCGCGTCCCTGCGCGGATCGATGCATGGCCCGATCGCGATGTCGATCGGCCCAGCGCCGCAAGCCCGCCGAAGGGGTTCTGCCTAGCATCGGAATCCTCATCGATCCACCTATCCCCGTCTTCCCGAAGGAATTGCCATGAAAGCCCAGGATGTCTTGCCCGACGATCACGATTTCGCCCTGCTCGGCGGCCGGACCGTGCGCAAGGGCTCGGTCGGCGCCTTCCTCGCCAACGTGCGCGTGCTGGAGGACGCCGGCGCATCCGTTGCGGAGCGCCAGACCGCACGCGAGGACCTCGTCGCACTGATCCCCGCGCTCGAGGCACTGGGCCTGTTCGAGGTGTTCGAGCTGCGCTCGCCCATCCTGCGCGCGGAGGTCGCGCAGCATCTCGCCGCCTTCAGCCCTGCGCCTGTTGCTGCTGCCTTGCCGCGCGCGTGATCGTGCCCAGCGTGCCTCGCGTGCTGATCACCTCGGGGTCGAGCGGAATCTCGATCAGCGTGCCGGTGTCGGCGGCCAGCGCACGCAGCAGCGCGGCTTCGAACTGCGCGGTCTCGGTCACGCGCTCGGCCGCGTAGCCGTAGGCGCGCGCGAGGCCGCAGAAGTCGGGATTGCGCAGCGCGGTGCCGCTCGTGCGCTCGGGGTACTCGCGCTCCTGGTGCATGCGGATGGTGCCGAACATGCCGTTGTTGAGCAGCACGATGATCGTCTTGCCGCCGTGCTGCGCCGCCGTCGCGAGCTCCTGCCCGTTCATGAGGAAATCGCCGTCGCCCGCGATCGTGAAGCCCACGCGGCCGGTCGCGAGGTTGGCCGCGATGGCAGCCGGCACGCCGTAGCCCATCGCGCCGCTGGTGGGTGCCAGCTGCGTCTTCGCGCCCTTGGCCAGGCCGTGGTAGCGGAAGTAGCGGTGCACCCAGCTCGCGAAGTTGCCTGCCCCGTTGGTGATGGCGGCATCGGCCGGCAGGTGCTTCTGCAGCAGCGCCACGACCTCTGCCATGTCGACGGGCCCGCGCGGCGCATCGGCGGGCATGCCCGCGAGCGCCTGCGGCACGAGGTTGGCTTCGTAGTCGGCATGTGCCTGCGCGGTCCAGGCTTCCCAGGGCAGCGTCGGCGGCGCGCTCAGCACCTCGAGGCTGCGCGCGGCGGCACTCATGCCGGCGTTGATCGCCAGGTCGGCCTGGTAGACGCGGTTGAGCTCCTCGGCGCTGGCGTGGATGTGCACCAGCTTCTGGCGCGCCTTGGGCGCTTCGAGCAGCGTGTAGCCGCCAGTCGTCATCTCGCCCAGGCGCGGACCGATCGCAATGACGAGGTCGCTGTCCTTCACGCGCTGCGCCAGCTTGGGGTTGATCGCGATGCCCACGTCGCCCGCATAGAGCGAATGGTGGTTGTCGAAGGTGTCCTGAAAGCGGAAGGCGTTGGCCACGGGCAGGCGCCAGTTCTCGGCAAAGCGCTGCAGCGCCTGCGCGGCCTGCGGCGTCCAGCCGCCGCCGCCCGCGATCACCAGCGGGCGTTCGGACTTCAGCAGCAGCTCGCGCAGGCTGCGCAGCGCGCCGGGGTCGCTCCACGGCTGCACGGCCTCGACGCGCGGCAGCGGCCGTGCCGCGGTGTGCGTGCGCAGCATGTCCTCGGGCAGCACCAGCACCACGGGGCCGGGGCGGCCGTTCATCGCGGTCGCGAAGGCACGCGACACGTATTCGGGAATGCGGTCGGCGTCGTCGATGCGCTCGACGCGCTTGGCGAAGCCCTTGGTGCTCGGGCCGAAGAAGCTCGCGTAGTCCACCTCCTGGAAGGCCTCGCGGTCGCGGAAGTCGCTGCCCACGTCGCCGACGAACAGCACCATCGGCGTCGAATCCTGGAACGCGTTGTGCACGCCGATCGAGGCGTTGGTGGCACCCGGGCCGCGCGTCACGAAGCACACGCCCGGCCGTCCGGTGAGCTTGCCGTGCGCCTCGGCCATGAAGGCCGCACCGCCCTCCTGGCGGTTGACGATGAAGCGGGCGCGGTCGCCGAAGGCATGGAAGCCGTCGAGCACCGCGAGGAAGCTTTCGCCCGGCACGCCGAATGCGATCTCCATGCCCTGTGCGATCAGGCACTCGACGATCAGGTGGCCCGCGGGTTGTGATGTACTCATGAGAAGTCGAACCTCGTTGCAGTCAATGTCTCGGCAATTATGTGCATCCCCTCTCGTCGCCTTGCGTTAATTCACCAAATGGTTAAATTCGCGCCATGAAGGCCCCCAAGGATTCCCCGCCCGAAGCGCTCGAGCCGCGCTCGCGCGACGCCGATCGGTCGCAGCTCGCCATCCTTGCGTCGGCACGCGACGAGTTCGCCCAGCGCGGCCTGGCCGGCGCGCGCATGGACAGCATCGCCGCGCGGGCGGGGCTCAACAAACGCCTCATCTACTACTACTTCGGCAGCAAGGACGACCTGTTCCTCGCGGTGCTCGAGCGCACCTACGCCGACATCCGCGAAGCCGAGCAGAAGCTGCACCTCGACGAGATCGATCCCGTCGAGGCCATCCGGCAGCTGGTCTCGTTCACCTGGCATTACTACCTCGAGCATCCCGAGTTCATCACGCTGCTCAACAGCGAGAACCTGCACGGGGCGGCACACCTGAAGCGCTCCGACCGCATCCAGGAGATGAACTCGCCGCTGGTGCAACTGCTCGACACGGTGCTCGAGCGCGGCAAGCGCGACAACCTGTTCCGCGCCGGCGTCGACCCGGTGCAGCTCTACATCTCGATCGCCTCGCTCTGCTACTTCTACCTGTCGAACAACAACACGCTGTCGGCGGTGTTCGGGCGCGACCTGCGCGCGCCCAAGGCGATGGCGCAGCGCCTCTCGCACATGACCGACCTGGTGCTCGGGTACGTGCTGCACTGAGCGGCGCACGCCCGTTCGCGGGCCTTTAAGGGTATTCACGGATTCGCAGCGGTTGCGCTGGTGCGGCGGGCTTTCTAGAATCCACAATTCACCCACTGGTGAATTAATCGATTTCGACGACAAGCGGCCCGCCCGCACGGAGACAACCATGAAGCAACTCGCACGCACCACCGCACTGGCCACGCTCACCTGCATGGCCGCCCTGATGCCGGGCCTCGCGTCGGCGCAAAACGGCTATCCCACCAAACCGATCCGCGTGATCGTGCCGTTCGCGGCCGGCAGCACCACCGACATCATTGCGCGCGCCATCGCCGACAAGATGGGCCAGAGCATGGGCCAGACGCTGGTGGTGGACAACCGCGGCGGCGCCAGCGGCACCATCGGCCAGCAGGCCGTGGCCACGGCCGCGCCCGACGGCTACACGGTCATGATCCACTCGTCGTCGCACACGGTCAGCCCCTCGACCTTTGCAAAGCTGCCGTTCGACACGGTGGCCGACTTCGCCGGGGTGTCGCCCATCTCGTCGCTGTCGAACGCACTGGTCATCGCGCCTTCCAAGGGCATCAAGACGCTGCAGGAGCTGGTGGCGGCCGCCACGGCCAAGCCCGGCACCATCAACTTCGCATCGGCAGGCCAGGGCAGCGCCACCCACCTGAATGCCGAGAAGTTCAAGATGGCCGCGAAGATCGACGCCACCAACATCCCGTTCAAGGGTTCGGCCGAGGCCGTGACCGAAGTGCTCTCGGGCCGGGTCGACTACTACTTCTCGCCGATCGCGCCGGTGATCGGCCAGATCAAGGACGGTCAGCTGCTCGCGCTGGCCGTGGGTTCGCCCAAGCGCTCCGCCGCCCTGCCCGACGTGCCGACCACCACCGAAGCGGGCGTGCCCGGCTCGGAATTCAACTTCTGGATCGGCATGATGGCGCCCGCCAAGACGCCGCGCGACATCGTCAACCGCCTGCACGACGAGGTGGCCAAGGCACTCGCCTCGCCCGAGGTCAAGGAACGCTTCCTGAAGCTCGGCGCCGACGCCTGGACGCTCAAGCCCGAGCAGTTCGACGCCTACATCAAGGACGAGATCAAGAGCAACGCGACGCTCGTCAAGGCCGCCGGCCTGTCGCCGCAGTGAGCTGCATCGGCCCGTCTCCCTTCTTCTTCTTTCTTCTCTCTCCAACTCCTTTTCGGCTGAAGACATGGCTACACAACGACTCGGACTGATCATGCACGGCGTCACCGGACGCATGGGCATGAACCAGCATTTGATCCGCTCCATCTGCGCAATCCGCGCCCAGGGCGGCGTGACGCTTTCCAATGGCGACAAGGTCATGCCCGACCCGATCCTCATCGGCCGCAACGCCGAGAAGATGGAAGCGCTCGCCAAGGCCCACGGTATCGCGCGCTGGGGTACCGACCTGGACAAGGCCCTCGAGAACAAGGAAGACACCGTCTTCTTCGACGCCGGCACCACGCAGATGCGCCCGACGCTGCTCGCCAAGGCGATCCGCGCCGGCAAGCACGTGTACTGCGAGAAGCCGATCGCCACCAACCTCAACGAAGCCGTCGAGGTCGCGCGCCTCGCGCAGGAATCGGGCCTGAAGCACGGCGCGGTGCAGGACAAGCTCTTCCTGCCCGGCCTGCGCAAGCTCGACATGCTGCGCCGCGCGGGCTTCTTCGGCCGCATGCTGAGCGTGCGCCTGGAGTTCGGCTACTGGGTGTTCGAGGGCGACCTGCAGCCGATCCAGCGCCCGAGCTGGAACTACCGCAAGGAAGACGGCGGCGGCATGATCCTCGACATGATGTGCCACTGGCGCTATGTGCTCGACAACCTGTTCGGCGAAGTGAAGTCGGTCTCGTGCATCGGTGCCACGCACATCCCGACGCGCTGGGACGAAGCCGGCAAGCCCTACGAGGCCACCGCCGACGATGCGGCCTACGCCACCTGCGAACTCACCGGCCACAACGGCGAGCCGGTGATCGCGCAGCTCAACATGAGCTGGGCCACGCGCGTGCGGCGCGACGACCTTGTCACCTTCCACGTCGACGGCACCGACGGCTCGGCCGTCGCGGGCCTGTCGAGCTGCCGCGCCCAGTCGCGTGTGGCCACGCCGCGCCCAGTGTGGAACCCCGACGAGAAGCAGACGATGAACTTCTTCGACCAGTGGCAGGAGATCCCCGATTCGCAGGCCTACGACAACGGCTTCAAGATCCAGTGGGAGCACTTCATTCGCCACGTGGTCGAGAACGAGCCCTACAAGTGGACGCTGCCCGAAGGCGCCAAGGGCGTGCAGCTGGTCGAGGCCGCGCTCGAATCGTGGCAGGACCGCCGCTGGGTCGACGTGCCGGCGCTGAAGGTCTGAGGCCCGTCGCCATGGCACTGTCGCTGACCCTTCCCACCGCGAGCGGCGCGCTCGCGCCCTACGCCCTGCGCGGCACCGCACCGGTCAAGCCCGACGCGGGCGTCAAGTTCAACCGCATCGCCTACTCGGCCGCCCACGTCGTGGCCGACCCGCTCGCGGCCATCGATCCGTGGCTGCAGTCCGCGGTCGACTGGGACACCACGATCGCCTACCGCCGCCACCTGTTCTCGCTCGGCCTGGGCGTGGCCGAGGCCATGGACACGGCGCAGCGCGGCATGGGCCTCGACTGGCCGACCTCGCTCGAGCTGATCCGCCGCTCGCTCGACGCGGCCAAGGATGTGCCGGGCGCGCTGGTGGCCTCGGGCTGCGGCACCGACCACCTGAACATCGACGACGTGAAGAGCGTCGACGACGTGATCCGCGGCTACGAGGAGCAGATGGCCGCGATCGAAGCGCTCGGCGGCAAACTGATCGTCATGGCGAGCCGCGCGCTCGCACGTGTTGCCAAGAGCCCGGCCGACTACGAACGCGTGTACGACCGCATCCTCAGCCAGGCGAAGCAGCCCGTGGTGCTGCACTGGCTCGGCGACATGTTCGACCCGGCGCTCGCAGGCTACTGGGGCACGAAGGATGTCGATGCGGCGATGGACACGGCCGTGGGCATCATCGCGGCGCATCCGCACAAGGTCGACGGCATCAAGATCTCGCTGCTCGACAAGGACAAGGAAATCGCGATGCGCCGGCGCCTGCCGTCCGGCGTGCGCATGTACACCGGCGACGACTTCAACTACGCCGAGCTGATTGCCGGCGACGGCTTCGGCAGCGAACCCATGCATGGCCAAAGCGACGCGCTGCTCGGCATCTTCGACGCCATCGCGCCGGCGGCCAGTGCCGCGCTCGGTGCGCTCGCGCAAGGCAACACCGAGAAGTTCCACGCGATCCTCGGGCCCACCGTGCCGCTGTCGCGCCACATCTTCGCGGCGCCCACGCGCTTCTACAAGACCGGCGTGGTGTTCATGGCCTGGCTCAACGGCCACCAGAAGCACTTCACGATGGTGGGCGGCCAGCAGAGCACGCGCTCGCTGCAACACTTTGCCGAGCTGTTCCGTCTTGCGGACGCGGCCAACCTGCTCGAACAGCCCGAACTCGCGGTGAAGCGCATGCAAACGCTGCTGGCGCTGCACGGCGTGGAAAGTTGAGCGGCCGATGCGCGATTTCTCGCAAAACCACGACTGGCTGTCGATCAACACCGCCACCGTGCGCAAGCAGTCGGGCGCCGAGGTGCCGCTGGACCGCATCATCGACCAGTGCGCCGAGCGCGGCATCCGCGCGATCAGCCCCTGGCGCGACCAGGTGGCGGCGGTCGGGCTCGACAAGGTGGCCAGGCAGCTGAAGGCGCACGGCATCGGCCTGTCGGGCTACTGCCGCGGCGGCTTCTTCCCGGCACCCGATGCGGCCGGCCTGAAGGCCGCGCTCGACGACAACCGCCGTGCCATCGACGAAGCCAAGACGCTCGACGCCCCTTGCGTCGTGCTGGTGGTGGGCGCCCTGCCCGGCGCGCTCGAAGGCAAGGCGGCCTACACCGATATCGCGCGCGCCCGCAGCGAGGTGCGCGACGGCATTGCCGCGTCGCTGGCCTACGCGCGCGAGGTCGGCATGCCGCTGGCGATCGAGCCCCTGCACCCGATGCAGGCCGCCGACCGCGCCTGCATCAACACGCTCGAACATGCGCTCGACATCTGCGACGAACTCGACGCGGACAAGAGCGGCATGCTGGGCGTGGCGCTCGACATCTACCACGTGTGGTGGGACCCGAAGCTCGAGCAGCAGATCGCCCGCGCCGGCCGCGAGCGCCTGCTGGCCTACCACGTGTGCGACTGGCGCACGCCGACGCGCGACCTGCTGTCCGACCGCGGGATGATGGGCGACGGCGTGGTCGAGCTCAAGAAGATCCGCGGCTGGGTCGAGGCCGCAGGCTTCGCGGGCTTCAGCGAAGTCGAGATCTTCTCCAACCTCGATTGGTGGCAGCGCCCAGGCGCCGAGACGCTCGACACCTGCATCGAGCGGCACCGTTCGGCGGTGTAGACCCAAGGATCGGGCAGCCGAAGCAACGCGGCGCCGCCTGTGCTGCAATTCGGCGCATGGCTGACCCGACCCTCGACGACTTGCGCCGCTACGCGGTGGCGCGCACCCTCTTCCGGCCGACCACGCTGCCGGCCGCGATCCGCCAGCTCGGCTTCGTGCAGGCCGATCCGATCCGCGCACCCGCACGCGCACAAGATCTCACGCTGCGCCACCGCGTGAAGGACTACCGCGCGGGCGACCTCGAAAGCCGCTACACCCGCCTGGCAGTCGAGGAAGACTGCCTCGTCAACTACGGCTTCCTGCCGCGCGAGCACCTGGCGCTGATGCATCCGCGCGAAGCCCGCACGCAATGGGACGAAGACACCCGCCGCAAGGCTGCCGACGTGCTCGCCTTCGTGCGCGAGCGCGGGGCCGTGCATCCGCGCGAAGTCGAACAGCACTTTGCGCACGGCAGCGTGAAGAACTACTGGGGGGGCTCGAGCAATGCGACGACGCGGCTGCTCGACGGCCTGCACTACCGCGGCCAGTTGCGCGTGGTGCGGCGCGACAGCGGCACGCGCGTGTACGCGGCCGTGGCCCATCCACCCGCCGATGAAAGCCCCGCGGGCCGCGCCCGGCGCGCCGCCGCGCTGATCGAACTGGTGGTGCGCAAGTACGCACCGCTGCCCGCGGCGAGCCTGACCTACCTCGTGCGGCTGCTCGGCTACGGCGCGCCGCATCTTTCGGCGCAGACCCAGGCCGCGCTGCGCATCGCACGCGAGGATATGCTCGCCAGCTGCCGCATCGACGGCACCACCTGGTACTGGCCCGCCGACGAGAACCCGGCCTCGCGGCGGCACGCGCCCGACGACGCGGTGCGCCTGCTCGCCCCGTTCGACCCGGTGGTGTGGGACCGCCGCCGCTTCGAGCAGCTTTGGGGTTGGTCGTACAAGTTCGAGGCCTACATGCCCGCGCCGAAGCGGCAGTTCGGCTACTACGCGCTGCCGATGCTGTGGGGCGATCGCGTGATCGGCTGGGCCAATGTCGCGGCCGGCGCGGGCGGGTTGCAGCCCGCCTTCGGCTACGCAGGCAAGGCGCCGCGCGATGCGGAGTTTCGTAGCGGCCTGGAAGAGGAACTCGCGCGCATGGCGCAATTCCTGGTACGACGCTGAGTGCCGCGGCGGCTCTCCCCGGCCGGCAAGGGGCTTTGGCTCGTGGGTGACAGCATGGCGCCGCCGTCCTGCCTAGAATGGCCCCGCTCCCGGTGCAAGCCGGGGCAGCGTTCTCAGGGCGGGGCGAAATTCCCCACCGGCGGTCATGGCGGTTCTCTTCGCGAGAAGGACCGCACGAGCCCGCGAGCGCCCGCAGTCCGGCAAGGGCTGCGGGGTCAGCAGATTTCGGTGCGATTCCGAAGCCGACGGTCACAGTCCGGATGAAAGAGAGCGCGAAATGCGGGCCGGCCCCGCGTGCTTCGCCATGGCGAAACGCGCGTTCGGCTGCCCTGCGGTTTCGTGCGCCCTGATTCAGGAAACCTGCTTTCAAGAGGCACACCATGAGTCAGATCAACGACCTTCCCCTTTCGGCCATCGACGCGTCGGGCCAACCGCGCGGCCAGCGCATCGCCTTCGTGCAGGCGCAGTGGCATGCCGACATCGTCCACCAGGCGCGCGACGCCTTCCTCGAAGAAATGGAGCGGCTCGGCGTGGCCCGCGACACGATCGACGTGTTCGACGTGCCCGGCGCGTTCGAGATCCCGCTGCACGCGCGACGGCTCGCGCGCTCCGGCAAGTACGCCGGCATCGTCGCCTGCGCGCTGGTGGTCGACGGCGGCATCTACCGCCACGAGTTCGTCGCGAGCACCGTCGTCAGCACATTGATGTCGCTGCAGCTCGAGACCGACGTGCCGATCTTCTCGGCCGTGCTCACGCCGCACCACTTCCACGAGCATGTGGAACACCGCAAATATTTCCACCGCCACTTCGCAGTCAAGGGCACCGAGGTGGCCGAGGCCTGCGTGAAGACGCTCGAGGGCCTGAAGAAGGTCGACGCGCTGCTGGCCGCGTGACAACCGGTCACCGGCTGGCGTAATCTGGGCGGATGACTTCCGCCTCCACGCCTTCGAACGACCGCTACACCCTCTACGGCGCGCCCGGCTCGGGCGCCACGCCGGTGCATGCCGCACTCACGCTGATCGGCGCGCAGGTCGACGTCGTCGACGTCGCGCCCTGGGAGGGTGACGCCGAGCGCGAGCGCATCGCGCCGGTCAATCCGATGCGGCAGGTGCCGGCGCTGGTGCTGCCCTCGGGCGAGCTCATGACCGAGAGCGCGGCGATCCTGCTCTGGCTCGGCGACCGCCATCCCGAGGCGGGCCTCTGCCCCGCGCCCGGCGACCCGCTGCGTGCGCGCTACCTGCGCTGGATGGTCTATGTGCCGGCCGCGATCTATTCGATGTTCTGGGTGCGCGACGCGCCTTCGCGGCTCGCGCCCGATCCGGCGGCGCAGCCCGCGCTGCTCGAGCGCACCGCCGAGCGCGTGGCCGAATGCTGGCGCCTGATGGACGCGCAGATCGGCACGCCCGCGCCCTACCTGCTCGGCGAGCGCCTGAGCATGCTCGACCTGTACGTGGCCGTGGTGTCGCGCTGGACACCGCATCGCGAGCGCTTCTACCGCGAGGCGCCGCGCATGGCCGAGCCCGTGAAGCGCGTCGATGCCGATCCGCGCCTGGCCGCGTTCTGGGCCGCGCGCTTTCCGTTCGTGCCGGGCTGGGAGCGCGGCGCGGGCTGAAGGGCGTCTCTTTCAGGCGGCCACGAGCGTGGTGCGGCGCGCGCGCGTCACGTTGAACGCGCTCGCGATCAGCATGCCCTGCACCAGCGCGAGGCCCACGATCACGCTCGTGTACTGGCCGTGGTCCATGAGCCGGCCGAACACCAGCGGCGCCAGCGCCTGGCCGATGTCGAGCCCCGCATACACCACGCCGTAGACGCGCCCGGTGGCATTGGGCGGCGTCGAGCGCTTGACCAGCAGGTCGCGCGAGGGCCCCGCCACGCCCGTGACCAGGCCCATCGCGCCGAACAGCACCGGCACCAGCACCGGCGGAAACTCCGCGAAGGCCAGCACCAGCGCCAGCGCGGCGGCCACGCCGAAGCCGGTGCCCACGATGCGCTCACAGCGGCTCGGATCGGACGCCAGGAAGCCGCCCACCACCATGCCGGCCGCACTCGCCACCATGTACACCGTTAGGCAGACCGCCACCAGCGCCACCGGCACCGCATGCAGGTGGCCGGCCGCCACCGGCGCGAAGGTCTGCACCACGCTGATCACCACGGCATAGAAGAAGAAGAAACCGAAGCACATCCACACGGCCGGAATGCGCAGAAAGTCGAACGCACCGCCGATCGGCGCCGGCCCGTCCTGCCCCGTGGCCTTGTGCACCGCCGCCACGTCGACCGCGAGCACGCTGCGGTAGAACCAGAGCACGAGCAGCACCACCACCGCCAGCACGCCCGCCGACGCCAGCGCCACGCGCCACGAGAAGGCGATCGCGATCGGCACCACGAAAGCCGGCGCCAGCGCCCAGCCCAGACTGCCGGTAATGCCATGCACGCTGTAGGCGTGGCCGAGCCGGGTCGGCGCCACCTTGCGGTTGAACAGGGTGTAGTCGACCGGGTGGAACACCCCGTTGCCGATGCCGCCGACGACCGCGGCCAGCAGCAGCATCCAGTAGCTTTGCGCGAGCGCATAACCGAAGGCCGCCAGCGCCAGCGCACCGAGCCCCACGAACAGCACCGGCCGCGGCCCGAGCTTGTCGACCACGAAGCCCGAAGCGGCCTGCACCACGCACGAGACGACGAAGAACACCGTCAGCACCGCACCGAGTTCGGTGTAGCTCACGTCGAACGCGTCCTTCAGCCAGGGGAACAGCGGCGCGAGGATGAGTTGGCTGAAATGGCTGATCGCATGGGCCAGGCCGACGAGGCCGATCAGTTGGGCATCGCCGCGCAGGTTGGTTGCGGGCGCGGCGTTCGTAGAAGTCGGGGAGGACATGGATTGCTTACAAAAAACCAGGGCAGGCACCGATGCTATGCGGGCGCGCCGCGGCAGAATGGCGATACAGCGACAACATTTGTCGAAACCATGCCACGCGCACTTTCTTCACCGCCTTCGTCTCCGTCACCCGTCACCAGCGTGGCGTCGCTCACGCCGCACCTCTATGCGCCCGACGCGGTGCGGCCGCTTCGCGCCAAGGAACACTTCCTGAGCGCCGACACCTTCGTCGAGCTGCACCAGCACCCGTGGCCGCAGCTCACCTTCTCGACGCGCGGCGTGATCCGCCTCAACACGCAGGACGGCAGCTACATCGTGCCGCCGTCGCGGGCGGTCTGGGTGCCGGCCGACATGCCGCACAGCATCATGCTGATCGAAGACGCCGAGCTGCGCACCGTGTACCTGCATGCCTGGCTCGGCCCCCCGTGGGAAAAATGCGAAGTGCTCGACATCAGCCCGCTGCTGCGTGCGCTGATGCTCGCGCTCGACACCACGCCCGACGGCCTGCCGCTGGCCGATGCGCATGCGCCGCAGCGCGAACGCATGATCGCGCCGCTCCTGATCGACGAGCTCGAGCGCGCCCCGCAGATCCGCATCGACGTGCCGCTGCCCGCCGACAAGCGGCTGCGCCAGCTGTGCGAAGTGCTGCTGCGCAACCCCGCCGACCGCGCGACGCTGGCCGAACGCGCCGCCGCCATCGGCGCCAGCGAGCGCACCGTGGCGCGACTGTTTCGCGACCAGCTCGGCATGAGCTGGCAGCAGTGGCGGCAGCAGGCCGTGATGGCGCACGCGCTGCCGCTGCTGGCGCGCGGCATGGCCGTGAGCCAGGTGGCGGCGGCCAGCGGCTATGCCACCGACAGCGCGTTCTGCGCAATGTTCAAGGCCGCCACGGGGCGCTCGCCCACCTCGTTCCAGCACAAGAAGCGTTCCGCGGCGCTCGCCTGAGGGCGCAGGCGGCGCCGTCATGGCGCTCTGGCAAGATCGGCGGGTTTCAAGACGAAACCACGGACCACAAACCAGCCCCATGGCGCCCCCTTCCCGACCGCATCGCCCCCCCACCTGGACCGCCGACATCGGTGCGCGCATGCGCCGCCTCTTCTGGCTCAAGGCGATCGGCACCACGGCCTTCACCTGGCTGTTCTTCATCGGCTACTTCCACCTGCTGCGCAACCCGGCGTACCCCGTCACGGTGATGCCGCTCACCGCGCTCGACCATCTGATCCCGTTCCAGCCCTACGCGCTCGGCGCGTACCTGTCGCTCTGGTTCTACGTCGGGTTCGCGCCCGGGCTGTTGCCGAACTTCCGCGAACTGCTGGTGTACGGGCTCTGGATCGGCGCGCTGTGCCTCACGGGCCTGGGGCTGTTCTACCTGTGGCCGACGCAGATCCCGCCGCTCACGATCGACGTGTCGGGCTACCCGGGTTTCGCGATGCTGCAGGGCGTGGACGCCGCGGGCAATGCCTGCCCCTCGATGCACGTGGCGGTGGCCATCTTCACGGCCATCCGCCTCGACCATGTGCTGCGCGAGACCCGCACGCCGGTAGCCTTTCGCGTGGCCAACTGGGTCTGGTTCGCGGCCATTGCGTATTCGACCCTGGCGGTCAAACAGCACGTGGTGCTCGATGCGCTGGCCGGCGCGCTGCTCGGCATCGCCTTCGCCTACCCGTCGCTGCGCTGGCGGCCGGGGCGCGCCGAGCGGAGCACTGTGCCGGTCGGAGCGGATATCATTGGCAATCACTGACCACATGCCGAGCGAGGAAGGGGTCGATCCCATGGCGCACCTTGCGGCGGCCCGATCGATCAGCGACGGCAAATGACAACAGGCATCGCACGATGAGTTCGCTGAAGGAATTGCAGGACCTGATCCACGAGAAGTACGGTATCGAACCGTCGAAACTCGACCCCGACGCATCGATGCGCGAAACGGGCGGGCTCGACTCGCTGGCCCTCGCCGAGTTCCTTTTCGCCATCGAAGACCATTTCGGCATCACCATGCCCGACGACGACGCGAACATCGACACGCTGGGCGAGCTCGCGCTGCTGGTCGACAAGGTCAGGGCCGCCAAGGTCGCGTGAACCACGAGGTCAGCGTCACCGGGCTCGGCGTCATGGCGCCGCACGGCAGCGCGCCCGACGCACTGTTCCAGGCGCTGCTCGACGGCCGCTCGGCCATCCAGCCCGTCTTTCCCGACCTGCCAAAGCCCGCGGCCGCGGCCACCGTGGCTTTCGACGAAACCCGCTGGTTCACCAAGCTGCAGCTCGCGGGCGTCGACCGCGTGAGCCAGCTCGCAGTGGCCGCCGCCGACCTTGCCCTGCACGACGCAGGCTTCCTCGACCGCGCCGACACCGATCCCGAGCGCATCGGCGTCTATGCCGGCTGCGGCATGGGCGGTGCAGCGGCGCTCGAGGCCGCCTACCGCGGCGGCATGCGCGTACCGCCGCTCACCATTCCGGCCTTCATGCCCAACGCGCCCGCGGCGCACGTCGCGATGCGCAACGGGGTGCAGGGCCCGGTGCTGACCTACTCGGTCGCCTGCGCTTCGTCGTCGGTCGCCATCGCGGAAGCCGCCAAGGCGGTGCAGCGCGGCGAGGTCGACCTCGCGATCGCGGGCGGCAGCGAGGCGCTGATCGTGCCCGGCGTGGTGCTGGCCTGGCAGGCGATGCAGACCCTGGCCACCTTCGCGCCGGGCGAAGCGGCCAGTTCGGTGCGGCCCTTTGCGAGCGACCGCAGCGGATTCGCACTGGGCGAAGGCGCAGCCTTCCTGGTGCTCGAATCCGCCGAACGCGCACGCCGCCGCGGTGCCCGCAGCCATGCCACGCTGGCCGGCTGGGGCCTCAGCAGCGATGCCACCCACCTCACCAGGCCCGACGCGCCGGGCCAGGCCCGCGCATTGCGAGCCGCGCTGCGCCAAGCCGGGCTGCAGCCGCGCGACGTGGGCTATTGCAACGCACATGGCACGGCCACCCGCATCGGCGACGTGGTCGAACGCAACGCACTCGCGGAAGTCTGGGGCCCCGACCTCGACCGACTGCGCGTGAGCTCGACCAAGGCACTGCACGGCCACATGCTCGGCGCGGCGGGTGCGATCGAAGCGGTGATCACCATCCTCGCGCTGCACCGGCGCGAGCTGCCTCCCAACGCGCATTGCGACGCGCCCGATCCCGCCTGCAGCCTCGACCTGGTCAGGCCCGGCGATGCGGCCGCACCCGGCATCGAAGCCGCCATCAGCAACTCCTTTGCCTTCGGCGGAACCAATTCCGTGCTGCTGTTCCGCAGGCCCTAGGAACACAACAGGCGGGTGCTACGCGGTCGCCATCTCTCTTTCATGAATTCCGCAGCCTCCTCCTCTTCGCCCTCCCTGCGCCAGCGCCTGTCGCGCTGGGTTCCCTGCCTTGCATGGCCCCGCCCTTCTGCCGCGCTGCTGCGCAACGAGGCCATCGCCGGCATCACGGTGGCGCTGATGGTGCTGCCGCAAGGCGTGGCCTATGCGGCGCTCGCGGGAATGCCGCTGGTCACGGGCGTGTATGCCGCGCTGTTCCCGGCGCTCATCGCAGTGATCTTCAGCTCGTCGCAGCGGCTGTCGGTCGGGCCCACGGCACTCACTAGCCTGCTGGTCGGCGCTTCGCTGGCGCCGCTCGCGGTGCCCGGCAGCCCCGAATGGGTGGCGATGGCGGTGTGGCTCACGCTGATGTCGGGTGTGATCCAGATCGTGCTGGGCGTCGGGCGCTTCGGCTGGCTGCTGCGGCTGGTCAACTCGCCGGTGCTCATCGGCTTCACGCAGGGCGCGTCGGTGCTGATCGCCATCTCGCAACTGCCGGCGCTGCTCGGCTACACGGGGCGCGCCCTGCCGCAGGTGCTGCAGGGCGGGCCACCGCCCGACTTCGTGGCAATCGCCTTCGGGCTCGGCGGCATCGCGGTGCTGTGGCTCGGCAAGCGGCTGGTGCCGCGCTTTCCGACCACGATGGCGCTGGTCGCGGGTGCGGCGGCCATCAGCTGGACCATCGACTACGCGTTGCGCGGCGGTGCCGTGGTCGGCAGCCTGCCCTCGGGCCTGCCCGATTTCTACTGGCCGAGCCTGCTGCCCCTGGACACCTTCAGCGCGCTGGTGCTGCCGGCGCTGATGATCACGCTCGTTAGCTTTCTCGAGACCGCCTCGAGCGCCAAGGTCGACAACGCGCGCGCGGGCACGCTGTGGAACGAGAACCAGGACCTGATCGGCCAGGGGCTGGCCAAGCTGGCCTCGGGCTTCTCGGGCGCGTTCCCTACCAGCTCGTCGTTCTCGCGTTCGGCCATCACGCTCTATGCCGGCGCGCAGACCGGCTGGGCCACGCTGTTCAGCGTGGTGGTCGTGGCCGGTGCATTGCTCTGGTTGATGCCGCTGCTCTACCACGTGCCGCAGGCGGTGCTGGCGGCGGTGGTGGTCACGGCCATCCTCGGGCTGGTCAGGCCGGCGAGCTTCGTGGCGCTGTGGCGCGTGTCGCGCATCGAGGCCGGCATCTCGTTCGGCACCTTCGTGCTCACCATCGCCACGGCGCCGAGCATCTACTGGGGCGTGCTGGGCGGGCTGCTCGCGAGCCTGGCGCACTACATGTACCGCCACCTGCATCCGCGCATCATCGAGGTGGGGCTGCATCCCGACGGCAGCCTGCGCGACCGCCAGCTCTGGAAGCTGCCGCCGCTGGCGCCGCAGCTCTATGCGCTGCGCATGGACGCCGAGCTCGACTTCGCGACTGCCTCCACGCTCGAGCGCACCCTGACCGTCGCGCTGGCCGAGCGGCCCGAGCTGACCGACGTGTGCCTGTTCGCCCAGCCGATCAACCGCATCGACATCACGGGCGCCGAAGTGTTCGGCTCGATCCGCCGCATGCTCGAAGCCAAGGGCGTGCGCCTGCACCTGAGCGGCCTGAAGCTGCCGGCGCTGCAGGTGCTCGAGCGCGCCGGGCTGCTCGCGCCAGGGCCGATGCTCTTCAGCTACCGCACCGACAGCGAGGCGCTCGCGGCACTCACGAGCCGCAACACCGGCGAAGCGCCGCATGAAGACCACGCTCGATGAACTGGCCGCGTTCCGCGCGGTGGTCGACACCGGCTCGATCACGGCCGCGGCCGAGCAGCTTTCGCAAACGGTCTCGGGCGTCAGCCGCGCGCTGAGCCGGCTCGAACAGAAGCTCCAGACCACGCTGCTGCGGCGGACCACGCGCCGGCTCGAACTGACCGAGGAAGGCGCCGCCTTCCTGCAGCGCACCCGGGCCATCCTCGATGCGATCGACGAGGCCGAAGAGCTGCTCGCTGCGCGGCGCGAGCAGCCGGCCGGGCGGCTGCGCGTGAACGCAGCGTCGCCTTTCATGCTGCATGCGATCGTGCCGCTGGTGCCGGAATTCCGCCGGCGCTTTCCGCAGATCGCGCTCGAGCTCGACACCGACGATCTGCCGATCGACCTGCTCGAGCGCCGCACCGACATCGCGATCCGCATCGGGCCGCTGCGCGACTCCACGCTGCATGCCCGTCCGCTCGGCACCCACCGCCTGCGCGTGCTCGCGAGCCCGGCCTACCTCGCAGCGCACGGCAAGCCGCGCAAGGTGGCCGAGCTGGCCGGGCATGCGCTGCTCGGCTTCACGCAGCCCGAGTCGCTCAACCGCTGGCCGCTGCGCGGCCTGCATGGCGACGAATGGACGATCACGCCGTCGCTCTCGGCATCGAGCGGCGAGACGCTGCGCCAGCTCGCGCTTGCCGGCGTGGGCATCGTGTGCCTGTCCGACTTCATGACCGCGGCCGACCGCGCGCGCGGTGACCTGGTGCAGTTGCTGCCCAGGGACACGGTCGACGTGCGCCAGCCGGTCAACGCGGTGTACTACCGCAACACGCAGCTGTCGGCGCGGATCACATCGTTTCTCGACTTCCTGTCGGAGCGCATGGCCTGACCGGTCGCGTGCGCGTGCCCTACCGTCCGGTGAAGCGCGGCGCCCGCTTCTCGGCCCAGGCGCGCTGGCCTTCCTGCAGGTCTTCCGACCGGGCGGCCTGCGCCATGTCGTGCTGGAGCTCGGCCGCGTCGAGCCTGCCGCACGCGATGCGGTTCAGGTGCTTCTTCATGCCGACCAGCGGGATCGGCGCCATCGCCGAGAGCGTGTCGATCAGGCGCTGTCCCACCGCCGCGAGTTCGGCCGCGGGCACCAGGTGCGTCAGGAAGCCGATCGCCTTCATCTCCTCGGCGCCGATGCGCTCGGCCGTGAGGAACAGCCGCTTGGCGTTGTCCAGGCCGAGCCGCGTCACGTAGCGTTCCAGGCCGCGGCCATAGAAGTGCAGCCCGAGCCGCGCGGCCGGCATGAACATGTCCATGCCCACCACGCCGAGCCGGAAATCGCAGGCCAGCGAGAAGTCGGTGGCGCCGCCGTAGACGCTGCCCTGCAGCAGCGCCAGCGTCACGGGCCGGGCCTCCTCGAGCGCGTTCACCACCGCGTCGAAGGCCACGTCGCGCGAGGCACCGATGCGCCCGATGTCGTAGCCGCTGCAGAAGTACTTTCCTTCGGCCTGCAGCGCGAGCACCAGCACCTCGGGCTTCGCGTTCACCGCCGCGATGTGCGCGGCGATGGCCGCGAGGTCATCGGGTTCGAGCCGGTTGGCCTGCGCGGGGCGTCGAAGCGTGATGCGCGCCACGGCGCCGTCGATCGTCAGTTCGGGAATGCCCATCTTTGTCATCGTCCTTTGAAAACCGGGGTGCGCTTTTCCATGAAGGCGCGGCGGCCTTCGCGGTAGTCCTCGCTGTCGAAGCAGCGGTCGACCAATGCCTCGATCGCCTCGGCCTCGGGCGTGGCCGAGTAGCCTTCGAAGGCACGCACCGCCGCCTTGGCCGCATGCACCGTGAGCGGCGCGTTGCCGGCAATGCCGGCGGCATAGGCGCGCACCTGTTCGAGGAGCTGCGGCCCGTCGGCCGCGATCATGTTCACCAGGCCGATGCGATGCGCCTCGTCAGCCTCGAGAAAACGCGCGCTGAACAGGATGTCCTTCGCGGCCGAGGGCCCCACCAGCCGCGCGAGCGCCGCAATGCCCGCGTATTCGTAGCCCAGCCCCAGCTTGGCCGCGGGAATGCCGAAGCGCGAGCCCGCGGTGGCGATCCGGACGTCGGCGGTCAGCGCCAATGCCAGCCCGCCGCCGATGCAGAAGCCCTCGATCATCGCGACCAGCGGCTTGCTGAGCCGTGCCAGCCCGCCCTGCCCGCGCGCGGCGACCTTGCCGTAGGCGGCCTTCTGCTCGGCATTGGCGCGGAACTGCTCGAACTCCGAAATGTCGGCCCCGGCCGCGAACGACCGGCCGCCGGCACCGCGCATCACCACCACGCGCACCTGCGGGTCGGCCTCGAAGGCCTCGGCCGCATCGCCGAGCCCCTGCCACATCTCGAGCGACACCGCGTTGCGGCGCTCGGGGTTGTTGAAGGTGAGCCAGCCCACGCCGTCCTCGATCTCGGCGATGATCTTCGGCGTGGCCAATTGAAGGCGGTTCATGCCACTGCCCCTTCGGCGCGCAGCGCCTCGATGGCGCCCGTGTCGTAGCCCAGCTCTTCGAGCAGCGCGTCGCTTTGCGCGCCGGGGTCGGGCCCCGCCAGGTGGAACTGCGCCGGATGCGGGCAAGCCGAAAGGTTGATCGGCGAGCGCAGCAGCGCGATGTCGCCGAGCACCGGATGCCGTGCGGGCCGCGTCATGCCGAGGTGCCTGACCTGCGCGTCCTCGAAGGCCTGGCCGATGTCGTAGATCGGGCCGCACGGCACGCCCGCGGGGTTGAGCCGCGCCACCAATTCGGCGGTGTCGAAGCGCGAGGTGATGCCGTCGATGTCGGCATCGAGCTGTGCGCGGTGCGCGAGCCGCGAGGCAGCCTCCTGGTAGTCGGGGTGCGCGAGCAGCGCCTGGGCATCGAGCGCCTCGCAGAAGCCCGCCCACATTCGGGCCGTTGTGGCCGCGATGTTGACCATGCCGTCGCGCGCGCGGTAGGTGCCCATGGGTGCGAGCGTGGGATGCGAATTGCCCTGCTGCTGCGCCACCTCGCCGTCGACGGTATAGCGCGCGGCCTGGAAGTCGAGCTTGTTGAGCATGCTCTCGATCAGCGAGGTATGCACCCACTGGCCCTCGCCCGTGTGCTCGCGGTGCAGCAGCGCGAGCAGGATGCCCTGGCCGAGGAACATGCCCGCCGTGGTGTCGGAGATGGCGATGCCCACGCGCACCGGCCCACGGCCCGGCTCGCCGGTGACCGAGCTCAGCCCGCACATGCCCTGCACGATCTGGTCGACGCCGGGCCGGTCGCTGTAGGGCCCGTCCTGACCGAAGCCCGAGATGCTCGCGAGGATGATGCGCGGGTTGATGCGACGGAGCTGCTCGTAGCCCAGGCCGAGCCGCTCCTTCACGTCGGCGCGGAAGTTCTCGACCACCACGTCGCTGCGCGCGATGAGCCGCCGCAGCACCTCCGCGCCGCGCGGCGATTTCAGGTCGAGACAGAGGCTGCGCTTGTTGCGATGCAGGTTCTGCTCGTCGGACCCGCGCCGGCGGCCGGTGACGGAGCCGCGGTCCTGCGCGGGCGGCGGGTCGACGCGCGTCACGTCGGCGCCCCAGTCGGCCAGCAGCCGCACGGCCACGGGACCGGCACGGGCAATCGTGAGGTCCAGCACCTTGTAGCGCGAGAGCGGCAGTGGGGACGGAGTGGCTGTATCGGACATCATGTGCTTTCTTTGATGTGGCAGCTGCATGCTCAGCTCACCACGGCGACGCCGCGCGGGTCGAGCGACAGCGCCGACTCGTGCCCGATCTCGAGCACGCTCGACGGCGGCGCATGCACCTTGAGCGTGCCGCCGCCGCCCACCGGCTGCACCACGTAGTCCCAGTATTCGCCGAGGTAGGTGCGCGCCACCACCGACACCTGCCCCATCGGCAGCGAGCCGCTCACGGGTGTGCCGAGATAGAGCGACTGCGGACGGATCGACACGCGCGCGTCGGCGCGGTCGCGGGCGTCCTCGCCGTCGACCGGCACTTCGCCGTGCAGGCCGTCGAGCCGGATGCAGCCCGCGCTCAGCGTCGCGTTGACGAGGTTGGTGCGGCCGATGAATCCCGCCACGAACGGCGTGTGCGGCCGGTTGTAGAGGTTCCACGGCGTGTCGACCTGTTCGAGCCGGCCGAGGTTGAGCACCGCAATGCGGTCGGAGATGGTCATCGCCTCCGACTGGTCGTGCGTGACGTAGACCGTGGTGAAGCGGAACTCGTCGTGCAGCCGCCGGATTTCGCCGGCCATTTCTTCGCGCAGGTTGGCGTCGAGGTTCGACAGCGGCTCATCGAGCAGCAGCACCTCGGGCCGCACCACCATTGCGCGCGCCAGCGCCACGCGCTGCTGCTGGCCGCCCGAGAGCTCGGCCGGATAGCGCTCGGCCAGGTGCGACAGGTGCACCACCTCGAGCATCTCGCCCACGCGGCGCTTCGACTCCTCGGCCGGCGTGCGCCGCACGTCGAGGCCGAAGCTCACGTTCTCGGCGACCGTCATGTTCGGCCAGATCGCATAGCTCTGGAAGATCATCGACATGCCGCGGTGCTCGGGCGGCACGGTGCGCCCGGCACCCGAGATCTCGCGGCCGTCCATCTCGATGGCGCCTTCCGATAGTTCGATGAAGCCCGCGATCATGCGCAGCGTGGTCGTCTTGCCGCAGCCCGAGGGGCCGAGCAGCGTGACGAGCTCGCCCTGGCGCAGTTCGAGGCTCAGGTCGTTGACCACCGCGGTGGCGCCGTAGCGCTTGTGGATGTTCTGCAGTCGAAGCTTGGACATGGGTGGGTTCTTCGTTTCGTTCTTCGTTTCGTTCTTCGTTTCGTTCAGCCGCGGCGCAGCATGAAGTCGCGCCCCGCGATGCGCATCCCGGCAGCCACCACCAGCGTGGTGATCACCACCAGCACCACGCCCATTGCGGCCAGCACCTCGTAGTTGCCCTGCTCGCTGAGGTCGAGCGTCAGCACCGACACCACGCGCGAGGCCGGGCCCGTGAGGAACACCGCGGTCGAGAGCTCCTTGGTGCAGATCACGAACACCAGGATGAACACGCCCACGAGCGTGGTCTTGAGCAGCGGGAACACCACGCGCGACAGCACCGTGATGCGCCCGCCGCCGAGCACGCGCACCGCTTCCTCGAGCTCGGGGTTGAGCGAGCGCACCGCGGCGGCGCAGGCGGTCACCGCGATCGGCAGGAAGCGCGTGGTGAAGGCCACCACGATCAGCGTGCCGGTGCCATAGAGCGAGAACGGCGGCCCGGCGTAGGCGGCGTAGAGCCCGATCGCCAGGATCAGGCCCGGCACCGCGATCGGCGCCAGCGCCAGAAACTGCACCACGTTCGGCCACGGCGTGATGCGCCGCTGCACCGCATAGGCCACGCACAGGCCCATCAGCACGCAGACCAGCGCGGTCGCGCCCGAATACAGCACGGTGTTCACGATGGCTTCGCGCACCGTCAGTTGCTCGAAGAAGATGGCGCGGTAGTTGGCCAGCGTGAGGTTGCCGCTGGCGAGCCCGCGACCCCAGGCCTTCGACAGCGATGCGGTCACCAGGATGGCGAGCGGCATCACCACCGTGAGCAGCGACACGAAGGCGGCATAGCCCAGCAGCGGCCACTTCCACCAGCCGATGTCGAACGGCCGGCGCTCGCCGCCCTTGCCCGACACCGAGACGAAGCCCTTGCGCGAGAGCAGCCGGCGCTGCACCCAGAGCATCACCACCGTGAGCACCAGGATCGGCATCGAGAACGCCGCCGCCTGCTCCACGCGCATCGGGTACTCGAAGAAGGACACGATCTGCGTGGTCGCGAGGTTGATGCCCGCGGGAATCGCGATCAGCGCGGGCGTGCCGTAGAGCGCCACCGACTCCAGGAAGATCAGGATCGCCGCGCCCACGATCGACGGCAAGACGAGCGGCAGCGTGACGCGCGTGAGCGTGCGGAACTTGCCCGCGCCGTGGATCGATGCGGCGTCTTCGAGCTCGGTCGAGATCAGGTCGAGCGCCGACTTGGTGAAGACGTAGATCAGCGGAAAGGTGTAGAGCGCGATGACGAACGCCAGGCCCCAGAAGCTGTAGATGTTGAAGGGCCCCGCGTCGCCGCCGAACACCCCGAGCCAGAGCCGGTTGAGCCAGCCCGCGTTCGGCCCGCCCAGCAGGATCCACGCGATGGCGCCGAGGAAGTTCGGCATGACGAAGGCCGCGAGCACGCCCATGTGCGTGAGGTTGCGAAACGGCATGTTGGTGCGCGAGACCGCCAGCGCGAGCGGCACGCCGAGCGCGAGCGCCAGCACGGTGACCGCGCCGCCGAGGTACAGCGAATTCAGCAGCGCCTGCAGGTTCCGGCTGCGCCCGAGAGCGCTCGTGTAGTTGCGCAGCGTGGCGCCGCCGTCGGTGGCGCTGAAGCTGTCCCACACCAGCCGCAGGATCGGGTTGGCGACCAGCAGCACCAGCAGCACGACGAGGATGCCGAACAGCCACAGCGACGGATCGGCGAACCGCGACGGCACCGGTGCGCGCAGCACCTGCGCGGAGGACGGCACCACCGCCTCAGACACCGAAGGCATCGCGCCACAGGTCGATGACTTCGGGCACGCCGTCCACCGATTCCTGCGGATCGGGACGCAGCGCGGCCTTGCTGTCGTCGAGGCCCAGCACGCCCGGGCGCGGCTTGGCGCCTGCACGCTTGGGCACGCCGAAGCGCTCGATCGAGAGCTTGTCGACGTCTTCGCTGCCGAGCAGCCACTCCATGAACAGCTTCGACGCATTCGGATGCGGCGCGTTGGCCATGATCGCCGAGGGCGAGAGCATGAGCACCGGCCCCTCCTTCGGTGCGACGATGGCGAGCGGATTGCCCTTGTTGGCCATCATGGCCGCGAGGTTGATAGGACCGGCCCCGATCGACCGTTCGCCCGAGGTCACGGTGGTGACCGTGTCGATGATCGAGCGGCCCACCTGCGGCTTGTTGGCTGCGAGCTTCTTGAACCAGCCGTCGCCATAGAGCTTGCGCATCTCGATCGCCCAGACGCCCACGAAGCCGCTGAAGCCCGGATGCCCCACCGACACCAGGCCGCGCCACTTCGGGTCGATCAGGTCGTTCCAGCTCTTGGGCGCGTCCTCGGGCTTGACCTTCTGCGTGTTGTAGACCAGGCCGACCATCGCGACGCTCGCCACGTGGAAGTAGCCGTCGGGGTCGAGGTTCTGCAGCCGCTTGTCCATCGACGCAGAGGCCGCGGGCACGTACCTGGCGAGGAGCTTGCGCTTCTTGAGGTCGAGGTAGTGCGCGACGTCGGTCGAGGAGAAGACGTCGCAGTTGGCCGTCTTCGCCTTCAGGTCCTGGTTGAGCCGCTGGAACGCGACCTGCGCGGTGGTGCGCACCACGTTGACCTTCACGCCCGGATAGCGCGCGGTGAAGGTGCGCGACATGAGCTCGGCATCTTCCGAGGGCAGGTAGACGATGTACCAGGTGAGTTCGCCCTCCTTCTTCGCGGCTTCGTGCAGCGCGTCGAGCGACGAGGAAGAAGAGGCCTGGGCGTGCGCGGCAAGCCACGGCGAGAGCGCGGCTGCCGATGCGGCCGCGCCGGCCAGGGCGTGGAAATGGCGTCTGTTCAGTGGCATGGGGGTCTCCGTGGCCGGGGTCGTTGGCGAAATGCGCCGGCTCTTTTTCAGTGTACGTATGAACCTTATAAAAATACATAACGGGTTTATACGTATTCTTAAATCGATCTTCCGTGCACGGTGCTAGATAGAATCCAACCCATCGGAGACGCCCATGCCCCCATCGACACGCATCAACCTCAGCGACAAGATCCGCGCCGCCCTCGAGGCGGAAATCACTTCCGGCCACCTGACGGCCGGCTCCCGCATCGACGAACAGGAGCTCATGGAGCGCTTCGAGGTGTCGCGCACCCCCGCACGCGAAGCGCTGCTGCAGCTGATGTCGGCGGGCCTGGTCACCACGGTGCCGCGCCAGGGCGCGGTGGTGGCGAGCCTGTCGGTGCCCGAATACGTCGCAATGCTCGAGATCCTGATGGAGCTCGAAGGCCTGGCAGCGCGGCTCGCGGCGCGCCGCATGCCGGCGGTGCAGCGCAAGCTGCTCGAAGAGGCCGACAAGGCCTGCCGCGATGCCGCCTCCAGGAACGATGCCGAGCTCTACGGCGCGGCCAACCGCAGCTTCCACGAAATCATCTACGACGGCAGCCTCAATGAAGTGCTGGCGCGCCAGCTGCGTGCGATGCGGCTGCGCATGCGCCATCCGCAGCGCACGCTGTTCGACCGGCCCGGCCGCATCCGCAACTCGCTGGCCGAGCACCGCGTGGTGCTCGAGGCGATCCTCAATGGCGACGAGGACGCCGCCGACCGCGGCATGACGGGGCACATCTCGAGCGGCGGCAACGTGTATGCCGACGCCATCGCCAGCATGCCGCACGGCGTGCCGGTGGCGGCGCCGATCGCCACGCCCGAGGTCGCGGCCGATGCACTGGCGGTGACGCAGCGCGCCGCCACCGGCCGGCGCAAGTCGACAAGCAAGGCCTGACACCATGCGCACCCAAGCCATTCGAATCCAGCGCCACGGCGGCCCCGACGTGCTCGAAACGGTCGAGGTCGACGTCGGCGAGCCCGGCCCGGGCGAAGTCCGCATCCGGCAGTCGGCGATCGGCCTCAACTTCGCCGACATCTACCAGCGCCGCGGTTCGCACGGGCCGCATGCGGTGACCGCGTTTCCGGTCGTGCTCGGCGCGCAGGGCGCGGGCACGGTCGACGCCCTCGGGCCCGGCACCGAGACTGCGGGCCTGCGGGTGGGGCAGTCGGTGGCGTATTTCCATCCCGGCGCCTACCAGGCGGTGCGCAACGTGCCGGCGCACCGCGTGGTGCCGCTGCCGGCGGGCGTGTCGGAGGAAGTGGCGGGCGCCACGCTGCTGCGCGGCCTCACGGCCGAGTACCTGCTGCGCCGGCTCCACGTGGTGCAGCCCGGCGAGGCGGTGCTGGTGCATGCGGCGGCGGGCGGCATGGGCGTGATCCTGTCGCAGTGGGCGCGCGCGCTCGGCGCCATCGTGATCGGCACCGTCGGCTCCGAGGCGAAGAAGGCGGTGGCGCTGGCGCACGGCTGCCACCACGTGATCGACTACCGCAGCGAGGACTTCGTCGCGCGCACGCTGGCGGCCACCGACGGCCAGGGCGTGGCCGTGGTCTACGACGCGGTCGGCAAGGACGTGTTCCTGCCGTCGCTCGACTGCCTGCGCCCGCTCGGCATGGCCATCAACTACGGCACCGCATCGGGCGACGTGGAGGCCTTCGACCTGCAGCGGCTGCATGCGAAGTCGCTCAGCGTGTCGCGCCCGACGCTGCGCACCTTCATCTCCACGGCCGCCGACCTGCGGCGCGGCGCTGCGGCGCTGTTCGACGTGGTGCTGGGCGGCCAGGTGAAGCTGGCGGTCGGCCATCGCTATGCGCTCGCCGACGTGCGGCGCGCGCACGAGGAACTCGAAAGCCGCGCCACCACCGGCGCCGCGGTGCTCATTCCATGAAGCTCTACCACGGCTGGCTCTCCAGCGCCTCGCGCCGCGTGCGCCTCTGCCTGGCCGAGAAAGGGCTGGCCTACGAGAGCGTCCCGATCGACATGGGGCGGCAGGAACACCATTCGCCGGCCTACCTGGCGATGAATCCGAACGGCGTGGTGCCCGCGCTGCAGCTCGACAACGGCGAATCGCTCTACGAAAGCTCGACGATCTGCGAGTACCTGGACGACCTGCACCCCGCCCCGCCGCTGCGCCCCGCCGACCCGTACCAGCGTGCGGTGATGCGCAATTTCGTCCGCTGGACCGACGAGAAATCGCTGCCCAACCTGCTGATCCTCAACTGGAGCATCGCGCTGCAGCCCGGCGCGAGCCAGTGGAGCGACGCCCAGCTGCAGGAACGCCTGGACCGCGTGCCCACGCCCGAGCGGCGCGAGGCCTGGCTGCGCATCGCCCGCCAGCCCTATACCGACGAAGAGAAAGCCGCCGCGCTCGAGAAGCTGCTGGCGCTGGTCGACAAGATGGAGGCGATGCTGCAGCCCGATGCCGAATGGCTGGTCGGCGGGCGCTATTCGCTGGCCGACATCGCGGCCGTGCCCTTCGTGGCGCGCATCGCCGAACTCGCGCCGCAGGCGCTGTCGAGCGAGCGCAGCCCGCGCCTGGCGGATTGGTGGCAGCGCGTGCAGCAGCGCCCGGCCTTCGCGCTGGCGCGGATCGAGCGCTTCGACGCGGTGCTTCGCGAGCGCAACAACGCGGTGTCTAGGGCCTGTTAACACTACGCAAGGGGATCGCGTTGCTTCGCCAAGGGGCTGGCTGCAAGGCGCCCGCGCGCAGCAAGGCTGGCGCCTTGCAAGCGCGGGCAACGCCGCAGACGGCCCCTTGGCGGAGCAACCCGGAGGGAAGCTCGACCCCTTGCGTAGTGTTAACAGGCCCTAGTCCCGCACCGGCCCGCGCAGGCTCTTGACCTGCGCGCGCTGGCTCTTGCCTTCGAGGCGGCGCTGCTTCGAACCGTAGGTGGGCTTGGTGGCGCGGCGCACGCGCGGCGGCGTCGCCACGCTGTCGACCACCGCCTGCAGCCGCGCGAGCGCATCGGCGCGGTTCATCTCCTGCGTCCGGTGCGTCTGCGCCTTGAGCACGAACACGCCCTCCTGCGTGATGCGGCTGTCGCGCAGCGCGAGCAGCCGCTCCTTCACGTCGGCGGGCAGCGAGCTGGCAGGGATGTCGTAGCGCAGGTGGACCGCGCTCGACACCTTGTTGACGTTCTGGCCGCCCGCGCCCTGGGCGCGGATGGCGCTGAACTCGACCTCGGCAGGGTCGATCAGGAGCGGTGGGCGAGGCATGCCCGCCAGTGTGCCTTCAAACGCGTTCAAACACCGCGGCGATGCCCTGGCCGCCGCCGATGCACATGGTCACCAGCGCGTAGCGGCCGCCGACGCGGTGCAGTTCGGCAATGGCCTTGGTCGTGATGATCGCGCCGGTCGCGCCCACCGGATGGCCGAGCGAAATGCCCGAGCCGTTGGGGTTCACCTTGGCCGGATCGAAGCCCAGCTCCTTGATGACTGCGCAGGCCTGCGCTGCGAACGCCTCGTTCGATTCGATCACGTCGAAGTCGGCCACCTTCAGGCCGGTGCGCTCCAGCACCTTGCGCGTGGCCGGCACCGGGCCGATGCCCATGTAGGCCGGCTCGACGCCCGCGTGCGCATAGCCCACCAGGCGGGCCAGCGGCTTGAGCCCGTCGGACTTGACGCGCGCGCCTTCGGCCAGCACCACGGCCGCAGCGCCGTCGTTGATGCCCGAAGCATTGCCGGCGGTGACGAGGCCGTCCTTCTTGAACGCGGGCTTCATCTTCGACAGCGCGTCGGCGGTGGTGTCGGCGCGCACATGCTCGTCGGTGTCGAACAGCACCACGCCCTTGCGCGTCTTCACCTCGACCGGAACGATCTGCTCCTTGAAGCGGCCTGCGGCAATGGCGGCCGCCGCGCGCTGCTGGCTGCTGGCGGCCAGTTCGTCCATCTGCTCGCGCGTGATGCCGTAGCGCGCGGCCACGTTCTCGGCGGTGATGCCCATGTGGATCTTCTCCCACGGGTCGTGCAGGATGCCGAGCATGTAGTCGACCAGCACCGCGTCGCCCATGCGCGCGCCGTAGCGCGCGGCGGTATCGAAGTACGGGCCGCGGCTCATCGACTCGGCGCCGCCGCCGATCGCGATGTCGCAGTCGCCCAGCGCAATGGCCTGCGCCGCCGACACGATCGCCTGCAGGCCCGAGCCGCAGAGCCGGTTGACGTTGAAGGCCGGCGTCTCGATCGGGCAGCCGGCATCGATGGCCGCCACGCGGCTCAGGTAGGCGTCCTTGGTGTCGGTGGGAATCACGTTGCCCATCACCACATGGCCGATGGCCGACGGCGCGAGGCCGCTGCGCTCGATGGCGGCCTTCACCGCGGTGGTGGCGAGCTGGGTGTTGGGCACGTCCTTCAGCGAACCGCCGAAAGTGCCGATGGCCGTGCGGGCGGTGCCGACGACGAAGATCTCGCGTGAGGTCATGGAATGCTCCTGGATCAAGAAAGTAGGGAAAGGATTCTTCAGCGGCCTTCGAAATGCGCCGGCTTGCGCGCGAAGAAGGCATCGACGCCGGTGCGGAAATCGGCCGTGGCAGCGCAGACCTGGAAGGCCGCCGATTCGGCCGCGAGCTGCGCCGGCAGCTCGCGATCGAAACTGGCACGCATCAGGCGCCGCAGCTGGCCGAGCGCCACCGTCGGCCCCTTTGCGAGCCGCTCGGCGAGCGCCATCGCTTCGGACGCCAGCGCCTCTGCCGGCACCACGCGGTTGACGAGCCCGACGCGCTCGGCCGCGGCGGCGTCGAGCATGTCGCCGAGCAGCGCGATCTCGAGCGCACGGCGCAGCCCCACCCAGCGCGGCAGCGCCCACGAGGCGCCCACGTCGCAGCTCGTGCCGATGTTGACGTAGGCGAGGTTGAAGCGCGTGCCCTCGGCCGCGAGCACGAAGTCGGCCTGCAGCATCAGGCTCAGGCCGGCACCGGCCGCAACGCCGTGCACCTGCGCCACCACGGGCGCATCGATGGTGGCCAGCACGGCCAGCGCCTCGTGCAGCGGACCGATCAGCGCGGCCGCGCCGCCTGCCGGGTCAGCCTGCAGCAGCGCAAGGTCGCCGCCGGCCATGAAACCCTTGCCGGCCCCGCTCAGCAGCACCGCGCGCACGGAGCGGTCGGCGGCAATGCCACGCACCGCCGCCAGAAAGGCCTCGGCCATCGGCACGTCGATCGCGTTCAGCGCGGCGGGGCGGTTGAAGCGCAGGGTGGCGATCGCCCCCTGGCGGCCGACTTCGAGCGGCGCTGCGGCCGGGGTGGTAGTGGTGTCGGTCATCGTGGGTGCTCCTTGTTCATGCAGCCAATTTGGGCGCGGCCGCTGCGCGGGGCTTGCGGCGCGCGCCGCTGCCGGCCGCGGCGGGCACGGGCGCCTTCTGCAGCACGCCGTTCAGCAGCAGCGCGATGCCCTGGTCGGCGATCTGCTCGGGCGTGAAGTCGCCGTCGCGGCGGTACCAGCGGCCGATCCAGCTGAGCCCGCCGGCAAGCATGAAGGCGGCCATCTTCGGATCGCAAGGCGCGATCGAGCCCTCTTCGATGCCTTCGGCGATGAGCCGCCGGAACTCGTGGTCGATGCCGGCCTTGAGGCGGCGCAGTTCCTTCCTGAGCGGCGCGGGCAGCGGGTCTTCGCCGATGCGGATCACGCACATGCCGAAATCCTCGCAGACGATGCCCGCGTAGCTGCGCATGCAGGCCATGAGCTGGTCGAGCGCGCGGCCGCCGTTGCGGCGAACCGTGTCGATGCCCTCCTGCATCATGCCCAGCGCGGCACGCACGCACTCGAGCAGGATGTCGTCCTTGCTCTTCACGTAGTAGTAGAGCGTCGGCTTGGTCACGTGCAGCCGCTCGGCAATGTCGTCGAGCGAGGTGGCATGGAAGCCGCGCTCGTTGAACAGCTGCGCCGCAGTCTGCAGCACCGCCTGGCGCTTGAGCTCGCGCTGCATGGCGCGCTTGGCCGATGGCACCCAGGGCGATTCGGCCGCGACGGTCGGCGGCGCCTTGACGGCGGCGGCACGGCGCTTGGTGAGGGTCATGGCGGCGATCCGGGTTTGCGCGCAGGGGTAAGTCCTGATGTCACGGCGTGAGTGCGTCTACAAGATGACCATGTTACCGAAGAGTAGAAATTCTACGGGCAAGTAGCTCCGAATGCCGACGCGGTAACAACCCTGACATCAAGACACCCACTCGACGCCATGCACGCCGACACCGAGCCCTTGCGCGCCCACCCGCCCGCCGACCCGGGCACCGCCGCGCCCGTGCTGCGCGTGGAAGCGCTCACGCTGGCCTTCGGCGGCGTGAAGGCACTCAGCGGCGTGGGCTTCGACGTACAGCCCGGATCGATTACTGCGGTGATCGGCCCCAACGGCGCGGGCAAGACCTCGCTGTTCAACACGGTCTCGGGCTTCTACCGGCCCACCGCGGGCCGCGTGGTCTTCGAGGGCCAGGACATCACGCGCCTGCCGGCGCCAAAGCGCGCCGCGCTCGGGCTGGCGCGCAGCTTCCAGAACATCGCGCTGTTCCGCGGCATGACGGTGCTCGACAACATCAAGCTCGGGCGCCACGTGCACCTGAAATCGAACGTGTTCGATGCGCTCTTCTACCTGGGCCGCGCACGCCGCGAAGAGGCCGAGCTGCGCCGCGACGTGGAGGAACGCATCATCGATTTCCTCGAGATCGATCACATCCGCCACGCCAGCGTGGCCGCCCTGCCCTACGGCCTGCAGAAGCGCGTGGAGATGGCACGCGCGCTGGCCATGCGGCCCAAGGTGCTGATGCTCGACGAACCGGTGGCCGGCATGAACCGGGAAGAGACCGAGGACATGGCGCGCTTCATCCTCGACGTGCGCCGCGAATGGGGCATCACGGTGCTGATGGTGGAGCACGACATGGGCATGGTGATGGACCTGTCGGACCACGTGGTGGTGCTCAACTTCGGCCAGGTGATCGCGCAGGGCTCGCCGGCCGAGGTGCAGGCCGACCCCGAGGTGGTGCGCGCCTACCTGGGCGCCGGCGACGTGGGCGAGCTGCGGCGCAGGCTGCGCGGCAGTGCGCAAGCCGCAGCCACAGCGGAGGCCGGCTGATGGACTGGGCCTACCTGTTCGAGATCGCGCTCACGGGTGTGGCCGGCGGCGGGCTCTATGCGCTCGCGGCGCTGGCCTTCGTGCTGGTCTACAAGGCCACGCGCGTGGTCAACATCGCGATCGGCGAGATGCTGATGATCGGCGCTTACCTTTTCTTCGCGTTCGCCGCGAGCTTCTCGCTGCCGATCTGGCTCGCGATGCTCGGCTCGGTGCTGGGCACCGGACTGCTGGGCGCGGTGGTCGAGCGCACGATGATCCGGCCGCTGCTCGGCCAACCGCCGATCTCCGCCTTCATGGTCACGGTGGGGCTGGCCTCGGTGCTGGTCGGCGTGGTCGAGATCGTCTGGACCGCCGACCAGCGCCGCCTGCCCGAGTTCATGCCGAATGCGCCGGTGATGGTGGGCGATGCTTTCCTGGCGCCCAAGGTGGCGTATGGCGCGCTCGCTGCGCTGGTGCTGATCGCGCTGGTGCTGCTGCTGTTTCGCTTCTGGCGCGGTGGCGTGGCGCTGCGGGCCACGGCCTCCGACCAGGGCGCGGCCTACATGATGGGCATCAACGTGCCGCGCGTGTTCTCGCTCGCCTGGGTGGCCTCGGCGATGATCGCCGCGGTCGCGGGCATCGTGGTCGGCGCGATCGGCGGCATCTCGTCGTCGATGGGCGTGTTCGGGCTGTCGGTGCTGGTGGTGGTGATCGTCGGCGGCCTCGACAGCGTGCTCGGCGCGCTGGTGGGCGGCCTCTTCATCGGCCTCGTCGAAGCGCTCGCGGGCACGTACCTCGGCGGCGAATACAAGCTGCTGGCGACCTTCGTCGTGCTCGTGGTCGTGCTGATGATCCGTCCGTACGGTCTGTTCGGCACGCATGAGATCGAGAGGCTTTGAGATGCGCATAGGCACCCTCAAGCAAAGCTACACCGCCGACGCCGCGCTGTTCGACTCGCGCACCCAGAAGACCTGGCTCGCCATCGGCGCCGCGCTGCTCGTGCTGTTTCCGTTCATGGCCGACGCCTATTGGCTGTACCTCGCCTGCCTCGTCGCCATCAACGTCGCGAGCGCCACCGGCCTCAACATCCTGACCGGCTACACCGGCCTGGTCAGCATGGGCCAGGCCGCCTTCATGGGGCTGGGCGCCTACACCGTCGCCATCCTGCAGATCCGCTTCGGCACGCCGTTCCTGCTCAACATTTTCGCGGGCGGCGTGGTCGCCATGGTCGGCGGGTTGATCGTCGGCATTCCGTCGCTGCGGGTGAAGGGCCTGTACCTGGCCATCGCCACCATCGCGGCCTCGTTCATCGCGCACTTTCTCTTTGCCAACCTCACGCTCACCGGCGGCACCTCGGGCCTCTCGCTGCCGCCGGCGCAGATCTTCGGCTTCGCACTCGACACCTCGTTCCGCCTCTACTGGCTCATCGTGCCGATCACCCTGCTCATGCTGCTGGGCGCGGCCAACCTCTTTCGCACGCGCGTGGGCCGCGCCTTCATCGCCATTCGCGACCGCGACATCTCGGCCGAGGTGCTCGGCATTCCGCTGTTGCGCTACAAGCTGCTCTCGTTCGGCCTGTCGTCGTTCTATGCCGGCGTGGCCGGCGGCATGTGGGCCTACTTCTTCCGCGTGGTCACGCCCGAGAGCTTTCCGCTCCTGATGTCGATCTTCTTCCTGGCCGCGATCATCGTCGGCGGCATGGGTTCCATCCTGGGCGGCATCCTCGGTGCCGTCTTCATGACCATGGTGCCCGAGCTGCTCAAGTTGGTGTTCGACCTGCTGCCGGGCGGGCACGAGATGACGGTCTTCCTCTCGCCGGTGCGCACGGTCGTCTTCGGCCTGCTGATCGTCGGCTTCCTGGTCTTCGAGCCACACGGGCTCGCCGAAGTGTGGCGGCGCATCCGCCGTTTCTTTCATCTGTGGCCTTTCAAGAACTGACAAGGAGACGAACATGGCATCCGACTTCAAGAAGACTCCCGCCCTGCGCCGCCGCGCACTCGTGCTGGCCGCTGCGGCCGCACTCGCCGCGCCGCTCGCCGTGCACGCGCAAGGCAGCGCCGAAGACATCGTCATCGGCGGCTCGATCCCGATGACCGGCGTGTTCGCCTTCGCGGGCATCGGCATCAACGCCGGCATTGCCGACTACGTGAAGATCGTCAACGACGCGGGCGGCATCAAGGGCCGCAAGCTGCGCTACGTGCCCGAGGACACGGGCTACAAGGTCGATGTCTCGGTGGCCGCCTTCAAGAAGATCACGAGCCAGAACAAGGTCAACCTCTACTACGGCGACTCGACGGGTTTCTCGAAGACCATCAACCCCGAGCTCGACCGCAGCGGCCAGATCCTGATGGCCGGCGCCTCGTTCGCCTCCGAGCTCAACGACCCCGCCAAGTACCCGCACCAGTTCCTGGTCGGCCCCGACTACACCGAAATGATCGGCATCCTGCTGCGCCACATCGCCAAGGAGAAGCCCGGTGCCAAGGTCGCGTTCGTCTACTCCGACTCCGAGTTCGGCCGCGACCCGATCGAGGCCAGCGAGGCGGCCGCCAAGAAGCTGGGCCTCACGGTGCCGGTCAAGATCATGACGCCGGCCGGCAGCGTCGACGTGTCGACCGAGGTCATCAAGCTGCGCCGCGCCGCGCCCGACTACACGATCTTCCACGGCTACATCCTTGCGCCGATTCCCGAGTTCGTGCAGCAGGGCAAGCAGATGGGCATGACCAGCAAGTGGATGGGCACCTTCTGGACCATGGACAGCTCCACCGTCATGAAGATGGGCGAAGCCGGCGACGGCTTCATGGGCGTGATGCCCTACCGCTACTACTACGACACCTCGGCCAAGGCGCCAATGCTCGAGAAGATCCGCGCGATGCGCCCCGAGTACCAGAGCACCGCCTACACGCAGGGCTTTCTCACCGCGATGCTGTTCACCGAGGCCGCCAAGCGCACGCTCGACGCCGGCAAGCCACTCGACGGCAAGAACCTGAAGGCCGCACTCAACAGCATCAAGGACTTCGACACCGGCGGCCTGATCGGCGTGCCGATCACCATTAAGGGCAACTCGATCCCGGTGGGCCGCGTCTACCGCGCCGACATGAAGGCGCAGAAGATGGTGCCGGCGTCGGACTGGATTTCGCTGGACAAGTGAGCGAAAGAGCGGTCATGAGCGCAAGCGGCGAGCCCATCCTGGAGGTGAACAACGTCGAGGTGGTCTACAACAAGGTCGTGCAGGTGCTGCGCGGCCTGTCGCTGGCCGTGCCGCGCGGGCAGATCGTGGCGCTCTTGGGCAGCAACGGCGCGGGCAAGTCGACCACGCTGAAGGCGATCTCTGGCCTGCTGCCACTGGAAGACGGCGCGCTCGAGGCCGGCCGCATCGCCTTCGACGGCCAGCCCACCGACCGGCTCGCGCCGCAGCAGCTGGTGCGGCGAGGGCTCGCGCATGTGATGGAGGGCCGCCGCGTGTTCGAGGACCTGACCGTCGAGGAGAACCTGGTGGCCGCCACCTATGCACGCGTCGGCCGCGGCGCGCAGGCGCGCGACTTCGATGCGGTGTACGCGTATTTCCCGCGGCTGCACGAGCGGCGCAAAGGCCTCGCAGGCTACCTTTCGGGCGGCGAACAGCAGATGCTGGCCATCGGCCGCGCGCTGGTGGCCGAGCCCAAGCTGATCCTGCTCGACGAGCCTTCGCTGGGCCTCTCGCCCAAGCTGGTGGAAGAGATCTTCGGCATCATCGCGCGCATCAACGCCGAGCGCGGCGTGTCGATGCTGCTGGTGGAGCAGAACGCCAGCCTGGCGCTCGCGGTGGCCGACAGCGGCTACATCATGGAGAACGGCAAGATCGTGATCGACGGCAGCGCCGAGCGGCTCGCGGCCGACCCCGACGTGCGCGAGTTCTATCTCGGCGTGGGTGGCGCGGGCGAATCCAGGAGCTTCCGCGGGCTCAAGCACTACAAGCGTCGCAAGCGCTGGCTGTCATGAACCTGCCCGAACGCACACTGCCGCAGATGCTGCGCGAACAGGCGCGCACACAGGGCGCGCGCATCGCGATCCGCCAGAAGGACTTCGGCATCTGGCATCCGCTGAGTTGGGCCGACTACCACCGACGCGCGGCGCACGTGGGCCTGGGCCTCGCGGCGCTGGGCATGCAGGCCGGCGGCCACCTGGGCGTCATTTCCGAGAACCGGGTCGAATGGGTGCTGGCGCAGATGGGCGCGGGCCTGCTCGGTGCGGTGACGGTGGGCGTGTACCCCACGAGCCCGACGAACGAGGTGGCCTACGTGGTCGGCCATGCCGACGTCGAGGTCGTGGTCTGCGAAGACCAGGAGCAGGCCGACAAGGTGCTCGAGGCGATCGATGCGCTGCCGAAGCTGCGCCGCATCATCGTGATCGAGACCAAGGGCCTCGCGAGCTACGCTCCCGCGGAGCGCGACCGGATGATGAGCTTCGCCGAGCTAGAAGCGGCCGGCGCCGCACTGCAGGCGCAGGAGGGCGATGCGCGCATCGACACCGCGCTGGCAGCGCAGTCGCTCGACCACATCGGGCTCATGATCTACACCTCGGGCTCCACCGGCGCGCCCAAGGGCGCGATGATCTCCTGGCGCAACATCCGCGGCGTCGTGCCCGGTATCGTGGAGCGGCTGCAGCTCGATGCCGGCACCACGCACCTGTCTTACCTGCCGCTGTGCCACGTGGCCGAGCAGATGCTCACCACGTTCGTGCCGCTCTACCTGGGCTCGCAGGTGAACTTCGGCGAGTCGATCCGCACCGTGCAGGAAGACCTGCGCGAGGTGGCGCCGAGCATGTTCCTCGGCGTGCCGCGCATCTGGGAAAAGCTGCATGCCGCGATCAGCATCAAGATGCAGGAGACCGGCCGGCTGCGGCGCGCGCTCTACCGCCGCGCGCTGGCCGGCTGTGCGCCACTGGCCGAGAAACCGCGCGCGCAATGGAACGCCGGCGAACGGCTGCGCTTCTTTCTGGCTTACTGGACGGTGCTGCGCGCGCTGCAGAACTTCATCGGCCTGCGCAATGCGCGCGTGGCGCTGACCGGCGCGGCGCCGATCCCGCCCGACGTGGTTCGCTTCTTCCGCACGCTCGGCGTGCCGCTGGTCGAGGTGTATGGCCTCACCGAATCCACCGGCATGGTCTGCGGCCACCGCATCGACCAGGTCAAGGTGGGCACCGTCGGGCCGGTGACCGAGGGCGTCGAATACCGCGTGGGTGCGCAGGGCGAGCTGCAGATCCGCGGCGAGATGGTGTTCTGCGGCTACTACAAGAACCCCGAAGCCACGACGGCGTCGGTGCAAGCGGGCTGGCTGCACACCGGCGACGTGGTGGCCGAGGAAGCCGACGGCCAATTGCGCATCGTCGACCGGCTCAAGGACATCATGATCACCGCGGGCGGCAAGAACCTCACGCCCTCGGAGATCGAGAACACCATGAAGGCGAGCCCCTACCTGAAGGAATGCATCGTGGTGGCGGAGGGGCGCAAGTTCGTCTCGGCGCTGGTGCAGATCGACTACGAGACGGTCGGGAAATGGGCCGAGGCCGAACGCCTGGCCTTCACGCACTTCCGTTCGCTGGTCGAACTGCCGCGCGTGCGCGAACTCATCGATGCCGAAATCCAGCGCGGCAATGCACGCCTCGCGCAGGTGTCCCAGGTGCGCCGCTTCCATCTGCTGACCAAGGAACTCGACCATGACGATGGCGAGGTCACCGCGACCATGAAGGTGCGGCGCTCGAGCATCTACAAGGCGTATGCGGAGGAGATCGAGGCGCTGTACCGCTGAGCGCCCCAGGTAGGCGGGGAGACTACTCGCCGCGCGTGGCCGGGCGTGCGCGCACGTCGGTCACGTCGTCGCCGGCACCGCGGTTGCGCAGCAGCGGGCTGCGCACCGACTCGCCCCGCGCCCGCGCGCCGGCCACGTCGGCGGCCGAAGGCTCGGCCGGCTGCGCAGCCGTGCGAAAACGTTCGAATCCCGAACGCGGGTTGAAGCGCATCACCCAGGGCGACACGGGCTTGCCCGTGAGCCGGGCCCAGGCGTAGCGAACGCCCCACACGGCGGCCAACAGCATCACGGCCACCGCCAGGCTGGCCGCAAAGACCAGGCCCAGCATCAGCAGGATCACGCGAAGAATAAAGTTCATCATCCGATCTTAGGCCGAGGCTTCGGCCGCAGGTTCCCCGTTTTTGCCGGAATTTCCTGCTTTTGCAAAGCCGAACTGCCCCGGCGAGCGGATCGGATCGGTCGTGACCTCGATCGTGTCCTTGGGCCCGAAGCTGCCGTCGAGCAGCAGCCTCGAGAGCGGGTTCTCGATGCGCTGCTGGATGGCACGCTTGAGCGGGCGCGCACCGAACACCGGATCGAAGCCGACCTTCGCGATCTCGGCCAGCGCGGCGGGCGACACCTCCAGGCCCAGGTCCATCTTGGCAAGCCGCGCCTGCAGCACCTTGAGCTGGATCGCGGCGATCGACTCGATGTTCTTCGCGTCGAGCGCGTGGAACACCACCGTCTCGTCGATGCGGTTCAGGAACTCGGGGCGGAAGTAGTTCTTCAGCTCGTCCCAGACCGCTTCCTTGATCTCCTCGGCAGGCTGGCCCACCATCGACTGGATGATCGGCGAGCCGATGTTGCTGGTCATCACGATCACCGTGTTCTTGAAGTCGACGGTGCGGCCCTGTCCATCGGTCAGGCGGCCGTCGTCGAGCACCTGCAGCAGCACGTTGAAGACGTCCGGATGCGCCTTCTCGACCTCGTCGAGCAGCACCACGCTGTAGGGCTTGCGGCGCACGGCCTCGGTGAGGTAGCCGCCCTCCTCGTAGCCCACGTAGCCCGGCGGCGCGCCGATCAGGCGGGCCACCGAATGCTTCTCCATGAACTCGCTCATGTCGATGCGGATCAGGTGGTCTTCGCTGTCGAACAGGAAGCCCGCGAGCGCCTTGCAGAGTTCGGTCTTGCCCACGCCCGTGGGGCCGAGGAACAGGAACGAGCCGGTGGGACGGTTCGGGTCCGACAGGCCCGAGCGCGAGCGGCGGATCGCGTTCGCGACCGCACCGATGGCCTCGTCCTGGCCGACCACGCGCTCGTGCAGCTTGGCTTCCATCACGAGCAGCTTGTCGCGTTCGCCCTGCATCAGCTTGGCGACCGGAATGCCGGTGGCGCGCGCCACCACCTCGGCGATCTCCTCGGCGCCGACCTGCGTGCGCAGCAGCGTCGGCGCACTCGACTTGCCCTTGCTCGCCTCGCTTTCCTCGGCCTCGCGCAGGCGCTTCTCGAGCGCCGGCAGCTGGCCATATTGCAGCTCGGCGAGCTTGTTGAAATCGCCTTTGCGCTCCCATTCCTTGATTTCGATCTTGAGCTTCTCGATCTCCTCGCGGATGTGCGCGCTCCCCTGAGCCTGCGCCTTCTCGGCCTGCCAGATCTCGTCGTAGTCGGCGATCTCCTTCTGCAGCTTGGCGATCTCGTCCTCGATCAGGCCGAAGCGCTTCTGCGAGGCCTCGTCCTTCTCGCGGCGCACGGCTTCGCGCTCGATCTGCAACTGGATCAGGCGGCGGTCGAGGCGGTCCATCACCTCGGGCTTGGAGTCCATCTCGATCTTGATCTTGGCCGCGGCCTCGTCGATCAGGTCGATGGCCTTGTCGGGCAGGAAGCGGTCGGTGATGTAGCGGTCGGACAACTCGGCCGCGGCCACGATGGCCGGGTCGGTGATCTGCACGCCGTGGTGCACCTCGTATTTTTCCTGCAGGCCGCGCAGGATGGCGATGGTGGCCTCGACGCTGGGCTCGCCCACGATGATCTTCTGGAAGCGGCGCTCGAGCGCGGCGTCCTTCTCGATGTACTTGCGGTATTCGTCGAGCGTGGTGGCACCCACGCAGTGCAGCTCGCCGCGCGCGAGCGCGGGCTTGAGCATGTTGCCCGCATCCATGGCGCCTTCGGCCTTGCCGGCGCCCACCATGGTGTGCAGCTCGTCGATGAAGACGATGGTCTGGCCCTCGTCCTTGGCCAGCTCGTTGAGCACGGTCTTCAGGCGCTCCTCGAACTCGCCGCGGAACTTGGCGCCCGCGAGCAGCGCGGCCATGTCGAGCGACAGCACGCGCTTGCCCTTGAGCGACTCGGGCACCTCGCCCGCGACGATGCGCTGCGCCAGGCCTTCGACGATCGCGGTCTTGCCCACGCCGGGCTCGCCGATGAGCACGGGGTTGTTCTTGGTGCGGCGCTGCAGCACCTGGATGGCGCGGCGGATCTCCTCGTCGCGGCCAATGACCGGGTCGAGCTTGCCGAGCCGTGCGCGCTCGGTGAGGTCGAGGCAGTATTTCTTCAGCGCCTCGCGCTGGCCTTCGGCATCGGCGCTGTTCACGCCCTGGCCGCCGCGCACCGCGTCGATGGCCGCCTCGAGCGACTTGCGCGAGAGCCCGTTCTCCTTGGCGATGCGGCCGATGTCCGACTTGCTGTCGGCCACGGCCAACAGGAACAGTTCGCCCGCAATGAACTGGTCGTTGCGCTTGATGGCCTCCTTCTCGGTGGCCTGCAGCAGCTTTCCGAGCTCGGGACCGACCTGCACGACATCGTGCCCCTGCACCTGCGGCAGGCGCTTGATGGCCTCCTCGGCCGCCTTGGCAAGGCCGGGCACGTTGACGCCGGCGCGCTCGAGCAGCGCGCGCGGGCCGTCGTCCTGGCGCAGCATCGCCGCCAGCAGGTGGGCCGGTTCGATGTAGGCGTTGTCGTTGCCGAGCGCAAGCGACTGGGCGTCGCCGAGCGCTTCCTGAAATTTGGTGGTGAGTTTGTCTTGTCGCATGGTGGTATTCCTGCATCCAAAATAGGGCTGTTCGGGCACGATTCAAGGTGTCCAGCACTTTCGGGCACGGCGATTGCACTGTGCCCCTTTCCTCTTTCCATTGGAGTCGAACATGGTTTTTTCAATGCAGCGCACCAAAGCGATCCGACGGGCGCTCAGCGCGAGCCTCATCCTGGCGGGCCTGGGCCTGTCCGGGCTTGCGCAAGCGCAAGGCACGCCCGTGCGCTTGCTGGTGGGCTTTCCCGCGGGCGCAGGCACCGATGCCATCGCGCGCACGCTGGCCGAGAAGCTCAAGGACGTGCTGGGCACGCCGGTGGTGGTCGAGAACCGCGCCGGCGCGGGCGGTCAAATCGCCGCGCAGGCGCTGAAGGCGGCGCCCGCCGACGGCCACACGCTGTTCATCTCGCACGACCACTCGATTTCGATCCTTCCGCAGGTGGTGAAGAACCCGGGCTTCAACCCGGCCACCGACTTCGTGCCGGTGGCGGGCTTCGCCACCTTCGCCAACGTGCTGGCCGTCTCGGGCGGCACGCCGGCCAAGAGCATCGACGAGTACGTGAAATGGGTCCGCACCCAGCGCGGCGGCAAGGAAACCATCGGCATCCCGGCACCCGCCTCGATCCCGGAGTTCCTGGTGAAGATGATCTCGGAGAAGTACAAGATCGACGTGCAGCCCGCGCCCTACCGCGGCAGCGCGCCGATGACGGCCGACATGCTGGGCAACCAGATCACCGCCGGCATCGCGTCGGTGCCCGACTTCATCGAGAACCACAAGGCCGGCAAGGTGCGCATCGTCGCGTCGATCGGCGCCAAGCGCCAGGCCGTGCTGCCCAACGTGCCGACCTTCACCGAGCTGGGCTTCTCGAACCTCGAAGACCTGCCCTACTACGGCATCTTCGCGCCCGTGGGCACGCCGCAGCCGGTCATCGACCGCTACGGCGAGGCACTGCAGAAAGTGCTGGCCATGCCCGACGTGAAGCAGAAGCTCACGGCCATGGGCCTCACGGTGGGCTACGAGCCGCAGGGCCAGTTCGCGGGCCGCGTGCGCAGCTACACGCAGACTTGGGAGCGGATCATCCAGGCCAGCGGGTTCAAGCCCCTCTGACCACGCGCGTCAGGCGTTCGGGGCCGTGATACCCCAGCGCGCGAGCGCCGCATCGTCGGCTACGCGCGCATCGACCCAGCGGGCGCCTTCGGGCGTCTGTTCTTTTTTCCAGAACGGTGCCTGGGTCTTGAGGTAGTCCATCAGAAATTCGCAGGCCTCGAAGCTCTGGCCGCGGTGCGCCGAGGCCACCGCGACCATCATGATCTGGTCGAGCGGCTGCAACAGGCCCACGCGGTGGATCACGCGCACGCCGAGGATGTCGAAGCGCCGGTGCGCCTCGTCGATCATGGCCTCGATGGCCTTCTCGGTCATGCCGGGGTAGTGCTCGAGCTCCATCGACGCCACCGTGCTGCCGTCGTTGCGGTCGCGCACCGTGCCGATGAAACTGCAGACCGCGCCCACGCGCTTGTCGCCGGCACGCAGCGCGGCAACCTCCTCCGCCAGGTTGAAATCGGCTGTCTGGATCGAAACGCGTGGGCCATTCATGCCGGGATTGTGGCACCGCGCCAGGAGGCTGTCGGGCTTGGGCATGGCCCTGCGTTGCGCGAGACAGGGTGCAGGCAAGGCGCCAAGCGCAAGCTGGACTGATGTCCAGCGAGCATTGGCAACGCCGCATGCGCCCTGTCTCGCGCAACCCTTCGGGCCGCCTGCGGCGCGGGGCCATGCCCAAGCCCGACCGCCTCCTATACTTCGACAATGCCCTGCCTCGCCACGCTCTTGCCCGTGCTTTCGCGCGCCGAGAGCACCCGTGCGCGCCAGGGCAGCCAAGCCCCCAAAAAACCAAAGCTCGTCTGACCGGAGCTGCGGTTCCGTCGTCGGATGAGCGACGGAACCTGCCAAGGCCTTGGCCCCGAATGGGTTGCGCGCGCACCGAACGATGACGGTTACTGTCCATCGGTCGATCCCGCAAGGAGGCCCACGTGCCGCAACAACCATCATCCGTTCCCGTCGACCCCGCGCCTGATTTCTCGGGCCTCTGGATTCCGCTCGTCACGCCGTTCCATGGCGCCGCGGTGGACCATGCCGCGCTGTCGGCGCTCACCCAGCGGCTCACCGGCGACGGCGTGGCCGGCTTCGTGGTCTGCGGCTCGACCGGCGAGGCTGCCGCACTCGACGAGGCCGAGCAGCTCGCCGCGCTCGACACCGTTCATGCCGCCGCAGGCGGGCTGCCGATCGTCATGGGCCTGTCGGGCTACCACCTGGGCAAGACCACGGCCTGGGTGCGCCGGCTGGCCGAACGGCCGCTGGCCGGGCTGCTGGTGCCTGCGCCGCACTACATCCGGCCATCGCAGGACGGCCTGCGCGCGTGGTTCGGCGCCATTGCCGACGCCAGCACGGTGCCGCTGCTGGTCTACGACATTCCCTACCGCACCGGTGCGACCCTCGCGCGCGACACGCTGCTGGCGCTGGCCGAGCACCCGCGCATCCGCGGCGTCAAGGACTGCGGCGGCGACATGGCCAAGACGCGCGCGCTGATCGCCGACGGCCGGCTCCAGGTGCTCGCGGGCGAAGACCACCAGATCTTCGCGACCGTGGCCGAAGGCGGCGCAGGCGCCATTGCGGCCAGCGCGCATGTGCAGACGCGGCGCTTCGTCCAGGTGCTGCGCCTGCTGGCCGAGAACCGGCTGGTGGAGGCGCGCGCCGAATGGCAGCCGCTGCTGCCGTTGATCGCGATGCTGTTTGCCGAACCGAACCCCGGGCCGCTCAAGGCGCTGCTGGCGCAGCAGGGGTCGGTGCGCGACGAACTGCGCTTGCCGATGACGCGCGCCTCGGCGGCGCTGGGGGAGCGGCTCGCAGCGCTCGAGCCCGCCCTCAGCCGCCGGTGACCGGCGGGAAGAACGCGACCTCGGCACCTTCGTGCAGCGCGGCCGACTCGGCACTCATGACCTGGTCGAGCGCCATGCGCACCGCCCTGCCGCGTGCGAGCGCCGCGGCATGGGCGCCGCCGCGTGCGATGAGTTCGTCGCGCAGCGCGGCCAGCGTGTCGGCCGTGGTGTCGACGGTCTCGCCGCCCGTGGCGAGCGCCTCGCGCACCGAGGCGAAATAGCGGATGTGGACCTTCATGGGAGCAGCCTCGGTCAGGCCAGCAGCGAGGCCAGGGAAATGAAGTTGACGGTGTCGCCGGCCCGGATGGTCTGGCCGGGCAGGTTGTCGATGACGCCATCGCCCCAGACCATCGACGTCAGCACGCCCGAACTCTGGTTGGTGAACAGGTCGAGCCCGCCCGCGGCATTGCGGCGCGCGCGCAGGAACTCGCGGCGCCGGTCGGCACGCGGCCAGTCGAAGTCGGCGCGCATCGGCACGGGTTCGGGCGCCACCCGGCTTGCGCCCTGCAGCGTCAGCAGGAACGGGCGCACGAGCAGCAGGAAGGTCAGGAAGCTCGACACCGGGTTGCCGGGCAACCCCGTGACGTGGCAGCGCCCCTGCGCTTCGCCGCCGGCCCGCTGGATCGATCCGTAGGCAAAGGGTTTGCCGGGCTTCATCGAGAGCGACCACAACTGCAGTTCGCCGAGCGCCTGCACGGCGGCCTTGATGTGGTCTTCCTCTCCGACCGAGACGCCGCCGGTGGTGATGATCAGGTCGTTGCCTTCGGCCGCGCCACGCAGCGCCTCGATGGTGGCGTCGCGCCGGTCGGGCACGATGCCGAGATCGTTCACCTCGCAGCCGAGCCTGTGCAGCAAGGCGCGCATGAAGAAGCGGTTTGAGTTGTAGATGGCGCCGGGCTTCATGGCCTCGGGTGCGACCTCGCCGGGCATCACCAGCTCGTCGCCGGTGGACAGCAGCGCGACACGCGGGCGCCGCGCCACCTGCAGCCGATCGAACCCGACGCTGGCCGCAAGGCCGAGCCCTGCGGGCGTCAGGCGCTCGCCCTTGCCGAGCACGACATGGCCGGCCGCCACGTCCTCACTGGCACGGCGGATCCACTGGCCGGCGGAGGGCACCGAGGCGATGCGCACGGCGCCGAGGCCTCCCTCCTGCGGCAACGGCTCGGTGTCTTCCTGCATCACGATGGCATCGGCACCCTCGGGCACCTGCGCGCCGGTGAAGATGCGCGCCGCGGTGCCGGCTGCCAACGGCGTGCCGACGCTGCCCGCCGGGATGCGCTGCGCGACCTGCAGCACGGCCCCTGGCGCGGCGCAGTCGGCCACGCGAACCGCGTAGCCGTCCATCGAACTGTTGTCGCGCGGCGGCACCGTGATCGCGGCCACCAGGTCCTGGGCGAGCACGCGGCCATCGGCATCGAAGGTGCCGACGCTCTCGGCCGGCAGCATCGGCCTGGCCTTGGCGAGCAGGATGGCCAGCGCCTCGTCGAGCGCCATCAACGGCGGGCGCGACGATATGGGAGAAGGCGGTGAATCAGCCATGGTGCCTCGGTTTGTAGTCGAAGCGATCGCCGCTGTCGATCAGCCACTGGGCGATGCCCTCGATGTCGTCGAGGTCGAACAGCGGCCGCTCGGTGGGCTCGGGCAGGCTCTCGGGCGCATTGGTGGCAACGGCGGTCACGAACGGATCATCGATGTACTGCAGGGGTCGCGGCTTCTGGCCCGGCTCGGGCGCGCGCCAGACCTCGATCTTGAGCAAGTCGCTGTGCTTGAAGCCCTCGACCAGCACCCAGTCGACACCGTCGTAGAGCTCGGCGATGAGCGCGTGCACCGACAGCTGCGCGGGCTGCTCGAATTCGCGGATCAGCGCCAGCCGCCGGTCGGACGCCACGACCACTTCGAAGGCGCCGGCCTCGCGGTGGCGGTAGGTGTCCTTGCCGGGGTGGTCGATGTCGAACTTGTGGTGCGCATGCTTCACGACCGAGACGCGCTGCCCATGGAGCCTGAGCACGGGGATCAGGCGCTCGACGAGCGTGGTCTTGCCCGAACCCGAATACCCGGAAAAACCGATCACCTTCATGACGAGTTCCTGAGGCCGCGCGTCAAGCGCGAGCCGAATGCTGATGCAAGGCGGCCATCACGACGTGCTGGCCGGCGCCGTTCAATCGCAGTTCTCGGCGATGTAGGCCTTCACGGCCTCCGCATCGGCCGCAAGCCTGACGACTCGCTTGGGCAGCGACTCGATGCCCTCGAACCTGGCCGGTCGCGGGGGCTCCTGCCCGAGCGCTTCCACCAGCGTGGCGGCGAACTTGATCGGCAGCGCGGTCTCGAGCACCACCATCGGCACGCCCGGCGTGAGGTGCTCGCGCGCGGTCTTGAGGCCGTCGGCGGTGTGCGGATCGATCAGCGTGGCGAAGCGCTTCTCGGTGTCACGGATCGTCGCGAGCCGGTCTGCATGCGTGCTGCGGCCGCTGCGGAAGCCGAAGCGCTCGGCGGCCTGCGCGAAGACCGGGTCGGCGCCGAGGTCGAACTTCGCCTCGCGGCCCAGCTGGTCGACGAACAGCGCGCGCAGCCTGCCGGCATCGCGTCCGACCAGGTCGAACACGAAGCGCTCGAAGTTGCTGGCCTTGCTGATGTCCATCGACGGGCTGGAGGTCTCGTGCGTGTCGGCCCCAGCGCGCACGCGGTAGACGCCGGTGCGGAAGAACTCGTCGAGCACGTCGTTCTCGTTGGTGGCGACCACCAGCGTGTGGATCGGCAGGCCCATCATGCGCGCCACGTGGCCCGCGCAGACGTTGCCGAAGTTGCCCGAGGGCACCGCGAAGCTCACGGGCTTGTCGTTCGATGCCGTGGCTTGGAAGTAGCCCGCGAAATAGTAGACCACCTGTGCGAGCAGCCGCGCCCAGTTGATCGAGTTGACCGTGCCGATGCGGTACTTGCGCTTGAAGCCCAGGTCGCTCGACACCGCCTTGACGATGTCCTGGCAGTCGTCGAACACGCCGGTGATGGCGATGTTGTGGATGTTCGCGTCCTGCAGGCTGAACATCTGCGCCTGCTGGAACGGGCTCATGCGACCGTCGGGCGAGGTCATGAAGACGCGCACGCCCTTCTTTCCGCGCATCGCGTACTCGGCCGCGCTGCCGGTGTCGCCGCTGGTGGCGCCGAGGATGTTGAGCTCGGCGTCGCGGCGAGCCAGTTCGTACTCGAACAGGTTGCCGAGCAGCTGCATCGCCATGTCCTTGAAGGCCAGCGTGGGGCCGTTCGACAGGGCTTCGAGGTAGACGCCGTCTTCGAGCTCGCGCAGCGGCACGATCTCGTCGGAGCCGAAGACCTCCGCGGTGTAGGTCTTGGCGCAGAGCGCCTTCAGGTCCGCCGGCGGAATGTCGTCGATGTAGAGCGAGAGGATCTCGAAGGCGAGTTCGGCGTACGGCAGGCTGCGCCACTTCGCGAGCGTGGCCGCGTCGACCTGCGGATAGTGCGCGGGCAGGTAGAGCCCGCCGTCCGGCGCGAGGCCCTCGAGCAAAATCTCGCAGAAGCGCTTGCGGTCGGGATGGCCGCGGGTGCTCAGGTAGTTCACTTCAACTCTTCCTTGCGGATGCGCACGATCGGCTGCAGCACCGTGGGCAGCGCCTGCAGATGCGCGAGCGCATCGTCCATCGTGCCTTCGCGCGCATCGTGCGTGAGGATGATGAGGTCGGTCTGGTTCGAGCCTTCGCCGCCCACTTCGTCGGCTTCGCGCTGCAGCACCGCGTCGATGCTGATGCCGGCATTGGCGAGCAGGCCCGTCACCTTGGCCAGCACGCCGGCCTCGTCGGCCACGCGCAGGCGCAGGTAGTAGCTGGTGACGACCTCGGCCATCGGCAGCACCTGCAGGTCGCTCATCGCATCGGGATGGAAGGCGAGGTGCGGCACGCGGTGGGCCGCGTCGGCCGTGTGCAACCGGGTGATGTCGACCAGGTCGGCGATCACCGCGCTCGCGGTCGGCTCGCTGCCTGCGCCCTTGCCGTAGTAGAGCGTGGTGCCGACGGCATCGCCGTGCACCACCACCGCGTTCATCGCGCCCTCGACGTTGGCGAGCAGCCGCTTCGACGGCACGAGCGCCGGATGCACGCGCAGTTCGACGCCTTGGGCCGTGCGCTTGGTGATGCCGAGCAGCTTGATGCGGTAGCCGAGCTGCTCGGCGTACTTGATGTCCTGCGCCGCGAGCTTGGTGATGCCCTCGATGTGCGCCTTGTCGAACTGCACCGGGATGCCGAACGCGATCGCGCTCATGAGGGTGGCCTTGTGCGCGGCGTCGACGCCCTCGATGTCGAAGGTGGGGTCGGCCTCGGCATAGCCGAGGCGCTGCGCCTCCTTGAGCACGGTCGCGAAGTCGAGCCCCTTGTCGCGCATCTCGGAGAGGATGAAGTTGGTGGTGCCGTTGATGATGCCGGCGATCCACTGGATGCTGTTGGCGGTGAGGCCTTCGCGCAGCGCCTTGATGATCGGGATGCCGCCGGCCACCGCAGCCTCGAAGGCCACCATCACGCCCTTGGCATGGGCGGCCGCGAAGATCTCGGTGCCGTGCACCGCGAGCAGCGCCTTGTTGGCCGTGACCACGTGCTTGCCGGCCGCGATGGCCTCGAGCACCAGCTGCTTGGCGATGCCGTAGCCGCCGATCAGCTCGATCACGATGTCGATGTCGGGGTTGGCGATGACGGCGCGCGCGTCGGCCACCACCTGAACGCCCGCGCCCGCCACCTCGCGTGCGCGCGCCTGGTCGAGGTCGGCGACCATGGTGATCTCGATGCCTCTGCCGGCACGGCGCTTGATTTCTTCCTGGTTGCGCAGCAGCACCTTGAAGGTGCCGCTGCCGACCGTTCCTGCGCCGAGCAGGCCTACCTGGATGGGTTTCATGGGAGATTCGGGTTCAATGGTTTCGTAGAAATGGACAACAGGGCCCGCCGCCGCGCGGCGGCCTCGTCAGCGGCGCAGCAGCAGCGGTCGGCGAAGGCCTCACGCGCTCTTGCTGCGCAGGCGGTAGGTCTCCAGGAACATGGCGATGCGGTTGATGGCCTCGCGCAGGTCGTCTTCATGCGGCAGGAACACGATACGGAAATGGTCGGGCGTCGCCCAGTTGAAGCCCGTCCCCTGCACCAGCATCACCCGGGTTTCCTTCAGCAGCTCGAGGAAGAACTGCCGGTCGTCCTCGATCGGGTAGACCGCGGGATCGAGCTTCGGAAACATGTAGAGCGCGGCGCTCGGCTTGACGCAGCTCACGCCCGGGATCGCGGTGATGAGCTCGTAGGCCAGGTCGCGCTGGCGCCGCAGACGGCCGCCCTCGCCGACGAGGTCGTTGATGCTCTGGTAGCCGCCCAGCGCGGTCTGGATCGCCCATTGCCCCGGCACGTTGGCGCACAGCCGCATGTTCGAGAGCATGTTGAGGCCCTCGATGTAGTCGCGCGCGCGCTTCTTGTCGCCCGACACCACGAGCCACCCCGCGCGGTAGCCGCAGGAGCGATAGCTCTTGGACAGCGAGTTGAAGGTGAGCGTGAGCACGTCGGTCGACAGGCTCGCGATCGCGGTGTGCTTCACGCCGTCGTAGAGCACCTTGTCGTACACCTCGTCGGCGAAGATCACGAGGTCGTGTTCGCGCGCGATCGCCACGATGCGCTTGAGCAGGTCGTCGGAGTAAAGGGCGCCGGTCGGGTTGTTCGGGTTGATCACCACGATCCCCTTGGTGCGGGGCGTGATCTTGGCGCGGATGTCATCGAGGTCGGGCATCCAGCCGTTGGCCTCGTCGCAGAGATAGTGCACCGGCGTGCCGCCCGACAGGCTCGAGGCGGCGGTCCAGAGCGGATAGTCGGGCGCGGGCAGCAGCATCTCGTCGCCGTCGTTGAGCAGCGCGTTGGTGGACATCGCGATCAGCTCGCTCGCCCCGTTGCCCAGGTAGATGTCGTCGAGCGCGACGCCGGCGATGCCCTGCTTCTGGGTCTCGTGCATCACGGCCTTGCGCGCCGCGAAGATGCCCTTGCTGTCCGAATAGCCCGCGGATGCCGGAAGGTTGCGGATCATGTCCTGCTGGACTTCTTCCGGCGCGTCGAAGCCGAACACGGCGAGGTTGCCGATGTTGAGCTTGATGATCTTCTGGCCCTCTTCCTCCATCTGCTTGGCCGCATCCATGATGGGGCCGCGAATGTCGTAGAGCACATTGGCCAGTTTGGCCGATTTCCTGAACTGCTTCAAAGGGCCCTCCCGGGCGCGGGTTACTCGATGTCAAAAGGCCCTTGGAGGCCCCGTGTCACTGGGAAAACCTATAATTTGACCACAGTTCCCAGTGCACCGATGAAGCTCCAGCCCGACAAATCCGACGCCCAGGCCCTGACCGCTCACGGCCCCGGCTGGGTCGCGATCAACAACGAAAAGGTCGAGGGCAGCGTCGTCGTCGGCTCCCACGGGGAGCGTTTCGAGTGGAACTGCACCCGCTTCGACGAAATCGGCCCCGAGCACTTCGCGCAGCTTGCGGCGCTCGGCGCCGAGCTGATCATTTTCGGCAGCGGATCCCGCATCCGCTTCCCGCAGCCCGCCTGGCTCCAGCCGCTGATGGCCCGGCGAACCGGCGTGGAAACCATGGACACGCCCGCCGCCTGCCGCACCTACAACATCCTGGCCGGCGAGGGGCGCCACGTGGTGGCAGCCCTTCTGGTCGAGCCTGCAACCGGCAGCTGAGGGCCATTTCGAGGTAAAATACCGGGTTGCGAACAGGCCTGCTGCCCTCAGTTAGCAACGACCAATACGCCATGTCCGGGCGCGCGTCTACGCGCCGAGCCATGGCAACCAACGGAGAAAACAAGTTTCATGGCGATCGTTGTCAACAAACCCATTCCTGAATTCGACGCCAACGCCACGGGCGGCTTGAAAGTCTCGAATACCTCGCATCTCGGCCAAGTGCTGGTCATGTATTTTTACCCGAAAGATAACACCCCGGGTTGCACGACCGAAGCCATGCAGTTCCGCGACCGCTTCAAGGACTTCGAGAAAGCCGGCGCCACGGTGTTCGGCGTGTCGCGCGACAACATGAAGTCGCACGACGAATTCAAGGCCAAGCTTGAGCTCCCCTTCGAGCTCATCGCCGACACCGAAGAAAAAATGTGCCACATGTTCGGCGTGGTCAAGAACAAGATCATGTACGGCAAGAAGGTCAAGGGCATCGAGCGCAGCACCTTCCTGATCGGCGCAGATGGCATCCTCAAGGCCGAATGGCGCGGCCTCAAGGTGCCGGGCCACGTCGATGACGTGCTCAAGGCCGTCAAGGCGCTGAAGAAAGCCGCCTGAAAAGCCGACCGAGTTACAGCTTGCGCCGACTGTGCGCTTTTGCATCATGCCGTGGGGAATGCCCAACGGCTTGTGCAAAGAGCGCAGAACGCGTCACCTGCGGTGTGCATAATGGCCTCATGCCGTTGAGCTCCACGACCGCATCCTCCGAACGAAGCCGCCTGGCCCTCAGGCGGCTTTTTCGTTTTCCGGTTTCCACTTTCCTGCGAGCGACCTGACTCATGCCATTGCCTCCCGCCCCTACGAAACGCGCCGCACTGCTCTCGCCGGATGCGGTCGACGCACCCGCCCGCTCCACGCACAGGGGCTCGCGCCGCGCCGGCGATCAACGCGATGACGAGGCCGCGGCACCGAACCTGCCCCAGCCCCTCGAGTTGTTCGACAGCCCCGCCAGCGAGACGCCGGGCGGCGGCAACAGCAACAGCACAAACTCGCGCCCGCCACGCCGTGCGGCCACCAAGTCGCGGGCGGCGCCGTCGCACGTGAGCGCACCGCCGCAGCCCCAGCAGCCCGCCGCTGTGCAGGTCGAGACGCGCGTCCAGGCAGCGCCCCCCGCCCCTGTCGCGCCGGCCCCGCAGGCGCCGGCCCGCCCGAAGCGCGCCAGATCCACCGGCCCCGCCAAGCTCTTCGTGCTCGACACCAACGTGCTGCTGCACGACCCGATGTGCCTGTTCCGCTTCGAGGAGCACGATATCTTCCTGCCGATGATCGTGCTGGAGGAACTCGATGGCCACAAGAAGGGCACCACCGAGGTCGCACGCAACGGCCGCCAGACCAGCCGCACGCTCGACGCACTGGCAGCCGCGCAGGACGCCGACATCGACAAGGGCCTGAAGCTCGACACCACCGGCCATCGCGAGGCCGGCGGCCGCCTGTTCTTCCAGACCGCCCCGCTCGACTACGCTTTGCCGATCAGCCTGCCGCAGGGCAAGGCCGACAACCAGATCCTCGGCGTGGTGCACGCACTGCGCGACGAATACGCGAAGGAACAGCCCGGCCGCGCGAAGCGCGAAGTGGTGCTGGTGTCGAAGGACATCAACATGCGCGTCAAGGCGCGCGCGCTGGGCCTGGCCGCCGACGACTACCAGAACGACAAGACGCTCGAAGACGGCGACCTTCTCTATTCGGGCTCGCTCGCGCTGCCGCCCGATTTCTGGACCCGCCAGAGCAAGACCGTCGAGAGCTGGCAGAGCGGCAGCAACACCTTCTACCGCGTGAGCGGCCCGCTGGTGCCGAACCTGTACATCAACCAGTTCGTGTATTTCGAGGCGCCGGGCGAACCGAGCATGTACGCGCGCGTGACCGAGATCCGCGACAAGACGGCGGTGTTCAAGACGCTCAAGGACTACAGCTCGGGCAAGAACGCGGTCTGGGGCGTGAACACCCGCAACCGCGAGCAGAACTTCGCGATGAACCTGCTGATGGACCCCGAGATCGACTTCGTCACGCTTACGGGCACCGCCGGCACGGGCAAGACGCTGATGGCGCTGGCCTCGGGCCTCACGCAGGTGCTCGACGACCGCCGCTACACCGAGATCATCATGACCCGCGCCACTGTGAGCGTGGGCGAGGACATCGGCTTCCTGCCCGGCACCGAGGAAGAGAAGATGGGCCCCTGGATGGGTGCGCTCGACGACAACCTCGAATTCCTCGCCAAGGGCGACGGCGGCAACGCCGGGGAATGGGGCCGCGCCGCCACCAACGAGCTGATCCGCAGCCGCATCAAGATCAAGAGCATGAACTTCATGCGCGGGCGCACCTTCCTCAACAAGTACGTGATCATCGACGAGGCGCAGAACCTCACGCCCAAGCAGATGAAGACCCTGGTGACGCGCGCAGGCCCGGGCACCAAGATCGTCTGCATGGGCAACCTGGCGCAAATCGACACGCCCTACCTGACCGAGGGCTCCTCCGGACTGACCTTCGCGGTCGACAAGTTCAAGGGCTGGCCCCACAGCGGCCACATCACGCTGGCGCGCGGCGAACGCTCCCGGCTGGCCGACTTCGCGAGCGAGGTGCTCTGACGACGCCAGGCCTTCGGTAGCCGATCGGCCCGCAATGCGCCCTGCGCATTGCGGGCCTTTTCATTTGTGGAAGATGGCGGCCGCAGACAGGCTCCTGACAAGACGCTGTCAGGAGCCGCGCCGCACCATCGGGCTCCCTTCCACAGAAACGAAAGAGAGTCTTTCATGCAAAACGCCATCACCTGGTTCGAGATCCCGGTCGCCGACCTGGACCGGGCCCAGCGCTTCTACGAAACCGTGCTCGGCCGCGCATTGCGCCGCGAGACGTTCGGTGCCGAAGCGCTGGCCATGTTTCCCCACGACGAGCCTGCGACCGGCGGTTGCCTGCAACCCAGCACCAGCGGCAGCGCCGCACCGAGCAGCGGCATCCGGATCTATCTCGACTGCAACCCGAGCATCGACACCGTGCTCGGGCGCATCGCAGCGGCGGGCGGCGAAGTGACCGTGCCCAAGACCGAACTGCCCAAGGGCCTCGGCTTCATCGCCCACCTGCGCGACACCGAAGGCAACGAGGTCGGGCTGCACGCGCTCGCCTGAAGCATGGAACCTGTCCGTCAACCCCAAGCGGCGTTCCATGTGGCGGGCCTCACGGTCCGCACCACGAACGGCGACGAAAGCGACCCGTCGAGCGGCCGCCTCGCGGCGCTCTGGACTCGGTTCTTCGACCAGGAGATCTATGCCTCGACACCGCACCGCAATGCCGACAAGCGCCTGTTCGGCGTCTACTCGGGCTACGAATCGGATGCCCACGGCGCGTTCGACGTGACCGCAGGCGCGTCGGTGGCCGAGGGCGTGGGCAGCAGCGTGGCCATCGAGGCCGGCGACTACCTCGTCTTCACTGCGCGCGGCGAGATGCCGCGGCTGGTGATCGATGCGTGGCAGCGCGTCTGGGACTATTTCGAGGCGCACCCGGAGATCGTGCGCCGCTACCGCAGTGATTTCGAGGCCTACGACGGGCCGGATGCGGTGGCCATTCACATCGGGGTTGCATGACCCTGCCCTGCCCTTTTGCCGACTGACATCGATGCGCCGCGCCGACCGCCTGTTCCAGCTCGTCCAGCTCATCCGCGGCCGCCGGCTCACCACGGCCGCTTTCCTGGCCCAGCGCCTCGAGGTGTCGGAGCGCACCGTCTATCGCGACGTGGCCGACCTGCAGCACCAGGGTGTGCCGATCGAGGGCGAAGCGGGTGTGGGCTACCGGCTGGGCGCGGGCTTCGAACTGCCGCCGCTGATGTTCACGCAGGAGGAAGCCTCGGCGCTCGTGGCAGCGGCGCGCGTCGCGCAGAGCTGGGTCGATCCGGCGCTGGCGCGCAACATCGAAACCGGGCTCGGCAAGATCCTCTCGGTGCTGCCGCCGGCCGCGCGGGTCGGCGCAGAAGCACTCGCGCTCTACGCGCCCGGAATGGGGCTGGACGATGCAATGCGCGCCCGGCTGCAGGTGCTGCGCGAGGCGGTGGCGGCGCGGCAGAAGCTGCATCTGCGCTACCGCGACGTGTCGGGCGATGCGAGCGAACGCACGGTGCGCCCGCTCGGTTGTTTCTATTGGGGGAAGGTCTGGACGCTCTCGACCTGGTGCGAGCTGCGTGCCGACTTCCGCGCTTTCCGCCTCGACCGCATGGACGGCCTCGACGCGCTGCCCGAGCGCTTCCGCGACGAGCCGGGCAAGACGCTGGCCGACATGCTGCGCCAACTCAAGGCACGGCACGCCGAGGAGAACCGGCCGCCGCTGCAGGCCTGATGCCCGCCCGGCAACCCATCGTCAGTAGTCGTCGCTGCCGCCGTAGCTCGCGAGGTTCTCGAACTTGGTGAGCGGCTTGAGGAACGCGAGCTTGACGGTGCCGGTGGGGCCGTTGCGGTGCTTGCTGATGATCACCTCGGCAACGCCCGGCTCCTTGCTGTTCTTGTCGTAGTAGTCGTCGCGGTAGATGAACATGATGATGTCCGCGTCCTGCTCGATGGCGCCGGATTCGCGCAGGTCGCTCATCATCGGGCGCTTGTCGGTGCGGCTCTCGACACCACGGCTCAACTGCGACAGCGCAATCACCGGGCACTTGAGCTCCTTGGCGAGCATCTTGAGGCCGCGCGAGATTTCGCCCACGGCGGTGGCGCGGTTCTCGTCGCTCATGCTGCTCGACACGCTCATGAGCTGGAGGTAGTCGACCACGATCAGGCCGAGCCGCCCGTACTGGCGTGCCAGGCGGCGCGCGTTGGCGCGCAGCTCACTGGTCGTGAGGCCCGGCGTCTCGTCGATGTGCAGCGACACGTTGCGCAGCTTCTCGATCGCCTCGGTCAGGCGCGGCCATTCCTCGTCGCTGAGCTTGCCGGTGCGCAGATGGCCCTGGTCGATGCGCCCGATCGAGCCGACGATACGCACCGCGAGCTGCGAAGCGCCCATTTCCATCGAGAAGACCGCCACCGGCAGGCCTTCGTTGAGCGCGACATGCTCTGCAATGTTGATGGCCAGCGAGGTCTTGCCCATCGAGGGCCGTGCGGCCAGCACGATCATGTCGCCCGGCTGCAGGCCCGAGGTCATCTTGTCGAACTCGTAGAAGCCGGTGCGCACGCCCGTGATGTCGTTCGGGTTCTCGGCCATCTCGGTCACGCGGTCGAGCAGTTCGACCACCAGGGCATCCATGCTCTGGAAGCCCTGCTTCATCCGCGTGCCTTCTTCGCCGATGTTGAAGATCTTCTGCTCGGCCTCGTCGAGGATCTTGTCGACCGACTTGCCCTGCGTGTTGAACGCATTGGTCGCGATCTCGTCGCTCGCCGACACCAGCTTGCGCAGGATCGAGCGCTCGCGCACGATCTCCGCATAGCGGCGGATGTTGCTCGCGCTCGGCACGTACTGCGCGAGCGAGTTCAGGTAGACCAGCCCGCCGATCTCCTCGGCCTTGCCGAGGCCCTGCAGCTGCTCGTAGACGGTGATGACGTCGGCCGGCTTGCTCGCGTTGATCAGGCCGCCGATGGCGGCGTAGATCAACTTGTGCTCGTGGCGATAGAAATCGCCGTCCACCAGCAGGTCGCCCATGCGGTCCCAGGCCCCGTTGTCGAGCAGCAGGCCGCCGAGCACGCTCGACTCGGCCTCGATCGAATGAGGCGGAATCCGGAGCTTGGCAACTTGGCGGTCGGCCGACGGGTCATTGTCGGCATAGGAGAAAACGGCGGACATGGACTTCCCTTGCAACCCTGCATGCTAAGCCGCGCACGCGATCGCGTGTGTGGACAAGGTTGTGAATAAACGGTGATCTTTCGGTGCACCGAACTGGAAAACCGGTGCGCAGAAATACAAAAGCCGCCCGAGGGCGGCTTTTGCGGGCAGCGCACCAGGCGCCGCGGAAACGATCAGGCGGTTTCGCCGTAGACCGTGACGTTGATGTCGACCACCACGTCGGTGTGCAGCGAAACGCTCACCGTGGTGTCGCCGACCGTCTTGATTGGGCCGTTGGGCAGGCGCACTTGCGACTTCGCGACCTTGTAGCCTTGCTTGCCGAGCTCTTCGGCGATGTCGCCGTTGGTGACCGAGCCGAACAGGCGGCCGTCGACACCGGCCTTTTGGGTCAGCTTGACGGTCGTGCCGCCGAGCTTCTCGCCCTGGGCTTGCGACTCGGCCAGCTTGGCAGCCGCAGCCTTTTCGAGTTCGACGCGCTTGGCTTCGAATTCGGCCTTGTTGGCAGCGGTAGCGCGGCGGGCGCGGCCCGTCGGGATCAGGAAGTTGCGGGCGTAGCCGTCCTTGACCTTGACGATGTCGCCGAGACCGCCGACGTTCAGGACCTTGTCCAGAAGAATGATTTGCATGGTGCGGGCTCCTTAGACGCGGTGCTGGTCGCTGTACGGCACCATCGCGAGGAAGCGTGCGCGCTTGATCGCGGTGTTGAGCTGGCGCTGGTAGATCGCGCGCGTGCCAGTCAGGCGGGCGGGAATGATCTTGCCGTTTTCGCTGATGAAGTCACGCAGCGTGTCGATGTCCTTGTAGTCGATCTCTTCGACGCCAGCGACCGTGAAGCGGCAGAAGCGCTTGCGCTTGAACAGCAGCGACTGGGTGTTGCGCTTCGGGCGCTTGTCTTTGTTGAATTTCTTGAACGTGGCCATTTCGGGACCTCTTTTCGAAAATTAATTTTGCTGAAAATCCTGGATGTGCAGGACCGGATACTTGCCGTTGCCCGGTGTCGCGAGAAAGCCCTGAAAACGCCAGAGGCTCCCCATCGACTGACTTGCGAGCCGTTCGGCGACAGCGCCGAAGGCCACGGCCTTGAGGGCCGTTTTCACCTGCCTGGCTTTTCCTGCCTCCTGGAGCGTCGATTCGTGCTCGAGCTTCAGGTCGATGGCGGGAAGGCCGGCGGGCGTGTATCGCAAGGCTCCGAGTTCGGCGACAGAGGCGGTCAGCAGCAGCTGGTTGAGCCCGGTCGCCGCAGCAGCGGCAGCGGTCACGCCATCAGCTGTTGTTGTTGGCGGCGTATTCGGCCTGCTGAGCCTTGCGGGCTTCTTCGCGCTCGACCGTCTTCATCATCGACGAAGGACCGGTGTCGGCCTTCTTCTTCTGGACGGTCAGGTGGCGCAGCACGGCGTCGTTGAACTTGAACGCATGCTCGAGCTCGCCCATCACGGTTTGTTCAGCTTCGATGTTGACGCACAGGTAGTGCGCCTTGTTGAGCTTGTTGATCTGGTAGGCCAGCTGACGGCGGCCCCAGTCTTCAACGCGGTGGACCTTGCCGCCGCCGGCCGTGATCAGGCCCTTGTAACGCTCCAGCATGGCCGGAACTTGTTCGCTCTGATCCGGGTGGATCAGCAAAATGATTTCATAGTGACGCATGGCACTCCTTGTGGGTTCTTCCGGGGAAGAGAAAAAGCCACCTGCAGCGTCGGGCGCAGTGTGGCAAGGCAAAGCCGGCGATTATAGCCCTGTAGCGAGCACTACGGCAAGTCGACGCGGCTGGATCAGTCGTTGAGGGCTTGGTCGAGCGCAGCGGCCTTGTCAGGCCCGACTGCGGCGCGGATCTTGGGCGCCAACGCGAGCAGGTCCTCGTAGCTCGTGGTGCCCTCGACCTGGAGGTTGAGCCGGAAACCCCTGAGCCCGAGGCCGCCGGTGAGCTGGGTGGCGATCGGGTAGGCGTCCTTGTAGCGCTGCTGCCTGCTGCGGCCCGGCGCTGCCGGACCCGGAGCGGGGGCGGCAGCCGCTGCAGCAGATGCCGCCGCCTCGGCCAGCGGCGCACTGCTGCTTTCGCCATGGCCGCCGGGCGCCTCGAGCAAACCGAGCAGGACCATCTGGTCGACGTCTTCGCGCGCAATGCCCATGCCGCCGGCCAGCACCTCCTCGATCGAGCGCTTGCCGTCGAACAGGATGAAGGCCGAGCGCTGGCGCGGCGACAGCGCCACCGATCGGTCCTTGAAGGCCTGCTGGCCAGCCGGAGTCTTGACAAGAATCATGTGGTCTTCCCCATCCGGGATACGCCCGTTCTCCTTCAAGTTTGTCACCAAATACGCATTTGGTTTCAAAAATACGCGCCAGCCGCGGGAATCCCCGCATGGGGATTTCCGCCATCCGAAGCCTCAGCGCTTGGCGAGCAGCTGCCAGGTGTCGATCACGCTGTCGGGATTGAGCGAGATCGACTGGATGCCCTGCTCCGCCAGCCAGAGCGCGAAGTCGGGATGGTCGCTGGGGCCCTGGCCGCAGATGCCGACGTACTTGCCTTCGGCCTGGCAGGCCTTGATGACGCGGCTCAGCAACGCCTTGACGGCCGGGTCGCGCTCGTCGAAGTCGGCCGCCAGCAGCTCGAGACCCGAGTCGCGGTCGAGGCCGAGCGTGAGCTGGGTCAGGTCGTTCGAGCCGATGGAGAAGCCGTCGAAGAACTTCAGGAACTCCTCCGGCAGCACCGCGTTGCTCGGCACCTCGCACATCATGATCAGCTTGAGCTCGTTCTCGCCGCGCTTCAGGCCGTGCTCGGCCAGCAGGTTGGTGACGCGTTCGGCCTGGCCGAGCGTGCGCACGAACGGCACCATGATCTGCACGTTGACCAGCCCCATGTCGTTGCGCACGCGCTTGAGCGCCTCGCACTCCATCGCGAAGGCTTCGCCGAAGTCCTTGCTCAGGTAGCGCGCGGCACCGCGGAAGCCGAGCATCGGGTTCTCTTCCTCGGGCTCGTAGCGGCTGCCGCCGATCAGCTTGCGGTATTCGTTCGACTTGAAGTCCGACAGGCGCACGATCACCTGCTTGGGCCAGAACGCGGCCGCGATGGTCGCGATGCCCTCGGCCACCTTGTCGACGTAGAAGGCGCGCGGCGAGGCATGGCCCCGGGCCACCGACTCGACGGCCTTCTTCAGGTCGTTGTCGACGTTGGGATAGTCGAGGATCGCCTTCGGGTGGACGCCGATGTTGTTGTTGATGATGAACTCGAGTCGCGCGAGGCCGACGCCGTGGTTCGGCAGCTGCGCGAAGTCGAACGCGAGCTGCGGATTGCCGACGTTCATCATGAGCTTGATGTCGATCTCGGGCATCACGCCGCGCTGCACCTCGGTAACCTCGGTCTCGAGCAGGCCGTCGTAGATGAAGCCGGTGTCGCCCTCGGCGCAGCTCACCGTCACCAGCGTGCCCTCCTTCAGCAGGTCGGTGGCATCGCCGCAGCCCACGACGGCGGGAATGCCGAGCTCGCGCGCGATGATGGCCGCATGGCAGGTGCGCCCGCCGCGGTTGGTCACGATGGCGGCGGCGCGCTTCATCACCGGCTCCCAGTTGGGATCGGTCATGTCGGTCACGAGCACGTCGCCGGCCTGCACCTTGTCCATCTCGCTGATGCTGTGCACCAGGCGCACCGGGCCGGTGCCGATCTTCTGGCCGATCGCGCGGCCTTCGGCGAGCACCGCGCCCTTGCCCAGCAGCTTGTAGCGCTGCTCGGCCTTGCCCTGCTGCTGGCTCTTCACGGTCTCGGGACGCGCCTGCAGGATGTAGAGCTGGCCGTCGGTGCCGTCCTTGCCCCACTCGATGTCCATCGGCCGGCCATAGTGCTCCTCGATGACGAGCGCGTATCTGGCGAGCTGCTCGACGTCTTCGTCGGTCAGCGAGTAGCGGTTGCGCTGCTCGGCCTTGACGTCGGTGGTCTTCACGAGCTTGCCGGTGGCCTTCTTCTCCTCGGGCGTGGCGAACTCCATCTGGATCAGCTTGGAGCCGAGGTTGCGGCGGATCACCGCGCGCTTGCCCGCGCGCAGCGTGGGCTTGTGGACGTAGAACTCGTCGGGGTTGACGGCGCCCTGCACCACGGTTTCGCCCAGGCCGTAGCTCGAGGTGATGAACACCACGTCTTCGAAGCCCGACTCGGTGTCGATGGTGAACATCACACCGGCCGCGCCGAGGTCGGAGCGCACCATGCGCTGCACGCCCGCCGACAGCGCCACCACGTCGTGCGCGAAGCCCTTGTGGACGCGGTAGCTGATGGCGCGGTCGTTGTAGAGCGAGGCGAAGACTTCCTTCATCTTGTGCAGCACGTCCTCGATGCCGACCACGTTGAGGAAAGTCTCCTGCTGGCCTGCGAACGAGGCATCGGGCAGGTCTTCAGCCGTGGCGGACGAGCGCACCGCGAACGAGGCTGAAGGGTTGCCTTCGCTGAGCTTCGCAAAGGCCTCGGCGATCGCCTTTTGAAGGTCGGCCGGGAAAGGTTGCGCTTCGACCATGGCGCGGATCTCGGCGCCGGCGGTGGCCAGCGCGCGGACGTCCTCGGTGTCGAGTGCAGCGAGCTTCTTGCTGATCTTGTCGGCCAGCCCGTCGTGTGCCAGGAACTGGCGGAAGGCATGCGCCGTGGTCGCAAAGCCCGTGGGCACCCGCACGCCCTGCGGCAGCTGCGAAATCATCTCGCCGAGGCTGGCGTTCTTGCCGCCGACCGACTCGACGTCGGTCATCCTCAGGTTTTCAAACGGTACGACCAGGGCGGTCGCGTCGAAAAGTGCAGACATGGGAAAGCTCCAGAAGTTGAAACCGGTGCGGCATGCAGGCGGCGCGGCACGATCGTTCTCGTTGCTCTGGGTGCGGTCGCGGCGTGCATGGAGAAGAAGAATTCTGAACGGGCAGGCGGATTCCCGATAATGGGCCGGATTGTAGGGGGGGCGGGATGGCCCGCGCCGCAGGACAAGGCCGCAAGACATGACCACACGCACAGTTTTCTTCATTTCGGACGGCACGGGCATCACCGCCGAGACCTTCGGCAACGCCGTGCTGGCGCAGTTCGAGATGAAGCCGCGCCATGTGCGCCTGCCCTTCACCGACACCGTCGACAAGGCGCACCAGGCGGTGCGGCAGATCAACCACACGGCCGAACTCGAGGGCGTGCGCCCGATCGTCTTCACGACGCTGGCGAACATGGAAGTGCTGGAGGTGATCGAAACCGGCTGCAAGGGCATGCTGCTCGACATGTTCGGCACCTTCGTGCGCCCGCTCGAGATCGAGCTGGCCATGAAGTCGAACCACCGCATCGGCCGCTTCAGCGACGTCAGCAAGAGCAAGGAATACGACGCCCGCATCGCGGCCATCGATTTCAGCCTGGCCCACGACGACGGCCAGAGCAACCGCGACCTCCAAGGCGCCGACGTGATCCTGGTCGGCGTGAGCCGCAGCGGCAAGACGCCGACCTCGCTCTACCTGGCCATGCAGCACGGCCTGAAGGCGGCCAACTACCCGCTGATCCCCGAGGACTTCGAGCGCCGCCAATTGCCGCCCGCGCTGATGCCCCACCGCAAGAAGATCTTCGGCCTCACCATCCAGCCCGAGCGGCTGAGCCAGATCCGCAACGAGCGCCGGCCCGACTCGCGCTACGCCAGCCTCGAGAACTGCCGCCACGAGGTGAGCGAAGCCGAGGCCATGATGCGCCGCGCGGGCATCCGGTGGCTCTCGACCACGACCAAGTCGATCGAGGAAATCGCCACCACCATCCTGCAGGAACTCAAGCCCGAGCGGCTGACGTACTGAGCCGCCGAGGCGGCCGGCTCAGGCCGGCGCCGACGTGCGGATCAGGTGGTCGAAGGCCCCCAGCGCCGCCTTCGCGCCGTCGCCGGCCGCGATGATGATCTGCTTGAACGGCACCGTGGTCACGTCGCCTGCCGCGAACACGCCCGGCACCGAGGTCTGACCGCGCGCATCCACGACGATCTCGCCGTGCTTCGTGAGCTCGACCACGCCCTTGAGCCAATCGGTGTTGGGCACGAGGCCGATCTGGATGAACACGCCTTCGAGCTCGACCTTCTTCAGTTCGCCCGATGCGCGGTCCTTGTAGACCAGGCCGTTGACCTTCTGGTCGCCGGTGATCTCGGTGGTCTGCGCATTGGTGAACACGTCGACGTTCTTCAGGCTGTGGAGCTTGCGTTGCAGCACCGCGTCGGCGCGCAGTGCCGTGTCGAACTCGATCAGAGTGACATGGCCCACGATGCCGGCCAGGTCGATCGCCGCTTCGACGCCGGAGTTGCCGCCGCCGATGACCGCGACGCGCTTGCCCTTGAACAGCGGGCCGTCGCAGTGGGGGCAGTACGCCACGCCCTTGTTCTTGAACTCGTGCTCGCCGGGCACGTTGATGTTGCGCCAGCGCGCGCCGGTCGAGATGATGATGGACTTGCTCTTGAGCGAAGCGCCGCTTTCAAGCTGCACTTCGATCAGGTCATTGCCGGGCACCAGCGCCTTGGCACGCTGCAGATTCATGATGTCGACGTCGTAGTCGCGCACATGCTCCTCGAGCGCGTGGGCGAACTTGGGGCCTTCGGTTTCCTTGATCGAGATGAAGTTCTCGATGCCGAGCGTATCGAGCACCTGGCCGCCGAAGCGCTCCGATGCCACACCGGTGCGGATGCCCTTGCGCGCCGCGTACACGGCGGCTGCGGCACCAGCGGGGCCGCCGCCGACGATGAGTACGTCGAACGGGTCCTTGGCGGCGATCTTCTTGGCTTCGCGCTCGACGCCGCTGGTGTCGATCTTGGCGAGGATTTCTTCCAGGCTCATGCGGCCCTGGCCGAACTCGGTGCCGTTCAGGAACACGGTCGGCACGGCCATGATCTGGCGTTCCTTGACCTCGTCCTGGAAGGTCCCGCCTTCGATCATCGTGGTGCGGATGCGCGGGTTCTGCACCGCCATCAGGTTCAGCGCCTGGACCACGTCGGGGCAGTTGTGGCAGGTGAGCGAGACGTAGATCTCGAACTCGAAGTCGCCATCGAGCGCCTTGATCTGGTCGAGCACGGCTTGCTCGACCTTGGGCGGGTAGCCACCGATCTGCAGCAAGGCAAGGATCAGCGACGTGAATTCGTGGCCCATCGGCAGACCGGCGAAGCGCGGGCCGTGGTTCTCGCTCGGCCGGTTGATCGAGAACGAGGGCTTGCGGTGGCTGTCGTCGCGGCTTTCGGTCAGCTTGACGAGCGGCGAGGATTCGGCGACGTCCTTCAGCAACGACAGCATCTCGCCCGAGGCCTTGCTGTCGTCGAGCGAGGCGACGATCTCGATCGGCTGCGAGGCGCGTTCGAGGTAACTCTTCAATTGGGCTTTGGTGGCGGTGTCGAGCATGAGGAACTCTCTTTCGATAACTGGAAACTATCAACCAAGGGACAAGAAAGCCCGGGGCCTCGTGAGCGCCCGGGCTTGCGCGCGGTACGCCTTAGATCTTGCCGACGAGGTCGAACGACGGTGCGATGGTCTTATCGCCTTCGTTCCACTTGGCCGGGCAGACTTCGTTCGGGTGGGCGGCCGTGTAGACGGCTGCCTTCAGCTTGCGCAGCGTTTCCTTCACGTCGCGGGCGATTTCGTTCGAGTGCACTTCGGCGGTCTTGATGATGCCGTCGGGGTTGATCACGAAAGTGCCGCGCAGTGCCAGGCCTTCTTCGGGGATGTGCACACCGAAAGCGTTGGTCAGCGCGTGGGTCGGGTCGCCAACCAGGGGGAACTTGGCCTTGCCCACGGCCGGCGACGTGTCATGCCAGACCTTGTGCGAGAAATGGGTGTCGGTGGTCACGATGTAGACCTCGGCGCCCAGCTTCTGGAACTCAGGGTAGTTGTCGGCCGCGTCTTCGACTTCGGTCGGGCAGTTGAAGGTGAAGGCCGCCGGCATGAAGATCAGCACGGACCACTTGCCCTTGAGCGTCTCGTCGGACACATCGATGAACTTGCCGTTGAGGTAGGCCTGGGTCTTGAAGGGTTGGACTTGGGTGTTGATCAGGGACATGGTGATTCCTTGGATGCTGCGGGTGGACAAAAGTAACTGCGAGCCATGAGTATAACTACCAATCCATATCTTTCAATAGTCACTATCTATTAAAAGTATTGGCGCTTGCTATGTTCTCGATGGCCGCGCCGAGGATCGAATACGAACGTGTATCACCCTCACACGCATGCAGACCAGTGGCGTATGGGATTGCTTGCAAGTGCTTACCCGCCCCTCTGACAATCGGGGCTTCCAGAATAAACACAAGGAAGAAATCATGAAGGGCGACCCCAAGGTCATCGAGCATCTGCAGGCGCAGCTCAAGAACGAGCTGACCGCGATCAACCAGTACTTTCTGCACTACCGCATGCTCAAGCACTGGGGCCTCGACAAGCTGGCCAAGAAGGAATACGAAGAGTCGATCGGCGAGATGAAGCACGCCGACAAGCTGATGGACCGCATCTTCATGCTCGACGGCCTGCCGAACCTGCAGGACCTCGCCAAGCTGAACGTCGGCGAGGACGTGCCCGAGATCCTGGGCTGCGACCTCGGCGCCGAAACCGGCGCACAGGCCACCATCAAGGACGGCATCGCCTACTGCGAAAGCGTGCGCGACTACATCTCGCGCGACCTGCTGCAGGAAATCCTCGACGACACCGAGGAACACATCGACTTCCTCGAAACCCAGATCGAACTGATCGGCAAGGTCGGGCTGCAGAACTACCTGCAGTCGCAGATGGGCGAGCTCAGCTGATCGACCAAGCACATTGCTTTTCATCCAAAACGGGACTTCGGTCCCGTTTTTCGTTGTGTTTTTCGTTGCTTTACCTAGCCTTCTTTAACGCGAATAACAGTCATTCTCATTTGCGCCCTACAATCCGCGCCTTCGATGAATGCTGCCCGCCCCGACACCCGCCGCCGCGCCTACTGGCTCAAGACCTTGCACGAATGGCACTGGGTGAGTTCGGCGATCTGCCTGGTCGGCATGATTCTGTTCAGCATCACCGGCTTCACGCTCAACCACGCCGGACAGATCGAAGCCAAGCCGGCCATCACCACCCGGAGCGGCACCATCGACGAGGCGCTGCGCACGCAGCTAGAGCGTCAACTGCCTGACGCCAAGGCCCGGAACGGGCGCGCACCCGTTCCGCCGGCTTTGCAGGCCTGGGTGAAGGCGCAATGGGGCATTGCCACCGCCGGCCCCGACGCCGAATGGTCCGAAGACGAAATCTACCTCTCGCTCCCCCGCCCCGGCGGCGACGCATGGCTGCGGTTGAGCCTGGCGGATGGCGGGATCGAATACGAGCGCACCGATCGCGGCTGGATTTCCTACCTGAACGACCTGCACAAGGGTCGCAACACCGGCACCGCCTGGGGCTGGTTCATCGACATCTTCGCGGCCGCGACGCTGGTCTTCTCGATCACCGGCCTGTTCATTCTCAAGATGCACGCGGGCAACCGCCCCTTCACCTGGCCCATGGTCGGAATGGGCCTGGTCGTACCCGTGCTGCTCGCGCTGCTGTTCATCCATTGATCTGCCTGCGCTTCATCGATTCACGAAAGAGGTTTTCCGTGCACCTTCGCCACTCCCTTGCCCCCATCGCCGCGTCGGCGCTGTTCGCGGCCCCGGCCCTTGCCGCCGGCCTCTCCGCCACCATCGAGATTCCGCGACTGAACGTCTCGGAGTACCACCGCCCCTACGTCGCCGCGTGGATCGAACGGGCCGACAGTTCCATGGCCGGCACGCTGGCGGTCTGGTACGACGTTCGGACCAAGACCAACAACCCCGAAGGCGAGGGCACCAAATGGCTCAAGGACCTGCGCCAGTGGTGGCGCCGCGGCGGCCGCGAACTCGCGATGCCGGTCGACGGCGTCTCGGGCGCCACCAAGCCCGCGGGAAAACATGCACTGAACTTGAGCGAAGGCTCCGGCGCCATGCCCAAGCTGGCGCCGGGCGCCTACAAGTTCGTGGTGGAAGCCGCGCGCGAAGTGGGCGGGCGCGAGGTGGTGAGTCTGCCGTTCCAGTGGCCGCCGTCGGCTGCCACCGAAGCCGCGGGCAGCGGCAAGGAAGAACTGGGCGAGATCAAGCTGCAGCTCAAGCCCTGATCCCCCAGCCCGGCCTCGGCCTCGTTCATTCATCGCTCGCTCCTTCAAGGATTTTCCATGACCCGCTTCATGCTGCGCACCACCGCTATCGCCATCGCCCTGTCTGCGGCCTCGCTGTCCCAGGCACACAACGCCTGGCTGCTGCCCTCTTCCACCGTGTTTTCCAAGGCCGACACCGTGACCGTGGATGCCGCGGTGTCCAACGACCTCTTCGTGGCGAACCATGCGCCGCTGCGCCTGGAGGGCCTGCAGATCACCGCGCCCGACGGCAGCATGGTGAAGGCCGAGAACGAAGCCAAGCTCAAGCTGCGCAATGTGTTCGACGTGCCGGTCTCGGCACCGGGCACCTACCGCATCGCCGTCGTCAATGCAGGCCTGTTCGCGAACTGGAAGGACAAGGCCACGGGCCAGCCCAAGCGCGCGCGCGGCACGGCCGAGACCATCGGCAAGGCGATTCCGGCAGACGCACAGGAGCTCGCCATCACGCAGTCGTCGGGTCGCATCGAAACCTTCGTGACGGTCGGCAAGCCTTCACCGCTGCAGCTCACCGGCCAGGGGCTGGAGCTGATCGCCTCGGGCAGCCCCACGGACCTCGTCAAGGGCGAGAAGTCGACCTTCACGCTCCACCTGGACGGCCAGCCGGCCAAGGACATCGAGGTGACGCTGACGGCAGGCAATACGCAGTACCGCGACAAGCTCGAAGAGCACAAGCTCAAGACGGACGACAAGGGCCAGTTCAGCGTCACCTGGCCGAGCGCCGGCATGTACTGGCTCGATGCCAGCATCAGGGACGACAAGGCCACAGTGCCGCAGGCCAAGCAGCGCCGCCTGAGCTACGCGGCCACGCTCGAAGTGATGCCCTGACCGGGCCTGCCGCCTTGGGCATTTCGTTTAGCACCTGGCGCGCAGGCGGCTATGCCAACGCGGCCACCCCGCGCGCCGCAGACCCTGCGACGCTGCAGCAGCTCGCCGGGGAGACGATGGGGACCACTTGGTCGCTGCGCTTCGACAACCCGCGCATGCTGCCGCTGCGGGACGTTTGCGATGCCGTCCAGGCATCGCTGGACCGTGTGGTCGCCCAGATGAGCCATTGGACGCCGGATTCGGACGTCAGCCGGTTCAACCGCGCTCCCGCCGGATCGACCCACATGCTGCCGCGCGAATTTGCGCGGGTGATGGGCTGCGCGTTGCATTGGGCCGACGCGAGCGAAGGGGCGCTCGATCCGAGCGTAGGGCCCCTGGTCGCCTGCTGGGGGTTCGGTCCGGCCGCGCGCGCCGGCTGCAGCACCGCGGCCGTGCCCGATCCTCGAGCGCTGGCCGAAGCCCGTGCACGCACCGGGTGGAAACGCCTGGCGTTCGATCCCGCGCTAGGCGCGCTGCTGCAGCCGGGTGGCGCGGAGCTCGACCTGTCGGGCATCGCCAAGGGGTTCGCCGTGGACCATGGCGTGGAAGCGCTGTGTGCACTCGGCCTGGCCGACCTGCTGTTCGAGGTTGGCGGCGAGTTGCGCTGCGTCGGGCGACGCCCGGGCGGCCAGCCATGGCGCGTGCGCGTCGATGACGGGCAGGCGCATGCCGCGCGCACCATTGCACTCGCCGACATGGCGATCGCCACCTCGGGCGACCGCTGGCACAGACGCACGGCCGGCGCTCGCCACTGGTCCCACACCATCGACCCGCGCACCGGCGAGCCGGCGGCGCATGCGCTCGCCAGCGTCACGGTGCTGCACGCGCAATGCGTGCAGGCCGATGCGCTGGCCACCGTGCTCTCGGTGCTGGGCCCAGACGACGGCTTCGTTTTTGCGGAACGGCACTGCATCGCCGCGCTGTTCGTCCGGCATGCCGACGCGGCGGCGGAGCCCGTTGTGCACGCCACGCGCACCTGGCCAGCCCCAATCAACGCCAACGAAGCCATGCGCGCATGAGCGAGATGGTTTGGCGAGCGCTGGGTGCGGTGGCCACCGTGGCCGCCTACACGGCCCTGTGCGCATCGATCTACCTGCGCGAGCGACGCCAGCGGATCGCCGTCGCGCGGGATGCGGCCGAACTCTCGGGCCACGCCGGCAACCCTGGCGATACCCACGACGCGGCGGCGCCGCCGGTGCTCGTTCTGTTCGCCAGCCAGACCGGACAGGCCGAAGCGATCGCGTGGCAGACGGCGCGGCAATTGAGCGCGTCGGGAATGCCCAGTCGCGTCATGGAATTGAATGCGCTCGATGCGGCAACGTTGGCCAGTGCGCGACGCGCGCTCTTCGTTGCCAGCACCTACGGCGAGGGCGACGCGCCGGATGGCGCGAGCGTGTTCGCCGAGAGGGTCATGCCATCACCGCCCATCCTGGCGAGGCTGCGCTACGCCGTGCTGGCCTTGGGCGACCAGCAGTACGCGGCGTTCTGCGGTTTCGGCCGCGCGCTCGACGAATGGCTGAGTGCAGCCGGTGCCGTGCGCGAGTTCGAGCGCATTGAAGTCGACAACAGCGATCCCGACGCGCTGGCGTCATGGCACGCGCGCTGGGGCGCAAAGGCTGCACCTGCCCAGGCGTACGGCACCAACGAGGCCTTCTCGCCCTGGCGCATCGTGTCGCGCGTGCTGCTCAACCCCGGCAGCGCCGGCGCACCCGTGTTCCACCTGGGCTTGGTGCCGCAGGCGGGCCCGATGCCGACATGGTTGTCCGGTGACCTGGCGCAGATCCGCGTTGCCGGCGATCCTTTACGCCCGAGGGACTATTCGATCGCGTCCCTGCCCGACGATGGCGAGCTGCAGTTGCTGGTGCGCCAGGCACCACATCCCGACGGCACGCTCGGTGCGGCCTCTGGATTGCTCACGTCCACCCTCGCAATCGGTAACACGGTGGCGCTTCGGCTTCGACCGCACCGCGGGTTTCGGCTCGAAGGCAACGAAATGCGCCCGCTGATTCTCATCGGCAATGGCACCGGGCTGGCGGGCTTGCGGGCGCACCTGCGCGCATGCGCGGCAACGGGCAACCATGGCCACTGGCTGGTGTTCGGCGAGCGCCAGGCGGCGCATGACTTTTTCTACCGCGAGGAAATTCAAGCTTGGCAGACCAGCGGCGTGCTGCAGCGCGTTGATATGGTGTTCTCGCGCGACCATGAAGAGCGCCGCTACGTACAGCACCAACTCCTGCGTTCTGCCGAATCCCTCATGCAATGGCTCCACTCGGGCGCAGCCATCTACGTGTGCGGCAGCCTGCAGGGCATGTCGGCCGGGGTGGACGCCGCACTGCGGCAGATTGCCGGCGACAAAGTCGTTTACGAACTCACCGCTTCTGGTCGCTATCGCCGCGATTTTTACTAGTTTTGGCGACATTTGTTGTCTTCCGGCGACAATTTGCACGAAGTTGTACATCCAATCAAATGCCTGTCCGCTTCAATCAACTACGAATGCCTATCATTCTTATCGGTCTACAGAAATAGACCGACTCACCCAGCCAGTCTGCCCGTTTCTCCCAAAGAAAGTCGTTGCGAGGACACAGCCAGTCGAGTCCTCGCCGCCACCTTTGGAGAAACATTTCATGGCCTACATCAAAGCCCGCAAGCGCGCCATTGCCCGCGCCGTCCCTCATTTTTCAGGCGCTGCCGCCGCAACCCTGATCGCTATCGCGGCCCCCGGCGCGTTCGCGCAGTCCACCCTTCCGGAAATCCGGGTGCAAGACTCGTCGGTGGTCGATTACAAGACGGACGCCTCGGCCAACACCAAGTTCACGGCGCCGCTGGTGAGCACCCCCCAGACCGTGCAGGTCATCAAGGAACAGGTCATCCGCGAACAAGGCGCGACCACGCTCACCGAAGCACTGCGTAACAGCCCCGGCGTCGGGACGTTCTTCCTCGGCGAGAACGGCAACACGACCACCGGTGACGCCGTCTTCATGCGTGGTTTCGACAGTTCGAGCGCCATCTTCGTCGACGGCATTCGCGACCTCGGCTCGGTGTCGCGCGACACCTTCAACATCGAGCAGCTCGAAGTGGTCAAGGGTCCCGCAGGCACCGACGTCGGCCGCACGTCGCCCACCGGCTACATCAATCTCGTGACCAAGAGGCCCACGTTGGAAAACAGCTTCACGGGCTCCGTCGCATTCGGCAGCGCCGACTTCAAGCGCGGCAGCGTCGACTGGAACAAGTCGCTCAGCGGCGAGAACGGCATTGGCGCGGCATTCCGCCTGAACGCCGTGATGGCAGACGCTGGCGTTCCCGGACGCGATTACGTAAGGAACAAGCGCACGGGCATTGCGCCGTCGCTCGCCCTCGGCCTGAACAGCCCGACGCGCTTCTACTTCGACCTGCTGCACGTCAAGCAAGACAACGTGCCGGACGGCGGCGTGCCCACCATCGGCCTGCCCGGCTACTCGTCGCCGGACCCGAAGCGGGGCTACCTGAACACCGCGCAGCGCGTCGATTCGCGCAACTTCTACGGCACCAGCTCGGATTTCGACAACGTGAGCACCGACATGTTCACGGCGCGCGTCGAGCACGACCTGACACCGGACGTCACGATCCGCAACACCACGCGCTTCGCCAAGACGCAGCAAGACTACATGCTCAATGCGTTCATGAGCAACACGGCCAACCTTGTGACGCCCAACGCGCTGCTGCCGCTCGGCTGGACCCTGGCGCGTACCCTGCCGACCAACAAGGACCAGGAGAACACGATCTTCACGAACCAGACGAACGTGAGCGCCAAGTTCGACACCGGCAGCGTCGGCCACAGCCTCAATGCAGGTCTGGAACTGATTCGGGAAAAGCAGGATTCGAACGGCTACTACAGCCGCAATGCGCGCGTGTTCGATGTGCCGGGCATTGCCAACAGCGGCGAGTTCACGGCCGCCAGCCTGTATGCACCGAATCCAAACGTGTTCGGCTACAACCGCGTCCGCAACGGCACCACCGCCTCGGGCGAGACCACCACCATCGGCGCTTACGTCTTCGACACGGTGAAGTTCAACGAACAGTGGATGCTCACCGGCGGCCTGCGCTATGACCATTACTCCACCCGCTACGATGCGACGACCCTGAATGCCAAGAGCGGCGTGCTCACCCCGAACAACCTGAAGCTCTCGGACAACCTCGTCTCGGGCAAGCTCGGCCTGGTCTACAAGCCGACCACCAACAGCAGCATCTACGCCGCCTACGGCACGGCCGCCCAGCCCCCAGGCGGTGCCAACTTCCAACTGGCTGCCGGCGGCACCGGTCGCAGCGCAGGGCGCACCGACTTCCTGCCGCAGAAGGCCAAGACCTACGAACTTGGCACCAAATGGGAGGTGCTCAACAAGCGCCTGGCCTTGACCGCCGCCGTGTACCGGACCGACGTGAGCAACGAAGTGGTCCAAGACACCGTGACCAGCGAGTACAACCAGACTGGCAAGAAGCGCGTGCAAGGCATCGAGCTGGGCGTCTCGGGCGCCATCACCGACAACTGGGGCGTCACCTCGGGCTTCACCACGATGGACACCAAGGTACTGAGCGGCCCGTCGGTGCTGGCAGACGGCTCCACCGCCCTTGCCTACACCCCGAAGAATGCGTTCACCCTTTGGTCGACCTACCAGCTCCCGTTCGGCCTGACCGTCGGCGGCGGCGCGCGCTACAACGGCAAGCTGCTGCGCGGCAAGGATGGCGCCGTCGGCACGCCGGCCTATGTCGACGCGTACTGGGTGTTCGACGCGATGGCCTCGTACCGGATCAACAAGAACGTCGACCTCCAGTTCAACGTGTACAACCTGTTCGACAAGGAATACGTGGCGTCCATCAACAAGAGCGGCTACCGCTACACCCCGGGCGCACCGCGCACCTACAAGGTCACGGCGAACTTCGCCTTCTGATCGCTGGGGCGTGCTGCGCGTCTGGCGCAGTGCGAAACCGAAGCCCTGGCCCGAGCCGGGGCTTTTCCATTGCGGAGTTATCGAAACATGATGCTGCATGTTCCCAATGTGCTGAGCCCGGTCCAGGTCCGCGACATGCGCACCGCACTGGCGGCGGCCGACTGGACCGACGGGCGCGAAACGGTCGGCGACCAGGGCGCGCAGGTCAAGCGCAATCGCCAATTGCCGACGCAGTCGCCCGTTGGGCGCGAACTCGGGAAGGTGGTGCTCGCCGCCTTGGCCCGCAACGCGCTGTTCTTCTCGGCCGCGCTGCCGCTGCGCTTCGTACCGCCGCTGTTCAATAGCTACGAAGGCGGCGAACACTACGGCCTGCACGTCGACGGCGCGGTGCGGGCCATGCCCGACGGGGCGCAACAGCTGCGCACGGACCTCTCGTGCACCCTCTTCCTGTGTGAACCCGACGAATACGAAGGCGGTGAACTCGAGGTGCTCGACACCTATGGTTCGCATGAAGTGAAGCTGCCCGCGGGCGACCTGATACTTTATCCGTCGAGCAGCCTGCACCGCGTACATCCCGTGACAAGCGGCGCACGCATCTGTTCGTTTTTCTGGCTGCAGAGCCTGGTGCGCAGCGACCAGCAGCGCAGCATGCTGTTCGAACTCGATCAGACCATCAGCAAGCTGCGCGTCCGACTCGGGGAATGCGAGGAGACGGTGGCGCTCACCGGCCACTATCACAACTTGCTGCGACTCTGGTCAGAGGTGTGACGCGTACTTTTTGGGCTTTGCGACCCCTCGTACGCCCAGTCACACCATAGTTATTGCAAATGCGACGGATTCTTATTTATAATCAGGCTACCTCATCAGCCAGCCAACTGCCGCTTTCACAGCCATGATCGTTTGCGTCTGCCGCCGAGTCTCCGACCGTGAAATCGCACGTCATGTGCGTGCCGGCATGACTTTCGACGAAGTCCAATTCGAGTTGGGCGTCGCCACCCAGTGTGGTCAATGTGAAGGCTGTGCGCGCGACGTCGTTGCGCAGTGCAGCGCCTCCCATCCGGTCGCCGCGTTGAATCGCGAGCCGGGCTCGAGGGCGATCCAGCTTGCCACCTCCATCTCGGAAAGCAAGGCATGGAACTCTTCTCGGCACTCGGCGGCAGCCTGATTCTCGTTGCAGGTTCGGTCTGGTGGATCTTTCGTAAGTAGACAGTCGTCGTAGCGGTTTTGCTGCAATCGGGGCCTGCGTCAGGCAGGCCCGCATTCGAATTGGTTGATCGTGTCTGACCGCTTTGCCCCCCCTCCTTCCGTTCTTGGCCTCTCGCGCAATGCCGTCATTGCCGGGGGCGTGATCCTGTTTCACGCGGCCGCGCTGTGGGCGCTGCAAAGCGGCCTGCTGCGCAAGGCGGCCGAAGTGGTGGTTCCGGTCGAAATCCTGAGCCAGTTCATCGAGCCGCCCAAGCCGGCACCGCCGCCACCACCACCCCCGCCTCCGCCACCTCCCGCACCCAAGCCCAAGGCCGTGAAGCCGCCGCCGCGCCCGGTGGCCATTCGCGAACCCAAGCCGGTTCCCGCACCGGCCGCGCCGGTCGGCGTGCCCGAGCCGCCGCCGCCGGCGCCCGCGCCGGTGGTCGAAGCCCCACCGCCGCCTGCGCCACCGGCCCCGCCACCCGCACCGCCGGCACCCCAGACGATCGAGATCACCCAGGGCCAGACCCGTTACGTGAGAGAGCCCCGGCTGGTCTACCCGAGCATGAGCAGGCGGCTGGGCGAATCGGGCACCACCGTCGTCTCCATCTTCTTCGATAGCGAAGGGCTCGCCAAGCGAGTCGAACTCTTCAAGTCGAGCGGCTTCGAGCGGCTCGACGAGGCGGCGCTCGCTGCAGCCCGCACCGCGCAGGTCACGCCCTTCCGGCAAACCGGCGGCAACGCGCAGACCACCTATGTGCTGCGGGCGCCCTTCTCATTCAAATTGAACTAACTTTCTCTGGAGCAACTTCGTATGGATTCCCAATTCGGCTTGATGAACGTCTGGAACCAGGGCGATTTCGTCACCAAGGCCGTCGCGGTGCTGCTGATCGGCATGTCGCTCGCGTCATGGATCGTGATCGTCATCAAGGCCCTCGACGTCATCAAATACAAGCGACTCGCCAAGCATTCGCAGGACTTCTGGCACAGCGAGGATTTCGCGACCGCGCTCAACAAGCTCGGCGGCGACGACAGCAACCCGTTCCGCGCGCTGGCACTCGAAGGCCGCGAGGCGGCTGCGCACCACCGCAACACCAAAGCCCACCTGCATGACGCACTCGACGTGAGCGACTGGATCACGCGCTCGCTGCGCAACGGCATCGACGCCTTCACGGCGCGCCTGCAGACCGGTCTCGCGATCCTGGCCTCGGTCGGTTCGACGGCGCCGTTCATCGGCCTCTTCGGTACGGTGTGGGGCATCTATCACGCGCTCATGAGCATCGGCTCGGCCGGCCAGGCCACCATCGACAAGGTGGCAGGCCCGATCGGCGAGGCGCTGATCATGACGGCGCTCGGCCTCGCGGTGGCGATTCCCGCCGTGCTGGGCTACAACGCGCTGGTGCGCGGCAACAAGTTCGTGCTGACCAAGCTCAACAGCTTTGCCCACGACCTGCACGCCTACTTCGTGACCGGTGCACGCGTGCAGAGCGGCAGCGGCGACGCCGTCGTGCTTCCGCTGAAGAAGGGCTGAGCACCATGGCTTTCGGAACCCAGGACGAACCCGACGAGGTAATGAACGAGATCAACATGACGCCGCTCGTCGACGTCATGCTGGTGCTCCTGATCATCTTCATCATCACCGTGCCCGTGATGAAGCATGCGGTCAACATCGATCTGCCCCGCGCCAGCAGCGAGCCCGAGCAGCAGAAGCCGGAGAACATCCTGTTCAGCATCGCGGCCGACGGCTCGTACCACTGGAACGAGCAGAAGATCGACGACAGCGAACTGGCCGGCCGCCTTGCCGCCGAAGCGCTGAAGGAACCGCAGCCCGAACTCCACATCCGCGGCGACAAGGAAGTGCGCTACGAACGCGTTGCCAAGGCGATGTCGCAGGCGCGCGAAGCCGGCGTGCGGAAGATCGGCTTCATTACCGAACCCGACGCAAACTAGTTCACGGGCGATGAGAAAAAAATTGATCGCGGCGATTGACTTATCAATGCGAATCATTATCATTCACTCATCGCTTCGATAAGGGGATTTCAGATGCAAGCCAAACCGAACGCCTTTTCCGTCCTGAGCCACCCGTCGCTCGACCAATCGGGCGGCGGCCATGCGTCCATTCAGGCGGCGCGTCCCGCGCCCACGGTCGAGAGTGCTCAGCTTCTCAAGGGCAGCAAGACCGTCGGCATCATGCACAACGGCTCCCTCTATCGGCTCCAGGCCACCAAACTCGGCAAGCTGATCCTGACCAAGTAAGCAGGTTCAGCCCGCCCCTCGCGCAAGTTTCATCGTGGGGCGACTCGAGGAGATTCCATCTCCGAAGGGTCGTTTTTTGCTAGCCATCGGTTCGCCGACTAGCCATGCTTTTTTTCACGCTGATGTCCAAACAGAAACGCCGACCCAAGGGTCGGCGTTTTGCTTAGGCGCCAGGTTGTCAGAGGCCGAGGGCCGCGATGCCCGCCTTGGCGATCTGCGCGTCCTCGTTCGACTTCACGCCGCTCACGCCGACGGCGCCGATCACTTCCCCGTCCTTCACGATCGGCACGCCGCCTTCGAGCAGGCCCTGCACCGCAGGTGCGGTGAGGAAGGCGCTGCGGCCACCGTTGATGATGTCTTCGTAGACCTTGCTTTCGCGGCGCCCCATGGCGGCCGTGTGGGCCTTGGCCGGCGCGATGTGCGACGAAAGCGCCGCTGCGCCGTCGAGGCGCTGCAGCCAGAGCAGGTTGCCGGCATCGTCCGAAATGGCGATGGTCACGGCCCAGTTGTTCTTGAGCGCTTCGGCTTCCGCGGCGGCCGCGATGGCCTTGACGTCTGCGAGTTCGAGGAAGGACTTGGTCTTCATGATGAGGTCGGGTAGCTTAAAACCCCACAGCATAACGGCCAATGCGCACCGCGCCGCCGGCAGCCTTAGGACCATCGCCCGTACGGTCTTTTCGGGGGCCCTCTTGCAGCCCCCTAGAATGAGCCCAACTGCGTTTGCAGTAACCCATAGGAGCTACGGCCATGAACGACCGCGTAACGACCCTCGACAATTCCGCCGGCTACGGCCAGGTGCTGCCGCAGGCTGAACGCCAACGCGTCCTGCGCAACACTTACTGGCTGCTCGCACTGAGCCTGCTGCCCACGGTGCTGGGCGCCTGGATCGGCGTGAGCACGGGCCTCACCCGCTCCCTGACGGGCGGGCTCGGCCTGATCGTCTTCCTCGGCGGCGCCTTCGGTTTCATGTTCGCCATCGAGAAGACCAAGAACTCCGCGGCCGGCGTGCCGGTGCTGCTGGCCTTCACCTTCTTCATGGGCCTGATGCTGTCGCGATTGATCGCGATCGTGCTGGGCTTCAAGAACGGCCCCGACCTCGTCATGACGGCGTTCGGCGGCACGGCCGGCGTGTTCTTCGTGATGGCTTCGCTCGCCACGGTGATCAAGCGCGATCTGTCCGGCATGGGCAAGTGGCTCTTCGTCGGCGCGATGGTGCTGCTGGTGGGCTCGGTCATCAACGTGTTTGTCGGCTCGTCGGCCGGCATGATGGCCATCTCGGTGGCCGCGATCGGTATCTTCTCGGCCTTCATGCTCTATGACCTGAAGCGGATCATGGACGGTGGCGAGACCAACTACATCAGCGCCACGCTCGCGCTCTACCTCGACCTGTTCAATGTGTTCCAGAGCCTGCTGGCACTGCTGGGCCTTGCCGGCGGCGAGCGCGACTGAAGAAGAACGTGCCTCTGACAAAAAGGGCCCGCAAGGGCCCTTTTTTCATGCGAGGTCGAAGACCGCGATCGACTCCACGTGCGCCGTGTGCGGGAACATGTTCACCACGCCCGCGAAGCTGCAGCGGTAGCCGGCCTGGTGCACGAGCAGCCCGGCGTCGCGCGCCAGCGTGGACGGATTGCAGCTCACGTAGACGATGCGCTTCGGCGGCGTCCAGCCGTCGGTGCGCAGCTCGGGCTGCAGGTGCAGGTCGGCCATGGCCTTGGCCAGCGCGAAAGCGCCCTCGCGCGGCGGATCGACCAGCCACTTGTCGGCAGGGCCGTCGGCGACCAGCATCGCCGGCGTCATCTCGAACAGATTGCGTGCGACGAAGCGGGTCGGCGACAGCGCGCGCCTCGCCGCGGTGGCAGGCTGGTTCCTGCTGAAGTTGGCGCCCGCGCGCGCAACCAGCGTGTCGCTGCCTTCGATGCCCAGCACCTCGCGCGCGCGGCTGGCCAGCGGCAGCGTGAAGTTGCCGAGCCCGCAAAACCAGTCGATCACGCGCTCGTCGGGCCGCACGTCGAGAAGCCTGAGCGCCCTGCCGACCAGCGCCCGGTTGATGTGTGGATTGACCTGGGTGAAATCGGTTGGCTTGAACGGCATCGTGACGCCGAACTCCGGCAGCTCGTACGAGAGCAGCTCGCCCGCGTTCTCCTCGAGCAGCTTCACCGTGTCCGGCCCCTTGGCTTGAAGCCACCACTGGATGCCGGCGTGCTCGGCGGCAAAGGCCTTCAGCCGGTCGACGTCGCCGCCGGACAGCGGCTCCAGGTGGCGAAGTACGAGCGCGATGGTGCCGAGCACGGTGGTGCCCGGCGCATCGCCGCAGGCGAGCTCGATCTGCGGACAGGTGTCACGCGCATCGAGCGAGGCGATCAGTACGCGCAGCGGCATCAGCATCGCGCTGACGGTCTTCGGCAGCACCGGGCACACCTGCATATCGGCCAGGTAGCGGCTCTTGCGTTCGTGGAACCCGATGAGCACCGTGCCCTTCTTGACCACGTGGCGCACCGAGAGCCGGGCGCGGTAGCGGTAGTGCCATGCAGGGCCTTCCATGGGCCGCAGCACGTTCTCGGGCCGGACCTTGCCGAGGTGCCACAGGTTGTCTTCGAGGGCGCGCTGCTTCACCGCGACCTGCGCCGCCGCATCCAGATGCTGCATTTTGCAGCCTCCGCATGCACCGGTGTGCAGCCCGAAGTGCGGGCAGCCGGGACGCACTCGCTGCGACGACTCGCGCCGGATGGCCGTGACCGTGCCCTGCTCCCAGTTGTTCTTGCGGCGGTGCACGTTGAACTGCACCTCCTCGAACGGCAGGGCGCCTTCGATGAAGACGACCATGCCTTCTGCGTTGTGCGCCACACCTTGTGCATCGAGGTCGAGAGATTCGACCTCGAGCCATTCGCCGGCGGCGGTTGCGGGGGGTTTCGTGGAGACTTTCTTTTCTTCGGTGGATTCCGTCATCCCCCGATTGTCTCAGCCGCAGGCACGGCCATCCGCGGAGCGCGCAAAGAAGCGCGCGCGGCCGCGTCTGCGGTTACCGCGGCGGCAGGTAGCGCGCCGGATCGACAGGCTTGCCCTGCCGGCGGATCTCGAAGTGCAACTTCACGCGGTCGGCGTCGCTGTTGCCCATCTCGGCGATCTTCTGGCCCTTTTGTACCGACTGGTCTTCCTTCACGAGCAGCGTCTGGTTGTGCGCATACGCCGTGAGGTAGGTGTTGTTGTGCTTGAGGATGATCAGATTGCCGTAGCCCCGCAGGCCCGCGCCGGCGTAGACCACGCGGCCATCGGCCGCCGCGAGCACCGCATCGCCGGCCTTGCCGCCGATGTCGAAGCCCTTGTTCTTCGCGTCGTCGAATCCGGCGAGGAGCGTGCCCTGCGCCGGCCAGATCCAGCCGATGTCCTCGTCGCCGGAACTGGCCGACGGCGTCGAGGGCGATGCCGTCACCGGCGGCTTGCCGACCGCCGCGCTCGCAGGTGCCGTGGGCGCGATGGCCGACGGTGGCAGCACGGGCTTGGTCACGACGCCTTCCACCGGCGCTGCGGCCATGGTGGTGGACGGTCCCACCGGCGGAACCACGCGCAGCACCTGGCCGACTTCGATCAGGTCGGGGTTGTCAAGGTTGTTCCAGCGCGCGATGTTCTGCCAGGTGTGGCCGGTCTCGTTCGCGATGCGGCGGATCGTGTCGCCGGGCCGCACGGCGTAGTAGCCCGGCTTGCCATAGTTCTCGATGCCCGGCAGCGGCTTGCCCGAGGGATCGGTGGTGATGAGCGGGCCTCCGGGTGCCGCAGCGGGCCCGCGCGACATGGTGCCTCGATCTTCGACCGGCGCCGGTCCGCGCGGTGCGGCGCACCCTGCGATCACGAGCACAACGGCCAACGTGACACCAGCGCACCAACTCCGATTGCCAAAACCCTGCATTTGTTGTTCCTTCAAGCGATGCCCGATTTTAGGGGGACAAAGTGAACCGCCTCAAGAATGCGTCGCTCGAGTCCGCGGGCGGTTTTGTCGATGACGACGAGCGCCTGTCCGCCGCTCGCCGACTGCGTGGGTGCGACGATGCGGCCGCCGACCGCCAGCTGGTCGACCCAGGCCTGCGGCACGGCTTCGCCACCCGCCGCGGCGATGATGCCGGCGTACGGCGCGCCCTTGGGGTAGCCGATCATGCCGTCGCCCAAGATCAGATGCACTGTCGCGAGTCGGAAGTACCGCAGGTTCGCGCGCGCGCGTTCGTGCAGTCCGCGCAGCCGCTCGATGCTGTACACCTCGGTGGCCACGTGGTTCAGCACGGCGGCCTGGTAGCCGCAGCCGGTGCCGATCTCGAGCACGCGGCCGAGCTTGTCCTGCGGCTTGCCGGCCAGCGCGGGTGCGCCGAGCAGAAGCTCGATCATGCGTGCGACCACGCTGGGCTTCGAGATCGTCTGTCCCAGCCCGATCGGCAGGCTCGTGTCTTCATAGGCCTGGTTCATCAGCGCGCTGTCGACGAAACGATGCCGCTCGACTGCGCCGAGAGCGCGCAGCACGCGCACATCGGCAACGCCCTGGGCGGCGAGCCTCTGCACCATGCGCGCACGCACCGCGTCGGAAGCCATCGAGGGCGTGCTCGGCACCACAGGTTGGGCGGGCACGGCCGGCATGCGCCCGCGCGTGGCGGCCGATGCGGTGGGTGTCAGGCGAACCGGGAAGCCAGGCCGTTGCGTGGCCATGTTCAATGGCCCAGACGGGCCACGGTCTCGCGCCACTGCCCCAGGTTGGCATGATCGGTCAGGTCGATCTGCAGCGGCGTCAGTGCGACATGGCCCTCTGCCGTGGCATGGAAGTCGGTGCCTTCACCGCTGTCCTTGGCACCGCCGGCGCCCGCGATCCAGTACATGGTTTCGCCGCGCGGGCTTTCCTGCGTGATGACTTTTTCCGCGGCATGGCGCCGTCCAAGGCGGCAGACCTTGATCGGCCTGAGTTCGTCCAGCGGTCGATTCGGCACGTTCACGTTGAGCAGGAACGCGCCCTGCTCCACCATGCGTTCGTGTTCGATCCGCTGCACCAGGCGGCGCGCCACCTGCGCGGCCGCATCGACATGGGCCCAGCCCTTTTCGATCTGCGAGAAGGCGATGGCAGGAATGCCGAACAGGTAGGCTTCCATCGCGGCGCCCACGGTGCCCGAGTAGATGGTGTCGTCACCCATGTTGGCGCCATTGTTGATGCCCGAGACCACGAGGTCGGGCCGGTAGCCGAGCAGACCCTTGAGCGCGATGTGGACGCAATCGGCCGGCGTGCCGGTCACGTACCGGAAGCCGTTGTGCGCCTTGTGCACGTAGAGCGGCGCAGCGAGCGTCAGCGCGTTCGACTTCGCGCTGTTGTTGTGTTCGGGCGCGACCACCTCGACATCGGCGATGTCCTTGAGCGCGTCGTGCAATGCGACGATGCCCGGCGCCTGAAAACCATCGTCGTTGGAAATGAGTATCTTCATGGTGCTTTTCGGTGTTCGGATTGTAGGCGGCGGGTGCGTCGCAGCAGGGACAAGGGTGTCCTGCGGCGCCCCCTATCATCGTCGCGCAACACTTGCCACACACGACCGATCGATTCATAGAAGGAGACCCGAGCATGCACGCATGGCTTTGCGAAAACCCCACCGGCGTCGACGCGCTGACCTGGAAAGAACTGCCGACGCCGACGCCCGGGCCGGGACAGGTGCTGATCGAGATCAAGGCCGCCAGCCTCAATTTTCCCGATCTGCTGATCGTCCAGAACAAATACCAGATCAAGCCGCCGCTGCCCTTCGTGCCCGGCTCCGAATATGCCGGCGTGGTCCAGGCCGTGGGCGAAGGCGTCACGCACCTGAAGATCGGGCAGAACGTGGCCTGCCTGTCGGGCACGGGCGGCTTCGCGACCCACACACTGGCACCGGCTGCGCTCTGCATGCCGCTGCCCGAAGGCTTCGGCCACGTCGATGCGGCGGCTTTCATCATGATCTACGCAACCTCGTGGCACGCACTGATCGACCGCGCCCAGCTCAAGGCCGGTGAAACCGTGCTGGTGCTCGGCGCTGCAGGTGGTGTCGGCACGGCGGCCATACAGATCGCGAAGGCTGCGGGCGCACGCGTGATCGCCGCCGCTTCGACCGACGAGAAATGCGAACTCTGCCGCTCCATTGGCGCCGACGCGACGATCAACTACACCACGCACGCGCTGCCGGGCGGCTTTCGCGACGCGATCAAGGCCGCAACCGACGGCAAGGGACCGGACGTCATCTACGATCCCGTCGGCGGCGATTTCGCCGAGCCCGCATTTCGCTCCATTGGCTGGCGCGGACGCTATTTGGTGGTCGGCTTCGCTGCGGGGCCGATTCCTTCGCTGCCATTGAATCTGACGCTGCTGAAAGGTGCGTCCATCGTCGGCGTGTTCTGGGGAGATTTCGCGCGGCGCGAGCCCAAGGCCAATGCACAAATGATGGCCGAATTGGCGCAGTGGTACGGCCAGGGCAAGATCAAGCCCGTCATCGACAGCACCATGCCGATGGCGGATTTGAAAGCCGCCTATGCCCACATGGGCTCGCGTGGCGTCAAGGGGAAACTCGTGATGGTGAACTGAGGCCGCAGCGCTTCGCACGGCTGGCGCCACCCGACATTAAAAAAGCCCGCATGCGCGGGCTTTTTTAATGGCCGACGGCCAGCCGAGACGCTTACTTGATCTCGAACTCGGACAGCGACTTGCCAGCGGCCAATGCCTCGGTCACCCAGCGCGGCTTGCGGCCACGGCCTCCCGACCAGGTTTCGCCTGTCGGACCGCGGTATTTGGCCGCCGCCTTGGGTGCAGGCACACCCGCGCTTCGCTTGATCGAACCGCCGCGCGCGCTGAGTTTCAGGTCCGCAGCGGTCAAACCATATTCGGCGACCTTCCTGCGTACGTCTTCAATCACGCCGGAGCGTTCTTGGTTGCGAAGGTCTTCGGCCTGCTTGCGCAATTGCGCAATCTGCTCGTCGTACTTCTTGATCTGGGAATTGATATCGGCAAGGGTCGAAGCCATTCAGGACTCCTGAAAATTGGAAACGAGCGGATTTTAATTCAATTCACAATTAGCACAAGCAGGGCGACGCCAAAAAGCGGCCACGGCACGCGAAATGCGGCATCGCACAAAACACATGCACCGGGTTGGTGCTTTATCGAAGGAATGGAGAAGCTGCAGTGACGCCAGGACGGGGCGCCACAAATGACAACGCCGGGGCGGGCCCGGCGTCGTGGTTCCTGGACGCTATTGCGCAATAGCAGTCAGAACGATGTTTTGGGGTGGCTGATGGGACTCGAACCCACGACGACCAGAATCACAATCTGGGACTCTACCAACTGAGCTACAGCCACCGGAGAGCCCGCAATTATAGCGGGAAAAATCACGCCTTCCGCCTCCGCGTGCCGCGAAGCCGATTGAAATTCGGCTCAACCCGCTGCAAGCGGCCCCGCCGGAGCGGTCTGCGGGATCTTGGCCGTGCCGTCCGGCCGCTCGCAGGTGCCGATCAGAAGGCCGCTGGCCAGCGCATGCGCCTGCAGCGCATCGAAGATCTCATCGCGTCCCGGCGTGCTTGAAAATTCCGGCGTGCTGTCGAGCGCGAACAACTGGAACGCGTAGCGGTGCGCGCCATGCCCGGGGGGCGGATCGGGCGGCATCCAGGCGGCCTGCAGCCCGGAGTTGCGCCCGACATGCAGCCCCTCGTCGCCGTCGCTCTCGCGGCTCGGAATGGCCGCCTCGTCGAGCTTTCCGTCGCCGGGCGGCAAACCCACGACGATTGCATGCACCAGCGGATTGGGCGTCGGGGAATCGGCGTCTTCGACCACGAGAACGAGCGACAGCGCGCCAGCGGGAATGCCTGTCCACTGCAACGGCGGCGAGAGGCCCTCGCCGTCTGCGGTGTAACGCGGGGCCATCGGACCATGGTCGACGAACGCGACGCTCTCCAGCACGATCGACGCCATGCCCTGCCGCATGCCGAGCGAGTTGAAGACGATCTTGTCCAGGCCGGCGCGCATGCCGTGCAGCGCGTGGCCGATGGCTTCGGGAAGTTTTTCGAGCATGCCTACGGTATAGCCCCGCGCACCGTCCCGGCCTGTAGGACGCAGCAGCAAGCGCGTCTTGACGGCTCCGCTATCATGAGTGCGGCCCGCAATTTACCGCGGTGCACGCCGCTTTCTGCTCCCCTTCCACCGCCAAAGGAGTTTCTTCATGAGCATCGTCTGGACCATCCTGATCGGCTTCATCGTGGGTCTCGTGGCACGGGCCGTCAAGCCGGGCGACGATTCCGCTGGCTTCATCGTCACCACGCTGATCGGGGTTGCGGGTTCGCTGATCATGACCTACGTCGGCCAGGCCATGGGCTGGTACACCGCCGGCGAGGGCGCGGGCTTCATCGCGTCGGTGGTCGGCGCGATCGTGCTGCTGCTGCTCTACGGGCTGGTGAAGCGCAAGCGCTGAACGCGCGCCGCGCCCGCCACAGATGCCGCGCAAGCCGAGGGCCGGGCATCACGTCTACGTGGTCGAGCTCGACGACCGCGTATGGAACAACGGTCGCTTCAGGCGGGCCAACCCCGACTACCAGCTCGGCAAGCCCTTCGTCTACGTGGGCATGACCGGCCTGGACCCCGACATCCGTTTCGACAAGCACAAGGCCGGCATCCAGGCCAACAGCTTCGTGCAGGCGTTCGGGCTGCGGCTGCTGCCCGCGCTGTATGAACGCTACAACCCCATGAGCTATGACGACGCCCGGTCGATGGAGGTCGAGCTCGGCATTGCACTGCGCCGCATCGGCTACGGCGTCTGGCAGGCCTGAACTGCCCGCGTTTCCTTGCGCCCGCGCATCCTCAGGCGTAGGTCACCCAGTCTTCGTAGGCGGGCGCATCGAGGTGCGGCAGCGTGTTGTACGTGACGAGCATGTGGCGCTTCGGCGTGAAGGCGAACTCCGTGACCGCGGTGTTGCGGATGCGCAGGTTCAGTTCGATCGTCACTTCGGGTGAAGTGCCGAGCACATGGCCGACGGCCGTGCTGATCGGTCCGCCGCTCGACACCACCAGCACCCGCGCACCGTGGTGGCGGTCGCGCACATGATCGAGCGCCGTCGTCACGCCCGCGAGGAAATCGATGTAGCTCGGCATGCCCACCGGCTGGGTGCGGCCCTGCATCCAGGCGCCGAGACCGTTGCGCAGCAGCCGGAAATGGTGCCGGTACATCTCGGGCGTGTCGGGCTTCTCGAGCTTGCCCTCGTGGATGGTCGCGATGACCGCCTCGCTGTCGTACTCGTTGAGGCCGGGCCAGGGCAGCACGTCGTCGCGCTCGAGCCCCAGGCCCTTGGCAATGCCTTCCCAGGTCTGGCGATGACGCTTCAGGGTGCCGGTGATCACCGCGTCGAAATGCATGCCGCGCTCGCGCCAGTATTCACCGAGGCGCACCGACTGCCGGTGCCCGAGCTCGCTCAGGTTGTCGTAGTCGGCAGCGCCGAAGCTGGCTTGGCCATGGCGCACGAGGTAAAGGGTTCCCATGCACGGAATTCTGGCCACAACCGCAGGACGCGCTTGTCCCACCGGCGACGGCGCCTGCGCTCAGCGACGCCCACGCGACACCGCGCGCAAAGCGATGAAGGTCAACGCGCGGTCGCCGACAGAGTGTCCGCCGGCTTCGGCACCAGGATCTCGGCCTTGAAGCGATCCTTGAGCATGTTGTAGTAGGCGGTGCTCTCCGCCGCAGCCACCGACTGCGCGACCTGCGCGTTCTCCTGCTGCGCCTCTTCGGGCGCCGAGGGCGTGCGCGGAACGACCTTCGCGACGCGCAGCACGGCGTAGCCCTGGGTGCCCAGGTCCACGCCCACGAGCGCGGGCAATTTGGCCGGGTCCGCGCGCAGCGCGGCATCGATCACCGTGAGGGGCTGCGACTGCGCATCGCGCCGCGACACGGTGACCGGCTTGCCGAAGCTTGCATCGTCGGCCTTGGCGGTCCAGGCCGCGAGCTTGGCTTCACCCTCGGCCTTGGCCATGACGGCGGCACGCTCGTTGACGAGTTGGGCGCGGATCTTGTCCTTCACCTCGGCCAGCGGCATCGGCTGCGCAGGCGAATACTGGGTGATGCGGCCCGACGCGAGCTGGTTCGCGCCGACTTCGATGGCCTCGGTGTTCTGCTTGCGGCTCAGCGAATCGGCCGCAAACAGCGCGTTGAGGAAGTTGCGGTTGGCCAGCACGCCGGTGGCCCCGGGTGCGGGCGTGCGCGCCACGTTGCTGGCGGTCTGGACCGTGAGCTTCAGCTTTTCGGCGGCCGGCTGCAGGCTGTCGGGTTGCTGGTACACGGTGTCGGTGAAGGTTTCCGCCGCCTTGGCGAATTCCTGCGTGGCCTGCTGCGCGCGCACTTCGTTCTCGATGGTCGCGCGGACCTGCTCGAAGGGCTGCACCACGCCGGGCTTGATGTCGGTGAGCCGGATGATGTGGTAGCCGAACTCGGTCTCGACCACGTTGCTGATGTCGCCCTTGTTGAGCGCGAACATCGCATCTTCGAACGGCTTGACCATGGCACCGCGCGTCACGAAGTCGAGGTCACCGCCCTTCTCCGCGGAGCCGGGGTCCTGCGAATTCTTGCGCGCCACGTCGGCGAAGCTTGCAGGTGCCTTCTTCACTTCGGCCAGCAATTGTTCCGCCTTGGCCTTTGCCTTGGCGCGCTCGTCCGACGAGGCGCTCGCGGGTGCGGTGATCAGGATGTGGCTCGCACGGCGCTCCTCCTTCGTGCCGAAGCGTTCCTTGTTCTGCTCGTAGTAGGTCTTGAGGTCGGCTTCGTTGACCGACACGTTCTTCTTCGCGGCCTCGATGTCGAGCACCAGGTATTCGATGCTGGCCTGCTCCTGCGCCTGGAACTGGGCCGCGTGGTCCTTGTAGTAGGTTTCGATGTCGGCGTCGCTGACCGTCACCTTCGACGCGAAGCTGTCGGGCGCGAAGCGCGCGACCTGGATCTCGCGCTGGTCATAGAAGGCGCCGATCGTGGCGGCCGTCAACGCAGGCGGCGCAAAGGCCGTTCCCGAGATGCCGAGCAGCACTTGCTGCGTGGCGAGTTCCGCGCGCATCGAGGCTTCGTACTGCTCCGGCGTGCGGCCGGTGACGCGCTGGAAGGTTTCGCGGTCGAACTTGCCATCCGGCGTGCGGAATGCCGCAAGGCCCGTGTCCTGCGCGAAGATCCGCGTCAGCCGCTCTTCCGAGATGCTCACGTTCGACTTGGCAGCCGCGGCGGCCAGCACGCGGTCGCGCACCATGCGCTCCAGTGTGGCGTAGCGCATCACATCCGACTCGAGCAGTGCGGGGTCCACGTTGGGCGACTGCTGGCGGATGCGGTCGATCTCGTTGCGATGCTGCATGTCCCACTCGGGCCGCGTGATGGAGTTTCCGTCAATGCGTGCCACCTTCTCGTCGACGCCCGAGCTCTGGTACTGATCGACCCCGAGAAAGACGAACGAGGGAATGATCAGCAAGAACAAGACGAACATGACGATCTTGTTGTACTTGCGGAAGAAATCAAACATGCTTGAACACTCTCTTCGACGGATGTCGCACGGCAATAAAAAAGGCGAACCTGTGTTCGCCTTTGCATCGGGTGGTGGGTGCTGAGGGGCTCGAACCCCCGACCTACGCCTTGTAAGGGCGCCGCTCTACCAGCTGAGCTAAGCACCCCACCGGAAATACGCTCCGAGTGTACGTCCTAGTTCAGCGCGTCTTTCAGCGCCTTGCCCGGACGGAACTTCGGAATCTTGGCGGCCTTGATTTTAATCGCGTCGCCGGTGCGCGGATTGCGGCCGGTGCGCGCAGCCCTCTTGCCGACCGCGAAAGTGCCGAAACCGACCAGCGACACGGAGCCGCCTTTCTTGAGCGTGGTACGAATGGCGCCGATGGTGGACTCCAGCGCGCGGGTGGCGGCTGCCTTGGAGATGTCGGCGTTTTTTGCGATGTGCTCAATGAGTTCGGTCTTGTTCACAAGGGCCCCTAGTCGAAGAAATTAAGTTGGTCGGCTTCGTCAGCTGCGAGTCGGTCGCGGAATGACGCGACACGCAAAGCCTGGCAGGACTGACGCCTCGGCAGCGCGCTGCCAGAAGGATTACAACCACTGGTCTGCAGGGTGTCAATACGACGCGAAGCCATGCAAGACAGCGGAGCGCGCGATTTTAGGGGCGTTTCGCGCGCCCACTTTTACAGCGACCGAAGCGCGATCAAAGCGCTTCGGCGATGGCCTTGCCGAGGTCGGACGTGCTCGCCGTGCCGCCGATGTCGGGTGTGCGCGGTGCGCCACTTTGGGGTGCGAGCACCTTCTCGATGGTCGCGAGGATCGCGTCGTGCACGTTCTTGTGGCCCAGGAATTCGAGCATCATCGCGCCGCACCAGATCTGGCCGATCGGGTTCGCGATGCCCTTGCCCGCGATGTCCGGCGCAGAGCCGTGCACCGGCTCGAACAGCGACGGCGTCGTGCGCTCGGGGTTGAGGTTGGCGCTCGGCGCGATGCCGATGGTGCCGGTGCATGCCGGGCCCAGGTCGGACAGGATGTCGCCGAACAGGTTGCTCGCAACCACCACGTCGAAGAAGTCGGGCCGCTGCACGAAGTGCGCGGTGAGGATGTCGATGTGGAACTTGTCGAGCGTCACGCCCGGGTAATTCTTCGCCATTTCGACCACGCGCTCGTCCCAGTAGGGCATGGTGATCGAGATGCCGTTCGACTTGGTCGCGCTGGTCAGGTGTTTCTTCGGACGCGACTGGGCCAGTTCGAAGGCGAACTTGAGCACGCGGTCGACGCCGTGGCGGGACATCACGGTCTCCTGCACCACGATCTCGCGCGGCGTGCCTTCGTACATGCGCCCGCCGATGCTCGAATATTCGCCTTCGGTGTTCTCGCGCACGATGTACATGTCGATCTCGCCGGGCTGGCGCGGCGTGCCGTCGCGCCGCACCACGGGCGCGGTGATGCCGGGCATCAGCCGCGCGGGGCGCAGATTGATGTACTGGTCGAACTCGCGGCGAAACAACAGCAGCGAGCCCCAGAGCGACACGTGGTCGGCGATCTTCTCGGGCCAGCCCACCGCGCCGAAGTAGATCGCATCGTGCCCGCCGATCTGGTTCTTCCAGTCGTCGGGCATCATCTTGCCGTGCTTCTCGCAGTAGTCCCAGCTCGAGAAGTCGAAGTGGTCGAACTTCAGGTCGATGCCGAACTTGCGCGCCGCGGCATCGACCACGCGCAGGCCTTCGGGCATGGTTTCCTTGCCGATGCCGTCGCCGGCGATGACTGCGATGCGGTGGGTGGTCATGGTGTGGTTCCTTCTTGCTGGAGGGGTGTGAAAAACGCGAGGGCCTCGGCGAGCAGTTCGTCCGGCGCTTCCTCGGGAACATAGTGGCCGCACGGCAGCGCGCGGCCCGAAACTTCGTCGGCGCGTTCACGCCACAGCGCGAGCACGTCGAAACAGCGCCCGACCGCGCCATGCTCGCCCCAGAGCACGCGCAACGGCTGCGGGAGCCGCCGGCCGGCGGCGACGTCGGCGCGGTCGTGGACGAGATCGATGGTGGCGGAGGCGCGATAGTCCTCGCAGATCGATTCGGCCGTGCCCGGGATCTGCGCGCAGCGCTCGTACTCGGCAAGCACCTCGGGCGCGAAGGGCGCGAGCCCTGCATGCCTGCCGCCCATCACGCTGCGCACGTAGCGCACCGGGTCCGAAGCGATCAGCGCCTCGGGCAGCGGCGGCGGCTGGACCAGGAAGAACCAGTGCCAGTAGGCGCGCGCGAAGGCGTCGCTGGTGTTCTCGTACATCGAGAGCGTGGGTGCGATGTCGAGCAGCAGCATGCGCTCGACCGCTGCCGGGTGGTCAACGGCCAGGCGGTGCGCCACGCGCGCGCCGCGGTCGTGGGCGAGCACGCCGAAGCGATCGAAGCCGTGGTGCGACATTGCGGCTCGTGCGTCGAGCGCCATCTCGCGCTTGCTGTGCGCCAGGTGATCGGCATCGGCCGCCGGCCGGCCCGAGTCGCCATAGCCGCGCAGGTCCAGCGCCACCACGGTGAAGCGCTCGGCCAGTGCCGGCGCCACGCGGTGCCAGATCGCATGCGTCTGCGGATGGCCGTGCAGCAGCAGCAGCGGTGCGCCGCGGCCACAGACCCGGCCGTGCACGCGGACGCCGTTGCGCTCGATGTCGAAGGTGGGAAAGTCGAGGAAGGAGGAAGCAGTCACGCGGCGATTGTGCGTTGCGCTCCATCGATCATCAAGCAACAATCAGCCAATTCATACTTTCCAATCTGGCATGAATCCATTGGCGCTGGACCGCGGCGATCTCGAATTGGTGCTGGCCATCCGCGACCAGGGAAGCCTCGCGGGCGCCTCCACCGCGCTCGACGTCGTGCCGTCGGTGGTCACCAAGCGGCTCGGCGCGCTCGAGGCGCGGCTCGGGCAGCGGCTCTTCGAGCGCACCACGCGCCGGCTCAGCGTGACGGCCGAGGGCGAGGCGGTCTGCCTGCACGCAAGGACGCTGCTCGAGGGTTTTGCGGCGCTCGAGAGCGACCTCGGCGAGCGGCAGAACGCGCTGGTCGGCACCATCCGCCTGGCCGCCACCTTCGGCTTCGGCCGGCGCTGGGTCGGCCCCACGCTGGCCGGCTTCCAGGCGCGCCATCCCGGCCTGCAGATCGAACTGCTGCTGACCGAGCGCCTGCCCGATCTCGGTGCCGAGGGCTATGACGGCGCGCTATGGCTGTGGGCCGTGCAGCAGCGCCGCGCGGCCGACTGGGCCACGCGCCGCATCGCGCGCAACCAGCGCGTGCTGGCCGCCGCGCCCGCCTACATCGAGCGGCGCGGCCTGCCGGCCACCGTCGACGCGCTGGCCACGCACGACTGCCTGGTCGCGCGCGAGAACGGCGAGGTGAACCAGCGCCAGTTCGCGCTGTGGACGCTGCGCCATGCGCGCGACGGCAGCACCGCGCGCGTACGGGTACAGGGACCGCTCAGCAGCAACTCGGGCGAGATGGTGCGCGATTGGTGCCTGGCGGGCCACGGCATCATGCTGCGCAGCCTGTGGGACATCGCACCGCAGCTCGCGTCGGGCGCGCTGGTGCGCGTGCTGCCGCAGTACGCAATGCCCGACGCCGACATCCACTGGATTGCCCCCTGGCGCCCGAAGACACCGCGGCGCGTGCGCCTGCTGCTCGACCACCTTGCGGAACAGTTTCGCGGCGAGCCCTGGAAACCCGGCAAGACCAGTTCGCCGCGCTGAAAGAAGGCAGGAAAGAAGAAAAAGCGCTGCTTCAGCGCTGGCTGCGCACCACCAGGCTCACCCCGGCGGCGGTGAGCCCGATGCCCAGCAAGGTCACGAGGCCGATCGGCTCGGCAAACAGCAGCCAGGCCATGACCGCGGTGCACGGCGGCACCAGGTAAAGCAGGCTCGTCACTGCCGTGGCGGTGCCGCGCTGGATCAGCATGTAGAGCAGCGAGCTGCCGCCGAGCGACAACGCCAGCACCGACCAGGCCATGGCGCCGGTCGAGTACGCATTCCATTCGATCGACTGCGACTCCATCAGCGCAAAAGGCAGGGTGACGACGAGCGCCGCGCCCATCTGCACGGCGCTGGCACTGCGCACGTCGCACGGCGCGACGAAGCGCTTCTGGTACAGCGTGCCCGCGGTGATCGACAGCAGCGCCATGACCGCGAGCGCCATCGTGAGCGCGTTCACCTCGGTGCCCTGCCCGAGCTTGCGCGAGACCACGAGCACCAGCCCCGCGAAGCCCAGCGTCAGCCCCGCCCATTGGCGCTGCGAAATGCGCCCGCCGCCGAGCGACAGCCAGATGGCGGTCAGCACCGGCTGGATGCCGACCAGCAGCGCCACCAGCCCTGCGCCCATGCCGGCATGCACCGCGGCCCAGACGCCGCCCAGATAGCCTGCCTGCATCAGCACCCCGGTGACCGCCAGGTGCCCCCACTGTGCGCGCTCGCGCGGCCAGGCAACGCGCGCGAGCGCCACCCAGATGCCGAAGCACACGAGCGACAGGGCAAAGCGCACCGCCAGGAACTTGAGCGGCGGCGCGTAGGGCATGCCGTAGCGCGCGACAATGAAGCCCGTGCTCCAGATCAGCACGAAGACCGCCGGCATCGCGCGCAGCCAGCCCGCGCCGCGGGCCGCGGCAAAGCTCATTTGGCGCGTGCCCGGATCTCGGGAATGGCCTTCTGGAGGTAATAGACCATCGACCAGATCGTCAGCACGGCCGAGATCCAGATCAGCCATTGGCCCCACCAGCCGGTGTCGATCACGCCGAAGAGCTGCCCGTCATAGAGCAGGAACGGGATCGCGACCATCTGCACCGTGGTCTTGACCTTGCCGATCATGTGCACCGCGACGCTCTTGCTCGCGCCGATCTGGGCCATCCATTCGCGCAGCGCCGAGATCGCGATCTCCCGTCCGATGATGATCAAGGCGACGAACACGTCGGCCCGGTTCAGATGCACCAGCACCAGCAGCGACGCGCAGACCAGGAACTTGTCGGCCACGGGGTCGAGGAAGGCGCCGAAGGCCGAGGTCTGGTTGAGCTTGCGCGCCAGGTAACCGTCGAGCCAGTCGGTAGCGGCAAACACGATGAACATGACCGTGGCGATCAGGTTGCGCGTCGGCTCGGCCATCGGCAGATAGAACATGCCGACGATCAACGGAATCGCGACGATGCGCGTCCAGGTCATGATGGTCGGAAGTGTCCAGAACATATGCGCGCGATTGTGTCATGCCAGCGTGAGCGACGGCGGCACGTCAGTGCAAGGCCCGATAGATTTCCTCGGCCAATTCGGTGGCGATGCCCTCGACCGAGGCGATGTCCTCGACGCTCGCCGCCGCCACGCCGCGGATGCCGCCGAAGCGCTGCAGCAGGCGGGCGCGCCGCTTCGGCCCGATCCCCGGAATGTCCTCGAGCTGGCTGCCGCCCACGCGCACCTTGGCGCGCTTGGCACGCATGCCCGTGATCGCGAAGCGGTGCGCCTCGTCGCGGATCTGCGCGACCAGCATCAGCGCCGCCGAGTCCTTGCCGAGGTAAACCTTCTCGCGGCCATCGGCGAACACCAGTTCCTCGAGGCCGACCTTGCGGCCTTCGCCCTTCTCGACGCCGACGATCAGCGACAGCGGCAGGCCCAGTTCGCTGAACACCTCGCGCGCCATCGACACCTGGCCCTTGCCGCCGTCGACCAGCACGAGGTCCGGCATGCGCGCGGCCCGCGTCTTGGGCGGCGCATCGCTGCCGGCACCGGCCGCGTCGCCTGCGGGCGGTGCATCGGTCTCGGCCGCCATCGCCTCGGCCAGGCGGCCGTAGCGGCGGTGCAGCACCTGGCGCATCGCCGCATAGTCGTCGCCGGGCGTGATGCCCTCGATGTTGTAGCGCCGGTATTCGCGGTTCTGCATCGCATGGTGCTCGAACACCACGCACGATGCCTGCGTTGCCTCGCCCGCGGTGTGCGAGATGTCGAAGCACTCGACGCGGAAGTTGTCGAGGTCGTCGGGCGCGAGTTCGAGCGCGTCGGTCAGCGCGCGCGTGCGCGCCTGCTGCGACCCCTCCTCGGCCAGCAGCCGCGCGAGCTGGAGGCCCGCATTCGTTTCGGCCATCTCGAGCCAGTGCCGGCGCTGCTCGCGCGGCTGGAATACCGCCGTCACGCGCGAACCCGCCTGCTGCGAGATCGCCTCGATCAGCGCACGGCCCACCGGATGGCTCAGCACCAGCGTGGCGGGCACCGGCACGTCGATGTAGTGCTGCGCGATGAAGGCCTCGAGCACCTGCACCTCGACCGGATCGGCGATCGCCGGGGGCGCGCCCTCTTCCGCATCGAGTTCGCCGTGGTGGATCTGCGAGGCATCCTCCACATGCACCGGAAAGTACGGGCGGTCGCCCAGGTGCCTTCCGCCGCGCACCATGGCCAGGTTGACGCAGGCCTTGCCGCCCTGCACCTTCACCGCGAGGATGTCCACGTCCTTGTCCGATGCGATCTCGATCGACTGCTGATGCAGCACGCGCGAGATCGCCGACATCTGGTTGCGCAGCTCGGCCGCCTGCTCGAACTCGAGCTTTTCGGAATGGGCGCTCATGCGCGCTTCGAGCTTGGACAGCACGAGCTGGGTGTCGCCCATCAGGAAGGCTTCGGCGCTGGCCACGTCCTGCGCATAGACCTCGGGCGCGATGTAGCCCACGCACGGGCCCGAGCAGCGCTTGATCTGGTACAGCAGGCAGGGCCGCGTGCGGTTGGCATACACAGTGTCCTCGCAGGTGCGCAGCTTGAACACTTTCTGCAGCAGCTGAATCGACTCCTTCACCGCCCAGGCGCTCGGGTAGGGCCCGAAGTAGCGGTGCTTCTTGTCGACGCCCCCGCGGTAGTAGGCGAGCCGCGGAAACTGGTGCGAGGCGATCTTCAGGTACGGATAGCTCTTGTCGTCCCTGAAAAGGATGTTGTAGCGCGGCTTGAGCGTCTTGATCAGGTTGTTCTCGAGCAGAAGCGCCTCGGCCTCGGAGCGCACCACCGTGGTCTCCATGCGCGCGATCTTCGAGATCATGTGGCCGATGCGCGTGCCGCCGTGGCTCTTCTGGAAGTAGTTGGCGACCCGCTTCTTGAGGTTGCGCGCCTTGCCCACGTAGAGCACCGCGCCCGCCGCGTCGAAATAGCGATAGACGCCCGGCAGCTGCGGCAGGGCCGCGACTTCGCTGAGCAATTGTTCGGAATGCACGTCTGACATGGCGGATATTGTGGCGTGCGCCGGCGCGCCGGGGCGGGCACACTCCCAGGCATGCAATGGGACATCTTCTGCAAGGTCATCGACAACCACGGCGACCTCGGCGTCTGCTGGCGCCTGTCGAGCCAGTTGGCGGCGCTCGGCGAGCGCGTGCGGCTCTGGATCGACGACGCCACCGCGCTGCACTGGATGGCGCCGGCGGGATGCGAGGGCGTGCAGGTGATCGACTGGCTCGACCCCGACGCCGTCCGCCAGGCCGCGGCCGCGGCGCCGCCCGATGTGCTCGTCGAGGCCTTCGGCTGCGATCCGGCGCCCGAACTCGTGGCGCGCTTTGCCGAGGAAGCGCAGGACGCCGGCACCCCCGCCCGGGCCTGGATCAACCTCGAATACCTGTCGGCGGAACCGTATGTCGAGCGCCTGCACCGCCTGCCGTCGCCGGTCTTCAAGGGACCGGGCGCCGGGCTCACGAAGCGCTTCTTCTACCCAGGTTTCACGCCCGGCACGGGTGGGCTCCTGCGCGAGCCCGGACTGGCCGAGCGGCGGGCGCGCTTCGACCGCGATGCGTGGCTCGCAGCACAAGAGGTTCCGCGGCAGGAGGGCGAACGCCTGGTGTCGCTGTTCTGCTACGAACCCCCGGCGCTGGCGGACCTGCTCGATCGGCTCGCGGCCGCGTCCGAGCCCACGCGGCTGCTGGTGACCGCCGGCCGCGCGACGCACGCGGTCAGGGCCTTTTTCTCGGCCCGCGGCCAGGCCGACCAGGCGCTCGCGGGCTTCGGTGCACTCTCGATCTCGTACCTGCCCTACCTGACGCAGGTCGATTTCGACCATCTTCTGTGGGCCTGCGACCTCAACTTCGTGCGCGGCGAGGATTCGCTCGTGCGCGGCCTCTGGGCCGGTGCCCCGCTGGTCTGGCAGATCTACCCGCAGGACGACGATGCGCACCACGCCAAGCTCGACGCCTGGCTCGACTGGCTCGGCGCCCCGCCGGCGATGCGGCGCTTCCACCACGCCTGGAACGGCTTCGGCGAGGTGCCCCTGCCCCCGCTGGGCGCCCTCGACCCGTGGCGCGAAACCGTGCGGGCCGGCCGCGAAAAGCTCTGGGCGCAAGAGGACCTGGCGACGCAATTGCGGCACCTGGTTGCCGGAAAAAGCTAAAATAGCGGGCTTTGCGGATTTCTGGGCGGGTCTGGGCGCGATGTGCAAGACCCGACATGCTCCGCCAAGCCCGCTTTTAACCCGCCGTGAAACCTGTACCGCGGGGCTCGCCGCGCCGGCCAACCTGCACCTTCCTGCAATAGCCGCCGAGGGCCCCGTGCACCGAGCGGCCAACATCCAGAGAACCTGATATGAAAATCGCTCAAGAAATCCGCGCCGGCAACGTCATCATGCACGGCAAGGACCCGATGGTCGTGCTCAAGACCGAATACAGCCGCGGCGGCCGCAACTCCGCCACCGTGCGCATGAAGCTCAAGAGCCTGATCGCCAACTTCAACACCGAAGTGGTCTTCAAGGCCGACGACAAGATCGACCAGATCGTGCTCGACAAGAAGGAGTGCACCTACTCCTATTTCGCCGACCCGATGTACGTCTGCATGGACACCGAGTACAACCAGTACGAAGTCGAAGCCGAGAACATGGGCGACGCCCTCAACTACCTCGAAGACGGCATGCCGGTCGAAGTGGTGTTCTACGACGGCAAGGCCATCTCGGTCGAGCTGCCGACCAGCGTCGAGCGCGAGATCACCTGGACCGAGCCGGCCGTCAAGGGCGACACCTCGGGCAAGGTCCTGAAGCCCGCCAAGATCGCGACCGGCTTCGAAGTGCCGGTGCCGCTCTTCGTCTCGCAAGGCGACAAGATCGAAATCGACACCCGCACGGGCGAATACCGCAAGCGCGTCTGATGACCCTGCTCCCTGCCGGCAAAGCTGCCGGCATGCGCTTTCAGAAAGGCTCCGCAAGGGGCCTTTTTCGTTTGGCACGCCCGGCGTCCGGCGGCCGCCACGCTGCACAATGCAGTGAGTCTTCCTGCACATTCCCATGAACAACACGCACGACCTTCACGACAAGCGCCTGGCCGACGCCTGGGCCACGCTCAAGACGCACGCCGAACAGGGCCTGCCGCTCGACCCCGATCCCTCGCGCATCGCCTTCGCCGACCCCGAATTCCTGCTGCGCCGCGAGACCCGCGGTGTGCGCATGCAGCTCGAGCTCATGAAGCCCGACGTCGAGCAGCGCGCCCACGGCATCGAGAACACGGTGGTGGTCTTCGGCAGCGCCCGCTTCCGCAGCGACGAAGAAGCCGCAGCGCTCGTCGCGCAAGCCGAGGCCGCTGGCGACGCCACGGCTGCCGAACGCTGGCGCCGGCTCGCGCGCAGCTCGCACTACTACGAGAAGGCCCGTGCCTTCGGCAAGCTGGTCGCGCAGTACAGCAACGACAAGGAGCCCGAGGACAAACTCTTCATCTGCACCGGCGGTGGCCCCGGCATCATGCAGGCGGCCAACCGCGGTGCGCACGAAGGCGGCGGCCTCTCGGTCGGCCTTGCGATCGCGCTGCCGATGGAAGAAGCGGCGAACCCCTACGTCACGCCCGCGCTGAGCTTCAAGTTCCACTACTTCGCGATCCGCAAGATGCATTTCATGATGCGTGCGAAGGCGCTGGTGGCGTTTCCGGGCGGCTTCGGCACGCTCGACGAGCTGTTCGAGGTCATCACGCTGGTGCAGACGCGCAAGTCCCAGCCGGTGCCGATCGTGCTGTTCGGCACCGACTACTGGAAGAAGCTCATCGACTTCGATTTCCTGGTCGAGGAAGGCGTGATCTCGCCAGGCGACGTGGACTTGTTCCAATACGTCGACACGCCCGAGGACGCCTGGAGCGCGATCAAGCGCTTCTACAAGCTGTAGGCGCACGCGGGGCTGGCCCGCGGCGCTGCTAGACCTTCAGGCCCCAGGTGGCGCGGGCGCCGAGCGCGAGCACGCCGCCCACCACCCAGAAAACGCCGGCAATGCCGATCAGCGCGCCGAGCGATCCGAACAGCATCGGCATCGCGACGCTCGACGCATTGATCGTCATGAGCCGCAGCCCCAGCGCCTCGCCGTGCCGCTCGTGCGGCGTGATCTGGTGCAGCATGCTCATCACCATCGGCTGCACGGCGCCCAGCGCGAAGCCGAGGATCACCGAGCACAGGCCCATGGTCCAGGCCGAGTCGAGCAGCGGATACACCGCGAACACCGCCGCGGTGACGATGGTGGAGACCAGGATCACGCTGCGCTCCGAAGCGCGCGAGGCGATCAGGGGCAGCACCACGCGAATGACGGCCGCCGCAACGGCGAAGGCACCGAGGATGGAACCGATCACCGACGCGCTGATGCCGCGGTCATGGCCCAGCACCGGCAGCACGAAGGCGTGCACGTCCCAGCTCGACGACTGCAGCCAGTTCACGAACAGCAGGCGCCGGAACATCGGTTCGCGCAGCAGGTCCCAGGCGCGCGTGGGCACGGCGCCGGCCACCGGCACGATGAGCGGCGGTTCGTGCGCGCCGCGCGCGAGCCACCAGCAGACGATCGGCAGGACGGCCATCACCGCAAAGCAGACGCGGAACGCCAGCATGTCCGCCGGCGCATGCCCGGCGTTGTCGATCAGCAGGCCTGCCGCGAAGGGCCCAACGAAATTGGCTGCCGCGGGCGCAATCGCGAGCCAGCTGAACACCCGCTTGAGTTGCGTCGCGTTGGTGGCCGAGCGGCCGACGTGGCGCTGCAATGCGATCACGGTCGCGCCGGTGGCGCCGCCCGTCAACAGTGCCGCGAGGCACATCACCGGGAAGGTCGGGAAGATGACCACCAGCCCCGCGCCGGTGGACGCCGCGATGACCGACAGCCACAACGGCCGCTTGAATCCGTACCGGTCGGCGAAGCGCCCGGCCGGCAGCGCAAGGAACACCTGCGTGAGCGCGAACAGCGCGATCAGCAAGCCCACCGCCGCGGCGCTGTAGCCCTGTTGCAGCGCCAGCAGCGGCGTCGCGAGCCGCATGCCGGCCATCGTCGCATGCAGGCAGACCTGGGCGCCGATCACGCGCAGCAGTTCGGAGCCTTTCACGGGGTGTCGTCGCCCTCGCTGTCGGCGGTGGGCGGCAGCAGCGCCTGCGACTGCGCCTCGGGCAGCGCCTCGACCTTGCGCAGCGCGAGTCGCATCTGCTTGGCGCGCGTGTCGGCCTTGTCGATGGTGTCGGAGGCCTTGGCCACCTGCTCCTTGATGCGCGACACCCATTCGCCATAACGCTCGAACTCGGTCTTGACCGCGCCCAGCACCTTCCAGACCTCGGAGGCCTGCCGCTCGAGCGCCAGCGTGCGAAAGCCCATGTGAAGGCTGTTGAGCATGGCCAGCAAGGTGGTCGGGCCGGCCAGCGTCACGCGGTGCTGGCGCTGGATCGCATCCATCAGGCCGGGGCGCCGCAGCACCTCGGCATAGAGGCTTTCGACCGGCAGGAACAGGATGGCGAAATCGGTGGTGTGCGGCGCAGCCAGGTAGCTCTCCGCGATCGACTTGGCTTCGCTGCGCACGCGCGCCTCGAGTGCCTTGGCGGCAAGCTCGGCGCCTGCGGCATCGGCGCGCTCATGCGCATCGATGAGGCGCTCGTAGTCGTCGCGCGGAAACTTGGCGTCGATCGGCAGCCAGACCGGCGCACCGTCGTCGCCGCGGCCCGGAAAGCGGATCGCGAAGTCGACGCGCTGGCCGCTGCGCGGCTTGGTCTCGACCTGCCGGGCGTACTGCTCGGGCGTGAGCACCTGTTCGAGCAGGGCTTCGAGCTGCACTTCGCCGAACACGCCGCGCGTCTTGACGTTGGTCAGCACGCGCTGCAGGCTGCCCACGCCCACGGCCAACGCCTGCATCTCGCCCAGGCCCTTGTGCACCTGCTCGAGCCGCTCGGCGACCTGCTTGAAACTCTCGCCGAGCCGCGCCTCGAGCGTGCTCTGGAGCTTCTCGTCGACGGTCTTTCGCATCTCGTCGAGCTTGGCGGCGTTGTTCTGCTGCAGTTGAGTGAGCTGCGTCTCCATGGTGGCGCGCACTTCGGCGAGCCGCCGGGCATTGGATTCGCTCAGGCCCTGCAGCTGGTTGTTGAGCGTGTCGCCGAGGTTCTTCTGCAGCGAGGCGAGCTGCAGCGCGAAGGCGTCGAGCTGGGCATTCTGCGTGCGTGTGGCCTCTGCGCCCTGCTGCACCAGCGCCTGCTGGAAGGTGGCGAAGGCCTGTGCAGTTTCCTGCCGTGCGCCGCGCGAGCTTTCGGCGATCTCATGGCGCAGTTCGCGCTCGGTGCGCTCGTTCGCGCTGCGCATCGCGGCGAGTGCGCCCAGAATTTCGCTGTGGTCGGGCTCGGGCTGCCGCCGCGCGAGCAGCCAGACCATGAGCAGCAGCTGGATGAGCGCGAGCGCGCCCAGCGCGAAAAGAATCAGTTCGGTGGTTTCCAAGGGGGTCCGATGTCTCTTTCTGCGGCGTGCGCCTATTTGGTTGCCGCCGGCACGGGAGTCACGGGCGTGAGCGGCCCCTTGCCGCCGAACCATGCGATCAGGTTGTCGGCCGCAAGGTCGGCCATGGCACGCCGCGTGGGCACCGTGGCGCTCGCGATGTGCGGCGTCAGCACGACGTTGGGCACGGTCAGCAGGTCGGGATGGACCTTCGGCTCGCCTTCGAACACGTCGAGGCCCGCGGCTGCGATCTTCTTCTCGCGCAGCGCCGCGGCGAGCGCCGCGTCGTCGACGATGCCGCCGCGCGCGATGTTCACCAGCGTGGCGGTCGGCTTCATCAGCGCGAGTTCGGCCGCGCCGATGGTGTGGTGCGAGGCCGGCGAATACGGCACCACCAGCACCACGTGGTCGGCGGTCTTGAGAAGCTCTTCCTTGCCAATGTAGCTGGCCTTGCATTCGGCCTCAACCGTCGCGTCGAGGCGCGAACGGTTGTGATAGACCACCTTCATGCCGAAGCCGTGCGCGCCGCGCTTCGCGATGCCCTGCCCGATGCGGCCCATGCCGATGATGCCGAGCGTCGAGCCGTGGATGTCGGAGCCCGCGAACATGTCGAAGCTCCACTTCTGCCACTTGCCCGCGCGCAGAAAATGCTCGCTCTCGGCGATGCGCCGGGCCGTGGCCATCAGCAGCGCAAAGCCGAAGTCGGCCGTGGTCTCGGTCAGCACGTCGGGCGCGTTGGTGCCGAGCACGCCGCGCGCGGCCATCGCGTCGACGTCGAAGTTGTTGTAGCCCACGGCCATGTTGGCGCAGATCTTCAGGTCGGGGCAGGCGTCGAGCAAGGCGGCATCGATGCGCTCGCTGCCGGTGGTGAACGCGCCCTGCTTGCCTTGCAGTTTGGCAATCAGCTGTTCCTTGCTCCAGCTCTCGTCGGCCTGGTTCGACTCGACCTCGAAGTGCTGCGACAGCCGCTCGATGGTTTCGGGGAAGATCGCGCGCGCGACCAGGATATTGGGCTTGCTCATGATGTCTGTGCCTAGCGGAAGAAGATGAAGGTGGAGAGAACGAACAGCGGAACCAGGATGCCCACCGACCACGCCATGTAGCCGAAGAAGCTCGGCATGCGCACGCCGCGGCTCTCGGCGATGGCCTTGACCATCAGGTTGGGCGCATTGCCGATGTAGGTGTTGGCACCCATGAACACCGCTCCCGCAGAGATCGCCGCGAGCGTTGCGGCATGGGTCGTCATCAGCGTGGCAGCGTCGCCGCCCGCGGTGTTGAAGAACACCAGGTAGGTCGGCGCATTGTCGAGAAAAGAGCTCAGCACACCCGTGGCCCAGAAGTACATGGCCGGATCCGGCTGGCCGTCGGGCCGGGTGACGGCCGCGATCACCGCGCCGAACGGCCCCTGCACGCCGGCCTTGAGCATGGCGATGACCGGGATGATGGTCAGGAAGATGCCCGCGAACAGCTTCGCCACCTCGGCCATCGGGCCCCATTCGAACTGGTTGTCGGCGTGCACCTTGGCCGGCGTGAGCCGAAACGAGATCAGCAGGATCGCGATCAGCGCCGCGTCGCGCACCAATCCCGGCAGGCCGACGCGCGTTCCGAACAGGTCGAAGCCCACGGGCGACTTCCAGACCCCGGAGAGCAGCACGAAGAAGACGATGCCGCCGAGCAACCAGAAGTTGGCAGCGCCGTCGAAGGCGATGCGCGGCGTGTCCGGCGTCGGGTCGAACGGCAGCACGCCTTCCTTGCGGTACTGGTAGCGGTCGATGACGTAGAACAGGGCGAGCAGCGCCCCGACCAGGAACAGGGTCTCCGGCAGGATGTTTTTCGCGGTCCAGAAGAAGTCGACACCCTTCAGAAAGCCGAGGAACAGCGGCGGATCGCCGAGTGGCGTGAGCGAGCCGCCCACGTTCGAGACGATGAAAATGAAGAACACGACCACGTGCGCCTTGCTCCGGCGGTTGTCGTTGGCGCGGATCAGCGGACGGATCAGCAGCATCGAGGCGCCCGTGGTGCCCATGATGCTCGCGAGCACGGCGCCGACCGCGAGGATCGCGGTGTTGAGGCCCGGCGCACCGTGCAGGTTGCCGCGGATGTGGATGCCGCCGGCCACCGTGAACAGCGCGGTCAGCAGGATGATGAAGGGGATGTACTCCTCCACCATCGCATGCACCAGCTGCGTGCCTGCGAACGGCGCACCGTAGATCGCCGCAAAGGGCAGCAGGAATGCCAGCGCCCAGGCGGCCGAGATCTTGCCGTAGTGGTGGTGCCAGAACGCGGGGGCCACGAGCGGCATCAGCGCGATCGACAGCAGGATGCCGGCGAACGGAACGCTCCACAGCGCGGACAGTTTGCTGCCGTCGAAATCGGCGGCCATCGCCAGGGCGGGAAACATCATCGGCAGCACTGCGGCTGCCGCGAGGCGGACTCTTTTTTTCATGGGGCGTTACCGTACCAGACGAGGTCAGGCCGGCGGCTGCTCGATCTCGAACACCTGGCGCAGATAAGCCAGGTATTTCTCGTCCTCGCACATGTTCTTGGACGGCGTGTCCGACAGCTTGGCCACGGGCTGGCCGTTGCAGTTGATCATCTTGATGACGATCTGCAGCGGCTCGTAGCCGAGGTCGTTGGTGAGGTTGGTGCCGATGCCGAACGCCAGCTGGCAGCGGCCGCGGAACTGCTGGTAGAGCTCGATCGTGCGCGGCATGGTGAGCCCGTCGCTGAAGATCAGTGTCTTGGTCAGCGGGTCCACCCGGTTGGCGATGTAGTGCGCGAGCATGCGCTCGCCCCACTGGAACGGATCGCCGCTGTCGTGGCGCGCGCCGTCGAAGAGCTTGCAGAAGTACAGGTCGAAGTCGCGCAGGAAGGCGCTCATGCCGTAGACGTCGGACAGCGCGATGCCGAGGTCGCCGCGATATTCGCGCGCCCAGGTTTCGAAGCCGAAGATCTGGCTGTCGCGCAGCCGCGGGCCGAGCGCCTGGCAGGCCTGCAGGTATTCGTGCGCCATCGTGCCGAGCGGGATCAGGCCGAGCTTCATGGCATAGAGCACGTTGCTGGTGCCCGCGAGCTGCGGCAGCCCGTCGCCGGGCCGTGCCGGCAGCGCCGGGGCGGTCACGGCACCGAGCCGCGCCACCAGCGTTCGCAGCACCTCTTCGTGCCAGTCCTTCGAGAAGCGGCGGCGGGTGCCGTAGTCGGCGATCTTGAGGTCGGACAACCCCGCCTCCTGCAACTGCGTGATCTTGGTCTCGAGCCGCCGGCGTCCCTCGACGAAATCCGGCTTCTTCTGCGTGTTGCGGAAATAGACCTCGTTCACGATCGCGAGCACCGGGATCTCGAAAAGGATCGTGTGCAGCCACGGCCCCTTGATGCGGATCTCGAGCTCGCCCGAGGCCTGGGGCGTGATGGTGATGTACTTCTCGTTGAGCCGGAACAGCCCGAGGAAGTCGACGAAGTCGCTCTTGATGAAGCGCATCGAGCGCAGGTAGGCGAGTTCGGCGTCGCGGAACTGCAGTGAACAGAGGCTGCGAACCTCCTCGCGGATCTGCCCCGCGAATTGAGCGAGGTCGACGCCGGGATTGCGGCACTTGAACCGGTACTCAACCCGGGCACCGGGAAAGTGATGCAGCACGACCTGCATCATGGTGAACTTGTAGAGGTCAGTGTCGAGCAGGCTGTGAATGATCATGTTTCGGCGCGCGTTGTCCCGGTCTTTTTCGGCGTGCGTCCGATTATCACGGGCGCCGTCGGCTTGTGCCTACGGCGCTCGCGCAGGGCGTCCTACCAGCGGGGTGAATGGCGCGAACGACAGTGAGTGCACGGCGGCAGTCCATGCCGCTGGACAACCTCAAGGAGATTCGCATGAACAAGGACACCATCGAAGGCAACTGGAAGCAGCTCAAGGGCAAGGTCAAGGAGCAATGGGGCAAGCTCACCGACGACGACTTCGACGTCATCGCCGGCAAGCGCGACCAGCTGCTCGGCCGCATCCAGGAGCGCCACGGCATCAGCCGCGACGAGGCCGAGAAGCAGGTCAAGGAATGGGAATCCCGCGACGGCCGCAGCGCCGACAGCCTCTGGTACTGAAAGCACTGACGCTTTCCGCATGACGGCCCGCATGGGCCGTCCGCATGCCCCCTCTCTCCAAAAACCTCAAAGGAAAAAATGAAGAAACATTTGCTCATGCTGGCACTCGCCTCCACCTGCTTCGTCGCGACCCACGCCTCGGCAATGACCCAGGACGAATACAAGGCCGCCAAGCAGAAGATCGAGGCCGACCACAAGTCCGCCAAGGCCCAGTGCGATGCCATGAAGGACAACGCGAAGGACGTCTGCGAGAAGGAAGCCGAGGGCAAGGAAGACGTCGCCAAGGCCGAGCTCGAACAGCAGTACAAGCCGAGCGATGCCCATGCCCGCAAGGTCGCCGAGGAAAAGGTCAAGGCCACCTACGAGGTCGCCAAGGAAAAGTGCGACGACCAGAAGGGCGAAGCCAAGGATGCATGCGTGAAGCAGGCCAAGGCCGACGAGTCGCAGGGCAAGGCCGATATCAAGGCCATGAAGAAGACCATGTAAGCGGCGCCATGGCCCTTATGGGCCGTGCGCAGCAGTAAACAGAACGGCGCCTTCTAGGGCGCCGTTTTGCTTTTGCAGCGCGCGGCCGTCAGGCCTTCAGCGAATCGACCACGCGCTGCAGCGCGTCTGGCAACGCCACCGGGCGCTGGGTCGCGCGGTCGACATACACGTGCACGAAGTGGCCTTGCGCGGCGGCGGTGTCGGCTCCCTCGGCGAACAACCCGATCTCGTAGCGCACGCTCGAGCGGCCGGCCTGGGCCACGCGGATGCCCGCCTCCACCGTCTGCGGAAACGCGATGGGGGCGAAATAGTTGCACTGCGTCTCGACCACGAAGCCGACGGTCTGGCCCTGGTGGATGTCGAGGGCGCCGCGTTCGATCAGGAGCGCGTTCACCGCGGTATCGAACCAGCTGTAGTAGACGACGTTGTTGACATGGCCATACATGTCGTTGTCGGCCCAGCGCGTCGGAATGCTGCGAAAAACCCGGTAGCTGCTGCGGGTGTGGGGGGTCGGTTTGGCGGCGGAGCTCATCGCGCGGCATTGTGCCAGCGGGCGGCGGCGCAGGACCGGCCCGACACCACCCGATAGGCTCTCGGAGGGCCGCAAGCCAGATTTAGAAAGCACGTTCTAATTTGCTGCAAAGCAGCAAAAACCCCTTGATCGCCAGCCTGTGCTGCCTATACTTGAGGCCATGCTGCACCGCAACATAGACGACGAGGCGCAGCGCAACGTGACCGACACCATCTCATTCCTTTTCGGAGATTCCAAATGGCCCTGACCGCTGACCAGATCCTCGCCGCTCAAAAAGCAAACCTCGAAACCCTGTTCGGCCTCACCACGAAGGCCTTCGAAGGCGTCGAGAAGCTCGTCGAACTCAACGTGACCGCTTCCAAGGCCGCCCTGGCCGAAGCCGCCACCACCGCTCAAGCCACGCTGAACGTCAAGGACGCACAGGAACTGCTGACGCTGCAAGCCAGCCTGTACCAGCCCCTGGCCGAAAAGACCGCCGCCTACAGCCGCCACCTCTACGACATCGCCCAGGGTACCGGCGCCGAATTCTCCAAGGCCTTCGAAGCCAAGGCCGCCGAAACCCAGCAAGCCTTTGTTGGCCTGGTCGACAGCGCCTCGAAGAACGCCCCGGCTGGTTCGGAAACCGCTGTTGCCGTGATGAAGAGCGCCGTGGCCGCCGCCAACAACGCCTTCGAATCGGTCCAGAAGGCCGTCAAGCAGGCCGGCGACGTCGCCGAAGCCAACTTCAACGCCGTGTCGACGCAAGCCGTCGCCGCTGCCAAGACCGCCACCGCTTCGCGCAAGCGCTAAGCTGCCGGACGCTTACCACCAGTTGTCTCCTTGGGTCCTCACGGATCCAATTCAGGCCTCATCTTCGGATGAGGCCTTTTTTTTGCTTGGCCACGCCTCTTCGATAATGCCGGTCTCATTCCAGGAGACTTTCATGCAGATCGACGGCAAGGTTTTTATCGTGACCGGTGGCGCTTCGGGCCTCGGCGAAGGCACGGCGCGCATGCTGGCAGCGAACGGCGGCAAGGTGGTGATTGCCGACATGCAGGCGGAAAAGGGCGAGGCCGTCGCACGCGAGATCGGCGGCGCTTTCGTCAAGTGCGACGTGAGCCAGGAGGCTGACGGCCAGGCCGCCGTGGCCGCGGCGCTGAAGCTCGGCAAGCTCGTGGGCCTGGTCAACTGCGCCGGCATTGCGCCGGCCGAGAAAACGGTCGGCAAGAACGGCGCGCATGCATTGGCCGTGTTCAGCAAGACCGTCACCGTCAACCTGATCGGCAGCTTCAACATGATCCGCCTCGCGGCCGACGCCATGAGCCGGAACGAGCCCGAAGCCACCGGCGAGCGCGGCGTGCTGATCTCGACCGCCTCGGTCGCAGCCTACGACGGCCAGATCGGCCAGGCCGCCTACAGCGCCTCGAAGGGCGGCGTGGTCGGCATGACGCTGCCGATCGCCCGCGACCTGGCACGCAACGGCATCCGCAACATGACGATCGCACCGGGCATCTTCGGCACGCCCATGCTGTTCGGCATGCCGCAGGAGGTGCAGGATGCGCTGGCCGCCAGCGTGCCCTTCCCTTCGCGCCTGGGCACGCCCGAGGACTACGCCAGGCTGGCGAAGCACATCATCGAGAACGACATGCTCAACGGCGAAGTCATCCGTCTCGACGGAGCGATCCGGCTTCCTCCCCGGTGAGCGGCGGCACGGCCGTGCTGCCGGTGCGCTCGAGCCGCTCGTACTGAGCGATCACTTGGGCGCCCAGCAGTACGAGCGTGGCGGCGATCTCCAGGCTCAGCAGCACCACGATGGCCGTGGTGAGCGAGCCGTAGACCACGTTCACCTGCGAGAGCGTCGAAAAGTACCAGACCAGCACGTGCCGCGTGGCTTCCCAGAGCAGCGCGGCCGTGACGCCGCCGAGCAGCGCATGGCGCAGCGACATGCGGCCGGCCGGCATCACGAGGTAGAGCGAGGTCAGCATGAAGATCTCGCCGCCCAGGCCCACCAGGTAGAGCAGCAGGCCCGACACCCCTGAGAGCGACCATTCGCGCCCGAACAGATCGACGCTTTCCTGGCCCACGAGCCGCAACGCGCCCGAGACCACCGTCACGAGCAGCAGCCCGATGCACAGGCACAGGATGTAGATGTAGGGCATGACCGCCGAGATCAGGAAATGCCGCCGGTGGTCGGCCTTGCGGTGGTGGAAGATCACCGCCATCGCGCTTTCGAGCACGCTGAAAGCCAGCGAACTGAAGAAGATCATCGTCACCAGCAGCACCGGCCCCATCACGTCGCGATGCTCGAGAAAATTCGACAGCGCCGTGACGATCTCGGTCGACTGGCCCGGCAGCAGCCACTCGAGGTAGCGGCCGATCGTGCGCAGCAGTTCGCCCTGGTCGATCAGGTGCGACATCGCGATCACGCTGACGATCGACAGCGGCACGATCGAAAGCAGCGCGTAGTAGGCCACGGCCCCCGCGAGCAGCAGCCCCTGGTTGGCGCGGAAGGCCTTCAGCGCATCCCAGATGAAGCGCAGCGGGTGGCGCAGCAGCGGCGCGGCGTGGTGCAGGGGTTTGGTCGATGTCATCCGTGGAAATCCGATGGGAAGTATGCCGTCCGGCGCAGGTCGCCAGCCGCTTGCGTATGATTTGCCGCTCTTCGCCTACATGACCATCCCCGCTTCTTTCATCCAGGAACTCATCGCGCGTGCCGACGTGGTGGAAATCGTCGGGCGCTATGTGCAGCTCAGGAAGGCGGGCGCCAATTTCATGGGCCTGTGCCCGTTCCACGGCGAGAAATCCCCTTCGTTCTCGGTCAGCCCGACCAAGCAGTTCTATCACTGCTTCGGCTGCGGGGTGCATGGCAACGCCATCGGTTTTCTGATGGAACATGCGGGCATGGGCTTCGTCGAGGCGGTGCACGATCTTGCGGGCCAGTACGGCCTGCAGGTGCCCGAGGACGATGCCTCGCCCGCCGAGCGCGCGCGCGCCGCGAACCAGCGGCAGAAGCAGGCCACGCTGACCGACGTGCTCGAAAAAGCCGGCGAGGCCTATCGCAAGGCGCTGCGGCAGGCGCCCGGCGCCATCGAATACCTCAAGGGCCGCGGCGTCTCGGGCGAGATCGCCAGGCAGTTCGGCATCGGCTATGCGCCCGCCGGCTGGCGCACGCTGGCGAGCGTGTTCCCCGACTACGACGATCCGCTGCTCGCCGAAAGCGGCCTCGTGATCGCCAACGCCGAGGACGGCGCCGAGGAAGCCAAGCGCTACGACCGCTTTCGCGACCGCGTGATGTTCCCGATCCGCAACGTCAAGGGCGAATGCATCGGCTTCGGCGGGCGGGTGCTCGGCGACGAAAAACCCAAGTACCTCAACTCGCCCGAGACGCCGGTCTTCAGCAAGGGCCGCGAGCTCTACGGCCTGTACGAGGCGCGCGCCGCGTTCCGCGACCGCGGCTACGCGCTCGTGACCGAGGGCTACATGGACGTGGTCGCCCTGGCCCAGCTCGGCTTTCCGAACGCGGTCGCCACGCTCGGCACCGCCTGCACCGCCGAGCATGTGCAGAAGCTCTTCCGCTTCACCGAATCGGTGGTGTTCAGCTTCGACGGCGACGCGGCCGGCCGCCGCGCGGCGCGCAAGGCGCTCGACGGCGCCCTGCCCTATGCCACCGACGTGCGCAGCATCAAGTTCTTGTTTCTGCCCACCGAGCACGACCCCGACAGCTTTATCCGCGAATTTGGCGCCGAGGCGTTCGCGCGCTTCGTGCAGGAAGCCACGCCGTTGTCGCGTTTCATGATCGAGGTGGCACGCGAAGGCTGCGACCTGGCAACGGCCGAGGGCCGCGCCCACATGAGCAGCAATGCGCGGCCGCTCTGGAGCGCCATGCCCGACGGCGCGCTCAAGCGCCAGCTGCTGAGCGAGATCGCCACGATGGTGCAGTTGGACGCGACCGGACTGGCCGAACTCTGGGCCGCCACGGCCGGGCCGCGCGGCAAGGCCGCCGCAGCGCCCGCCGCGCACCACGGCAGCGAGGCAGCAAGCGACGAATTCGGCTATGACTCCGGCATGCCGCCGCCCACCGACTACGCGCCGCCACGCTACGAAAACGATAGCAAATCGCGCAAATTCACCAAGGGCAAGCGCTGGGGCGGCAAGTTCGAGCCGGCGCCCGAGCCGCTGCGCGGCCGTGGCAAGCCGCCGAGCCGGCCCGACGTGGCGGCCCGGCTGCTGCTGTCGAACATGACCCAGTGGGACGCGCTGTCGCACGAACTGCACCTCCTGCTGTGCGACCTGCCCGGGCCGCACGGCGCGCTCTTCACCTGGCTCGACAGCCAGTTGCACGAGCACGGCGTCCAGCCCTGGGCGGCGCTGCGCGAGGGCATGCGCGGGCTCGATTTCGAGCCGCTGGCCGAGCGCCTCATGAGCGTGGCCGAGGCAGCGCCGGTGGCCGAGGGCGAAGAGGAACAGCATTTCGCCGACGCCGCCAAAGAACTCGCCAGCGTGCTCGACTTCATGCTCGATGACCGCCTCAAGGCCCAGCAGAACGAGGCCATCGCCGCGGTCGGCACGGACCCGAAGGCGCTCGAGCGCTACAAGGCGCTGGAGGCCCGGCGCCTCGAATTGCGCCAGCGCTTGAACTCGCGCGGCGCAGAAAGTGCTTGAAATTCTCGCGGCGGGCTATAATGTACGGCTTCGCAACTGGCGAAATTAGGCAAGAGCGACAGCAGCACCTCCGGGCCGACCCCCTCGCGCAATGCACTCCAACGGTAAAAATCCGGCGGAAAGGGTCAATAACCGCAAGGACTGCACACCAAATGTTCGCCCGACATCTTGCCTGACGAGGAATTTTTTCTTCCTCTTTCCCAATTGTCTGCCTGCGCCTGTGCGCGGGCTTCGTGTCTTGTGGCGACGCCGCCCGTGCGGTGTTGCGCCTGTGAGTTCGCTTGGTCCATCTTTCCGTAACGAGGTCGTATGCCCAGTTCAAAGAAGCCTGCTCCTTCACTCGCCAAAAGCGTCGCCCCGAAGTCTGTTGCAGAAAAACCGTTGAAAGCCGGCGTTGTGCCGGCAACTAAGTCGGGTGCCGCCGCGTCCAGATCGGCAACCGCTACGAAAGTGAAAACCGTGCCCACGAAATCGACCTCCCTCGACGATCCGAAGAAGGCTGCCGCCAAGGCCGCCGCCGTTGCCGCGCCTGCCGCTCCCGCCGCCAAGAAGGTCGGCCGCCCGCCCAAGGCCGCCGGCGCCGCCGCGCCCGCCACCGGTGCCAAGCGCGGCCGCAAGCCCAAGGCCGGCAACGAAGCCGCCGAGAGCGACATCGACCTGTCGGACATCGAGGACGACCTGACCGGTGAAGAGCCCGTGGCGGCGGCGACCGAGGAAAAGGTCAAGCCGCTGCGCATGAAGATCAGCAAGGCGAAGGAACGCGCGCTGATGAAGGAGTTCGGCCTCGACGAGACCGTGCTCTCCGAGGAAGACCTGGCCAAGCGCCGCTCGCGCCTCAAGACCCTGATCACGCTCGGCAAGACCCGCGGCTACCTCACGCACGGCGAAATCTCCGACCACCTGCCCGACAAGCTGGTCGACGCCGAGACCATGGAAGTCGTGGTCACCATGCTCAACGACATGGGCGTGGCGGTGTACGAGCAGACGCCCGACGCCGAGACCCTGCTGCTGAACAACACCGCGCCGACCGCCACCACGGTGGAAGAAGCCGAAGAAGAAGCCGAGGCCGCGCTCTCGACGGTGGACAGCGAATTTGGCCGCACGACCGACCCGGTGCGCATGTACATGCGCGAGATGGGCACGGTCGAACTGCTCACGCGCGAAGGCGAAATCGAGATCGCCAAGCGCATCGAAGGCGGCCTGATGGCGATGATGGAAGCCATCTCGGCCTCCCCCGCCACGATCGCCGAGATCCTGCGCCTGGCCGCCGACATCCGCGAGGGCAAGGTGGTCATCTCCACCGTGGTCGACGGCTTCTCGAACCCCAACGAAGCCGACGACTACGTGGCCGAGGAAGACTTCGACGAGTTCGACGAGGAAGACGACGACGACGGCAAGGGCGGCTCCAAGGCGCTCACCAAGAAGCTCGAGGAACTCAAGCGCGACGCGCTGGAGCGCTTCGACCGCATTGCCGGGATGTTCGAGAAGGTCCACAAGATCTACGACAAGGAAGGCTACGGCACGCCCGCCTACCAGAAGGCCCAGCAGGCCCTGTCGGACGAGCTCATGACGATCCGCTTCACGGCCAAGACCATCGAGAAGCTGTGCGACCTGGTTCGCACGCAGGTCGACGACGTGCGCAAGAAGGAGCGCGAGCTGCGCCGCATCATCGTGGACAAGTGCGGCTTCCCGCAGGACGAGTTCATCCGCGACTTCTCGGGCTACGACAAGAACGGCAACCGCATTGCGTCGAACCTGCTGAACCAGAAGTGGGTCGAGAAGCAGGCCGCGTCGGGCAAGCCCTGGAGCGCCGTGCTGGCCCGCAACATTCCGCCGGTCCAGGAACTCCAGCAGAAGCTCGCCGACATCCAGTCGCGCGTGGTGGTGCCGCTCACCGAGCTCAAGGACATCAACAAGCGCATGAACGAGGGCGAGGCGTCGTCGCGCGACGCCAAGAAGGAAATGATCGAGGCCAACCTGCGCCTCGTGATCTCCATCGCCAAGAAGTACACCAACCGCGGCCTGCAGTTCCTCGACCTGATCCAGGAAGGCAACATCGGCCTGATGAAGGCGGTCGACAAGTTCGAGTACCGCCGCGGCTACAAGTTCTCGACCTACGCCACGTGGTGGATTCGCCAGGCCATCACGCGCTCGATCGCCGACCAGGCCCGCACGATCCGCATCCCGGTGCACATGATCGAGACGATCAACAAGATGAACCGCATCTCGCGCCAGCATCTGCAGGAGTTCGGCTTCGAGCCTGACGCCGGCATCCTGGCCGCGAAGATGGAGATCCCGGAAGACAAGATCCGCAAGATCATGAAGATCGCGAAGGAGCCGATCTCGATGGAAACCCCCATCGGCGACGACGACGATTCGCACCTGGGCGACTTCATCGAGGACAGCAGCAACACCGCGCCGATCGAGGCGGCGATGCAGGCCGGCCTGCGCGACGTGGTCAAGGACATCCTCGACAGCCTCACGCCGCGCGAAGCCAAGGTGCTGCGCATGCGGTTCGGCATCGAGATGTCGACCGACCACACGCTCGAAGAAGTGGGCAAGCAGTTCGACGTGACGCGCGAGCGCATCCGCCAGATCGAGGCCAAGGCGCTGCGCAAGCTCAAGCATCCGTCGCGTTCGGACAAACTCCGCAGCTTCATCGATACTCTGTAATCCGGGTTCCCTGATGCCACAAGCGCCCGCAGCGCCCCCTCACGGGGGCGGCGGGCGTTCCCTTTTGTGCCACGCAAATAAGAAGAATGGATCAATCGCCATGAATCCAGACGCAGCCAAACTCTGGCAAGCCCCGCGCTGGGCGCTGGCCGTGCTGCTCGCGGTGCTGGGCATGCTGGGCCCCTTTTCGATCGACACCTACATTCCGGCCTTCTCGGGCATTGCGCAATCGATCGGCGCCACGCCGGCCGAAATGCAGCAGACGCTCTCGGCCTACCTGTTCGGCTTCGCGTTCATGAACCTGTTCCACGGCGCGCTGTCGGACAGCTTCGGGCGCCGGCCCGTCGTGCTGTGGGGCCTCGCGGTGTTCACGCTCGCCTCGCTGGGCTGCGCGCTGTCGCAGAACATCGCGCAGCTGGTGCTGTTCCGTGGCCTGCAGGGCCTGTCGACCGGCGCCGGCATCGTGGTCTCGCGCGCGGTGATCCGCGACATGTTCCCGCCAGCCGATGCGCAGCGCGTGATGAGCCAGGTGACCATCTACTTCGGCGTGGCGCCGGCCATCGCGCCGATCGTCGGCGGCTTCCTGTTCGTGCATGCGGGCTGGCATGCGATCTTCTGGTTCCTCGTGGCGGTGGGCGTGATCCTGTTCGTGGCCAACTACAAGCTGTTGCCCGAGACGCTGCACCAGAGCCAGCGCCAGCCCTTCCAGGTGCGGCACCTGATGCGCGGCTACCGGGACCTGTGCTCCGATCCGCGCTTCGTGCTGCTCGCCTTCGCGAGCGGCGTGCCGTTCAACGGCATGTTCCTGTACGTGCTCGCCGCACCCGCCTTTCTCGGCGACCATCTCGCGCTCGCGCCCACGCAGTTCTTCTGGTTCTTCCTGCTGAGCATCGGCGGCATCATGGCCGGCGCCTGGGCCAGCGGCCGCATGGCGGGCAAGGTCGCGCCCAAGCGGCAGATCCGCGACGGCTTCCTGATCATGCTGCTGACTTCCGTGGTCAACGTGGTCGCCAATGCGCTGTTCGAGCCGCATGCGGCCTGGGCGCTGTGGCCGATCGCCGTGTTCGCCTTCGGCTGGGCGCTGATGGTGCCGGTGGTCACGCTGCTGGTGCTCGACCTGCATCCCGAACGCCGCGGCATGGCCTCGTCGCTGCAGGCGGTCATCGGCTCCACTGCGAACGGCGTCGTCGCGGGCGTGATCGCACCGCTGGTCATGCATTCAACGCTGGCCCTCGCGCTCACTTCGATCCTCATGCTCGCCATCGGGCTGGTGGCCTGGGTCTGGCTGCACCGGCGCTGGCCCGAGATCGGCCGCATGGTGGCCGCGGAGGTCTGAGCCCATCGCATCCATGCAAGTCTCCACCCTTGTTTCCTATGCGCGTGCCTGGCTGCCGGGCCGCAACGCCGTCGATGCACGCGAGCGCATGCGCGCAGCCATTGGCGCAGGCGTGGGCCTGCTGATCACCGCGCTGATCTGCCGCTGGATGGCGCCGTTCACCGGACACAGCATCTGGCTCATCGCGCCCATGGGCGCCAGCGCGGTGCTGGTGTTCGCGGTGCCCGCCAGCCCGCTGGCGCAGCCCTGGTCGGTGCTCATGGGCAACACGCTCTCGACGCTCGTGGGCATCGCCTGCGTGCGCTGGATACCCGACACTGCCTGGGCCGCGGCCGCCGGCGTGGGCCTGGCCATCGGGCTGATGTTCGCCACGCGCAGCCTGCATCCGCCGGGCGGTGCGGCGGCGCTGCTCGCGGTGCTCACCCACACTACCGATTTCTCGGCCGCCTTCTTTCCGGCGTTCGTCAACTCGCTGTTGCTGGTGCTCGCGGGCGCGGCCTACAACAGCCTCACGGGCCGGCGCTATCCGCATGTCGCCCGGCCGCCCTCCGCCGAGGCAGGCGACGCGCGCTTCAGCCAGGCCGACATCGACGCGGTGCTGGCGCGCTACAACCAGGTGCTCGACATCAGCCGCGACGACCTCGAATCGCTGATCCAGCAGACCGAGCTCGAGTCGTACAAGCGCCGGCTCGGCACGCTGCACTGCCGGGACATCATGTCGCCCGACCCGATCTCGGTGGAGTTCGGCACGCCGCTGCAGGAAGCCTGGATGCTGATGAAGCAGCGCCAGATCAAGGCACTGCCGGTGACCGACCGCACGCGCCGCGTGGTCGGCATCGTGACGCGGGCCGACTTCTTCCGCCAGCTCGATCTCGATCACCACGAAGGCATCGCCGGGCGCCTGCGCGACCTGATCCGCGCCACGCGCACGGTGGTCTCGAACAAGCCCGAGGTGGTGGGCCAGATCATGACGCGCCAGGTGCGCGTGGCCAGCGCCGACCGGCCGGTGGTCGATCTCGTGCCGCTGTTCTCCGAGGGCGGGCACCACCATATCCCCATCATCGACCATGAAAAGCGGCTCACCGGCATGATCACGCAGTCGGACTTCGTGCGCGCCTTGTACCGCGCAGTGAAACCATGACGCCCCCCGAAGCGGCTCACTTCGTGTAGCCGCCTCCCCCACTGGGGGGCGCACCCGGTGGCCCGGCAAAGCCGGTTCCACCGGTGCACTGGGTTGGGACTGTTACGGAACTGGCTCGACTTTTTTTCAAGGAGCGCGCATGGCGTGGATCGTGTTGTTCGTGGCGGGTCTGCTCGAAGTGGGCTGGGCCATCGGTCTCAAGTACACGGAGGGCTTCACGCGGCTGTGGCCCTCGGTCGGCACTGCCATCTCGATGGTGCTCAGCGTGGTGCTGCTCGGCTGGGCGATGCGCACGCTGCCCGTGGGCACGGCCTATGCGGTGTGGACCGGCATCGGTGCGGTTGGCACCGTGGCGCTCGGCATCGTGCTGTTCCACGAGCCCGCCAATGCGGCGCGGCTGGTCTGCGTTGGTCTCATCGTCGCAGGCATCCTGGGCCTCAAACTGACCAGCGCCCACTGAGCCGCGCTATTCGACCACCACGTTCGCCTTCTTCACCAGCGCCGCATAACGCGCGGCCTCGCTGCGGAAATACGCCGCGGCCTGCTCGGGCGTGGTGGGCTTGACGATGTTGCCCTGCTTGTCCATGGCCTCGCGCACCTCGGCGCTTGCGAAGGCGGCGGCCACGGCGTCGTGTACCCGCTGGATGTCGGCGGCCTGCATCTTCGGCGGCCCGATCACGGCGAACCAGCCCTCGACGGTGTAGTTGGGCAGCCCCTGCTCCGCGATCGTCGGCAGGTCGGGCGCGGCGGGCGACCGGGCAGGTCCGCACAGGCCGATGGCGCGCAGCGCCCCGCTCTTCAGGTGCGGCTGCACCGCGGGCAGCGCGATCACGCCGATCTCGACCTGGCCCGCGATCATGTCAGTGACCATCGGGCCGGTGCCCTTGTAGGGAATGTGCCGCGCCTTGACCCCCGCTTCCTCGAGGAACATCTCGCCGGCCAGGTGGATGATCGTGCCGTTGCCCGACGATGCGTAGTTGTAGGCATCGGGCTTGGCGCGCAGCAGTGCGACCAGTTCGCGCACGTTCTTCGCCGGCAGCTTCGGATTGGCGGCCAGCACCAGCGGCGTCGCGCCCACCACGCTGATCGGCGTGACGTCGCCGATCGGGTCGAAAGGCATCTTCCTGTAGACGGCCGGGTTGATGACGTGGTTGTTCGACACCATGCCGAGCGTGAGCCCGTCGGGCGCGGCCTTGACCACGGCCGAGGTGCCGGTGATGCCACCCGCACCCGGCAGGTTCTCGATCACCACAGGCTGGCCGAAAGCCTTGCCGAGCGCCACCGACGCCGCACGCGCGATGGCGTCGACGCCCGAGCCCGCGCTGATCGGCAGGATCAGGCGGATCGGCTTGTCGGAACCCTGCGCCAGCGCGGGAAGCAAAGGAAAAGCGGCCAGCCCGGCAGCCGAGGCGCCAAGGCCCAACACCGCGCGGCGGCGCATTGCAAAGAAAGTGGTGTGCATGGTCTGTTTGTCTCTCTTGTGGTTCTGGAAAGAAATCAGGCGACGGCGCGCTCGGCCTGCATCGCCGCGATCTGCGCGTCGGCGTAGCCGAGTTCGGCCAGCAGCTCGCGCGTGTGCTCGCCGAGCGTGGGCGGATCGAGTCGCACGCCGAGCCGTTCACCGCCCAGCGTGATCGGGAACAGCGTGGTCTGCGCCACTTCGCCCGCGCGCTCGCCGTCGGGCAGGCGGATGTCCGCGAGGCCGCCGGTGGCCTTCAGGTGCGGGTCGTCGTAGAGGTCCTCGGGCCGCGTGATCGGCGCGAACGGCAGGCCGCGCGCCTCGAAGATCGCCGACAGCTCGGCCGCGGGCCGGTCGGCGAGCCGGCTGCGCAGTTCCGCGAGCAGCGTCGGCCGCAGCCGCACGCGGTCGTTGTTGGTGCGCAGCGCCGGGTCGTTCCGGAGGTCGTCGAAGCCGAGCGCGTCGCAGAACACCACCCATTGCGCGTCGCTCACCGCGGCCAGGAAGATCTGCTCGCCGTCCTTCACGGTGAACACGTCGTACAGCGCCCAGGCCGAGATGCGCTCGGGCATCGGCGCCGCGGGCTGCCCCGTGATCGCGTACTGCAGCATGTGCTGGCCGACCAGGAACACGTTGTTCTCGAACAGCGCGGAGTTCACTTCCTGCCCCTCGCCGGTCTGCGCGCGCTGCATCAGCGCGGCCATGGCGCCGATCGCGCCGAACATGCCGCCCATGATGTCGTTCACGCTGGTGCCGGCGCGGAGCGGATCGCCGGGCCGCCCGGTCATGTAGGCGAGCCCGCCCATCATCTGCACCACTTCGTCGAGCGCGGTGCGGTGCTCGTACGGCCCGGGCAGGAAGCCGGTGTGGTTGACATACACCAGCCGCGGATTGAGCTTCGCGAGCGCGGCATGGCCGAGGCCGTACTTGTCCATGGTGCCGGGCCTGAAGTTCTGCGCCACCACGTCGGCACCGACGCACAGGCGCAGCGCCGCCTCGAGCCCCTGCGGATGGCGCAGGTCGAGCGCGATGCTCTTCTTGTTGCGGTTGAACATCGGGAAGAAGCCCGCGCCCGCTCCCAGAAGGTGGCGCGTGCGATCGCCTTCGATCGGCTCGACCTTGATCACCTCGGCGCCCAGGTCGGCCAGCACCATGCCGCAGGTCGGGCCCATGACCATGTGCGTGAACTCGACCACGCGGATGCCCGCGAGCGGCAACGGCCTGGCCTGCTCCGCGCTCATGCCGCAATGCCTTCGGCAGGCGCGAAGGTCTTCGGAAAGCCCGCGCGCCAGAGCGTGCCCTGCAAGGTCTCGCCGTCCAACCACTCGGCCACGCGCGCACGCAGTGCGAGCAACTGCGGCAGGTCGACGCCGGTCGCCACGCCCATGCGCTCGAGCATGAAGACGAGGTCCTCGGTGTCGACGTTGCCGCTCGCGCCGGGTGCATGCGGACAGCCGCCGATGCCCGCCAGGCAGGCGTCGAAGCGCGTGATGCCGACTTCAAGTGCGGCATAGACGTTGGCCAGCCCCAGCCCGCGCGTGTCGTGGAAATGGGCGCACCAGAGCCGGTCGCCGGCCATGCGCAGCGCGCGCTCGAACAGGCTGCGCACCATCGCAGGATCGGCATAGCCCACGGTGTCGGCGAGGCTCACGCGGTCGGCGCCCGCATCGAGCAGTGCCTGCATCAGGCGCAGCACCTCGTCGGTGTCGACATGGCCCTGCAGCGTGCAGCCGAAGGCCGTGCCCACGCCGCCCTCGATCAGCGTCTTCGCGCCCGCCGCATCGCGTGCGGCGCGAATGCGGCCGACCTCCGCGACCACTTCGTCGGGCGTCTTGCGCAGGTTGGCGAGGCTGTGCGCATGGCTGGCCGAAAGCGGCACGACCATCAGGTCGGCCTCGCCCGCGATCGCCCGCTCCGCGCCCTTCAGATTGGGCACCAGTACCGAGGCAAAAAGCCCCGGCAGCGTCTTCGCATGCGCGAGCAACTCGGCCGTGTCGGCGAGCTGCGGCAGCAGGTGCGCCGGCACGAAGGAGCCGACCTCGATCTCGCGCTGCCCCGCGGCGTGCGCCGCGTCTATCCATGCGAGCTTGCGGGCGGTGGGCAGCACGCGGGCGATGCTCTGGAGGCCGTCGCGCAGGCCCACTTCGCGGACGACCGCGCGCGGCGGCAGGAAGGCGTGGATCAAGGTGTCTGTCTCCGTCGTGAGGGAATGCGCCGATCTTAGAAGTGCCAATCTGATCCAGAAGGTACATTTCGGAAGGCGTTCGATTCCGAACAGGAACATCATGCGAGACCTCGACCTCACCACGCTGCGGCTCTTCGTGGCTGTTTGCGAAACCCGCAGCATCGCGCGCGCCGGCGAGCAGGCCAGCATCGTCGGCTCGGCCATCAGCAAGCGCCTGGCGCAGCTCGAAGACGCGGTGGGCACGCCGCTGCTGGTGCGCAAGCGCCGCGGGGTGGCGCCCACGCCGGCCGGCGAGACGCTGTTGGAACATGCGCGCGCCATGCTCGGCAGCGCCCGCCGCATCGAACGCGACATGGCCGCCTATGCGGGCGGCGCGCGCGGCCATGTGCGCATCCTCGCGTCGGCCTCGGCACTGGCCGAGTCACTGGCCGAGGACGTGGCGAACTTCCTGCAGAACCCCGCGCACCGGAACATCCGCGTCGACATGGAAGAGCGCGTCAGCCCCGAGATCGTGCGCGGCATTCGCGAGGGCAGCGCCTCGATCGGCCTGTGCTGGGACGCGGCCGACCTCGAAGGCCTGCAGTGGCGCAGCTACCGCAGCGACCACCTCGCGATCGTCGCGCACCCTTCGCATCCCGCAGCGCGGCCGGGTCCGCTTCGCTTCGAGGAGGTGCTCCACCACGAGTTCGTCGGCATGCCCGCGCTCAGCGCGGTGCAGCTGATGCTCGCGCGCGAGGCGGCGGTGGCCGGCAAGCCGCTGGTGTACCGCGTGCTCGTGTCCAACTTCGATGCCGCGCTGCGCGTGGTGCGCGCCGGGCTTGCGATCAGCGTGGTGCCGGCCGAAGTGGCGCAGCCTTTCACCGACACCTACGGCCTGCGCCTGATGCCGCTCGCCGACGCCTGGGCCCGCCGCCGCTTCGCGATCTGCTTTCGCGACGAAGCGACGCTGTCGCCCTCGGCGCAGTTGCTGGTCGCGCACCTCGAACAATGCGCGGCGGAGCGCGATGCGGGCGCTTGAGCTGCTTCGCGGCGCGCGCTACCTGCTGCACTCGAAGCTCGACGCCAGCGCCGCATCGCCGCGCGTGTAGCGCGGCCACAGCGGCCATTCGCACAAGGGCCGTGCGCGAACCGTCCTGAACGGCGGCTGCACCTCCTGCTCGGCGAGTTGCAGTCCGGCCGGCGCGCGCCCGCGCTCGACCCAGTCGACGAGCGCGGCGAGCATGTCGACGTTGGCCGGCGCACCGCTGCCCACGTGGTCCACGCCGGGCGCGGTGTAGAGCCGCATGAAGCGGTCCACGTTGCCGCGGCCCATGCGGGCCACGACCGATTCGTAGTACTGGATGCCGGCGAACGGGCTCTGCGCGTAGTCGGCCATGTGCTCGAGCATCAGCAGCTTGCCGCCGCGTGCGCTGAAGGCCGCGAGATCGGGGTTGGTCGAATCCATCAGCTGCGAGACGGCGGCAATGCGGGCCGCGAAGTCTTCCGCACGGTAGTTGCGCACGTCGAGCGACGGATTGCGCGCATAGAAATACTGCAGCGCCCCGCTGCCGTAGAACCACGCGATGCCGTTGGCCGGCTGCGGCGGCACGCTGGGCGCGGCCGTGCCGGTCCACCACGCGGTCCATCCGCCGGTGGCCGCGAACGCGGGCGTCGCTTCGCCGCCGATGCCCCAGCCCGGATACTCGGCCACGCCATTCGCGAGCGGCACGGGCGAGCGCCACGGCGAGTGCAAGGTTCGCACCGCTTGCACCTGCGCATCGTTGAGGCAGTCGTCGCCGCGCGTGCCCGCCGCGCAGCGCAGGCCGGCGGGGTCGAAGCGCTGCAGGCAGCCCACGGGGTTGGACACGATGCGGTCCGCCACCCCATCGGCGGCATCGCAGGCGGCGAGCACCGCGTCGTGCACCCGCTGCACCTGCGCGGGCCGCAGCCAGCCTTCGCCGAAGGTGGCGATACCGTTGCGCGTGCCCGCATGCTGCAGACCGGTCCAGTTGATCACCGGCACGCGGCTGAAGATGCCATCGAAATCGTTCGGATAGCGCTGCGCCATCGTGAGCGCCTCGCGCCCGCCCTCGGAACTGCCCACGAAGTACAGCTTTCGCGGCGCCTGCGCATAGGCGCGCTGCATCAGCGCGACCGCCACGTCGCGCACCTTCTTGTACGAGGCATGCGCAAAGTTCACCAGCGCTTCGTCATTGAGCGCAAAGGCCTGGGGCGGCTGGCCCGCGACGTTCTGGTGGCCCGAGTCGGTGCCGTAGGTCACATAGCCTTGCGCGAGCGGCGAAGGCAGCTCGAAGCGCGCGCCCGGCACCAGCGCCAGGCCGGTGATCAGCGTGCCGTTGAAACCGCCGCCACCGTACTGCACGCTGCGGCCGTTCCATGCGAGCGGCAGGTTGACCTGGAAGAGGATCGGCGGCGCGCTCGCGTCGAGCGGCGCGATGCGTCCGAGCAGCCTGCAGTGCGCCGGGGTCGCTGGCGTGATGCGCGCAGCGGGCGTGGGCCCACGCTCGGCCGCCGCCAGCGGGGCCGCCGGCACGAGCGTCGCAGAGTCGATCTGCGCCGCGCCGCTCGGCAACCCGATGGCCGAGGCGGCGACCGGCGCCGCCAGTGCCGCGCACGCGGCCGCGGGGTTGCTGCCGAGCGGGAGGCTCTGCGGGCCGCTGGTCGTGCCGCAAGCCGCGAGCAGGGCCAGGGCTGCCAGCATGGCGCCCCCGCGGAAAACTGTCTGGGGGATCGCCATCTGCTGTCTCCTTGGAGTTGCCTGTTGTTCGCCGCGGCGCTACCGCGCCACACCCAGCAGTCGTTCGAGCACCTGCGGCTGTCCGCGCAGCGCCGCGGCACTGTCGCTGTGGACGATGGTGCCGTGGTCGAGCACCACCGCCTGGTCCGAGATCGCGAGGATCGCCTGCGGATGCTGCTCCACGATGATCGCGGCCAGCCCTTCGTCCTGCGTGATGCGGCGAATGGCGCGCAGCAGCTCCTCGACGATGATCGGCGCCAGGCCTTCAAGCGGCTCGTCGAGCAGCAGCAGCCGCGGGTTGACCACCAGCGCACGCGCCACCGCGAGCATCTGCTGCTCGCCGCCCGACAGCTGCGTGCCGAGATTGCCCTTGCGTTCGGCCAGGCGCGGGAACATCTCGTAGACCCGCTGCGGCGTCCATTGGCCGGCTCGCTGCACCGCCGTGAGGTTCTCGTGCACGGTGAGCGACTTGAAGATGTTGCGCTCCTGCGGCACCCAGCCGATGCCGGCCGCCGCGCGCTGGTGCGGTGCCAGCCTGTGCAGCGCCTGCGTGCCCAGCATGATCGCGCCGCCGTGCTGGCGCGTGGCGCCCGCAAGCGTGTTGATCAGCGTGGTCTTGCCGGTGCCGTTGCGGCCCAGCAGCGCCAGCGTCTGGCCCTCGCCGAGCGTAAATGCCACGTCGTGCAGCACCACGGCCTCGCCATAGCCGGCGCTGAGGTTCTCGATGCGCAACAGCAGCTCAGACATGCGCAGCCTCCGCGCCCGTGCCGTGGCCCAGGTAGACCTCCTTCACCTTCGGGTCGTTGGCGATGGTCTCGGGGTCGCCCTCGGTCAGCAGCGTGCCGTTGACGAGCACCGTCATGCGGTCGGCAAAGCTGAACACCAAGTCCATGTCGTGTTCGATCAGGAGCACCGACACATCGGCGGGCAGGTTGGCCACGGTCTGCAGCAGTTCCTCGCGCTCGCCCGCGGGCACGCCCGCCACCGGCTCGTCGAGCAACAGCACGCGCGGCTCGCAGGCGAGCGCGATCGCGATCTCGAGCAGCCGGCGCTTGCCGTAGGCCAGGTGCTTCACCTGCTGCCCGGCCACTTCGGCCAGGCGGAACTGTTCGAGCAGCTGCGACGCCCGCGCGGTCACGGCCTTGTCGGCGCCCAACGGACGCCACCAGCCCGCGCCCAGGCCCCGGTGCTGCGACACCACGAGCGCGAGCGTCTCGAGCGGCGTCATCGAGTCGAACAGCTGGTTGATCTGGAAGGTGCGCACCAGCCCGCGCGCCACGCGCTTGTGCGGTGCGAGCGAAGTGATGTCCTCGCCGAGCAGCGCGATGCGGCCTTCGGTCGGCACCAGCACGCCGGTCAGCAGGTTGATGAGCGTGGTCTTGCCGGCACCGTTGGGGCCGATGAGCGCATGGCGCGCACCGCGCCGCAGTTCCATCGTGACGTTGTTGGTGGCCGTGATGCCGCCGAAGCGCATCACGAGCCCTTCTGTGGAAAGCACCGTGTCGGTCATGCCTTGGCGCCCTCCTTCTTGGATTTATTCCGGCCGGCACCGAGCCAGGCCCAAGGCTTCAGCAGCCGGTCGCGACCCACCAGCACCAGCAGCACCAGGATCAGGCCGATCCAGAACATCCAGTACTGCGGCGTGACGTTCGACAGCCAGGTCTGCAGCAGCTTGAAGACGATCGCGCCCGCCACGCCGCCGTAGAGCCAGCCCACGCCGCCGATCACGAGCATCAGCAGCACGTCGGCCGAGCGGTCGAAGGCCAGCACGTCGAGCGAAGCGAAGCCGGTGGTCTGCGCCAGCAGCGCGCCCGCGGCGCCGGCAATGCCCGCGGCCACGGTGTAGATCACGGCGAGCCGCGACACCACCGGAATGCCGATCGCCATGGCGCGCAGCCGGTTGTCGCGGATCGCCTTGAGCGTGGCGCCGAACGGCGAATGCACGAGCCTGCGCATCACGAGGAACAGCAGCAGCATCACCGACAGCGAATACCACGCGGCCGTGCGGCCATAGAGGTCGAATTCGAAGCGGCCCAGCACCGGCCCCATGACCACGCCCTGCAGGCCGTCGGCACCGCCGGTCAGCCAGTCGAGCTTGTTGGCCAGTTCGAGCAGCAGCAGCGCCGTGCCGAGCGTGACCATCAGCCGCGTGAGGTCGCTGCCGCGCAGGATCGTCACGCTGGCCGCGAGGCCGAGCGCAGCCGACAGCACGACGGCGAACAACAGTCCCACGATCGGGTCGGGCATCACGAGCTTGGCGAACAGCGCCGCGGCATAGGCGCCGAAGCCGAAGAACGCCGCATGCCCCAGCGAGACGATGCCGGTGTAGCCCAGGATCAGGTCGAGCGACATCGCGAACAGCGCGACGATCACGATCTCGTTGACCAGCAGCGAATGCGAAGGCATGGCCAGCGGCAGCGCGAACGCCGCGGCCCAGACCACGAACTCCAGCGGGCGCCAGCGCGCCTTGCGCAGCAAGGCCAGCTGGCTATCCGCAACAGAATGGCGAGCGCTCATTTCACTCTCCGATCCGTGCGAGGAACACCGCGCAACCGGCTTTGCCGGGCCGCTGGTGTTGCCCCCCGCAGGGGGGTTGGCGAAGCGACACGAAGTGCGCGAAGACTGGGGGGACGCTCATTGATTGCCTCCCTTGCGCGTGAAGAGGCCCTGCGGCCGCCACATCAGGATCAGGATCATCAGCAGGTAGACCGTGAAGGCCCCCATCTTCGGGATGAAGTACTTGCCCGCCACGTCGGCGATGCCGAGCAGCAGCGCGGCCGCGAGCGGGCCGGTGATCGACGAGGTGCCGCCGACCGACACCACGATCAGGAAATAGATCATGTACTTGAGCGGAAAGGTCGGGTCGAGGCCGAGGATCTCGGCGCCGAGCGCGCCGCCGAGCCCCGCCAGCCCCGAGCCGACCGCGAAGGTCAGCAGGAACACCACGTTCACGTTGATGCCGAGCCCCGCCGCCACGCGCGGATCGTCGACCGCCGCGCGCAATCGGCTGCCGAAACGGGTCTTCGAGAGGATGAGCTGCAGCACCACGGTGAGCACCGCGCACACCGCGATGATGAAGATGCGGTAGTGACCCATGCCGAGCAGCAGCGCGCCGTCGCCGATCTCGGTGCGCCCGCGCAGCCATTCGGGCAGCTGCAGGTTCTGCTGCGACGAGCCGACGAAATAGTCGACGCCCGCCACCGCCATGAAGGCCAGGCCGATCGAGAACAGCACCTGGTCGAGGTGCGGCTTGCCGTACATCGGCCGGTAGAGCGTGCGTTCGAGCAGCGCGCCCATGAGCGCCGTCGCGACGAACGCCAGCGGCAGGCAGGCCAGGAACGGCAGGCCGAGCTTCTGCATCGCATACACGGTGAGATAGCCGCCGGCCATGGCGAAGGCCCCGTGCGCGAGGTTGATGAAGTTCATCAACCCGAGCGTCACGGCGAGCCCGACGGCCAGCACGAAGAGCAGCATGCCGTAGGCAATGCCGTCGAAAAGAATGGTGAGCATGGATGCAGTCGCCGGAGGCGGGCAGCCGAGCTGCCCGCCCGGTATTTACTTGGCTTTGCCGGGGTCCTTCACGCCCTTGATCACGTCGAACTCGACGTTGTAGAGCTGCCCGTCCTTCTTCTCGACCTTGCGCAGGTAGACGTCTTGAACGATGTCGCGCGTCTGCGCATCGATGTACACCGGCCCGCGCGGGCTTTCGAAGGTCTGGCCCTTCATGGCCGCGAGCAGCGCCTCGCCGCCGCCCTGGCCCTTGGTGGCCTTGAGCGCCTCGTAGATCACGCGCATGCCGTCATAGCCGCCCACGGCCATGAAGTTGGGGCGCATCTTCGGGTTCGCCTTCTGGAAGGCCTCGACGAACTTCTTGTTCAGCGCCGAGGGATGCGCCGCCGAATAGTGGTGCGAGGTGACCACGCCGAGCGCGCCGTCGCCCATGTCGTTGAGCTGGTCGTCGTCGGTCACGTCGCCGGTGGCGATCATGCGGATGCCGGCCTTGTCCATGCCGCGCTCGAGGAACTGCTTCATCACGGCCGCGCCCGCGCCCGAGGGCACGAAGACGAACAGCGCATCGGGCTTGGCGTCGCGCACCTTCTGCAGGAACGGCGCGAAGTCGGGGTTGCGCAGCGGCACGCGCAGCTTCTCGATCACCTTGCCGCCGTTGAGCTGGAAGCGCTCGGTGAAGAATTTCTCGGCGTCGTTGCCGGGGCCGTAGTCGGCCACCAGCGTGACCACGGTCTTCACGCCGTTCTTCGGCGCCCAGTCGCCCATCGCGACCGACACCTGCGGCAGCGTGAAGCTCGTGCGCACGACGTACGGCGACGCTTCGGTGATGCTCGACGTGGCGGCGGCCATCACCACCTGCGGCGTCTTCGACTGGGTGGCGAGCGGCGCGGCCGCGAGCGCGGCCGGCGTGACGCCGAAGCCCGCGATCACGCTCACCTTGTCGTTGACGATGAGTTCCTGAGCCAGGCGCTTGGTCACGTCGGGCGTGGCCACGTCGTCCTTGACGATGAGCTCGATCTTCTTGCCCGCGACGGTGTCGCCATGCTGCGCCATGTAGAGCCGCGCCGCCGCCTCGATCTGGCGGCCGGTCGAGGCCTGCTGCCCGGTCATGGGCAGGATCAGCCCGATCTTGAAGGTGTTGCCCTGCGCGCTAGCGAGCGACATGGAAAAGGCGAGCGCCGTCAGGGCCGCGGTCTGGAGGATGTGGCGTCTTTGCATGGGTTTCCTTCGAGAGACGAGATGGCGAAATCGCGCTATTTTGTGCACTTTGCAACAGAACGCGGGGCAGGCATCTACCTAGGCCTCGCGCAGCAAGCTGGTTTGTGCGCGATGAACAAACCAGCTGCGCGATCATCGCGCAACGGCCGGCTCAGCAGTCCGGCCGGTACGACGAGTCGAGCGTCACCGTGCCGACCGCCCGCGAGACGCAGGCGCAGATCCGCGTCGTGGCCTGCTTCTCGTGCTCGCTCAAAAACACGTCGCGGTGGTCGATCTCGCCGTCAACCGCCAGCACGTCCATGGCGCACAGGCCGCACTCGCCGCGCTTGCAATCCGAGAGCGTCTCGACGCCGGCCGCTTCGAGCGCCTCGAGCAGCGTGCGGTCGGGCGGCACGGTGATCGCCAGGTCGTGCCGCGGCAGACGCACCTCGAAGGCCTGCGCGGCCAGCCGGCCGCTGCTGCCGAAGGTCTCGAAGCGCAGGTCGGCCGGCGCGCGGCCCGCCGCCTGCCAGGCGCGCTTCACGGCTTCGAGCATCGGCACCGGGCCGCAGGTGTAGAGCTGTCCGCCGGCCGGCAGCGCGGCGATGGCGCCCGCAAAGTCGATCGGCGAAGCGCCTTCGTGCAGCACCAGCGCGTCGCCGAGCGCCTCGCGCAGCCGGTCGCCGTACGCGAACTCGCCCGCATGCCGCGCGCCGTAGAGCATGGTCAGCGGCACGCCGCCGCTGCGCGCCAGCGCCGCCAGCCGCTCGGCCATCAGCACCAGCGGCGTGATGCCGATGCCGCCCGCCACGAGCAGGTAGCCGCTTGCGCGGGTGTCGAGCGGAAAGTGGTTCTGCGGCGTGCCCACCTGCAGCCGGTCGCCCACGGCCAGGCGCCACATCGCGAGCGAACCGCCGCGGCCGTCGTCGAGCCGCTTGACGGCGATGCGCCAGCTGTCGCCGCCGGCCCCACCCCCTCCCACGAGCGAATAGGACCGGGTCTGCAGCCGGCCCTGCGCCGTCATCACCTGCACCTGCAGGTGCGCACCCGGCTCCCAGGTGCCGGCCGCGCCGGTCTCGGGCCGGAGTTCGAACTCGCGCACGGTGGGCGTGACATCGCGCAGCGCCACCACCTGCGCCTGCATCCATTGAAGATCGCTTTTCATCGGGAAAGAACACCCACAGGAAAGAAATAGAAGGAACGTCCGGTCAACCGCGCCGGCGGATCAGTTGCACGCCCGGCAGCGGGCGCTGCGCCGCGCCATGCGTGCCGTGCAGCGCCTCGCGCAGGTTGCGCCGCGCGATGCGGCTGTGCTCGCGCATCAGGGCCTCGGCACGCGAGCCCTCGCCGGCCTCGATCGCGTCGAGCACCTGCCGGTGCTGGTCCTGCGCAATCACGAGCATGTCGCGCGCGGCGGGCGAATTGGCCTGCACGATCACGAAGCCCGAGGGCGATGCGAACGGCAGGTTGACCACGCGGTCGAGCTGCTGCGCGATCACCGGGCTCGCGGCCATCTCGCAGAGAAGCGCATGAAATTTCTCGTTGTGCGTCACGTAGCGCGAGAAGGCCGCGTCGTCGAGCGCCGGCTCGCGCAGCAGCTCGTCGATGCGGTCGAGGCAGGCCTGCGCCTCGCGCAGCACCACGGGCGCCGCGCCGCGTTCGGCCGCAAGCCGCGCGACCAGCCCTTCGAGCGTGCCGCGCAGTTCGATGGCGTCGGCCACGTCGCGCTCGGAAAACGTGCGCACCGCATAGCCGCCGTTGGGCAGCGCCTCGAGCAGCCCTTCCTGCTCGAGCCGCATGAGCGCGCTGCGCACCGGCGTGCGCGACACGCCGAGCTGCTCGGCGACCGCCACCTCGGCGATGCGCGCGCCACCGGGCAGCTCGCCCGCGAGGATCATCTCGCGCAGCCGCAGCTGCGCCTTCACCGCCTGCGAGCTGCCGGTGTCGCCGGGTTCGACGACCGGCGAGATGGCCGCGACCTTCATGCCGCCTTCCGTTCGTCGACCGGGCGAATCGGGATCGCCGCGCGCGCGGGCCGCTCCCTCTCGACCATGCGGTCGATGAGCCGGCGGGCCCACATCGAGCCGGCGTCGATGTTGAGGTTGTAGAACTGGTGCCCGGGGCGCGCGTCGATGGCCTTCTGCTGCGCCTCGAGGACGATCTCGTCCTCGCGGAAGATACCGGCCACGCCTTCGCGCAGTTCGTGCGTGAGCCGCTGCTCGCCAAGGCAGTAGTTGCGCGCGAAGGCCCAGAAGTAGAGGCAGGTCTTGTCGGTCTCGGGCGTGATGGTGTTGAGCACGTAGCCGTTCACGCCCTTGCTGCGGTCGCCGGGCTGCCCGTCCTTCGGCACCGCACCGCTACCGGCCTCGGCCACGCCGACGTCGATGTTGACCGTGCAGGGCGCCTCGAAGCGGATGATCTGCCAGCGGTCGACCTTGCCCGTGTGGCCGCGCGCATGGCGGATCTGGCCGCCCCAGAAAGGCGGCGCCTCGATGTTCTCCATCCAGCGCGTGACGGTGGCCGAGCGGTCGCCGTGCGTGGCAACGAACGGCGCCTCGGCCACTTCGCGGTTGCCGATCGACGAGCCGTGCACGAAGGTCTCGTGCGTCAGGTCCATGAGGTTGTCGACCACCAGCCGGTAGTCGCAGGCCACGCGGATCATCTTGCCGTCGCCGGCCCAGGCCGGATCGTCGTTCCAGTGCATGTCGGGCACCAGCGCCGGGTCGGCCTTGGCCGGGTCGCCGGGCCAGATCCAGACGAAGCGGTGCTTCTCGACCACCGGGAAGCTGCGCACGCAGGCCGAAGGGTTCAGGGTCTCCTGGCTCGGCATGTGGGTGCAGCGGCCCTGGCTGTTGTAGACCAGGCCGTGGTAGCCGCAGACCAGTTCGTCGCCTTCGAGTCGGCCCATCGACAGCGGCATCAGCCGGTGCCAGCAGGCGTCCTCGAGCGCGGCGACCTGGCCGTCGGTGCGGCGGAACAGCACGATCTTCTCATTGCAGACCGTGCGCGAGAGCAGCGCGTGGCGCACCTCGACGTCGTAGGCGGCGGCATACCAGGCGTTCAGGGGGAAGGCAGCGGTGGACGTGTTCATGGATACCCAATGTATACAGAACAGCAAGAATTTGCAGCCCTTTTGCGCCGATTAAAGGGTAAATACCTACCTTACTGTATACATATCATCTGTTTCTCCAGGCGATAGGATGTGATTCGTTTTTCAGCCACGACGGAGAACCCCATGTCCCAGCACGCCACCCTGCCCGCCCGCTACGACCACGTCGGCAGCTTCCTGCGCCCCCGCTACCTGCTCGAAGCGCGCGAGCAGAACGCCAAGGGCGAAATCACGCCCGAGGAACTGCGCAAGGTCGAAGACAAGGCCATCACCGAGATCGTGAAGTTCCAGGAGGACATCGGCCTCAAGAGCATCACCGACGGCGAGTTCCGCCGCACCTACTTCCACATCGACTTCCTCGACCAGCTCGGCGGCGTGAAGACCGACATCCCGGTGACGATCCGCAAGCCCGACGGCACCGAGGAGCTCGCGCCGCCCGCGATGCGCGTGATCGACAAAGTGCGCCACGTCAAGGACATCCAGCTCGCCGACTTCCAGTACCTGAAGAGCCAGGTGTCGGCCGGCCGCACGCCGAAGGTGACCATCCCTTCGCCGACCATGCTGCACTTCCGCGGCGGCCGCGCGGGCATCAGCAAGGAGGCATATCCCGAGCTCGATCCCACCTTCTACGACGACGTGGCGAAGGCCTATGGCGACGAACTGCGCTCGCTGGCCGCGGCCGGCTGCACCTACGTGCAGATGGACGACACCAACCTGGCCTACCTCTGCGACGAGCACATGCGCGAAGCGGCCCGCAAGCGCGGCGACGATCCGAACGAACTGCCGCACCGCTATGCCACCTTCATCAACAAGGTGGTGGCGCAGAAGCCGCCGGGCATGCTGCTGGCCATGCACCTGTGCCGCGGCAACTTCAAGAGCACGCACGCGGCCGCCGGCAACTACGAGCCGGTCGCCGAGGCACTGCTGAAGGAGATGGACCTCGACGCCTACTTCATGGAATACGACGACGCCCGCTCGGGCGACTTCAAGCCGCTGCGCTTCCTGCCCAAGGGCAAGACCGTGGTGCTGGGCCTCGTGACCACCAAGTTCGGCGAGATGGAGGACAAGGACGAGCTCAAGCGCCGCATCGAGGATGCCGCCAAGTACGCGCCGCTCGAGCAGCTCGCGCTGTCGCCGCAATGCGGCTTCTCGAGCACGGTGCACGGCAACAACATCGCCGTGGAAGCGCAGCGCGCCAAGCTGCGGCTCGTGGTCGAGACCGCCGAGGAGGTCTGGGGCTCGACCTGACCACGCATTTCTGTTGAAGTCAGGGCATGGCAACCACTCTCTACTCAGGCCCCCTCAGCATGTTCGGCGCGAAGGTGCAGATCGCCGCGCTCGAAAAGGGCATTCCCTTCGAACTCGTGATGGTGCCGTTCACCAAGGACGACGCCTACGAGCCGAAGCATCCCGAGGTGCTGCGCGTCAACCCGGTCAAGCAGCAGGTGCCGGTGCTCGTCGACGACGAGGTCGCGCTGTTCGACTCGACGCAGATCTTCGAGTACCTCGAAGACCGGTATCCCGACACCGCCCTCTGGCCCCGCGGCATCGCCGAGCGGGCCCGGGCGCGGCAGCTCGAGCAGAAGTCGGACGAGGTCTTCTTTCCGAACGTGATCAAGCTCTTCGGCCTGCAGCATGACATGCAGGGCGCCGCGGCTGTCGCGGCCTGCGCCGCCTGCGCGCGCTACTACGGCGAGATGGAAGCCCTGCTGGCCGGGCGCGACCACCTGGCCGGGCCGTACTCTTTCGCCGACATCGCGTTCTACATGGCCTGCATCTTTGCCGACCGCAAGGGTGCGCGCATGACCGGCGACACGCCGCGCCTGCTGGCCTGGCGCAGCCGCGTCGGCGAGCGGCCCGCGGTGCGCGCAGTGGTCGATCCGATGATGCGGTTCCTGGTGTCCGAGGGGCGCGAGACGGCCTCTTTCTGGCAAGGTTGATCGGCGCGGCGCGCGCGCCCTCGGGCATCATCGCGCCATGCCGACTCCGTCATTCGACTGGCTGCCCTCCGCGTCACAGCACTTCCTCGCGGTCACCGTCGCACTGCTGGTCTACATACTGACCACGCGCGCGCGCCGCGAACAGCGCGCGCCGACCACCGCCATCGCATGGGTCATGGGGCTGGTGCTCATGCCCTACCTGATCCTGCCGATGTACCTGCTGTTCGGCCAGCGCAAGCTGCGCCCCGCGGGCTCGCCGCGCCCGCCGCGCTCGGCGCCGCGCGGGCATTGGGCCGCCGACCTCATCGAGAGCTTCGGCCTCGCGCCGCCGGGGCGCTGCGCGGTGCGCTTCCATGCCGACGGCGAGGCCGCGCGCGAGGCGCTCTGGCAGGTGATCGACGGCGCGCGCCAGCGCGTCGACGTGTGCACCTTCCTCATCGGCGACGACGCGATGGGCCGAGCGGTCATCGATCGACTGGCCGCGCGCGCGCGCGAAGGCATCCGGGTGCGCGTGCTGCTCGACGGCTTCGGCGCGCTGACGCTGCCGCGCCGCCACTTCGACGTCCTGCGCGAGGCCGGCGGCGAGGTCGCGGTGTTCCGCCCCTTCTTCAGCCTGCGCCGCCTCGGACCGCGCAACCTGCGCAACCACCGCAAGTTCACCATCGCAGACGACGGCTGGCTCTGGTCGGGCGGGCGCAACCTCGCAGGCGAGTACTTCACGGGCAGCGACAAGTTTCCCGAAGCCTGGCGTGACCTATCGTTCGACCTGCGCGGCAGCGTGGCCGCCGCCGCGGCACGCCAGTTCGACCACGACTGGCGCTCGGTGCGCGGACGCAAGGCACGCGCCATCGCCGCCGACGAGATCGAAGAAGGCGCGGGCGGCGCGCTGGCCCAGTTCCTGCCGAGCGGCCCCGACCAGACCGAGGACACCGCGCATGCACTGCTGATCGATGCGTGCTTTCGCGCCGAGCACCGCGTGCTTGCCGTGACGCCCTATTTCGTGCCCGGCGACGGCCTGCGCGATGCGCTGCGGCTCGCGGCCCGGCGCGGCGTGCAGGTGACCATCGCGATGCCCGCTCGCTCGAACCATCGCCTCGCCGACTTCGTGCGCGCCCGCGCCATGCGCGACCTCGCGCGAGCCGGCGCGAGCTTTCGAATGCTGCCGTTCATGGTTCATGCCAAGGCGGTGGTGGTCGACGACGACCTTGCCCTCTGCGGCTCGATCAACCTCGACCTGCGCAGCCTGCTGCTCAACCACGAAGCCGCCGTGGTGTTCTACGGCCCGCGCGAGATCGACTGGCTCGCCGAATGGATCGAGACCACAGCCTCGGCCGGCGAGGCCTACCGCGCGCGCCGCCCCGGCCTCGTGCGTGACGTGGCCGAGGGGCTGCTGCTCACCGTGGCTTTCCAGCTTTGACGGACACCCCGCTGCCTTTCGCGTCGGTGTTGGTGAAGCTCACATTGCCGAGGCCCGTGCCGATGGTCAACACACCCCAGTGCTTCACGTCGCGCATGAAAGGCAGCTCGCTCAGGCCCTGCACCACCGCGTCGTTGTGCATCAGCACCAGCATCGGGTCCGACCCCAGCGCGAGCATGCGGCGCCATACGGCGGTCGGCAGGTGGAACGCATGGCTCTCCCAGTCGCCCGGCAGGTTCTGCGCGCCGCGCGCGATCGAACCGTCGGGACGGATCAGCCCAGGGCAGCCGATGCCCACGAACGGCGCGAGGCGGATCTTGTTGCGCTCGCTGTAGCGCACCATGTCCATCAGCATGTCCGAGATGCGCTCGACCATGAGGCTGCGGCTCGGGGCCTCGTCGGCATGGCGCCATTTTTCGCGCCGCACCACGCCCGCGCGCGAGAAGTCGTGGGCTTTCTGCCAGCGTGTCTTCACGATGCCGCAGCGCACGTTGGTGCCCCCGATGTCGACCGCGAGCAGGGCGTCGTAGCGGCGCAGCATGGCCTGCGGCGCGAGGTGCACCCAGCCGATCAACCCGCCGTCGTCCACGTTGTGCGACAGCCGGCCGAGCTGCACGTGCAGACCGATCTCCTCAAGGATGGCTGCGGTCTGCAGCACCGCGCGCTCGCCGACGTCGCTTTCGGGGAAGCCGCCGCCGATGACGATGCGCTCCACCTTCTGCCAAGAGGGCTGCCGCAGGAACCGCTGAACCACCTCGGCGAGTTCTTCGGTGAACTCCTCGATCACCCCCTCCACGACGTCGCCGGCCTCCGAGCCCTTCTTCGCCCGGAGCACGCGGTCGAGCGTCTTCTTGCTCATGTCGCGCGAGTGCAGCTTGCCGAGTGGGTCCTTGCCGTTCTTGCGGCGGCGCTTGCGCCAGCGTTCGAGCAGTTCGCGGAAGGCCGTCTGGCTCGCCTGGTCGCCGACGAAGCCGTCCTTGTCGCGCAACTGCAGGCTGTAGCCTTCGACGCGGACGCCGGGCAGTTCGCGCAGGCCGTGCACGTCGGCAGCGGGTAGAGGTTCGGCCGATGCCGCAGATGAAGTTTTCATTTGTTAATGATGCTTCGCCTCGCGCCGCAGCGCATGGGCGCCGGATCACCACGCGGTGTAGGAGATTGGCGGGCCTGCGGGTCTGTCGATACACTGCCCGCGATGCAACGCCCAAGCCGCATCCTGTTGCGCGCCATCCTTCTGTTCACGCTGATCTGGCCGCTCCTGGCGGTTTCCGCGCAAGACGCCGGGTCGCTGCGCGTGGGCTCCAAGCGCTTCACCGAGTCGTACATCCTGGCCGAGCTGATCGCGCAGACGGCCGCGCCGCACACGGCGTCGCCGCCCGTGGTGCGCCAGGGCCTGGGCAACACGGCCATCGTCTACGAAGCCCTGCGTTCGGGCGCGATCGACGTCTATGCCGAATACACCGGCACCATCGCGCTCGAGATCCTCAAGGGTGCGCCGGCAGCGACACGCGACGAAATGAACGCGGCGCTCGCGCCGCTTGGCCTTGGCGTGGCCGTGCCGCTCGGCTTCAACGACGGCTATGCGCTCGCCGTGCGCGCCGCCGATGCCGAGCGCCTCGGGCTGCGCACGCTGAGCGACCTCGCACGGCATCCGTCGCTCAAGCTCGGCCTGTCGAACGAGTTCATCGGCCGCGCCGACGGATGGAAAGGCCTGGCCGCGCGCTACGGCTTCACGCAGACGCCGACCGGCCTCGACCACGGCCTGGCCTACGACGCGATTGCCGCGAAGCAGATCGATGCGATCGACATCTACACCACCGATGCCAAGATCGACCACCTCGGCCTGCGCGTGCTCGAGGACGACAAGCGCTACTTCCCGCGCTACGACGCGGTGCTGCTGTACCGGCTCGACCTGCCGTCGCGGCTGCCGCGCGCCTGGGCCGCGCTGCAGGCGCTCGAAGGCCGCATCGACGAACACGCGATGATCGCCATGAACGCACGCGCCGAGCTGCAAAGCGTGCCCTTCGATGCGATTGCGCGCGACTTCCTGACCGCGAAGGGCACGAACGCCCAGGCGCCGGCCTCGGAACTGCGGCGCGGCTTCGTCGCCAAGCTGTTCGGCCCCGACCTCTGGCCGCTTGCACGCCAGCACCTGCTGCTGGTGCTGGTGTCGGTGGGCGTGGCGATCCTGATCGGCGTGCCGCTCGCGATCTCGGTGTTCGCGCATGTGCGGCTGCGTGCATTGGTGCTCGGCCTGGCGGGCCTGCTGCAGACCGTACCCTCGCTCGCGCTGCTGGCGGTGCTGATCTCGATGCTCGGCGCGATCGGCGCGCTGCCCGCGCTGATTGCGCTCACGCTCTATTCGCTGCTGCCGATCATGCGCAACACCGCGGCCGGGCTGGCCGAAGTCCCGGACGGCCTGCGGCTCGCAGGCACGGCCTTGGGCATGACGCCGCGGCAGAACCTGCGGCTGGTGCTGTTGCCGCTTGCACTGCCCACGCTGCTGGCGGGCGTGCGGACCGCCACGGCCATCGCGATCGGCACCGCGACCATCGCGGCCTTCATCGGCGCGGGCGGATTCGGCGAACGCATCGTCACCGGCCTGGCGCTCAACGACCGCGAGTTGCTCGTGGCGGGCGCACTGCCGGCGGCGGCGCTGGCGCTTTTGAGCGAGGCGCTTTTCGAGCTGATCGAGATGCTGATGCGCCACCGGCGCCGGGCTCCCCCGCTGCCTTCGCCTGCGCCATGAAGCACTCGCGCAGCAGCGCGGCACCCGCGCCGAGTGGCTTGTCGGCGCGGTGGCAGAAGTAGCACGGCTGCTGCGCCCTGCCGGCCGGGCCGATGCGGCGCATCGGCAGCTGCTCGAGCGTGCCCGCCGCAAGGTCGCCGGCCACCATCCATGACGGCATCTTCCCCCAGCCCAGGCCCTCGCGCAGCAGCGCGAGCTTGATGTTCATGTCGCTCACGCGCCAGGTCGCGGGCGAGAGCACGTCGATGTCATAGCCCTCGCTCAGCGTGCTCGGGTCTTCGACCACGATCTGTACATGCTCCGCCGCCGCAGCGTCCAGGCCCGCGGCGCCGCGCTCGGCGGCACGGACCGCGAGCGCATGCGAAGGCGCAGCCACGGCGACGGTGTGGAGCTGCATCAGGAATTCGCGGTCGATCTTCGCGTCGGCATGGCCGAAGGCCGCGATCGCGAGATCGCAGCGGCCGGTGTTCAACGCATCGATGGTGCCGCCCACCGAGCTGTAGGCCACGCGCACTGCAATGCCCGGATAGCGCGCATGCATGCCGCGGATGGCGCTCGCCACGAGCGCTGGCGGAAACAGCGTGTCCACCGCCAGCGAAAGGCCGAGCTCGATGCCTTGCGCGACGCCCTGCGCCCGCGTATGCAAGGCCTCGACCTTCGACAGGATCACCCGCACGTCGCCGAGCAGCGCTGTGCCCGTGGGCGTGAGCACCGGCTTGTGCCCTGAGCGGTCGAACAGCCGCACCTGCAGTTGCGCCTCGAGGCTGGCGATCGCATGACTCACGGCCGACTGCACACGGTGCAGCCGGGCCGCGCCCGCGCGAAAGCTTCCGGTGTCGGCCACCGCCGCGAACATCTGCATCTGGCTCAATGTGAGGGCGTCCAGCATGATCTCTCCAGTCGATCGAGTTGGCCGATATTATTCGCTTTCATTCATGCGCCGTTCGGCCCAAAGTGGCGGCATGCACAACCCGCTCGCACCCTCCCCCACGCACGCGATGACGCACTGGCCCGGTGTCGCGCTGGTCGTCGCCGCCGGCGTGGTCGCATCGCTCCAGGTCGGCAAGGTCGCCATCGCGGTGCCGCAGTTGCGCACCGACTTCGGCCTCGACCTGACGATGGTCGGCTGGCTCATGGCGATGTTCTCGCTGCTGGGCGTGCTCGGTGCGGTGCCGGTGGGCGCGTGGGTCGAGCGCGCCGGCGACCGGCGCCTGGTGCTCGCGGGCCTGCTCGCGATCACCGCGGGCAGCACGGCGGGGGCGCTGTCGCACAGCGTGGCAATGCTGCTCGCGGGGCGCGTGGTCGAGGGGCTGGGCTTCGTGCTGATCACCATCGCCGGTCCTTCGGTGCTGCAGCGCATGGTCGCGCCCAGCGGCCAGGACCTGGCCTTCGCGATCTGGAGCTGCTTCATGCCGGCCGGGATCGCGCTCGCGCTCTGCAGCGGGGCGCTGCTCGACGGGTGGCGCGGCTTCTGGCTCGGCAATGCCGCGCTCGCGGCCGTGGTCGCGCTGCTCGTTGTGTCCGCCATTCCGCGCGGCGCCCGCAGCGGGGCTGCGCCGGTGTCATGGCGCAGCATGGGCCGCGATGCGGCCGCGACGCTGCGCGCCGGTGCGCCGGCATTGATCGCCGCCGCGTTCGTGGTCTACAGCCTGCAGTTCTTCGCGCTCTTCAGCTTCCTGCCGGTGCTGCTGATCGAGCGCATGGGCGTGGACACGGCCGCGGCCGGCGCGCTGAGCGCGGTGGCCTGCTGCGCCAACGTGGCAGGCAATCTCGCGGCCGGCATGCTGCTGAAGCGTGGCGCGCCGCGCTGGCTGCTGGCGGCCTCGGCCAGCGCGGTGATGGGGCTCGCGGCCATCGGCATCTTCCTGCCGCTGCTCGATGCGCTGCCAGCGTTTGCGCTGTGCCTGGTGTTCTCTGGCGCGGGCGGGCTGCTGCCCGCCACGCTGATCGGCACCTCGCCGCTGGTGGCGCCGAGCCTGCGCCTGGCGCCGATGGCAATGGGCCTGCTGATGCTCGGCAGCAACCTGGGCCAGATGATCGGCCCGGTGGTGGTCGGCGGCGCGGTCGATGCGCGCGGCTGGCCCGCGGCGGCGGCCATCGTGGCCGTGGCGGGCGTGGCCGGCGTGCTGCTGGCGCTCGGGCTGCGGCGCGCGATGGGGCGCACCGGCGGCAGCCCGGGCCGGCAGCCTCAGGCGAGCGTGTAGGCCGTCTTCACGGTGGTGAAGAACTCCTGCGCATAGCGGCCCTGCTCGCGCGGACCATAGCTCGAGCCCTTGCGGCCGCCGAACGGCACGTGGTAGTCCACGCCCGCGGTCGGCAGGTTCACCATCACCATGCCGGCCTGGCTGTGGCGCTTGAAGTGCGTGGCGTACTTCAGCGAGGTGGTCGCGATGCCGGCCGAGAGACCGAACTCGGTGTCGTTGGCCGTGGCCAGCGCCTCGTCGTAGTTCTTCACGCGGATCACGCTCGCGACCGGGCCGAAGATCTCTTCCTTGTTGATGCGCATGGCCGCGGCCGACTCGCTGAACAGCGCCGGCGACATGTAGTAGCCGTCGGTCTCGAGCTTCAGCAGCTCGCCTCCGGCCGCGAGCGTGGCGCCCTCGCCCTTGCCGATGGCGATGTATTCCATGTCCTGGTCGAGCTGCGACTTCGACGACACCGGACCGACGTCGGTGCCTTGCGCGAGCGCATCGCCGACCTTGATCTTCGCCATGCGCGCCTTCATCGCCTCGATGAACTTGGGGTAGATGCCTTCGGTCACGATCAGTCGGCTCGACGCGGTGCAGCGCTGGCCGGTGGAATAGAAGGCGCTCTGCACGCTGAGCTCGACGGCCTGCGCGAGGTCGGCGTCGTCGAGTACCACCTGCGGGTTCTTGCCGCCCATCTCGAGCTGCACCTTCTTGCCGTTGGTGGCGCACTGCACCGCGATGTTGCGGCCCACGCCGACCGAGCCGGTGAAGCTGATCGCATGCACGCCGGGGTGGTCGACGAGCGCATTGCCGATCACGCTGCCGCGGCCCATGACGAGATTGAACACGCCCGCGGGAATGCCCGAGCGGCTGATGATCTCGGCCAGCGCCCAGGCGCAGCCCGGCACGAGGTCGGCGGGCTTGAAGACCACGCAGTTGCCGAACGCGAGCGCAGGCGCGATCTTCCAGGCCGGAATGGCGATCGGAAAGTTCCAAGGCGTGATCAGGCCGATCACGCCGACCGGCTCGCGCGTGATCTCGACACCGATGTTCGGGCGCACCGAGGGCACGAGCTCGCCCGCGAGGCGCAGGCACTCGCCGGCAAAGAACTTGAAGATGTAGCCCGCGCGCGCGGCTTCGCCGATGCCCTCGGCGCGCGTCTTGCCCTCTTCGCGCGCGAGCAGCTCGCCGAGCTCTTCCTTGCGCGCAAGGATCTCGTTGCCGATCTTGTCGAGCGCGTCGGAGCGCGCCTGGATGCCGCCTGTGGCCCAGGCCGGGAAAGCGGCGGTGGCGGCGGCCACGGCCGCCTCGACGTGCGTGGCGTCGCCCTGCGTGTAGTGCCCGAGCACGTCGGACAGGTTGCTCGGGTTGAGGTTGGGGCTGTAGCTCGTGCCGGCGCGCCATTCGCCGCCGATCAGGTTTTCATGGTTCTGCATGAGGGGTCCTTGCTGGTCGAGGGAAAAGACAGAAATGGAAGGCTAAACCTTCACCTGACCATGCAGGGATTCTTGTTGTCGAAAGTCCATCCCGGGATCAGGTATTGCATCGCCTGCGCGTCGTTGCGGGCACCGAGGCCGTGCTTCAGGTACAGCTGGTGCGCCTTCTCGACCTCGGCCATGTCGAGCTCGATGCCCAGCCCGCCGCGCATCGGCACCTTGACCAGGCCACCCTCGATCTTGAGCGGGTCGCGCGTGAGGCGCTGGCCGTCCTGCCAGATCCAGTGCGTGTCGATGGCCGTGACCTTGCCGGGCGCGGCGGCCGCCACGTGCGTGAACATCGCGAGCGACACGTCGAAATGGTTGTTCGAATGCGAGCCCCATGTCAGGCCCCAGGCCTGGCATAGCTGCGCCACGCGCACCGAGCCCTGCATCGTCCAGAAGTGCGGGTCGGCCAACGGGATGTCCACCGACTGCAGCGACAGGCTGTGCACCATCTCGCGCCAGTCGGTCGCAACCATGTTGGTGGCCGTCGGCAGGCCGGTGGCGCGCCGGAACTCGGCCATCACCTCGCGGCCCGAGAACACGCCTTCGGCGCCGCACGGGTCTTCGGCATACGCCATGACGCCATGCAGGTCGCGGCACAGGCGCACCGCGTCGGCCAGCAGCCAGCCGCCGTTCGGATCGAGCGTGACGCGCGCGTCGGGAAAGCGCTCGTGCAGCGCGCGGATGGCCTCGACCTCTTCCTCGCCGCGCAGCACACCGCCCTTGAGCTTGAAGTCGGTGAAGCCGTAGCGCGCATGCGTGGCCTCGGCCAGCCGAACGATGGCCTCGGGCGTCATCGCCTCTTCGTGGCGCAGCCGGAACCAGTCGTTGTCGGCGTCCGGTTCGCTGCGGTACGGCAGGTCGGTCTTGCTGCGGTCGCCCACGTAGAACAGGTAGCCGAGCATCTGCACCGCATCGCGCTGCTGACCTTCGCCGAGCAGCGCGGCCACGGGCACTTCGAGGTGCTGGCCCAGCAGGTCGAGCAGCGCCGCCTCGACGGCCGTGACCGCGTGGATCGTGACGCGCAGGTCGAAGGTCTGCTGTCCGCGCCCGCCGCTGTCGCGGGCCGCGAACTCGCGGCGCATCGCATTGAGCACCGCGTTGTGGTTGCCGATCGGCTGCCCGACGACGAGGGCGCGCGCGTCCTCGAGCGTCTGGCGGATCTTCTCGCCGCCGGGGACTTCGCCCACGCCGGTGCGGCCCGCGCTGTCGGTCAGGATCAGCAGGTTGCGCGTGAAGAACGGGCCATGGGCGCCGCTCAGGTTCATGAGCATGCTGTCGTGGCCCGCGACGGGCACCACACGCATGGCGGTGACGACGGGCGTGCCCGTCGCGGTGCTGCGGGAGGGGGATTCTGGCGTGTGGTTCATCTTGTGGCGTCCATCCGCTGCGGGCAGCGCGTTGACCAAGCTTGCGCTTACTGCGGCCCGAGCGCGTCGATCAGGGCCTTGAGCTGTTCCATCTCGTCGGGCTTCAGGTCGGTGAGCGGCGCGCGCACCGGGCCCGCGTCGTGGCCGACGATCTTGGCACCGGCCTTGACGATGCTGACCGCATAACCCGGCACGCGGTTGCGCAGCTCGAGGTAGGGCATGAAGAAGTTCTTCAGCAGGCGGTGCTGCGTGGCCATGTCGTCGTTGGCGACCGCGTGATAGAAGTCCATCGCGGTTTTCGGAATGAAGTTGAACACCGCCGACGAATACACCGGCGTGCCCATGGCCTTGTAGGCTGCGGCATAGACCTCGGCCGTTGGCAGGCCGCCCAGGTAGGCGAAGCGGTCGCCCATCTTCTGGAAGATCGCGACCATGGCCTCGATGTCGCCCACGCCGTCCTTGAAGCCCACGAGGTTGGGGTTGCGCTCGGCCAGCGCGGCCAACGTGTCGGGCTTGAGGCGGCTCGAGGCGCGGTTGTAGACGATCACGCCGAACTTCACGCTCTTGCACACCGCCTCGACGTGCGCCGCCAGGCCTTCCTGGCCGGCTTCGGTCAGGTAGTGCGGCAGCAGCAGGATGCCGTGCGCGCCGGCCTTCTCGGCGGCCTGGGCGCATTGGATCGCGAAGCGCGTCGGGCCACCGGCGCCCGCGATGATCGGCACCACGCCGCGGCAGGTGTCGACCGCGGTCTTGATGATGCCGGGGTACTCGTCGCCGGTGAGCGAGAAGAACTCACCCGTGCCGCCGGCCGCGAACAGCGCGCTGGCGCCGTAGGGCCCGAGCCACTCGAGACGCTGCTCGTAGCCCTTCTTGTTGAAGTCGCCGTTGCTGTCAAAGTCAGTCAACGGAAACGAGAGCAGGCCGGAGCCCATGATGGTCTTGAGTTCTTGCGGGTTCATCGAAACACCAATGTGAAGGTTAAAAAATGGATCTGTTCTTTTCGTGGACTACCGCGGAACCGGCTTTGCCGGGCCGCTGGTAGTGCCCCCGGTGAGGGGGTTGGCGAAGCGACACGAAGTGCGCGCAGACTGGGGGAGAGCCAATCAGTCAGTCCAGCTTGATGCCGGCGTCTGCCACGACCTTGGCCCAGCGCGCGCGTTCCTTGGCGAAGAACTGCTCTTCCTCGGACGGCGCCATGGTCACGACCTCGGCGCCCTGCCCCGCGAGGCGGGAGCGGATCTCGGCCGAACGGATGACGGTGATCAGTGCCGTGTTGAGGCGCTGCACGATGGCGTCGGGCGTGCCCTTGGCCACGCGCACGCCTTGCCAGGTGCCCGACTCGTAGCCGGGCAGGCCCTGCTCCGCGATGGTCGGCACGTCGCCGATCAGCGGCATGCGCGTCGACTTGGAGACGCCGAGCACCTTGAGCTTGCCGCTCTGCACATGCGGCAGCGTGGCCAGCATGCCGTTCATCAGCACCTGGGTCTGGCCTGCCACGGTGTCCTGCACCGCCTGCACGCCGCCCTTGTAGGGCACGTACTGCCAGCGCGCGCCGCTTGCACGCTCGAGCGCCACGCCCGCGAGGTGCGGTGCGCTGCCGGTGGCGGTGACGGCGAAGTTGATGTCCGACTTCTTCGACAGCGCCACGAGTTCCTTGAGGCTGTTGGCCTGCACCGATGGATGCACCACGAGCAGGTGCGGCGAATAGGCCAGCATCGTCACGCCGCGCAGGTCCTTCGAGGGATCGAAGGCAAGCCGTGTGTAGACCGAGGGGCTGATGGCGAGTGCGCCGACGTCGCACAGCAGCAGCGTGTAGCCATCGGGCCTCGACTTGGCAACGTAGTCGGCACCGAGGTTGCCATTGGCGCCCGGCTTGTTCTCGACGATCACCGATTGGCCCAGCGCCTCCGACAGCGGTTGGCTGATCGAGCGCGCAATGATGTCGGAGGAGCCGCCCGGCGGGTACGGCACCACGATGCGGATGGGTTTGGAGGGCCAGGCATCGGCCGCTTGCACGCCGCCGGCCGCGAGCATCCCGCCGCCGAGCGCGCCGAGCGCGCCGAGCATCAGGTCACGTCTTTTCAAGCTCATTCAGGGTCTCCTGCTGGTTATGTTGTCAGTCATCGTACAACTGTAGATAACGGTTGTCCAGACTTTCGCGCGAATTCCTCAGGCCGGCGTGGCCGGCGCCTCGCCCGCAGCCTTCTGCGCGGCTTCCTGCGCCAGGCGCAGCCGCTCGCGGCTGTTGGTCAGGTGGATGCGCATCGCAGCGCGCGCCGACTCGGGATCGCGGCGCGCGATGGCGGCATAGATCTCTTCATGTTCGCGGTTCACGCGGCTCAGGTATTCGCCGCGCCGGTCGTAGTTGCGGATCGCGGTGATGCGCGTGCGCGGGATGATCGTGGTGCCGAGGTGGCTCATGATGTCCGCGAAATACGGATTGCCCGTGGCCTGCGCGATCTGCAGGTGGAAGCGGAAATCGGGCGCCACCGTGTCCCCTGCCGCCGACACGTTGCGCTCGAAGTCGTCGAGCGCCTGGCGCATCGCAAGCAGGTGCTCCTCGGTGCGCCGCGTGGCCGCCAGGCCCGCGGACTCTGTCTCGAGGCTGATGCGCAGCTCGAGCACGGCGAGCACGTCGACCGAGGTCGCGATGTCGGCGGAGTCGAGCCGGAACATGCCCGCCGCGCGCGGCTGCAGCACGAAGGTGCCGACGCCGTGATGGGTTTCGACCAGGCCCGCGGCCTGCAGCTTCGAGAGCGCCTCGCGCACCACGGTGCGGCTCACGCCGAACGACTGCATGATGGCCGACTCGGTCGGCAGCTTGTCGCCGGGACGCAACTGCTGGCTGCGAATCTTCTCGCCCAGATCTTCGACCAGCCCGTGCGCAAGGCCCCGCGCGCGCGGCCTCGGCCGGCCCATGAAGGGCCCGCTCGCAGCGGCTTCCGCCGCCGTTTCTCGATTTGAGGGATTACCCGCAGTCGTCTGGGCCATGGTCACGATAATAATCCGGTCTTAGTTGTACGACAACAGATAACTCAACACTTCTTGCCGTTCGAGGCGGTCCCCACGCTCCCAAGACATGTCGACATCCGAACAAGCCTCTCCTCCCTCACTCCATCGGCTGCTGTTGACCGGCGCAGCCGGCGGCCTCGGCAAGGTGCTGCGCGAGCGCCTGCGACCCTATGCCGACATCCTGCGCCTGTCGGACATCGCGGCGCTCTCGGCGGCCGAAGGCGCGCACGAGGAGGTCGTGCCCTGCGACCTGTCGGACAAGGCTGCGGTGCATGCGCTGGTCGAGGGCTGCGATGCGATCGTGCACCTCGGCGGGGTTTCGGTCGAGCGCCCGTTCGAGGAGATCCTCGAAGCCAACATCAAGGGCGTGTTCCACATCTACGAGGCCGCACGCCGCCACGGCGTGAAGCGCGTGGTGTTCGCAAGCTCCAACCACGTGATCGGCTTCTACAAGCAGACCGAGCACCTCGATGCGCACGCTGCCCGCCGGCCCGACGGCTACTACGGCCTCTCGAAGTCGTTCGGCGAGGACGTGGCGCAGTTCTACTTCGACCGCTGGGGCATCGAGACGGTCAGCATCCGCATCGGCTCGTCGTTCCCCGAGCCGCTCAATCGCCGGATGATGAGCACCTGGCTCAGCTACCGCGACCTGACCACGCTGATGGAGAAATCGCTCTTCACGCCCGATGTGAAGCACACGGTGGTCTACGGCATGTCGGCCAACCGCGACGTCTGGTGGGACAACAGCGCCGCAGCGCACCTGGGCTTCGTGCCGCAGGACAGCTCCGAGGTGTTCCGCGACAAGGTCGAGTCGCAGCCGCCGGTGGCGCCCACCGATCCCAATGCGATCTACCAGGGCGGCGCCTTCACGGCGCAGGGCCCGTTCGAATGAATGAATAACCGACAAGAAGCAGCAGCCGCGCGCCTTCCGGGCCGCACTTTCGCCAGCTGACGCCCTCTTTCAACCAAGGAGACTTTCCATGACCTTTCGCCGAACCCTGATGGCCGCCTGCGTTGCCGCCACCGCCCTTGCCTGCCTCGGCGCCCCCAGCCTTGCCGCGGCGCAGAAGATGACGCTCAAGGCGTCCGACGTCCATCCCGCAGGCTACCCCAATGTGGTGGCCATCGAATCGATGGGCAAGAAACTCGAGGCCGCGACCAACGGCCGCATCAAGATCCAGATGTTCCCGGGCGGCGTGCTCGGCTCGGAGAAGGAAGTCGTCGAGCAAACGCAAGTGGGTGCGATCCAGATCGCGCGCATCTCGCTGGGCGTGCTCGGCCCGGTGGTGCCTGACGTGAACGTGTTCAACATGCCGTTCGTGTTCCGCGACGAAGCGCACATGCGCAAGGTGATCGACGGCGAGATCGGTGCCGAGATTCTCGCGCGCATCACCGCAAGCCCGGCCAGGCTGGTGGCGCTCGGCTGGATGGACAGCGGCTCGCGCAGCCTCTACACCAAGAAGCCGGTGCGCACTCCCGACGACCTCAAGGGCCAGAAGATCCGCATGATGGGCAACCCGCTGTTCGTGGACACCATGAACGCCATGGGCGGCAACGGCATCTCGATGGGCCACACCGAGGTGTTCAGCGCATTGCAGACCGGCGTGATCGACGGCGCCGAGAACAATCCGCCGACCTACTTCACGACCAACCAGTACACGACCGGCGCCAAGTACTACACCCAGACCAACCACCTGATCATTCCCGAGATCTTCGTGATGTCCAAGATCACCTGGGACAAGCTGACCCCGGCCGACCAGGCGCTCGTGAAGAAGTTCTCGCGTGAGGCGCAAATGGAGCAACGTGCGCTGTGGGACAAGAGCGTGGCCGAATACACCGCCAAGCTCAAGGCTGGCGGCGTGGAGTTCATCAACATCGACAACAAGCCGTTCTACGACGCCACCGCGCCGGTGCGCGCCAAGTACGGCGCGCCGTTCGCCGACCTGATCAAGCGCATCGACGCCGTCAAGTAAGCCCTATCCGTGACATCGACCGACCCACGCCCCTGCACCTCATGACTCAAACCGTCCCGCGTCTGCTCGACGCCGTCTATCGTTTCTGCATCTGGGGCGCTGGCGCGGCCATCGTCGTCATGTCGCTGATCGTGCCGTGGGGCGTCTTCACGCGCTACGTGCTGGGCACCGGCTCCAACTGGCCGGAACCGATCGCCATCTTGCTGATGGTGATCTTCACTTTCCTGGGCACGGCGGCGTCGTACCGCGCCGGCGCCCATATTGCAGTCGCCATGCTGACCGACCGGCTGCCACCCGCAATGCGCAAGGGTGCGGACCTGCTGGCGAACCTCATCATGGCCGCGGTCTGCCTGTTCGTCGTGGTGTGGGGCACCAAGCTGGCGATGGGCACCTGGGGCCAGTCGCTGGACTCGCTGCCCTGGATGCCGGTGGGCGTGACCTACGCGCCGCTGCCGATCGGCAGCTTCATCACGCTGCTGTTCGTGCTCGAACGCATCTTCATCGGCCCGCAGTGGCACCGTCCGATCGTCAGCTTCGGCGACGCGGCGGCCGACTTCGAAACGGAGGTGCGCTGATGGACGCGCTGGTTCTGCTCGGCAGCTTCTTTCTCCTGATGCTGGTAGGCGTGCCGATCGCCTACGCGCTCGGCATGGCCGCGCTGGTTGGTGCGCTGTGGATCGAATTGCCCGTCGACGCGGTGATGATCCAGATCGCCTCGGGCGTCAACAAGTTCTCGCTGCTCGCGATTCCCTTCTTTGTGTTGGCCGGCGCGATCATGGCCGAGGGCGGCATGGCCCGGCGGCTGGTCGCCTTTGCCAGCGTGCTCGTGGGCTTCTTGCGCGGCGGGCTGTCGCTGGTCAACATCCTGGCGTCGACCTTCTTCGGCGCGATCTCGGGTTCCTCGGTGGCCGACACGGCCTCGATCGGCTCGGTGCTGATTCCCGAGATGGAGAAGAAGGGCTACCCACGCGACTTCTCCACCGCCGTCACAGTGAGCGGCTCGATCCAGGCCACGCTGATTCCGCCGAGCCACAACGCGGTGATCTATTCGCTGGCCGCAGGCGGCACCGTGTCGGTCGGCGCGCTGTTCATGGCGGGCGTGCTGCCCGGGCTGCTGCTGGGCCTGACGATCGCGGCGCTGTGCCTGTACACGGCGCGCAAGCGCAATTTCCCCAAGGGAGAAGCCATTCCGATGCGCCAGGCGCTGCGCATTTGCGTCGATGCGCTCTGGGGCCTGATGACCATGGTCATCATCCTCGGCGGCATCCTGTCGGGCGTGTTCACCGCCAACGAGTCGGCCTCGATCGCAGTGCTCTGGGCCTTCTTCGTGACGATGTTCATCTACCGCGACTACAAGTGGCACGAGCTGCCCAAGCTGATCCACCGCACGGTCAAGACCGTGACCATCGTGATGATCCTGATCGGCTTCGCAGCGGCCTTCGGCTACATCATGACGTTGATGCAGATCCCGACCCAGGTGACGACCTTCTTCACCAGCGTGTCGACCGACAAGTACGTGATCCTGCTGCTGGTCAACGTCATGCTGCTGCTGCTCGGAACGCTGATGGACATGGCGCCGCTGATCCTGATCTGCACGCCGATCCTGCTGCCCGTGGTCACGAGCCTGGGCGTCGACCCGGTGCACTTCGGCATGATCATGATCATCAACCTCGGCCTCGGCCTGATCACGCCGCCGGTGGGCACCGTGCTCTTCGTCGGAAGCGCGGTGGCCAAGCTGCCCATCGGGGTGGTCACGCGCGCCATGGCGCCGTTCTTCCTGGCGCTTCTGGTCGTGCTCATGATGGTGACCTTCATGCCGTGGCTGTCGCTCTGGCTGCCGCGCGCCCTCGGCCTCTGAGGCCGCCCGATCCGATGGCCCCGCCGACGATCTTCCTCGCCTACCCGGCGGCCGCGCGCGCCAACTACTACCGCGACGGGCCGCTCGCAGCGCTGCGGGCACTCGGCACGGTGCGGCTGAACGAAACGGGCGTGCCCCTGGACGCACCCGCGCTCGCCCAGGCTGCGCAAGGCTGCCAGGTGATCGTGAGCGACCGGGCGACGCCCGGCGATGCGGCGGTGTTCGTCCAGAGCCCGTCGCTGGCCGTCTTCATGCGCTGCGCGGTCGACGTGCGCAACATCGACATCGGCGCGGCCAGCGCGAACGGCGTGCTCGTCACGCACGCAAGCGCGGGCTTCGGCAACGCGGTGGCCGAGTGGGTGCTGGGCATGATGCTCGACCTGAGCCGGCATCTCAGCGAGAGCGTGGCCGGCTTCCGCGCGGGGCAGCTGCCCGCCCCGCGCATGGGGCGCGAACTTCGCGGCGCGGTGCTCGGCATCCTCGGCTTCGGGCAGATCGGGCAGCGGCTCGCCGTGCTGGGCCTGGCGCTGGGCATGCGCGTGGTGGTCGCCGATCCGCTCGCGGCGGTGGCCGAGCCGGCCATCGAGCACCGCACGCTAGACGAGGTGCTGGCGCTTGCAGATCACCTGGTCTGCCTGGTGCCCGCGACACCAGCCACAGCCAATCTCATGAACGACGAACGCTTCGCGCGCATGAAGCCGGGCGCCTTCTTCATCAATGCCGCGCGCGGCGAACTGGTCGACGAAGGCGCGCTACTGCGGGCCCTCGACAGCGGCCGCCTCGCAGGCTGCGCGCTCGACGTGGGACGCGCACCCGACCAAATGCCCTCGCCCGCACTGGCTGCGCATCCGCGCGTGCTCGCCACGCCGCACACGGGCGGCCTCACGCCCGCCGCCGTCGACCACCAGGCCAACGAGACCGTGGAGCAGCTTGCGGCGCTGCTGCGCGGCGACATGCCGGCCGGCGCACTCAACCCCGAACACGCACGCCGGCTCGCCGCGCTGCGCTGACCTGGATCCGCAGTTCTCGATGACGTCCTCTCCCCGCCTCATCGCCCCGCCGGGCGCCTGCGACACGCACATGCATGTGTACGAGGCGCGCTTCGGCCTGCGGCCCGGCGCGGCCTTCGTGCCGCCGCATGCGCCGGCATCGGACTATGCCGCGATGCAGCGTGCCACGGGGCTGTCGCGCGTGGTCGTGGTGCAGGCCAACGGCTACGGCGACGACAACCGCGGCATGCTCGAAGCGCTGCGCTTCTTCGGCGATGCCGCGCGCGGCGTTGCGACCGTGGCCACCGACATCGACGAGGCCGCACTGCAGGCGCTGCACGATGCGGGCGTGCGCGGTGCGCGCTTCCACATGCTGCCCGGCGGCTTCCTGCAATGGCCTGACCTCGGCGCGCTGGCGCAGCGGATCCGGCCGCTCGGCTGGCACGTGCAGCTGCAGCTCGACGGCAACCAGCTGCCGCAGCACGAGGCCGAACTGCTCGCGCTGCCCGTGCCGCTGGTGATCGACCACGTCGGCAAGTTCCTGCCCCCGCCCGGCCCGCAAAGCGAAGCCTTCCAGAGCCTGCTGCGGCTGCTCGATGCCGGGCGCTGCTGGGTCAAGCTGTCGGCGCCCTACGAATCGTCGCAGACCGGCGGGCCGCGCTACGACGACGTGGCGGCGCTCGCGCGCGAACTCGTGCGGCGGCATCCGGCGCGCTGCCTCTGGGCCAGCAACTGGCCGCATCCGGCGCGCGAGCCGCGGCCCGACGACGCCGCGATGCTCGACCTGCTGCTCGCCTGGGCCGAGGACCCGGCCACGCGCCAACGCATCCTGGTCGACAACCCGGCCGCGCTCTACGGCTTCGGCCCCATTGCCGCGGGGACCGCGCCATGACCCAAGCCCTCGTCTATGTTTCCCACGCCGAGAGCGGCGACATCCATGTGCTGGGCCTCGACACGCGCGAAGGCGTGTTGACGCCGCTGCAGCGCGTCGAGCTCGGCGGCATGCTGATGCCGCTGGCCCTTAGCCCCGACCAGCGCTTTCTCTATGTGGCGCGGCGCTCGGCGCCGCTGGCGGCGGTGGCCCTGGCCATCGACGCGAACACCGGCCTGCTGACCCGCCTGGGCGAAGCGCTGCTGCCGCACAGCATGGCGGCGATCGGCACCGACCGCACGGGGCGCTGGCTGTTCAGCGCCTCCTACGGTGGCGCGCTGGTGGCCGTGAACCCGATCGGCGGCGACGGCGTACCGCAGGCCGCGCAGCAAGTGGTGCAGACCGGGCCCAATGCGCACTGCATCCAGGCCGACCGGCGCAATCGCCACGTCTACGCCACGAGCCTCGGCGGCGGCGAATTGCTGCACTGGCATTTCGATCCCGCAACCGGCCGGCTCGCCGCGGCCGATCCGCCCGCGCTGAAGCTGCACGCGGGATCGGGCCCGCGGCATTTCGTGTTCGACCGCGCGGGCCGCCGCGCTTGGCTGCTGGGCGAACTCGACGGCTCGGTGACGCTGCTGCACTTGGCGGAGAACGGCACCCCCACGGCGGTTCAGACGGTCAGCACCCTGCCGCCGGGCTTCACCGGCGAGCCCTGGGCGGCCGACCTGCACCTGAGCCCCGACGAACGCTTTCTCTACACCAGCGAGCGCCGCTCGAGCACGCTCGCGGCGTTCCGCGTCGACGCGGCCAGCGGCGCACTGAGCCTCATCGGCCACACGCCCACCGAGACCCAGCCGCGCGGATTCGCGATCGATCCGGGCGGCCGCTTCGTGGTCACCGCGGGCCAGCAGTCGCACCGGCTTGCCGTGGACGCCATCGACCCCGACACCGGTGCGCTGCGCCGCTGCAGCACGCTGGACGTCGGCCGCGACCCGAACTGGGTCGAGATCATCACCTTGCCGCAGACCCTGCCATGACAGACCCAGCGCCCTCCCCCCGCGCGCCGCACCGCATCCAGATTCATCCGGCCGACAACGTGGCGATCGTCGCCAACGACGGCGGCCTGCCCGCGGGCACGGCCTTCGACGACGGGCTCAAGCTCGTCGACAAGGTGCCGCAGGGCCACAAGGTGGCGCTGGTCGACCTGGCCGAAGGCGACGCGATCGTGCGCTACAACGTGGTGATCGGTCATGCCTCGAAGGCGCTGCCGCGCGGCAGTTGGGTGCACGAGCGCGTGATGACCATGCCCACCGCGCCCGAGCTCGACGGCCTGCCTATCGCCACCGTCCAGGCGCCCGCGCTGCCGCCGCTCGAGGGCCATACCTTCGAGGGCTACCGCAACGCCGACGGCTCGGTCGGCACGCGCAACATCCTGGCCATCACGCAGACGGTGCAATGCGTGGCCGGCGTGACCGACTTCGCGGTGCAGCGCATCAAGGCCGAGCTGCTGCCGAAGTACCCGAACGTCGACGACGTGGTGGCGCTCGCGCACGGCTACGGCTGCGGCGTGGCGATCGACGCGCCCGACGCGGTCATCCCGATCCGCACGCTGCGCAACATCAGCCTGAATCCCAACTTCGGCGGCGAGGTGATGGTGGTGAGCCTGGGCTGCGAGAAGCTGCAGCCCGAGCGGCTGCTGCCGCCCGGCACGATCCCGATCGCCGACCGCCGCGGCGAAGCCGAAGCGGGCGCCGAGGCCGGGCTCGACGTGGTGTGCCTGCAGGACGAGGGCCACGTCGGCTTCATGTCGATGATCGATTCGGTCATGCGGCAGGCCGAGGTCCACCTGGCTCGGCTCGACGCGCGCCGCCGCGAAACGGTGCCCGCGAGCGAACTCGTCGTCGGCGTGCAGTGCGGCGGCAGCGACGCGTTCTCGGGCGTCACGGCCAACCCGGCCGTGGGCTTCTGCACCGACCTGCTGGTGCGCGCGGGCGCGACCGTGATGTTCTCGGAAGTGACCGAGGTGCGCGACGGCATCGACCAGCTCACCGCGCGCGCGGCATCGCCCGAGGTGGCCGAGGCCATGGTGCGCGAGATGGCCTGGTACGACGCCTACCTGCAGAAGGGCCGCGTCGACCGCAGCGCCAACACCACGCCGGGCAACAAGAAGGGCGGGCTCTCGAACATCGTCGAGAAGGCCATGGGCTCGATCGTCAAGAGCGGCAGCGCGGCCATCACGGGCGTGGTGCCGCCGGGCGAGAAGGCACGGCAGAAGGGCCTGCTCTACGCCGCCACGCCCGCGAGCGATTTCATCTGCGGCACGCTGCAGCTCGCGGCAGGCATGAACCTGCACGTCTTCACCACAGGCCGCGGCACGCCCTATGGCCTGGCCGAGGTGCCGGTGATCAAGGTCGCCACGCGCAGCGACCTGGCGCGCCGCTGGCACGACCTGATGGACGTGAACGCCGGGCGCATCGCCGACGGCGAGGCCTCGATCGAGGACGTCGGCTGGGAGCTGTTCCGCCTGATGCTCGATGTGGCCAGCGGCAGGAAGAAAACCTGGGCCGAGCAGTGGAAGCTGCACAACGCGCTCGTCCTCTTCAACCCCGCCCCGGTGACCTGACTCCCCCCGACCTCGAAAGGAACATCCATGGAAGATCTCAAAGGCAAGACCGGCCTCGTGACCGGCGCCAGCACCGGCATCGGTGCCGCAGTGGCCATCGCCTTCGCCGCGCGCGGCATGCGCGTGGCGGTGCACTACAACAGCTCGGCAGATGCCGCGAACCAGGTGGTCGACACCATCCAGAAGGCCGGCGGCGAGGCGTTCGCGCTCCAGGCCGACGTGCGCGACACAGCGGCGATTCGCGACTGCGCGAAGCAGGCGGCGGATCGCCTGGGCCGCATCGACGTGCTGGTGAACAACGCGGGCAGCCTGGTCAAGCGCGTGCCGATCGCCGAATTCGACGATGCGCTGTTCGACGAGGTGATGCACATCAATGCGCGCTCGGTGCTCGCGTTCTCGCGCGAGGTGGTGCCGATGATGCGCACGCATGGCGGCGGCAACATCATCAACGTGACCTCGGTCGCGGCGCGGACCGGCGGCGGCCCCGGCGCCTACCTGTATGCGGGCGCCAAAGGCTTCGTGAGCACTGCCACGCACGGCCTGGCCAGGGAACTCGTGGGCGACAGGATCCGCGTCAACGCGGTGGCGCCCGGCGTGATCCAGACGCCATTCCAGGACCGCTTCTCGACGCCCGCCATGCTCGAGTCGTTCCGCGCAAGCATCCCGATGGGCCGCATCGGTGCGCCCGACGAATGCGTGGGCGCCTTCCTCTTTCTCGCTTCGGAACAGCTCTCGGGCTACGTGACCGGGCAGGTGATCGAGGTGAACGGCGGCCAGTACATGCCCTGAGACGCTGTGAACCTCACCATGAAGACAAGCAGACTCCTCGGCACCCTGCTGCTGGCGCTGGCGGCCGGCCATGCGGGTGCGGCCACCTGGGTCTACGTGTCGAACGCCGACAGCCAGGAGATCTCGGTGCTCGAACTCGACCGCGGCCAGGGGCTGCTCAAGCCCGTGCAGACGCTCAACGTCGGCGGCATGGTGATGCCGATGGCGGTGAGCCGCGACAAGCGCGTGCTCCATGCCGCGCTGCGCTCGCAGCCGTTTCGCGTGGTCTCGCTCTCGATCGATGCGGCCAGCGGCAGGCTTGCCAAGCTCGGCGAGGCGCCGCTGGCAGACAGCATGGCCAACATCGACCTCGATGCGAGCGGCAAGTGGCTCTTCGCGGCCTCCTACCAGGGCGGCAAGGTCTCGGTCAATGCGATCGGCAAGGACGGCGCCGCGGGTGCGGTGCAGCAGCTGGTGCAGACCGGGCCGAACGCGCATGCGATTCACGCCGATGCCGGCAACCGCTTCGTGCTCGCGACCAGCCTCGGCGGCGACAACCTCTCGAGCTGGCGCTTCGATGCCGAGCGGGGCCTGCTGTCGCCGAACGATCCGCCGCTCACCCAGGCGCCGGCGAAATCGGGGCCGCGCCACTTCGTGTGGGACACGCCGCAGCGCCATGTCTACCTGCTGGGCGAGCTCGACGCCGCGCTGCACGTGTATGCATGGGACGCCGCACGCGGCACGCTCTCGCCGAAGCAGAGCACCAGCGCACTGCCGCCCGGTTTCGCGGGCAAGCCCTGGGCGGCCGACCTGCATCTGACGCCCGACGGGCGCTTTCTCTACGCCTCCGAGCGCACCTCGAGCACGCTCGCGGCATTCAGGGTCGACCCTGCCACGGGGCAGCTCGCGCTGATCGGCCACACGGCCACCGAGAAACAGCCGCGCAGCTTCGCGATAGATGCGAGCGGGCGCTGGCTGATCGTGGCCGGGCAGGAGTCGCACGCGGTGGCGCTGTACGCCATCGATCCCGCCACCGGCGCGCTGGGCCAGCCTGCGCGCACGGCCGTCGGCAAGAACCCGAACTGGATCGAAATCGTCGACATGCCGTGACGCCGGTCCGCCACCCATCACATACCAAAAGGAGATAGCCATGCAACGCCGCACACTGATCCGCACCGCCCTCGCCTCTTCGCTCGCCGCCGCGGGATTGCCCGCCTTCGCGCAGGGGAGCGGCAACTGGCCCACGGCCAAGGCCATCACCTACCTCGTGCCCTTTCCCGCGGGCGGCACGACCGACGTGCTGGCGCGCCTGATCGCGCAGAAGCTCGGCCCCGCGCTCGGCGCCAACGTGATCATCGACAACAAGGGCGGTGCCGGCGGCAGCGTGGGCTCGGAGATCGGCGCGCGCGCAGCACCCGACGGCTTCACCGTGGTGGGCGGCACGATCAGCTCGCATGCGATCAACGTGAGCCTCTATCCCAAGCTCGGCTACGACCCGCAGAAATCGTTCGCGCCGGTCACGCTGATCGGCACCAACCCGGTGGTGCTGGTGGTGAACCAGGCGAGCCCCTACAAGACCCTCAAGGACGTGCTCGAAGCCAGCAAGGCCAAGGCAGGCGGCCTGTCGTCGGCGTCGGCCGGCACGGGCACCTCGCAGCACCTCGCGCTGGAACTGCTGGCCTTCAAGTCGGGCGTGAAGTTCACGCACATTCCGTACAAGGGCAGCGGCCCCGCGATCCAGGACGTGATCGGCGGCCAGGTCGACATGATGTTCGACACCACCGTGGTGGCCGGCCCGCACATCCAGAGCGGCAAGCTGCGCGCCATCGCCGTGAGTTCGGCCAAGCGGCTGCCCTCGATGCCCGACGTGCCGACTGTGGCCGAATCGGGCATTGCGGGCCTGCAGGACTTCGAGGTGCTGTCGTGGCAGGCGATCTTCGTGCCCGCCGGCACGCCGGCGCCCGTGATCGACCGGCTGCACGAAGAGATCCGCAAGATCCTCGCCACCGCCGAGATGCAGGACAAGCTCAAGGGCTTCGGCATGCAGCCCGCCGACCTGAGCACGGCCAAGATCGCGGCGTTCCAGAAGGCCGAGGTCGAAAAGTGGGCGCAAGTGATCAAGGCGGCGGGTATCAAGGCGGACTGATCGCGTCGGCGCGGCCCGCGAGGCAGGGGAAGCGCCTACGCGGGGGCCGCGGCCTGCTTTATAGAATGCCGGTCCGATCCGAATTCCAGGCTTCCCACACGTGTCAGACCGCTCCGCCGTCCTTCCGCAATACCTGTTCCCCAAGCAGGCCCTGACCAACTTCGCCGGCTGGGTCGCGGGCAAGGAGCGCGGCGCCGTCACCACCTGGATCATCCGGCGCTTCGTGGCCAAGTACGGCGTGAACATGGACGAAGCGCTCGAATCGGACATCACCCACTACAAGAGCTTCAACCAGTTCTTCACGCGCGCGCTCAAGCCCGGCGTGCGGCCGCTCGCAGAGGCCGACCTGGTCTGCCCGGTGGACGGGGCGATCAGCCAGTTCGGCGCCATCGAGGGCGACCAGATCTTCCAGGCCAAGGGCCACAACTACACCACGACCGCCCTGGTCGGCGGCGATGCGGCGCTCGCGGCACGCTTTGCGCACGGCAGCTTCGCCACGGTCTACCTGAGCCCGCGCGACTACCACCGCATCCACATGCCCTGCGATGGGCGGCTGCTGCGCATGATCCACGTGCCCGGCGACCTGTTCTCGGTCAACCCGGTCACGGCGCGCGGCGTGCCAGGCTTGTTCGCACGCAACGAGCGCGTGGTCTGCGTCTTCGAGTCGGCGCACGGCCCGTTCGTGCTGGTGCTCGTGGGCGCGACCATCGTGGGCAGCATGGCGACCGTGTGGCATGGGGTGGTCAACCCGCCGCGCGGCGGCGAACTGCGCGAGTGGCACTACGCCGACCAGCAGATCGTGCTGCACAAGGGCGAAGAGATGGGGCGCTTCCTGCTCGGCTCGACCGTCGTGATGCTGTTTCCCGCGCCGCCGCTGGCCTTCAGCCCCGACTGGGCACCGACGCGCGCGGTGCGCCTCGGTGAGGCCATGGCCAACTTCGCGAATATGTGAAGCCTTGTCTCTGGACCCGCGTCCAGCATGCAGCCGCAGCTATAAAACTAGTAGCATCGTGATCCTTGCGCTATAGTCGCGCGGGCCGATGGCCCGTCCAGCCCCGAGGAGATGATGACGATGAGTAACAAGGAAAACGCAGCCGTCAACCAGCTGCTCGCACTGCTCGAGGCGCGGTATGCAATGCGTGTGCTCTGGGCGCTGCGCGACGGCCATGCCCAGACCTTCCGGCTGCTGCAGGACAGCGTCGGCGGCATCACGCCGAACACGCTCAACACCCGCATCAAGGAACTGCGCGAAGCCGGCCTCGTGAGCCATGGCGGCGACGGCTACAGCCTTACGCTGAGCGGGCAGGACCTGCTCAAGCGGCTGTCGGACCTGCAGGCCTTTGCAGGCAAGTGGCAGCTCGGACAGGTCAAGAAGCAGGCTGCACCGGCGCCGGCGGCTTCGGAGGCGGCGGCCGCTGTGCCCGAGTCTTCCCCACCTTCCGCGCCCCCTGCCGCTCCCACCGCTTCCCCCGACACGCCTGCCCCGCCCGCCGACGTGGAGGATTGAGCGCTCGCGCAGTGGCCTCCGGAGGCGTCGGTAAACTCCCCGCCTCGGTCTCTGCTTATCCATCATTCCACTCACTTGACGCAAGGAGCGTTCGACATGCCTACCACTCCCTCCGGCCTGCAATACGAAGACACCACCGTGGGCGACGGCGCCGAAGCCAAGGCCGGCCAGCACGTGCACGTGCACTACACCGGCTGGCTCTACAACGACGGCGTGCAGGGCGCCAAGTTCGACTCGAGCCGCGACCGCAACGACCCGTTCGCGTTCTCGCTGGGCGCCGGCCAGGTCATCAAGGGCTGGGACGAAGGCGTCGCCGGCATGAAGATCGGCGGCAAGCGCACGCTGATCATTCCCGCATCGCTCGGCTATGGCGCGCGCGGCGCCGGCGGCGTGATCCCGCCGAACGCCACCCTCAAGTTCGACGTCGAACTGCTCGACGCCCACTGACCATTGCTCGCCCCTCAAGGGGGCGACCACCGCGCTCGCAGCGGCCCCGCCGGGGCCGCATTTTTTTGCTTGAAATGCCAGAAGCCAGCCCCAAGTGGCTGGCTATCGCTTGTTTCCCGGCCTCGAGCTGGTTCTTTGAAAAATGTCCGATCCGCAACAACCCGAACAGAATTCCCAAATGCTGCAAGGCGAGCCGAGCCCCGAAGAACTGGAGGCCGCGCAGGCAGCCAACGAGAACGACGCGCAGAACGCCTTGGCTGCCGCCCAGTCGGAACTGGCCGCGCTGCAGGCGAAGAACGCCGAACTGGCCGACCAGTACCTGCGTGCGCAGGCCGACGTGCAGAACGCGCGCCGCCGCGCCGACGACGAGATCAGCAAGGCCCGCAAGTTCGCGGTCGAGGCCTTTGCCGAAAGCCTGCTGCCGGTGACCGACAGCCTCGAAGCCGGCCTGGCCGTGAAGGACGCCACCCCCGAGCAGATGCGCGAAGGCGCCGAAGCCACGCTGCGCCAGCTCAAGAGCGCGCTCGAGCGCAACAAGGTGCTCGAAGTGGCCCCCGAACCGGGCGCCAAGTTCGATCCGCACCAGCACCAGGCCATCTCCGTGGTGCCTGCTGCCGACCAGGAACCGAACACCGTGGTGACCGTGCTCCAGAAGGGCTACACCATCAACGAGCGCGTGCTGCGCCCGGCCCTGGTCACGGTCAGCGCACCGAAGTAAACGGCGCCTCGGCCCACAAGATTCCCACAGGAAATCCCCGCTTCATCCCCTTGAATCGCACCGGGTTATCCACACGTTCATAACAACATATTTTTAGGCTTTCAGGAGTAAGAACATGGCAAAGATCATCGGCATCGACCTCGGCACCACCAACTCGTGCGTGTCGATCATGGAAGGCAACACCACGCGTGTGATCGAGAACTCGGAAGGTGCGCGCACCACCCCGTCGATCGTGGCCTACCAGGAAGACGGCGAAGTGCTGGTCGGCGCCTCGGCCAAGCGCCAGGCGGTCACGAACCCGAAGAACACGCTGTACGCGATCAAGCGCCTGATCGGCCGCAAGTTCGAGGAAAAGGAAGTCCAGAAGGACATCGACCTGATGCCCTACACCATCTCGAAGGCCGACAACGGCGATGCATGGGTCGAGGTGCGCGGCAAGAAGATGGCGCCCCAGCAGGTCAGTGCCGACATCCTGCGCAAGATGAAGAAGACCGCCGAAGACTACCTCGGCGAGCCCGTGACCGAAGCCGTGATCACGGTGCCGGCCTACTTCAACGACGCTCAGCGCCAGGCCACCAAGGACGCCGGCCGCATCGCCGGCCTCGACGTCAAGCGCATCATCAACGAGCCCACGGCGGCTGCGCTGGCCTTCGGCCTCGACAAGCAGGACAAGGGCGACCGCAAGATCGCCGTCTATGACCTCGGCGGCGGCACCTTCGACGTGTCGATCATCGAGATCGCGGACGTCGACGGCGAGAAGCAGTTCGAAGTGCTGTCGACCAACGGCGACACCTTCCTCGGCGGCGAGGATTTCGACCAGCGCATCATCGACTACATCATCGGGGAGTTCAAGAAGGAGCAAGGCGTCGACCTGAGCAAGGACGTGCTCGCGCTGCAGCGCCTGAAGGAAGCGGCCGAGAAGGCCAAGATCGAGCTGTCGAACAGCGCGCAGACCGACATCAACCTGCCGTACATCACGGCCGATGCCTCGGGTCCGAAGCACCTGAACATCAAGCTCACCCGCGCCAAGCTCGAGAGCCTGGTCGACGAGCTGATCGAGCGCACCATCGCGCCCTGCCGCGTGGCCATCAAGGACGCCGGCATCAGCGTGAGCGACATCAACGACGTGATCCTGGTCGGCGGCATGACCCGCATGCCCAAGGTGCAGGAAAAGGTGAAGGCCTTCTTCGGCAAGGAGCCGCGCAAGGACGTGAACCCCGACGAGGCGGTGGCCGTCGGCGCCGCCATCCAGGGCCAGGTGCTCTCGGGCGACCGCAAGGACGTGCTGCTGCTCGACGTGACCCCCCTGTCGCTCGGCATCGAGACCATGGGCGGCGTGATGACCAAGATGATCACGAAGAACACCACGATTCCGACGAAGTTCGCGCAGACCTTCTCGACCGCCGAGGACAACCAGCCGGCCGTGACGATCAAGGTGTTCCAGGGCGAGCGCGAGATCGCTTCGGGCAACAAGCTGCTCGGCGAGTTCAACCTCGAAGGCATTCCGCCGGCATCGCGCGGCACCCCGCAGATTGAGGTGAGCTTCGACATCGACGCCAACGGCATCCTGCACGTCGGCGCCAAGGACAAGGGCACCGGCAAGGAAAACAAGATCACCATCAAGGCGAACTCGGGCCTCTCGGAAGACGAAATCCAGAAGATGGTGAAGGATGCCGAGCTCAACGCGGCCGACGACAAGAAGAAGCTCGAGATCGTGCAGGCGCGCAACCAGGGCGAGGCCATGGTGCACAGCGTGAAGAAGTCGCTCGGCGAACATGGCGAGAGCCTCGACGCCGGCGAGAAGGAAAAGATCGAAGCCGCGATCAAGGACCTGGAAGAAGCCCTCAAGGGCGAGGACAAGGCAGCGATCGAGGAAAAGACCAACACGCTCATGACCGCGAGCCAGAAGCTCGGCGAGAAGATGTACGCCGACGCCCAGGCCGCTGCCGGTGCCACCGGTGCCCCCGACGGCGCGCAGGCCGCGAGCGGCCCGGCCGATGACAACGTGGTCGACGCCGAAGTCAAGGAAGTCAAGAAGGACTGAGCTTCGGCCCTTCTCACAAGGCTGGATCACCTGAGCGGGTGCTCCAGCCTTTCTCGCTTCAAGTTCCGGCTCCACGCCCGCCCCGACCGAACCAGCCATGGCCACAAAACGCGACTACTACGAAACCCTCGGCGTCCCCAAGAACGCGAGCGAGGAGGAAATCAAGAAGGCTTATCGCAAGCTTGCGATGAAGCACCACCCTGACCGCAACCATGGCGACACCAGCAAGGACGCCGAGGCCAAGTTCAAGGAGGTCAAGGAAGCCTACGAAATGCTCTCCGACGGCCAGAAGCGCGCGGCCTACGACCAGTACGGCCACGCGGGCGTCGACCCCAACATGCGCGGCGGCCCGGGCGCCGACGGCTTCGGCGGCTTTGCCGAGGCCTTCGGCGACATCTTCGGCGACGTGTTCGGCGGGGCCCGAGGCCGCACGAGCGGCGGCCGCCAGGTGTTCCGCGGCAGCGACCTGAGCTACGCCATGGAGATCACGCTCGAGGAAGCGGCCGAGGGCAAGGAAGCCCAGATCCGCATCCCCAGCTGGGACGATTGCGGCACCTGCAAGGGCTCGGGCGCCAAGCCCGGCACCAAGCCGATCACCTGCACCACCTGCCACGGCGCGGGCGCGGTGCAGATGCGCCAGGGCTTCTTCAGCGTGCAGCAGACCTGCCCCACCTGCCACGGCAGCGGCAAGATCATTCCCGAGCCCTGCGCCACCTGCCACGGGCAGGGCAAGATCAAGAACAACAAGACGCTCGAGGTCAAGATCCCGGCCGGCATCGACGACGGCATGCGCATTCGCAGCACCGGCAACGGCGAGCCCGGCACCAATGGCGGGCCGCCGGGCGATCTCTACATCGAGGTCCGGCTCAAGAAGCACGAACTGTTCGAACGCGACGGCGACGACCTGCACTGCGTGGTGCCCGTGAGCATCACCACCGCGGCGCTGGGCGGTGAGATCAGCGTGCCCACGCTCAGCGGTGCCGCGGCCATCGACATTCCCGACGGCACGCAAAGCGGCAAGCAGTTCCGCCTGCGCGGCAAGGGCATCAAGGGCGTGCGCTCGAGCTACCCGGGCGACCTGTACTGCCACGTGCGCGTGGAGACGCCGGTCAAGCTCACCGAGCATCAGCGCAAGCTGCTGAAGGAACTCGACGAGTCGCTCAAGAAGGGCGGCGAAAAGCACAGCCCCACCGACAAGGGCTGGCTCGACAAGGCCAAGGAATTCTTCAGCTGAAGAAACGGCGGCGCCCCTGCCGCTCGCACGACCCTGGTGCGCGCCCGACCCTGATCGGTGCCGCGCATCCCCCGCCCCTGAAGCACGCCGACCGCACGTAGGCGCGCTTTCCCACGTCCACATGCGCAACCGGCGCATCACCGCATGGCGTGGCGCTTGCTTTTATATTTTTCTGGATTGAGCAATAAACCTAAACAGCACGCCGTGCGTTATTGGGCATGCACCCATTTGCAGGCCACTCAATAGGAGGAACCCAATGGATGGCAAGACCGATCGCCATAGGTAGTTTCACGGGCTGTCGCCACGGCGTGAGTCTGATTGCCGAACCTTGGAATTTAGCCGTATTGCAAAAATCGTGCGGGCCTGTGCTGGGAACTTTACTTGCGACTGTGGTTCTGATTTAACAATCAATATTTCGGGTGCACTCTTTGCTTTATGCTGGTTGTGCAGATTTTGATTTAAGGGAGTTTTCCACGGCTTGCAGCCTTGGGGCGGGCATACCTTGAAAAAGTTGCGACGCATTGCGGCTGCAGGCTTCGGGCGAATACCCGCAGACCTGATGGAGGCGTGACCATGGATGTGATCAGCAACTTTGCCGCCCGCTACGAGCGCACCCGCGAGGAAGTCCTGTCGCTGCAGGACTACCTGGACATCTGCAAACGCGATCCCACCGCGTATGCCACGGCCTCGGAGCGCATGCTGAAGGCCATCGGCGAGCCCGAACTGGTCGACACGCGCAACGACCAGCGGCTCTCGCGGATCTTCGCCAACAAGGTGATCAAGATCTACCCGGCGTTCAGGGAGTTCTACGGCATGGAGGACGCCATCGAGCAGGTGGTGTCGTACTTCCGGCATGCCGCCCAGGGCCTCGAGGAGAAGAAGCAGATCCTCTACCTGCTCGGCCCGGTCGGCGGCGGCAAGAGCTCGATCGCCGAGCGGCTGAAGCAGCTCATGGAGCAGGTGCCCTTCTATGCGATCCAGGGTTCGCCGGTCAACGAGACGCCGCTGGGCCTCTTCAGCGCGGTCGAAGACGGCGAGATCCTCGAAAAGGAATACGGCATCCCGCGGCGCTACCTCAACCGCATCCTCTCGCCCTGGGCCGTCAAGCGCCTGGAGGAATACGGCGGCGACATCCGCCAGTTCAAGGTGGTCAAGCGCTACCCGTCGGTGCTGCGGCAGATCGCCGTCGCCAAGACCGAGCCGGGCGACGAGAACAACCAGGACATCTCCTCGCTGGTCGGCAAGATCGACATCCGCAAGCTCGAGACCTATGCGCAGGACGACCCGGACGCCTACGCCTACTCGGGCGGCCTGTGCCTCGCCAACCAGGGCCTGCTGGAGTTTGTTGAGATGTTCAAGGCGCCGATCAAGGTGCTGCATCCGCTGCTCACGGCCACGCAGGAAGGCAACTTCAAGGGCACCGAGGGTTTCGGCGCCATTCCGTTCGACGGCATCGTGCTGGCGCACAGCAACGAGAGCGAGTGGAAGGCCTTCCGCAACAACAAGAACAACGAGGCGTTCCTCGACCGGATCTACATCGTCAAGGTGCCCTACTGCCTGCGCGCCTCCGAGGAAATCAAGATCTACGAGAAGCTGGTGCGCAACTCCTCGCTCTCGCAGGCGCCCTGCGCGCCCGGAACCTTGCGCATGATGGCGCAGTTCTCGGTGCTCACGCGGCTGAAGGAGCCCGAGAACTCGAGCATCTACAGCAAGATGCAGGTCTACGACGGCGAGAACCTCAAGGACACCGACCCCAAGGCCAAGTCGATCCAGGAATACCGCGACTACGCGGGCGTCGACGAAGGCATGAGCGGCGTCTCGACGCGCTTCGCCTTCAAGATCATCTCGAAGGTCTTCAACTTCGACAGCTCCGAGGTCGCGGCCAACCCGGTGCACCTGATGTACGTGCTCGAGCAGCAGATCGAGCGCGAGCAGTTCCAGCCCGAGACCGAGCAGAAGTACATCAGCTACATCAAGGAGTTGCTGGCGCCGCGTTATGCCGAATTCATCGGCAAGGAGATCCAGACGGCCTACCTCGAGAGCTACAGCGAGTACGGCCAGAACATCTTCGACCGCTACGTCACCTATGCCGACTACTGGATCCAGGACCAGGAGTTCCGCGACGTCGACACGGGCGAGGTGTTCGACCGCGCCGCGCTCAACGGCGAACTCGAGAAGATCGAGCGGCCCGCGGGCATCGGCAACCCGAAGGATTTCCGCAACGAGATCGTCAACTTCGTGCTGCGCGCACGTGCGGGCAATGCCGGGCGCAACCCCGCCTGGACCAGCTACGAGAAGCTGCGCGCGGTCATCGAGAAGAAGATGTTCTCCAACACCGAAGAGCTGCTGCCGGTCATCAGCTTCAACACGAAGAGCAGTGCCGAAGAACAGAAGAAGCACGAGGACTTCGTGACCCGCATGGTCGAGAAGGGCTACACGGCCAAGCAGGTGCGCCTGCTCTGCGAGTGGTACCTGCGGGTGCGCAAGAGTTCGTGAGGAACGCGTCCTGATTCGTCCTTGAGGGAACAGACATCGTGGCCATCCTGCAGCAGATCATCGACCGCCGGCTCTCGGGCAAGAACAAATCCATCGGCAACAGGGAGCGCTTTCTGCGCCGCTACCGCGGGCAGATCCAGGAGGCCGTGCGGCGCGCGGTGACCGGGCGCAACATCCGCGAACTGGAACAGGGCGAGGACGTGACCCTGCCGCGCCGCGACGTGTCCGAACCGGTGTTCGGCCATGCGCGCGGCGGCGACCGCGAGTACGTGCACCCGGGGAACCAGGAGTACATCAAGGGCGACCGCATCGCGCGGCCCGAGGGCCAGGCGAGCGGCGGCTCGGGCAGCGGCGAGGCCGGCGACGGCGGCGAGGGCGAGGACGACTTCGTGTTCCGTCTCACGCGCGAGGAGTTCATGCGCGTCTTCTTCGACGACCTCGCGCTGCCGCACCTGGTGCGCACGCAGATCGCCGACGTGCCCGAATGGAAGAGCCACCGCGCGGGCTTCACCAACGACGGCACGCCCAACAACCTGCATGTGGTGCGCTCGATGCGCGGCGCGCTGGCCCGCCGCATCGCGCTCGGCGGCGAACCGCGCAAGGAGCTCAAGCGCCTCGAGGCGCACCTTGCGCACCTGCAGGCGCATCCGCAGGCGGCGCAGGCCTTCATCCAGACCGAGATCCGCGAAACCGAGGAGCGCATCGCCGAACTGCGCCGCAACATGCGGCACGTGCCCTACATCGATCCGATCGACCTGCGCTACCGCAACCGCGTGAAGACGCCGGTGCCGAGCGCCAAGGCCGTGATGTTCTGCCTCATGGACGTGTCTGGCTCGATGGACGAGGCGCGCAAGGACATGTCCAAGCGCTTCTTCATGCTGCTCTACATGTTCCTCACGCGCCACTACGAGACCATCGACCTGGTGTTCCTGCGCCACCACACGCAGGCGCAGGAAGTGAGCGAGGACGAGTTCTTCCACGCCACCGAAACCGGCGGCACGGTCGTGTCGAGCGCGCTGGTGCTGATGGACGAGATCGTCAAGGCGCGCTACCCGAGCGGCGAGTGGAACATCTACGGCGCGCAGGCCAGCGACGGCGACAACTGGCATCAGGACAGCGGGCGCTGCCGCCAGCTGCTGGTCGAGAACATCCTGCCGGTGGTGCGCTACTACGCCTACGTGCAGGTCGCCGAGACCGAGCAGAACCTGTGGCAGGAATACGCGCAGCTGCAGGGCATCGAGCCCAACTTCGCGATGCGCAAGGTGTCGGAGGCGCGGGACATCTACCCCGTGTTCCGAGACCTCTTCAAGAAGGAGGGAGCCACCGCATGACCACCGCATTCGACTTCCCGCCGCAGGCGCGGCTCGAACGCCTGCCAAGCCCGTCGGACTGGACCTTCGACCTCATCGAGAACTACCACACCGAGATCGCCAAGACCGCACGGAGCTACGGGCTCGACGTGTACCCGAACCAGCTCGAAGTGATCACGGCCGAGCAGATGATGGACGCCTACGCGAGCGTTGGCATGCCCATGATCTATCGCCACTGGTCGTACGGCAAGCAGTTCATCGCCACCGAAAAGAACTACCGCCGCGGCCACATGGGGCTGGCCTACGAGATCGTCATCAACTCCGACCCCTGCATTGCCTACCTGATGGAGGAAAACTCCATGGCCATGCAGGCGCTCGTGATCGCCCATGCGGCCTACGGCCACAACAGCTTCTTCAAGGGCAACTACCTGTTCCGCATGTGGACCGACGCGTCGTCGATCATCGACTACCTCGTCTACGCCCGCCACTACATCGCCGAATGCGAAGAGCGCCACGGCGTGGATGCGGTCGAGCAACTGCTCGACTCGTGCCACGCGCTCATGAACTACGGGGTCGACCGCTATCGGCGGCCGCAGAAGCGCTCGCTCGCGCAGGAGGGCCTGCAGCGCGCCGAGCGCGAGCGCCACATGCAGCAGCAGGTCAACGACCTCTGGCGCACACTGCCGCGCAAGAGCGAGCAGACGACAGAAACCGATTCGTCACGGCGCTTTCCTTCGGAACCGCAGGAGAACCTGCTGTATTTCATCGAGAAGAATGCCGCACTGCTCGAGCCCTGGCAGCGCGAGGTGGTCCGCATCGTGCGCAAGATCGCGCAATACTTCTACCCGCAGCGCCAGACCCAGGTCATGAACGAAGGCTGGGCCACCTTCTGGCACTACACGCTGCTCAACACCATGTACGACCGCGGCCAGCTCGCCGACGGCTTCATGATGGAATGGCTCAGTTCGCACACGGGCGTGATCTTCCAGCCGCCGGTCGGCCACCGCGCCTACAGCGGCATCAACCCCTACGCGCTCGGTTTCTCGATGTTCACCGAGCTGCGGCGCATCTGCGAGAACCCGACCGAGGAAGACCGCCGCTGGTTCCCCGACTTCGCGGGCACCGACTGGGTCAAGACGCTCGACTATGCGATGCGCAACTTCAAGGACGAGAGCTTCATCGGCCAGTTCCTGAGCCCGAAGACGATGCGCGACTTCCGGCTGTTCGCGATCCGCGACCACCAGAGCGATCCCGAACTCGAGGTCTCGGCCATCCACGACGACAGCGGCTACCAGGCGCTGCGCGAATCGCTGTCACGCCAGTACGACATCGGCAGCCGCGAGCCCGACATCCAGGTCTGGAATGTCAACATGCGCGGGGACCGCGCGCTCACGCTGCGGCACACGCAGCGCAACAACCTGCCGCTGCACGACAACGCAGACGAAGTGCTCAAGCACGTCGCGCGGCTCTGGGGCTTCGACGTGCACCTCGAGAGCGTCGACGTGCACGGCCACATCAGCCGAAGCTGGAAGGCCGCGGCGCCAAAGCAGCTCGATTAGATCGACTGTCCCGCCAGCGCGGCGATCGCCAGCGCGTAGCCCTTCACGCCCAGCCCCACGATGATGCCCTTGGCGGCCGGCGAGATGTATGAATGGTGGCGGAACGACTCGCGCGCATGCACGTTCGAGATGTGCAGTTCGATGAGCGGCACGCTCGCGCCCTTGATGGCGTCGTGCAGCGCGATCGAGGTGTGGGTGTAGGCACCCGGGTTCATCACCACGCCGAGCAGGCGGCCAGCAGCCACCTCGCGGCCGGCTTCCTGGACCCAGTCGATCAGCACGCCTTCATGGTTGGACTGGCGGCACTCGATCTCGACGCCGTGCTTCGCGCCTGCCTCCTGGCACAGGCGCTCGACGTCGGCCAGGGTGTCGCGTCCGTATTGCTCGGGCTCGCGGGTGCCGAGCAGGTTGAGGTTGGGGCCGTTGAGGACGAGGATTTTCTTCATGGCGATGGAATGGAGGAGTGGCAGGCGTCGGCGCCATTATCAGCGTGGCGCCCGCGACGCGACTTGCGCTATGGTGGCGCGCATCATGACGAGCACTGAAGACACTTCGACCTGGCATCCCGTCGCGCGCTCGGCCGAGCTGCTGCCGGGCGCCAACATCGTGGCGGGCTTCGCCTGCGGCCAGGAGCTCGCGCTCTGGCGCGCCGCCGACGGCACCGCGCAAGCCTGGGAGAACCGCTGCCCGCACCGCAGCGTGCGCTTCACGCTCGGCCAGGTGGTGGGCGGAGACCGCCTGGCTTGCGCCTACCACGGCTGGCAGTACGCGGCGGGCAGCGGCCAGTGCGTGCGCATTCCCGCACATCCTTCGATGGCCGTTCCACCCAGCGTCTGCGCCAAGACCTTCCACGCGGCCGAAGCCGCGGGCATGCTGTGGGTGAACCTTGGGGATGCGGCGCCGGCCGAGGCGCCTCCCGCCGATGCGGTGCCGGCCGGCTGGTCGTTCTGCCGCACGCTGGGCCTGCGCACCGCCGTCGAAGAGGCGCACCGCGCGCTCGCCGCGCACGGTTTCACCGCCGAGGGACCCTTTGCCTTGCGCGGCAGACTCGGCGGCGCCGACACCGCCGCGCTGGTGCTCGACGCCCGGCCGCAGCTCGCCTTCGTCCACCTCTGGACCGACGCCGCACCGGGCAGCGAGGCCATGAAGAACCTGCACATCGCCGCGCGCGAACTGCGCAGCAGCATCGAAGAAGCCTTGCAACCCGCACAGCCCGCCTGAACCCGCCATGCCCTTCATCACGGACGATCCCAACATGCTCGACGAGTGGCTCGTCGCCGCTCCCGCATCGGCGCTCGCCGGCCGCAGTGCGGCGCGGCCGCATGCCGTGCGCCTGCTCGGCGAAACCCTGCAGCTCTGGCGCGGCACGGACGGGGCAGCGCACTGCCGGTTCGGCGAGAAGCCGCTCGCGGTTCAGTCGCGCTACGGTTATCTCTGGGTCTGCCCGAGCGGCCAGCCCGCACGGGCACTGTTCGAATTTCCCGAGTACAACGAAGCCGGGCGCCGATTGATCGACTGCGGCGGCATCGGCGTGGCGGTCTCTGGGCTGCGCGTGATCGAGAACTTTCTCGACATGGCCCACTTTCCTTTCGTGCATGCCGGCTGCCTGGGCGCCGTGCCGCACACCGAGGTGGCGAAGTACCAGGTGCAGGTCGATGCGGCCAGCGGCGAGATCTGGGCCACCGACTGCCGCTTCTGGCAGCCGCGCGCCTCGGCCGCGCACGACGGCAGCGGCAGCGAGGTGCTCTACAAGTACCGCGTGATGCAGCCCTTCTCGGCCATGCTCTACAAGTCGAGTTCCCGTGCCGGCGCGCTCGACGCCATCGGGCTTTTCCTGCAGCCGATCGACGACGAGCATGTGATCGCGCACACGCTGCTGGCCTGCTTCGACGACACATCGAGCGATGCCGAGCTCATCGCTTTCCAGCACACCATCTTCGGCCAGGACAAGCCGATCCTCGAGAACCATGCCTTCAAGCGCATGCCGCTCGAGGGGCGCGCCGAAACGCCGACGCGTGGCGACACCTCGTCGGTCACCTACCGCCGCTGGCTGCGCGAGCGCGGCATGCGCTTCGGCGTGAGGCCGGCCGCATGATCACGCTCTACGACTACGCCCTCTCGGGCAACTGCTTCAAGGTGCGGCAGCTGCTCACCTGGCTCGGCCTCGGCTGGCGCAGCGAGCCGGTGGATTTCCATCCGGGCCGCGCGCACCGGTCGGCGGCGTTTTTGGCGCGCGTCAATCCGCTCGGGCAGCTGCCGGTCATCGACGACGACGGCTTCGTGCTGCGCGACGCGCAGGCGATCCTCGTCTACCTGGCAACCCGCTACGACGCCGAAGGCCGCTGGTACCCCGACGATGCGCGGCTGCGCGGCGAGATCGCGATGTGGTTCGCCATTGCCGATGAACTCACGCGCACCGCGTCCGCCGCGCGGCTGCACGACGCCTTCGGCTACACGCATCTCGACATCGCGGCCTGCCGCCGCGGAGCGCATGCGGTCTTTCGCCTGCTCGACGACCACCTGGCCGAGCGGGCCAGCGGCGGCGATGCGTGGCTGGCCGGCCCGCACGCCACGCTCGCGGACCTGGCCTGCTTTCCTTATGCCGCGCTGGCGGGGGAAGGCGGCATCGCGCTTGACGAATACCCGGCGCTGCGCCACTGGATCTGGCGCTTTCGCCACCTGCCCGGCTTCACGGGAATGTCGGGTATCTTTGCCGCTGGCCCCGCCTGAACGCAGGCCCGCTATCCTCTTTCCTTTGCCTTCCTGCCCCCCAACGCCCATGAAAACCAAAGCCGCCGTCGCCTGGAAATCCGCCGCCCCCCTGACCATCGAAACCGTGGACCTCGAAGGACCGAAATTCGGCGAGGTGCTGGTCGAGATCAAGGCCACGGGCATCTGCCACACCGACTACTACACGCTCTCGGGTGCCGACCCCGAAGGCATCTTCCCGGCCATCCTCGGCCATGAAGGCGCGGGCATCGTGGTCGACGTCGGCCCGGGCGTGACCACGCTCAAGAAGGGCGACCACGTCATTCCGCTCTACACGCCCGAATGCCGCCAGTGCAAGTTCTGCCTGAGCCGCAAAACCAACCTCTGCCAGCTGATCCGCGGTACCCAGGGCAAGGGCCTGATGCCCGACGCCACCTCGCGCTTCAGCCTCGACGGCAAGCCCATCTTCCACTACATGGGCACCTCGACCTTCAGCAACTACACGGTGGCACCCGAGATCTCGCTTGCCAAGATCCGCGAGGACGCGCCCTTCGACAAGGTCTGCTACATCGGCTGCGGCGTCACCACCGGCATCGGCGCGGTGCTCTTCACGGCCAAGGTGGAGGCCGGCGCCAACGTGGTGGTGTTCGGCCTCGGGGGCATCGGCCTGAACGTGATCCAGGGCGCGAAGATGGTGGGCGCCGACAAGATCATCGGCGTCGACCTGAACCCCGAGCGCGAAGCCATGGCGCGCAAGTTCGGCATGACGCACTTCATCAACCCGAAGCAACTCGAGGCAGCCGGCGAGAACGTCGTCGACACCATCGTGCAGCTGACCGACGGCGGCGCCGACTACAGCTTCGAATGCATCGGCAACACCAAGGTGATGCGCCAGGCGCTCGAATGCACGCACAAGGGGTGGGGCCGCAGCATCATCATCGGCGTGGCCGAGGCCGGCGCCGAGATCAGCACGCGGCCGTTCCAGCTCGTCACGGGCCGCAAGTGGGAAGGCTCGGCCTTCGGCGGCGCACGCGGGCGCACCGACGTGCCGAAGATCGTCGACTGGTACATGGAAGGCAAGATCAACATCGACGACCTGATCACCCACACCATGCCGCTGGAAGATATCAACAAGGGTTTCGACCTGATGAAGCGCGGCGAATCGATCCGCGGCGTCGTCCTGTACTGAACGCGAAGGGGCCAGCCATGGACCGCATGGAACCGTTGCGCACCGTGCAGGCCGGCGTGCTCGACGTCGCCTACTTCGAGGCCGGCCCGGCCGACGGCCCGCCGGTAGTGCTGATGCACGGCTTCCCGTACGACATCCATGCGTATGCCGAGGTGGCACCGATGCTGGCCGAAAGCGGCTGCCGCGTGATCGTGCCGTACCTGCGCGGCTACGGCGCCACGCGGTTCCTGAGCGACGCCACGCCGCGCTCGGGCGAACAGGCCGCGCTCGGCGCCGACCTGCTCGCGCTGCTCGACGCGCTTCGCATCCCGCGCGCAGTGCTGGCCGGCTACGACTGGGGCGGCCGCGCCGCCTGCGTGGTGGCAGCGCTCTGGCCCGAGCGCTGCGCGGGGCTGGTCTCGTTCAACAGCTACAACATCCAGAACATCGCGAAGGCGATGGTGCCCGACACGCCGGCCAACGAGCACAGCCTCTGGTACCAGTACTACTTCCACAGCGAGCGCGGCCGCGCCGGGCTCGCCCGGGACCGGCGCGCGATTGCGCGGCTGCTCTGGCGCCTCTGGTCGCCGACGTGGGCATTCGACGATGCCACCTTCGAGCGCAGCGCCGCGGCTTTCGACAACCCGGACTTCGTCGAGGTGGTGGTCCATTCGTACCGCCACCGCTTCGGGCTCGTCGCGGGCGACCCGGCCTGCGCCGACATCGAGCGCCGGCTCGCGGCGCAGCCGGTAATCCGCGTGCCCGCCATCACCTTCGACGGCGCCGACGACGGCGTGCGCCCGCCCGCCGAGGCCTCGGCCCATGCGCACTGCTTCAGCGGCCCGCGCTCGCACCGGCTCGTGCCCGGCGTGGGCCACAACATGCCGCAGGAAGTGCCGCGCATCTTTGCCGATGCCGTGCGCGAGCTCGTACCCCTTCTGCTGACCGCTCCTTCTTCTTCATGACCGACACCCTCACCACCCTCTCCGAGCACCATGCCTTTGGCGGCGTGCAGGGCTTCTATGAGCATGCCTCGCGCGAGATCGGACTGCCGATGCGCTTCTCGGTCTACCTGCCGCCGCAGGCCGCGCAGCAGCGCGTGCCGGCCCTGCTCTACCTTGCGGGCCTGACATGCAACGAGGAGACCTTTGCGACAAAGGCCGGCGCGCAGCGCATGGCCGCGAGCCTCGGCATCGCGCTGATCGCGCCCGACACCAGCCCGCGCGGCAGCGCCGCCGAAAGCCTGCCCGGCGCCACCGCCAGCTGGGACTTCGGCATCGGGGCCGGCTTCTACCTCGACGCCACCGAAGCGCCCTGGTCCACCCACTGGCGCATGGAGAGTTGGACGATGCAGGAACTGCTTCCCCTCGTGGCGGAACACTTCGCCATCGACGGCGAGCGGCTCGGCATCTTCGGCCATTCGATGGGTGGTCATGGCGCGCTCACGCTCGCGCTGCGGCATCCGGGGCGCTTTCTGTCGGTGTCGGCCTTTGCGCCGATCTGCGCGCCCACGCAGTGCCCCTGGGGCGAGAAGGCCTTCGGCGGCTACCTCGGCGAGCCCGGCGGCGACCGCGCGCAGTGGCTCGTGTACGACGCCAGCGCACTCATGAAGTCGCAGACCGCCGCGCCCTATCCGCAGGGCATCCTGATCGACCAGGGCCTGGCCGACAAATTCCTGGCCGAGCAGCTGCATCCCGAAGCCTTCGAGGCCGCCTGCTTCGCCGCCGGCCAGCCGCTCACGCTGCGGCGCCATGCGGGCTACGACCACGGCTACTACTTCATCCAGACCTTCATGGCGGACCACATCGCGCACCACGCACAGACGCTGCGTGCATGACATGTCGGCCGCGCAGATCCCCGCCTTCCGCCTGCGCTCCCGCGACGGCAACGCCGAGGAGAGCCTGGCACTGGCCGGCATCTGGCGCCGCGCCTGGATCGCGGCCCATCGCAATACCAGCGTCGTCGAACCCATCACGCACTGGCTGCGGCGCGTGCAGGCCGAGTTCATTGCGCCGGCCGACGTGGTGCTGGCGGAGCGCGAAGGCCAGGTGCTCGCGTTCATGGTACTGCTGGGGCGGCGCAGCTACGTGGCGCAGCTCTTCGTCGAGCCCCACCTGCGCAACCAGGGCCTCGGGCAGGCGTTGCTCGACGAGGCCGGTGTGCGCATGCCGCTCGGCTGGAAGCTCCATGTGGCCGTCGGCAACACGGCGGCGCAGCGCTTCTACGAACGCTACGGCCTGGTGCGCGGCGCGGTCGACCACCATCCCGCGAGCGGACGCGAACGGGTCGCCTACCATTGGCATCCGCCGGGGCCGGCCAAGCGCCACGGCTGAGATCCCTTCATTCATCCTTTCATGAGCGCCTTCGTCGAGAGCCTGCACGAGACCTTCGAACGCATCGGCCGCATCGAGACGCGCCGCATGTTCGGCGGCCACGGCGTCTGGCACGACGGCCGCATGATCGCGCTGGTGTTCAAGGACACGCTCTACCTCAAGTGCGACGCCGAAAGCGCTGCACATTTCGACCGGCTCGACCTGCCGCCCTTCACCTACGAACGCCAGGGCAAGGCAATGCCCATGTCGTACCGCCAGGCCCCGGCCGAGCTGTTCGAAGATCGCGAGGAAGCCGCGGTCTGGGGCCGCCGCGCCTACGAAGCCGCCCTGCGCTCGGGCCATGCGCCCAAGCCCGCCAAGAAAACCGCACCCGCCAGGAAAAAGAAAGCGCCCGCCCGTTGAACCACGACCCCGCCCTACTCCCGCCGCTGCCCGAGCGCGAACAGATCGCGCTGCTGGCGCCCTTCGAAGGGCTGGACCTCCCGCGCATCGTGGTGGTCGCGACGCGGGAAGACGCCGAGCGCGCCGCCGTGGCGTTGCTCGACGCGCGCGTGGTCGGCTTCGACACCGAGTCGAAGCCGACCTTCGCGAAGAACGAGGTTTCGGGCGGTCCGCACGTGGTGCAGTTCGCCACGCCCACGGCCGCCTGGCTGTTCCAGCTCCATCGCACCGAATGCAACGACGTGCTCGCGGCGCTGGTCGCCTCGACCGCGCTGCAGAAGGTCGGCTTCGGCCTGTCGAGCGACCTTTCGCTGCTGCGCCGGCGGCTCGCGGTGGAGCCGCAGGCGGTGGTCGACATCGACCACGAGTTCCGCCGCCGCGGCTACCGCAAGTCGGTGGGCGTGAAGACCGCCGTCGCGCTGGTCTTCAACCAGCGCTTCATCAAGTCGCGCAAAGCCACCACCTCGAACTGGGCCAACCGGCAGCTCTCGCCGGCGCAGATCCGCTACGCGGCCAACGATGCCTATGCGTCGATCCGCGTGTACGACGCGCTGTTCAACCGCTGAGCGGCGCAGCGGCGAGTGGCCGCCAGCGCTAGTCGCGCCCCGCCTCCCGGATGGCCTGCGCCAGCCGCATCGGGTTCGAGAAGAACATCTCGTGGCTGCCCGGGCATTCCACCAGCCTGAACAAGCCAAGCCGCTCCGACAGACGCGGATGCCATGGCAGGCTGTGCGGCATGGCCGTGTCCTGCAGGCAATTGACGTAGGACTTGCCGAGCGGCAATGCCGCCAGCGGTTGGGAAAGCCGGATCTTGTCGGTGAAGGTTCGGTAGGGGTGCGGGTTCAACCGCTCGTAGCTGGCCTGCGCGAGCGGCAGGTCGGCATCGTTGATGAAGGCTTCGCGCCAGACCTCGAATGGCAGGGTCACCGCATTGCCGTTGGCGCCGGCAATGGCATCGAACATCGCGATGTAGTGCGGCGGCACCATGTCGTTGAGCGATTCCCCGTCGAGCGGCACGAAGGCGTTGACGTACACCAGCCGCTTCAGTCGCTGCGCGATGCGGTCCGCCACACCCGAAATCACCATGCCGCCATAGCTGTGGCCCACAAGACGAACATCGCCCAGGTCCTTCTCCTCGATGAAGCGGACAGCCGATTCGATGGCATCCTCGAGCCCGATGCGCGAGCGGTCGTCGTCGGCGCGGTTGCCCGCGAGCGTGGGGCAATGCACCCCGTGGCCGGCCTCGCGCAGGCTGCCGGCCACGGCTTCCATTTCGGCGCCGGTGTGCCAGGCGCCGTGTACCAGAACATAGGTGTCCGACATATGCATGTCTCCTTCTTGGTCGTGATGAAGACGACTTTAGGCAACATGCGGCCGCCCGGATGGCCGCTCGCCGACAGGCGAATGGCCGATGCCTGCCGGGCGCCTGCTGGATGCGGCCTCTGTCTCAGCGGTGGCGCCGCAAGGCGCCTGGTGTGGCGCCGAAATGCCGGCGGCACTGGCGCACGAAGTGCGATGCGTCGGTGAATCCGACGCGGAAGCCGATCTCGGCAATGCCGAGCCGGTCGAAACGCGCATCGCACAGCATGCGTCGCGCAACCTCCATGCGAAAACTGGCGAGCGCGGTGGCGAAGGTGGTCGCGCCGCCGGCCAGGCAGCGGTGGAGGCTGCGCTCCGAAATGCCGAGCCCGCACGCCACCTTGGCGGCAGTCAGCCCCGGCTCGGCGTGGCGCTCCCGCGTGGCATCGAGCACACGCCGCCGCAGCGCGGCACGCTCGCCCTCGCACGTTGCCGAAGCCGGGTCGGCGCCTGCCGCAAGTGCGAGCAGCCCACCGAGCTGGTCGGTCAGCAAGGCTGCTGGCAACGGAGGCCTCAGCACGGCCTGCGGCGACAGCTGCTGCACGAAACCGCTCAGCACGCGACCCCAGCCCGACTGCCCGTCGATGCGCCGCACCTGATGGTCACTTGCGCGAGGCAGCCATGACTCGACCCACGCCGTCGGCAGTTCGAGCGACAGCGTGTCGGCGCACTGCAGGAAATGAAACTCGTAGCACCGGCGCGAGTCGACGAGCACAAGATCGGCCGGCAGCAGGCGCGCCGTGCGGCCGTCCTGTGCGGCGACCCAGGGCGAATCGGTCTTGCACAGCAGGTAGTAGTAGTTGCTGCGGCTGTGGGCGATGGCGCGCCGGGTGCGGTACACGTCTTGTGCAGAACCGCGGACCCGGTTCACGCCGATCGCGCCCAGTGGCGCCGACTCGAGCGTGGCGCTGAAGCTGCCCGCGAGCGAACTGGTCACGTCCATCTCGAGGAAACCCTCGCAGACCGCGCCGACCCAGTAGTCGAGCCGCTGCGACGGCGGCGCGGCGTCGGTCGACCAGGTACGGACGGCGGGCGGGCTGTTTGCGTTCATGGCACCAACATACCCACGCCTCGGGCGCTTGCCAAGCGGGTATAGACGGCCTTCATGGCAGCGTGCCGGCACGCCCGGCACAATGCCCGTCACATCGACCGCACACGAAAGAAGGGCCATGAACGACAACAAAAGCGATTTCGGACTGATCGGCCTGGCCGTGATGGGCCAGAACCTGGTGCTGAACGTGGAAAGCCGCGGCTTCCAGGTCAGCGTCTACAACCGCACCGAAGCCACCACCGAGGCCTTCGTCGCCGCTCACCCCGGCAAGAAGCTGGTGGGCGCGAAGACGCTCGAGGACTTCGTGCAGAGCCTGGCGCGGCCGCGCAAGGTCCAGATCATGGTCAAGGCCGGCGCGCCGGTCGACCAGGTGATCGAACAGCTGATCCCGCTGCTCGACAAGGACGACATCGTGATCGACGGCGGCAACAGCCTCTACAGCGACACCGAGCGCCGCGACGCCTGGCTCGCCGGCGAGGGCCTGCGCTTCATCGGCGCAGGCGTCTCGGGCGGCGAGGAAGGCGCGCGCAAGGGTCCGTCGATCATGCCGGGCGGCCCGCTCTCTACGTGGGAGGTGATGAAGCCGATCTTCGAGAGCATTGCCGCCAAGGTGGACGGCGAGCCCTGCGTGATCCACATCGGCCCGGGCGGCGCGGGCCACTACGTGAAGATGGTGCACAACGGCATCGAGTACGGCGACATGCAGCTGATCTGCGAGGCCTACAGCCTGTTCAAGGCAGCGGGCTTCACGACCGACGAGATGGCCGCCGTCTTCAGCGAGTGGAACGAGGGCGAGCTGCAGAGCTACCTGATCCAGATCACCGCGAAGGCGCTCGAGCAGAAAGACCCGGAGACCGGCCAGCCGGTGGTCGACGTCATTCTCGACAAGGCCGGCCAGAAGGGCACGGGGCAATGGACGCTCATCAACGCCGCGGAGAACGCGGTGGTCATCAGCACCATCAACGCCGCTGTCGAGGCGCGCGTGCTCTCGTCGCAGAAGCAGGCGCGCGTGGCGGCGAGCAAGCTGCTGCAGGGCCCGAAGGCCGAACTGTCGATCGACAAGAAGGCGCTGGTGGCCAAGGTGCACGATGCGCTCTATGCCTCGAAGGTGATCAGCTACACGCAGGGCTTCGACCTCATGAAGACCATGGGCGAGAAGAAGGACTGGAAGCTCGACCTCGGCCGCATCGCCGCGATCTGGCGCGGCGGCTGCATCATCCGCGCGCGCTTCCTGAACCACATCACCGACGCCTACCGCGGCGACCCCGCGCTCGGCAACCTGATGCTCGATCCGTTCTTCAAGGACCTGCTGAACCGCACGCAGCAGAACTGGCGCGAGGTGGTGGCGCTCGCGGTGAGCCACGGCATTCCGGTACCGGCGTTCAGCGCCTCGCTGGCGTACTACGACAGCTACCGCACCGAGCGCCTGAGCGCAAACCTGCTGCAGGCGCAGCGCGACTTCTTCGGCGCGCACACCTACGAGCGCGTGGACAAGCCCGCGGGCGAGTTCTTCCACACGCAGTGGCCGGAAGTGATCTGACGACCCGGCCTCGTTGACCCGGCCTCATTGAACCGGCCGCATTGAACCGGCCGGGTGCGTCTCAGCCGCGCTCGGCCGACAGCGCGCGCCTGACCTGCGCCACCAGTTCCTCCACGGGCGTGGTCGCATCGACCGTGATCACCCCGTCCTCGCCCACCGGCGATTCGAGTGTTTCGAACTGGCTGGCCACCAGGCTCGCGGGAAAGATGTGCGCGCCGGCGCGCGACGCGACGCGGCGCTCGCTCTCCGCGCGGTCGATCTCCATGAAGACGAACTTCAGATCGGGCACGGCCGCGCGCAATTGGTCGCGGTAGGCGCGCTTGAGCGCCGAACTGGCCAGCACCGCACCGCGCGGCTCGGCGGCGAGGGCTTGGCCCAGCGCGTCGAGCCAGCCGGCCCGGTCGGCGTCGGTCAGCGCAATGCCCTTGCTCATCTTTTCATGGTTCTCGGGGGGATGGTGGTCGTCCCCTTCGATCATCGGCAGCGACAGCGCGCTGGACAGCGCTTCGCCGAGCGTCGATTTGCCGCAGCCGGAAACACCCATCACCACCAGCCAGATTCCATCCATGCGCAACTACTCCCTGTGGTCGGTTCGCGAAGGCCCACGCCCCTTGTTTACGAATCTACCTTGATTTGGAGGCCCCCTCCCATGCAAGCCCATGGGGACTGACCCTAGAACAACAGCCCCTGCCCCGCCGCGCCCGGCGGCCGGAAGGCGTCCAGGTCGAGGGCGATGCGCTCGCGGTTGAAGCCGATGCGGCGCGTTGCCTTCTCGAAGCGCTGGTGGATCAGGTCGGCCCAGAGCCCGCTGCCCTTCATGCGCGTGGCGAAGTCGGCGTCGTAGTCCTTGCCGCCGCGCATCTCGTGGATGCGCGCCATGATGCGCTGCGCGCGCTGCGGGTAGTGCAGTTCGAGCCATTCCTTGAACAGCGGCGCCACTTCCCACGGCAGCCGGATCACGGTGTAGAAGGCGCTTCGCGCACCGGCCTCCCAGGCAGCCTCGAGCACCTGCTCCATGTCCTCGTTCACGAACGGGATCTGCGGGGCCACGCTCACGCCCACCGGCACGCCAGCTTCGGCCAAGGTGCGGATGGTGCGCAGCCGCCGGTGCGGCGCGGCGGCGCGCGGCTCGAGTTTGCGGGCCAGATCGCCGTCGAGCGTGGTCACGGTGATGTAGACAGCGGCCAGCCGCTGGGCGGCCATCGGCGCGATCAGGTCGAGGTCGTGCTCCACCGCGCTCGACTTGGTGACCAGCGCGAACGGGTGCCGCGTCTCCTGCAGCAGCTCGAGCACCGCGCGCGTGAGCCGCAGCTCACGCTCGATGGGCTGGTAGCAGTCGGTCGCGGTGCCGATCGCGATGTGGCTGGGCCGGTAGCCCTTGCGCCCGAGCTCACCGCGCAGCACCTCGACGATGTTGCGCTTGGCAATGAGCCGGGTCTCGAAGTCGAGCCCCGGCGACAAGTTGAGATAGCTGTGCGTGGGCCGCGCGAAGCAGTAGATGCAGCCGTGCTCGCAGCCGCGGTAGGGGTTGAGCGATCGGTCGAACGAGATGTCGGGCGATTCGTTCTGGTTGAGCACCGATTTCACGTCTTCGAAGCGCACTTCGGTCGCGAGCGGCGCCAGGCCGTCGGACTCAGCCGCCTCGTCGGCGAGCGTGCCCCAGCCGTCGTCGAAGTCGTTGCGCTCGTCGCGCGAGAAGCGGTGCGCCAGGCGCGTGGCCGCGCCGCGGCCCTTGATGGCATGGATCGGGATGAGAGCGGCTGGCATGGCGACCTCTTGGCTGAAAACTGTATGTTTATACAGTTATTTTTACTCCTGCACCATCCCGCAGAATCTAATTTCTGTATTGACAGAAATTTCAAGAACATTAGACTTTCACGGATGCAACTCACCGACATCCAGCGCAAGTTCGTTCTCCACTGGGGCGAGATGGGGTCGATGTGGGGCGTCAACCGCACGGTGTCGCAGATCCACGCCCTGCTGTTCGCCCATGGCAAGCCGGTACACGCCGAGGAAATTTCCGAGACGCTCGGCGTGGCACGCTCCAACGTGAGCAACAGCCTGAAGGAACTGCAGGCCTGGAACCTCGTGCGCGTCACGCATGTGCTGGGCGACCGGCGCGACTATTTCGAGACCAGCGTCGATGTCTGGGAGCTGTTCCGTACCGTGGTGCGCGAGCGCAAGGAGCGCGAGTTCGATCCCACGGTCCGCGTGCTGCGCGAGCTCGTCGCGAGCCCCGACTTCCAGAACGAACCGGCCGACGCGCAGGACCGCATCCGCTCGACCCTCGACCTGATGAGCAAGCTCGCCACCTGGGCCGACGAGATGCTGCGGCTGTCGCCCGGCACGCTCGACAAGGTACTGAGCCTGGGCGCGAGCGTGCAGAAGTTCGTGCGCGGGGACGCGGCCCCGCCGGCGTCGGCCAGCCAGGGCAATGCCGGCGACGCCGATCCGAACCATGCCGGCCTGCCGATGATCTGAGCGATGCTTTTTTGTCCATTCATTTCTGTTTTGACAGAAATATCGGAAACACAATATGTCGTCCACCCTCGCCTTCCCGCTGACCGTCTACTACGACGCCAGCTGCCCGCTCTGCGCCGCCGAGATGAAGACCATGGCATCCCGGGACGCAGCGGCGCGCCTGCACCTCGTCGATTGCTCGCACGCAGATTTCCATGGCGGACCCGCGCCACGCCAGGCGCTCATGACGGCGCTTCATGCGGTGGACGCCGAGGGCCGACTTCATGTCGGCGTGGCGGCCATCCGCGCCTGCCGCAAGGCCGTGGGCCTGCCGGCCGGAGGCTTCCTGCTCGACCTGCCGCCGGTGGCTCGACTGGCCGATCGCGCCTACGCCGCGCTTGCGCGCCACCGCCATCGCCTCCCGCGCCCGCTCGTGGCGCTGCTGACGCGCCCGCACACGCGCGGCGGCACCTGTGCCGACGGCAACTGCCGACTGTAGAAAGAGAGAGCCCCGATGCCCAGCATCTTCCAGCCCGACTTCCACTTGCCCGCCACGCCTGGGGCCGCAACGGTCACGAAGGCCGATACGCAGGACTACTTCACCGAAGTGGCCGACGACTACCGCGCATGGAGTCCGAGCTACAACATGCACTTCGGGTTCTGGCGGCTCGGCCTGAACCCGTTCCGGCGCGAAGCGATGCTGGTGGAAATGAACCGGGTCGTCGGCCGTGCGCTCGGGCTCGGCGAGGCCGAGGCGCAGGCGCCGCGCCGCTGCGTGGTCGACCTGGGCTGCGGCGCCGGCGCCACCGCGCGCACGCTGCTGGCCGATCATCCCGCGCTCTGCGCCGTCACGGTCACCAACGTGGCGGTGCAGAACCGCATCGCCGCACGGCTCGATGCCGCGGCCGGCGTGGCCGACCGGGTAGCGCACCTCGAGGCCGACTACACGCGCACCGGCCTGCCCGGCGCGCAGGCCGACGGCGCCTGGGCCGTGGAAAGCGCCTGCTACGCCAGCGGAGCCGCCAAGGCGGATTTCTTGCGCGAGGCGGCGCGCCTGCTCAAGCCCGGCGCCCGGCTCGCCGTGGTCGACGGCTTCCTGCTGCGGCCGCGGCCGGGCCGCGTGGCCGGCTGGCTCCACCGCCTGTGGGCCGACAGCTGGGCCGTTCCGACGCTCGCGGTGCGCGACGATTTCGTTGCCGCGCTGCGCACGCACGGCTTCCACGACATCGAGGTGCGTTCGCTGCGCTGGCGCGTGGCGCCGAGCGCGCTGCACATTCCGCTGCTCGCCACGCGCTTCGCGCTGGTCGAACTCTGGAAGGCACGCGGCCGGCTCGGCCCGTGGCGCCGCAAGCACATCGTCGCCAGCTACTGCGCGCTCGCGCTGGGCGTGTTCTGGCGCGACTTCGACTACTGCATGGTCACGGCCACGCGCAGCGGCCCGGCGGCGGCATGACGGACCGCCGCCCGGTTTTCCAGCAGGCGCTCGGTGCGCGGTGGGAGTGCCTCGGCGAGGTGGTCCGCAGGCACTACACGATGGCACCGTTCTCGGCCGACCACGTCTGCGTGCGCGGCACCATGGACGAAGTGCACCATGCGCCATGGGCGCGCGTGCTGCTGATGCCCTTCGGCCGATTGTTCGGCGCGCTGGTGCCCTACACCGGCGCCAACGTGCCGATCGACGTGCACTACCGCTGCCGGCCCGACAGCGCCCTGCTGTACTGGGACCGCGTCTTCGGCTTCGAAGGCCGCGCGCCCTTCCACTTCCGCTCGCACATGGCGCTCGGGCGCCGGCACGGCGAGGTGATCGAATACGTGCGCTTCGGCATCGGCATGCGCCTGGCGGTGAGCGCCGAGGACGGCGCGCTGGTGTTCCGCGACCGCGGCTACGTCTGGCGCATCGGCGGGCTGCATCTGCCGCTGCCGCTCGGCCTCCTGATGGGCACTGCCTATGTCGAGGAGCGGCCCGATCCGCAGGACCCCGAGGCGTTCGGCATGAAGATGGTGCTGCGCCACCGCTGGTTCGGCGACGTGTTCCGCTACAGCGGCCGTTTCCGGCTGCCCGCGCGCGCACCCGGCGAGCCGGCGCCACGGGGCAGCCGCTCGCCCAGCCAGGCGATCAGTTCCTGCGCCGCCACGTTGCGCATCGGCCCCGGCAGGTAGGCCAGCACCACGCGGCGTTCGATGCGCGGCTGCGTGAGCCGCACCACGGCCAGCTCGGGATCGCGCAGCGACGAGGTGTAGAGCTGCGGCATCAGGCCCAGCGCATGGCCACTGCGCACCAGCGCATAGAGCGTTTCGGAATAGCTCACGCGGTAGGGCTCCGCGCCCTGCGCGAACTGCGCCCGCGCCGGAATGCCGAGCGCCGGCATGCTGCCGCTTTCGAACATCACGAGCCGCTCGCCGCCAATCGCCTCCCAGCGCGTGCGCGCGGCGGCCGCGAGCGGATGGTCGCGGCGCACCACCAGCACCAGCGGATCGCGGAACAGGTCCACGCAGACCAGCCCGCCGGGCGGCTCGGTGATGGCCGCCACCGCCATGTCGAGCTGGCCGCCGCGCAGTTCGGCCAGCAAGGTGGTCGAGGGCGCATCGCGCCAGGCGATCTCGAGCGCGTGGCCGCCGCGCGCGAGAAACTCGCTGGCCGCGGCCGTCACGCGCGCGCTGGCCGACGGGATCACGCCCACGCGCACGAAGGCGCGGCCGCGCTGCACGGTGCTTTCGATGTCGCGCAATGCGACCTCGACCGTGTTGACGAGGAAATCGGTGCGCGCGAGCACTTCGGCGCCCACGGCCGTGAGCTCCAGCCGGTGCGTGGAGCGCGTCAGCAGTTCGGCGCCGAGCAGCTTCTCCATCTGCTTGATGGCGTTGCTCAATGCGGGCTGCGTGATCGCGAGCCGGCGCGCCGCGCGGCCGAAATGCCCTTCCTGCACCAGCACCGAAAAGAACTGGAGCTGTCGCAGCGTGAGTGCGCGCAGTGGCGAGGCGGCCATGGGTTTTCCTTGGTCCATCGATTGGATGAATCAAATTATAGAAATTCAAAATTTTGCTTATGGGCCTGCGCTGCCTAGACTGGCCGCATGAACGACCCCGCCGCGCCGCCCCTCACGCTCGAATCGATGCTGCGCGAGATGCCAAAGGTCGAGCTGCACTGCCACCTGTTCGGCACCGTGCGGCACCAGACCTTCAGGCAGCTCAACCAGCGTGCCGGCGCCCCGCTCGCCGACGAGGAGATCGAAGGCTTCTACACACGCGGCGAAAAGCCCGTCGGCGTGCTGCGCGTGCTGCGCGCGCTCGATGCGCAGCTGGTGCGCAGCCCCGGCGATCTCTACCAGCTCACGCACGAGTACCTGGAGGATGCGGCAGCCCACAACGTGCGCTATGCCGAGTTCTCCTGGAACCCGACCGGCACCGTGCACGCATCGGGCATCGCCTACGCGCACGCGCAGGACGCGATCGTGCGCGCGATCCACGACGCCGAGCAGGCGTTCGGCATCACGGGCCGTCTCATCGCTGCGATCGACCGCGAGGCGAGCCCCGAGGCCGCCGTCGAGATGGTCGAGTGGCTCAAGGCCCACCGCTGCGACGAAGTGGTCGGCATCGGCATCGACTACCGCGAGGTCGACCGGCCGCCCGAATTGTTTGCGCGCGCCTACGCCGAGGCTCGGCACGCGGGGCTCAGGACCACGGCGCATGCGGGCGAGTTCGGCATGCCGTGGACCAACGTGCGCACCGCGCTCGACCTGCTGCAGGTCGACCGCATCGACCATGGCTACACGGTGGTCGACCAGCCCGATTTCGCGCGGGAGTGCGCCGAGCGCGGCGTGCTCTTCACCGTGGTGCCGACCAATTCCTACTACCTGCGCACGCTGCCGCCGGCGCGCTGGGCGCTCGACCATCCGATCCGCCGGATGCCCGGCCTGGGCTTGCGCATCCACCCCAACACCGACGACCCGACGCTGCACAAGGTCACGCCCACACAGGCCTGGCTCATGATGGTGCGCGACTTCGGCTTCGGCCTGGACGACCTGCGCTGCTTCATGCACAACGGGCTCGACGGCGCATGGATCGACGACACCCAGCGCCGCGCCTGGCGCACCGAGTGGAGCGCCGCTTTCGACGCGCTGCGCGCCCGCCTTCTCGCAGAAACGCCGCCCTCCGACCCACCGCAACGAGCTACGCCATGAACACCTCCCGCCGCCTCCTTCTTCTCGCCACCGCACTGGGTTCGGTGCTTCCCGCCGCTGCCCTCGCGCAGGCGGCCTGGCCCGCTGCCCGGCCGATCACGCTGGTCGTGCCCTTCACCGCGGGCGGCAGCGTGGACGTCAACGCGCGCCTTGTCGCCACGCGGCTGGCCGAACGGCTCAAGCAGTCGGTGGTCATCGAGAACGTGGCAGGTGCGGGCGGCGCGATCGGCGTGGCCAAGGCCGTCAATGCGGCACCCGACGGCTACACGCTCGTGGTCGGCCCCGACAGCGCGATAGCGATCGGGCGGCTGGTCAATCCCGCGGCGTTCAAATTCGATCCGCTCAAGGACCTGGCGCCGGTCGGCATGCTCAACACCGCGCCCATGGTGCTGGTGGCGCGCCCGGGCCTGGAGGCCCGCAGCTACGCCGACTTCGTGAAGCTCGCCAAGGCGAAGCCGGGCACCTACAACTACGCCACCTCGGGCGTGGGCACGGTGCTGCAGCTCGCGATGGAACTTCTCAAGCAGAAGAGCGGCATCTTCGTGACCCATGTGCCCTACCGCGGCGGCGCGCAGATCGCCACCGACGTGATCGGCAACCAGGTCGACCTCGCGATGCTCGTCAGCACCAGCGCGATACCGCATGTGAACGGCAAGCGCCTGCAGGCGCTGGGCATCACCGGCAGCCAGCGCCTCGCCGCGCTGCCCGACGTGCCGACCTTCGCCGAGATGCCGGGCCTCCAGGGCTACGACATGGTGAGCTGGACCGGGATCTTCGCGCCGGCCAAAACGCCGCCCGCGGTGGTGGCGCGCCTGAACCAGGAACTGAACGCGGTGCTCGCCGAGCCGCAGGTGCGCAGCAAGCTCGCCGAGCAGGGCGCCCTGCCCGGCAGCGGCACGCCCGAGCAGTTCGGCCAGTTCGTCCAGGCCGAATACGCGCGCAACCAGAAGATCGTGCAGTCGGCCAACATCAAGGAATGAGCAGCCGGCCGGCCCGCGGGCCGGCCTACTGTTCTTCGGGCCAGTCGCGGATGTAGGCTTTGAGCATCTTGTTCTCGAAGTTCTGCGCGTCGACCACCGCCTTGGCGACGTCGTAGAAGCTGATCACGCCCATCAGCATGCGCTTGTCCATCACGGGCATGTAGCGCGCATGGCGCTCGAGCATGATGCGGCGGATCTCGTCGAGTTCGGTCTCGAGCGTGCAGGTCACGGGCGCATCGTCCATCGCCCTTCGCACCAGCGTACCGCCGACCTGGCCGCCGTTGGCGACGATCGCGGTGATCACTTCGCGGAAGGTGAGCATGCCGACCAGGTCGCCGTGTTCCATGACCACGAGGGAGCCGATGTCCTTTTCCGCCATGGTCTTGACTGCTTCGGCCAGCAGGTCGTCAGGCGTGATGGTGAAGAGCGTGTTGCCCTTGACGCGAAGGATGTCGCTGACTTTCATCGTGTGCTCCTCTCTCTCGGAAATCTGTCTCGGCGGCGTGCCGATTTGAATATAGCCCACAATCGGCGGCGACCCCGTCACGCCCATGACGCGCGCGCATGTTTGCAGACGTCGCGGGCCTCGCGAACGAACCCAGAAAGGCTTCCATGCCCGGCTATTCCGACCCCGGCTTCGACACCCTGGCGCTGCATGCCGGCGCCGCACCCGACCCCGCCACCGGCGCACGGGCGGTGCCGATCCATCTCAGCACCTCCTTCGTCTTCGAGTCGAGCGACCATGCGGCGGCGCTCTTCAACCTCGAGCGCGCGGGGCATGTCTACTCGCGCATCAGCAACCCGACCAACGCGGTGTTCGAGCAGCGTGTCGCCGCGCTCGAGGGCGGCATCGGGGCGATCGCCACAGCCAGCGGGCAGGCCGCCCTGCACCTCTCGGTGGCCACGTTGATGGGCGCTGGCTCGCACATCGTCGCAAGCACCGCGCTCTACGGCGGGTCGCAGAACCTGCTGCACTACACAATGCGGCGCTTCGGCATCGAGACCACCTTCGTCAAGCCCGGCGACTTCGACGGCTGGCGCGCCGCGGTGCGGCCCGAAACCAAGCTCTTCTTCGGCGAGACCGTGGGCAACCCGGGTCTCGACGTGCTCGACATTCCCGCGGTGAGCGAGATCGCGCATGCCGCCCGCGTGCCGCTGCTGGTCGACTCCACGCTCACCTCGCCGTACCTGATCAAGCCCTTCGACTGGGGTGCCGACCTGGTCTACCACTCGGCCACCAAGTTCCTGTCGGGGCACGGCACGGTGATCGGCGGCGTGGTGGTCGACGGCGGCAGCTTCGACTGGGAAGCCTCGGGCAAGTTCGCCGAGTTGACCGAGGCCTACGACGGCTTCCACAACATGGTGTTCAGCGAGGAAAGCACCGTCGGTGCCTTCCTGCTGCGCGCGCGGCGCGAGGGGCTGCGCGACTTCGGCGCCTCGATGAGCCCGCACACGGCATGGCTGATCCTGCAGGGCATCGAGACCCTGCCGCTGCGCATGGAGCGCCACATCGACAACACGCAGAAGGTGGTCGAGTTCCTCGCGAGCCACCCCTTCGTCTCACGCGTGGGCCATCCGCTGATCGAGACGCACCCGAGCCACGCGCTCGCGCAGAAGCTGCTGCGCCACGGCGCGCGCGGAGCCGGCGCGGTGTTCAGCTTCGACATCCGGGGTTCGCGCGCACAAGGCAAGGCCTTCATCGAATCGCTCAAGCTCTTCAGCCACCTGGCCAACGTGGGCGACTGCCGCAGCCTGGTGATCCATCCCGCGAGCACCACCCACTTCCGCATGAGCGACGAAGCGCTCGCGGGCGCCGGCATCTCGCAGGGGACGATCCGGCTGTCGATCGGGCTCGAAGACCCGATCGACCTGATCGACGACCTGAAGCGCGCGCTCAAGGCGGCAGAAAAGGCGGAGGCCTGACATGGACTTCAGCGTCAACGGCCATCGCACCTACTGCTACACCGGCGGCAAGGCCTTCGATGCCGCCAAGCCCACCGTGGCCTTCATCCACGGCGTGCTCAACGACCACAGCGTGTGGATCCTGCAGAGCCGCTGGTTCGCCAACCACGGCTGGAACGTGCTCGCGCTCGACCTGCCGGGCCACTGCAAGAGCGAAGGGCCGCCGCCCGCGAGCGTGGAAGATGCGGCGCAGTTCGTGCTCGCGCTGCTCGATGCGGCCGGCGTGCCCAAGGCCGCGCTGGTCGGCCACAGCTTCGGTTCGCTGATCGCGCTCGAAGCCGCCGCACGCGCGCCCGAGCGTGTCACCCACCTGGCGCTGGTGGGCACCGCCTACCCCATGGTGGTGTCGCCCGCGCTGCTCGACGGCTCGCTGACCGATCCGCAGCGCGCGATCGCGATGGTCAACACCTTCTCGCACTCGCTGCTCGCGCCGCCGCCTTCCTCGCTCGGCCCGGGCACCTGGCTGCATGGCAGCTCGCGTGCACTGATGCGGCGCGTGCTCGCGAGCAACCGCGACGCGAACGTGTTCCATGTGGGCTTCAAGGCCTGCAACGACTACGCCAATGGCGAGGCCGCGATCGAGAAGGTGCAGTGCCCCGTGCTGTTCCTGCTCGGCGACGCCGACCAGATGACGCCGCCGCGTGCCACCAAGGCACTGGTGGGCAAGGCGCGGCAGGCCAGGGTGGTGACCGTGCATGCGGGCCACGCGCTGATGAGCGAGGCGCCCGACGCGGTGCTGTTCGCGCTGCACGACTTCGTCGGCGCACCGGCGCACTGACCTCGGCCTCAGACCGCGAACTCGGCCGGCCGCTTCTCGAGCACCGCCAGCAACAGGTCGACGTCGAGGCTCGAAGGCTGCGGCGCCTGCAGCGCGCCGAGCATGCGCGACAGCGTTTCGGCATGCGGCAGCAGCGGGCCGAGAAAACGCGTGCCGTCGGCGCCTGCGATCAGCAGCGTGGGGAAGGTCTCGACGTCGAAGGCATCGGCCAGTTCGGCATGGTCCTCGATGTCGACCCAGGCGAAGCGGAACTGCGGATGCGCGCGCGCCACCTGCGCCATCAGCGGCCGGTAGTCGCGGCAGGTGCCGCACCACTCGGCGCACAGGCAGACGACCCAGGGCGTGCCGCTGGCTGGCGCGGCGGATTCGGCGGCGGCGGGAAGAGCGCTCAAGGCAGTTTCGGGTGGCAAGTGAAGGGAAGGCCCTGGCTATTATGGACAAAGCGCCCTCCACGCGCAGTGCCGCCCTAGACCAGCAGCACGTCGCCCAGCCGAAGCGAGCGCAGCGGCCCTTTCTGCCACAGGTCTTCGAGCGGCTCGGCGCGCGGCATCAGCAGTTCGCGCAGCAGCGGTTCGAGCGGGGTCGACGGATCGGCCAGCAGCACGTAGCGCGGGTCGTCGGTGTCGCTCTCCTCGGCGAGCGGCGCGATCCAGTCGAGCGCCACCAGGGTCTCGAGCACCGGCACCAGTTGCAGCGCATCGACCCGCATCCGCCGCACGAGCTCGCTCGCGCCCATGCCCTTGGCCGGCATGGCGCGCGCGCGCGCCAGGTGCTGCAGCGCCTCGAGCGCGAGTTGCAGCGGCCACCCCGCACGGCCGCCGCGCCGCGCCACGCCGGTCAAAAGGCTCGGCAGGTAGGCCGCGATCACCGCGCCCAGCAGCACGATCACCCAGGCGACGTAGATCCACACCAGCAGGATCGGCACCGTGGCAAATGCCCCGTAGAGCACCGAATAGGTCGGCACCAGGCTCAGGTAGTAGCCGAGCACGCGCTTGGCGATCTCGATCGCGGCCGCCACGAAGATGCCGCCGGCCCAGGCGTGCGACCAGCGCACGTGCGTGTTGGGCACGTAGTGGTAGAGCGAGGCCATGCCCGCGGCCAGCAGCACGAACTCGAAGGTGTCGAAGAGCAGCTTGACGACGCCACCGCCCACCACGTCCCGCGAAACGGCGAACACGTACGACGTGGTCGAGAGGCTCACGGCCAGGATCAGCGGGCCGAGCGTGATGGCGGCCCAGTAGATCAGCACGCGCTGCGCGAACGGCCGCGGCGAGCGCACGCGCCAGATGTTGTTGAGCGTGCGGTCGATCGTGAGGATCAACGCGATCGCAGTGATCAGCAGCACCGCCAGGCCCGCGATGCCCAGCCCGCTGGCCTTGCTCGCGAACTGGTTCAGGTAGCCCAGAACCTGACGCGCGATGTCCTCGGGAATCAGGCTCTGGACGAACCAGCGCTGCAGCCGACCCTGCAGTTCGGCGAACATCGGGAACACGGTGAACAGCGCCAGCGCCACCGTGAAGAAGGGCACCATCGCGATGGTGGTGGTGAAGGTGAGGCTGCTCGCGGTGAGGCCGAGCCGGTCTTCGCGAAAGCGCTCGCCGAGCACCGCGGCGGTGTTGCGCCACGGAAAGCGCGAAAGATCCCTCCAGAGCTGGCGACGGTTCATGGCCGGTATCATAAGAACCGAGCCTTTTTCGCTCCTTTTCGCTCCTTCCCGAAGCCGATCCCGCGGTGCCCTCCCGTCCATGAAATCCCCTCCGCCGCAACATCATCCCGCGCCCTCGGTTGCCGCCACGCGCTGGCTCGCCGTCGGCAGCGTCGTCGGCCTGATCGTGCTGGGCCTGGCCTGGGAGCTGTGGCTCGCGCCGCTGCGGCCCGGCGGTTCGCTGCTGGCGCTGAAGGTGCTGCCGCTGGTGATCCCGCTCGCGGGCCTGTGGAAGAACCGCATGTACACCTACCGCTGGGTCAGCCTGATGATCTGGCTCTATTTCACCGAGGGCGTGGTGCGCGCCTGGAGCGACACCAATGGCGTCGGGCAGGTGCTCGCGCTGGTCGAGGTGCTGCTGTGCCTCATGCTCTTCACCGCCTGCGCGCTGCACGTGCGCCTGCGCCTTCGGCATGCCAAGGCCGCCGCGGCGGCCCGCCCCCTGGAAGCTTCCGCACCATGACTTCTTTCTCTTCTCCTTCCGACACCGCACTGCTCGACCGTCTGCGCGCCATCGTCGGCGCGGCCCATGTGCTCCACGAGGGCGACCTCGCCGCCTATGAGCAGGACTGGCGCAAGCGCGCGCGCGGCAAGTCGCTGGCCGTGGTGCGGCCGGCCGATGCCGCGCAGGTGGCCGAGGTGGTCAAGGCCTGCGCCGCGGCCGGCACCGCGATCGTGCCGCAGGGCGGCAACACCGGGCTGGCCGTGGGTTCGATCCCCGACGAGAGCGGCACCCAGGTGGTTCTGAGCCTGCAGCGGCTCAACGCCATCCGCACGATCGATGCGGCCAACCTCACGATGACCGTGGAAGCCGGTTGCATCCTGCAGACGCTGCAGGAGGCCGCCGAGAAAGAAGGCTTCCTGTTCCCGCTGAGCCTGGCGGCCGAGGGCAGCTGCACCATCGGCGGCAACCTCGCCACCAACGCGGGCGGCACGCAGGTGGTGCGCTACGGCAACACGCGCGAGCTCTGCCTCGGCCTCGAGGTGGTCACCGCGCAGGGCGAGATCTGGCACGGCACCAGCGGCCTGCGCAAGGACAACACCGGCTACGACCTGCGCGACCTGGTGATCGGCAGCGAAGGCACGCTGGGCATCATCACCGCCGCGACCATGAAGCTCTATCCGCTCCCCGCCGCACAGCTCACGGCCTGGGCCGCGGTGCCTTCGCTCGACCATGCGGTCACGCTGCTGGGCCTCGCGCACAAGCACCTGGGCGCGGGCCTCACGGGCTTCGAGGTCATGGGCCGCTTTGCGCTGAGCCTGGTCGACAAGCACATGCCGCAATTGCGCGTGCCCTTCATCGACGACGAAGCGGTGCCGTACTGCGTTCTGCTCGAGAACTCCGACAACGAATCCGAAGACCATGCGCGCGCGCGCTTCGAGGCGCTGCTCGAAACCGCCTTCGAGGACGGCTGCGTGACCGATGCGGTGGTGGCCGAGAACCTCACGCAGGCGCACCAGCTCTGGCACATCCGTGAGAGCATCCCGCTCGCGCAGGCCGAGGAAGGCCTGAACATCAAGCACGACATCTCGATCCCGGTGTCGCGCATTCCGGCCTTCGTGGCCGAGACCGACGCGCTGCTCGCGCGCGAGATCGCGGGCGTGCGCCTCGTCAACTTCGGCCACCTCGGCGACGGCAACCTGCACTACAACGTGCAGGCGCCCGAGAACATCGACACCCGCGCCTTCCTCCAGGACGAGGAAGCGCGCATCAACACGCTGGTGTACGACGCCGTCGAGCAATTCGGCGGCTCGTTCTCGGCCGAGCACGGCGTGGGCTCGCTCAAGGTCGAAAAGCTCGAGAAGCACAAGTCGCCGGTGGCGCTCGAGATGATGCGGGCGATCAAGCGCGGGCTCGACCCGAAGAACATCCTGAACCCGGGGCGGGTGATCCGCGTCTAGCCGGTCGGCAATCTAGCCGGCGCGGCGCTGCGGCCCGCGCATCAGCCTGCCGGGCAATGCCCCGGTGGGCTTGCCGTCTTCCATGATCGTCTCGCCGGCCTTGAGCGTCGCCCGGTAGCCCTCGGCGGTCTGCACCAGGCGCCGGCCGCCGGCCGGCAGGTCGAAAGCCACGTAGGGCGGCGGGATGCGCAGCCGCTCGAAATCGATGATGTTGACGTCGGCCAGGTAGCCAGGCTGCAGCAGCCCGCGGTCTTCGAGGCCGTAGATGCGCGCCGTGTCGCGGGTCTGGCGCTGCACCATCAGCTCGAGCGGCAGCGTGGGACCGCGGCGGCGGTCGCGCGCCCAGTGCGTGAGCATGTAGGTCGGCATGCTCACGTCGCAGATGTAGCCGCAGTGCGCCCCGCCATCGGCAAGGCTCATCATCGTGCGCGGATGCTGCAGCTCCTCGTGCAGCTGGCGCAGGTCGTTGTAGGCGTAGTTGAAGCTCGGAAAGTAGACAATGCCCTTGCCATCGAGGTCCATCAGCATGTCGTAGGCCACCTCGAGCGGCGTGCGGCCGTCGCGCTCGGCGATGGCGGCGATGCTGTTTTCCTGCGGCGGCTCGTAGTCGGGCTCTGCCCCCAGCGCATACATCTTGTGGAAGCTCTGCGTCAGGTAGGCGGTGCGGGTGTCGTACTGCGCCGAACCCATGAGCGCCGCCATGTCGGTGAGCTGCGCGCGCACCTGCGGATCGCGCAGCCGCGCCAGCTTCTCGGGCCATGGCAGCGGCGCGATCTGCTGCCACAGCGGGTGCGTCATGAACGGGTGCGTCGAGCCGAGCCAGGCCATCAGGATGCCGGCCGGCCGGCCCGCCACGGCGCCGTAGAGCGGCACGTTGTCCTGGTGCGTTTCGTCGAGTGCCGCGAGCAGCCGCTTCCACGTGTCGGGCGTCTGGTCGGTCTGCACCAGCGCAAAGGCCACGGGCAGGTTGTTGTCGCGCGCGAGCTGCGCCATCCACGGCAGCTCGGCCTCCATCTGGTAGTGGTTCGACGTCATCTGGAACACGCCGTGCCCGACCTCGCCCAGCACCCGCCCGATGCCGAGGATCTCGTCGGGCGACGCGAAGGTACCCGGCGGGTACTTGCGGCCCTGGTACTTGTGGATGATGGTGCGGCTGGTCGAGAAGCCGAGCGCGCCGGCGCGCATGCCTTCGCGCACCAACTGCACCATGGCCTGGATGTCGGCCGGCGTGGCCTCGTCGTGCGTGATGCCGCGCTCGCCCATCACGTAGGTGCGCAGTGCCGAATGCGGGATCTGCGCCCCCACGTCGAGCGCGCGCGGCATGCGCTCCAGCGCATCCAGGTATTCCGGAAAACTCTCCCACTGCCAGTCGATGCCTTCGGCGAGCACGGTGCCGGGAATGTCCTCCACGCCCTCCATCACGCTGATGAGCCAGTCGCGCTTGTCGGCATGCACCGGCGCGAAGCCGACGCCGCAGTTGCCCATGACGACGCTGGTCACGCCGTGGTCGGTCGAGGGGCTGAGGTACGGGTCCCAGGTCACCTGACCGTCGTAGTGCGTGTGCACGTCGACCCAGCCCGGGGTGACGATGGCGCCTTGCGCATCGATCTCGCGCCGGCCCGCGCCGAGCTTGCCGCCGACTTCGGCGATGCGGCCATCGGTGATGCCGATATCGCCCGTGAATCGGGGCTGGCCGCTGCCGTCGACGACGGTGCCGCCGCGAATGAGGGTGTCGAACATGTCTCGCTTCCTTCTCTTCAATCCAGTTTGATGCCGGCGGCCTTGATGACCTCGCCCCAGCGCTCGCTGTCGTTCTTCACGATGGCCGCGAAGGCCGGGCCCGACGCGCCGGAGGGCTCATTGCCCTGCGTCTCGATCAGCTTGAGCATCTCCGGCGAGCGCGCGATCTTCGCGAGCACGTCGCCGAGCTTCCGGGCCACGGCCGGGTCCATGCCGCCCGGGCCGAAGATGCCCTGCCAGCCCACGATGTCGAGGCCCGCCACGCCTTGTTCGGCGATGGTCGGCATCTCGGGCAGCACCGGCACGCGCATGGGTGTCGCCGTGCCGAGCCCCTTGGCCTTGCCCGCCTTGATCAGCTGCACCGCCGTGGCCGTGCCGTCGAAGTACAGCTGCACCTCGCCTGCCACGAGTGCGCGCGAGGCATCGGCCGTTCCCTTGTAGGGCACGTGGGTCATCTTGGTGCCGCTGCGCATCTGCAGCAGCTCGCCATTCAGGTGCGAGGTCGAGCCCTGCGAGAACGAAGCGTAGTTGAGCTTGCCCGGGTTGGCCCTGGCGTAGGCGACCAGTTCCTGCACGTTGTTGAAGGGCGCATCGGGCGGGGCGATCAGCACCGTGGCCGACTTGACCATCTGCGCGAGCGGCGTGAAGTCCTTCACCGGGTCGTAGGGCAGCTTCTTGTAGAGGTGCGGGTTCTGCGTGTGCGTGATGACGATGGTGTAGAGCAGCGTGTGGCCGTCGGCCGGCGCGCGCGCCACTTCCTGTGCACCGATGAACGTGCCCGCGCCCGGCTTGTTGTCGACGATGACGCTGGCGCCGCCGAGTTCGTCGGTCATGAGCTTGGCGATGACGCGCGCGGTCGCATCCGAGCCGGAACCCGCAGGAAAAGGCACCACGATACGGATCGGCTTTCCGGCCACCGGCCAGGTTGCCGGCTGGGCCACGGCGGCAGGTGCAGCCATCAGCATCAACGCCGCGGCGGCAGGAACGAACAGGGAGCGGCAATAGCGCGCAATCAGCTTCATGGCATGTCTCCAGTGGGGTGGACGGCGCTTATGCAAGCGCTTGCACAAAGCATAGGTCGAATTCACAAATGCAAGCTATCGGGTTAGTACCAACCGGATGCATGCGGTTGCAGCGCCGTTAAGATCGTTCGCTCGACCTGCCGCAACCATGACCCCGCCCACTCGCCGCCTCTCGCCTTCGCCCAGCGGCCCCACGCCGCCACCCGCCGGCGCACGTGCGGCCTCGCTGGCCGATGTGGCCAGGCTCGCTGGCGTCTCCACCGGCACCGTCTCACGCACGCTGAGCCGGCCGGACATGATCAGCGAGGCCACGCGGCTGCGCGTGACCGAGGCGGTCGAACGGCTCGGCTACGTGGCCAATGGCGCCGCCCGCGCGCTCGCGATGCGCCGCACCATGACGGTCGGCGCCATCGTGCCGCGCTTCGGGAGCTCGTCGTTTCCGGCGCTGGTGCAGGCGCTCGAGGCCACGCTGGCGGCCGAGGGCTATACCTTGCTGTTGTCCGCGCCGGACCCCCGCCCTGCGTACGAGACGAGCATCCTGCGCGCCCTGCTCGAGCGCGGCGTCGACGCCGTGGCCCTGCTCGGCGCCGAACAGCCGCCGCAAGTGCTTGCCATGCTCGCCGCACACCGCACGCCGTTCGTCACCATGTGGGCGCCGCCGGACGACACGGGCCACAGCGTGGGCTTTGACGAGTACGCCGCGGCGTCGCTGGTGGTCGACCACCTGGCGGCGCTCGGCCACCGCCGCCTCGGCTACATCGGCGGGCGCACTGCCGACAGCGAGCGCGCGCGGCGGCGGCTGCGCGACCTGGGCCTTGCGATCTCCAAGCGCGGCTTGACCTTGTGCGAGGACGCACTCGCCGAGACGGAACACGGCTTCCAGGAAGGCTTCGATGCCATGAACGCCATCGCCCGGCGCCAACCGCCCGTGACCGCCATCGTCTGCGGCAGCGACTACCTGGCCGCCGGTGCGCTCGCCGCGCTCGACCAGGCCGGCATCGAGGTGCCGCGCCGGCTGTCGATCGCGAGCTTCAACGACAACGACTTCGCGCCCTTCGTGCATCCGCCGCTGACCACCGTGCGGCTGCCGATCCGCGAGATCGGCGAACGATCGGGCCGCTACCTGCTCGCGCAGCTGCAAGGCATTCCCGCCCCCGCTGCAGCCCCCCTGCCGGTAACACTGGTCACCCGTGCGAGCACCGGCGCGGCGCCGGGCTGAAGCGAGCCCCCTCGCCCTTCAACCGCCCTGCGACGCCACGGCCGGCGCCTGCGGCGAATGCCGCAACCCCGCCGGCAGCCGGTCGTCGAGCCAGTCCATGCGCCAGGCGAGCACCGCCAGCGAAAGCACCAGCACGGCCGCGGCGACCAGCCCCGTGACGCCATGCCGCTCGCGGTACGGATCGCGCGCGACGCGGCGGCCGTTCGGCGGCACCCGCGCCGTCTGCGACAGCATGCCGCCGAGCCGCACATTGACTTTCATTCGCCCGTTGATGGCCCAGCCGCTCGCGTCGAGGATCGGGCCCAGGCTGCGCTGGCGCAGCTTGAGCCACGCGATGAGCATGCTCGGCCCCGAGATCGCGAGCACGATGCCCAGCAGCCCGATCGGTATCCACTGGCCCAGGTCGATGAACTTGCCGAAGATGCCCACCAGCACCGCGCTGATGCTGCCCAGTGCCACCCCGATGGCCGCAACAGTGCCGACATCGACGCGCCCGCCGGGGCGCGCTGGCGCGGTCTGGCCTGCCTTGGCCGCGGCGCCGGCCTGGTCGGCGGTGGTGAGGCGGGTGGCAAAGCCCGTGAGCGAGCCCTGGCCCACAGCCTCCTGCGCGGCCGCGCGCTTGGCCACCTGCTCCTCGATCACGCGCACGAACTTCTTGTAGGGCGAAAAGAACGCCTGTGCCACGCTGGTCGGGTTCTCGATCAGCTTGGTGATTGTGGCGTCCCAGTCGCGGCCCTGGCGGTCGTAGAAGACGCCGTTGCGCCCCACGAAGAGAAAGTCCACGTCACCGGCGGTGAAGGCCGCGACGATGCTCATCTTCGCGCCCTGGCGCGTGCAGTTGCAGTAGGCCAGGCAGGTCTTCGCCAGGCCGGCGAGCACGGCGTGCTTCGCCGTGTCGTCGACCTGCACGGTGAGCTCGCAGCTGCGTCCGTCGAGGTAGAGCGTGCCGGCCTGGAAGATCGCGCCTTCGCGGTGGTAGAAGGCCTTGAACGAGACGAAGTTCTCGAGCAGCACCACGAGGTCGCGCTGCAGGCGGATGAGCTTCTCCAGGTCGACCAGCAAGGCGTTGTGCGTCTCGGCCTCCTCATCTTCACGGATCAGCGCGAGCACGGCGTCGCGGGTCTGCAGCAGTGCCTCGAGCCGTGCGAGTGGCAGCGCCGCGGCCCAGTTGTCGGGCCGCTTCGCCATCAGCGTCTGCAGCGGCGCAAGCTTTTGGCGGATGGCATGCCAATCGGCCTCGGCCAGCTCGCTGCGCGCACCCAGGAGCGGCGTGACTGCGCGGTTGGCGAACGATGCAATGGCATCGGCCCAGGCCGGGTTGAGGCTGGTGCCCTGCAGCGGCAGCACGCAATGGCGCGTTACCGGCGCGAGCGGCAGTTCGGCAATGGGCTCGGCATGCAGGTCGAGGCGACCGGCGCCGAGCGCGTCGTAGGCTTTGGCCGATGGATTGAGCGCCGCTTCGGCTTGCGCGTCGAACGCCGCCACACGGCAGCGCGCGAAGAAATCGTCGAGCTTGGCCTGCACCTTGGCGGTCGCATCCGCCGCCGCGAGCGTCGCTTCGCCGAGCGGCATCAGCTCGGCGTTGCCGGCGTCGGCCTGGGCATGCCAGTCGCGCGCAAGCTGCACTTCGGCAAAGAACGCTTCCACGCGCGCGCGGTCCACGCCGGGCGTCTGCTTGTGGCGGTCGGGCACGCTGCCATGGGTGCGGATGATCTCGGCGAGGGTGGCGCGCACCGCCTCGTCCTGCGCCGTCTCGGGCGTGACGATGCCATCGCCGTTGAAGCGCATGGCCGCGAGCAGCTCGCCGCGATTGGCGATGTCGTCGAGCGTGAGTGTGTCCGAGTCGGGCCGGCCCTGGAGGTGCAGCAGCCGCTGCGCTTCCTCGCGCAGGCGCGCACCTGCGGGGTTGCGGTCGTCGAGGTCGCCAAGCGACAGCACGTCGCTGCCTTGCAGCAGCACGTCGGGATTGCGCAGGCGCGCGCAGACCCATTCGCACGCCGCCACCACCTCGGGCGGGCGCACGCGTGCATCGCGGTCGGTGTCGATCAGGTCGAGCGTGCGCGTGTCGAAGTCGATGCCACGCGTCGGGCACGCCAGCGCCACCCAGAGCTTCTGGTCCAGCTCGCCGATGCGGGCGATGTCTTCGCCGGTGCGGAAGATGACCTGGTCGGTGCCGCCGGCGCGGATGAAATGCCAGCGGTGGGGCGTGGGCGATGGGTGGGAAGCCAACGCATGCGCCGGGTTTGTCGTCGTCGTTCCTGTCATCAGCCCCAGGTTAAGGGCTTGCGCGCCCCGCGCGTGAGGACACACGGCGCACAGCCATGTGGTCTTGCGCCGACACGGGTGCGCGCTCCTTCAAGACGTCGCGTTCCTTTCCTCTTCGCGGGCAGGCGGCACCGGCGTCCAACCGCGTCCCGTGATCGGGTTCGGGTAGTGGAACGGCGGGATGTACACGCCGGGCCAGGGATCGTAGGACTCCGTGGGCGGACGATCGGGCGGGCAGTCCTGCAGCATCCCCCCGCGCGGCGACGTTGCCGTGGCCCAGCTTTCCTCGTAGGGCGTGTGGAAGGTGCGATAGAAGTGCATGCGCGAAATGCGCCATTGGCCGGCATCGTTCTTCTCGTACGCGAAGGTCTCGACGCCCTCGCCCCACCGGCCGTACTTGCCGAACTCGGCCAGTTGCATGAACGACCGCCACCGCCCTTGTGCATGCCGCCCGTTGTCGTCGACGTGCACGATGCCCTGCACCATCATGTGGTTGTACAGCTGCCCCCAGACTAGGCCATTCGGGCCGCTCTTCGCGGGACCGCGGCCAAGGAACTGCTTGAAAAGCCGCTCCAGCTGCGCCCGGCCCACGTAGACGCCGAGCGCGGAAATCTCCACCTCGCAGTCGTCGGTGAACAGCGGCAGAAGTTCGTCCCACAGCGCCTTGTCGAGGTAGTAGCCGTAGGCACGCGTGAGCTTGCCGATCAGCTCGATGTCCTCTGCCACCGTGACGCGGCGCCGCAGTTGCGCGAGGTCGGTTTCGAGGGCGGCGATGCGCTGCAGCAGCGCGGCGTCGGGGGTCGTCGTGTCCATGTCATCCATCCAGTCGAAGTCCGATGCGGCGGATCACCCGGCCCCAGTGCTGGTGATCGGCGCGAATGAGTTCCGCGAAGTCGCCGGGCGTTCCCGATGCAAGCTCGACGCCCAAGGCAGCGAATTGCGCGCGCAGCTGGGAGCTTTCCAAGGCCTGCACGATCTCCTGGTTGAGGCGCGCGACGATCGCATCGGGAAGCCGCGCCGGTCCGAAAACGCCCAGCCAGGTCCCGCGGTCGAGTCCGCTCAGGCCCTGCTCGCGCGCAGTCGGCACGTCGGGCAAGGCGGAAAGCCGCGTCGGCCCGGTGCTGGCGAGCGCCTTCAGGCGGCCCGTTCGCACATGCGGCAAGGCCGTGGCCGGCGAGTCGAACAGCAAGCCGATGTGGCCCGCGAGCAGGTCCTGCTGGGCCGGGCTCGACCCTTTGTACGGCACGTGGACGAAGCGCGCCCCGTGGTCGGCATTCAATATCTCGATGTAGAGATGGCCCGTCGTGCCCGGGCTCGGCGAGCCGAAGGCCACGGTCTGCTCGCGGCTGCGCGCGATCGCCTCCGCCAGGTTGGCGGCGGGAAACGAGGGGTGCGCCACCAGCACCGAATGCCCACGGTAGACCGGCGCAATCGGCGTGAAGTCTGCGAACGGGTCGAAGGGCACGCGGGCATACAGGTGCGGCACCTGCGTGTGGGTGGTGTTGAGCGTCAGCAACAGCGTGTGGCCATCGGGCGCCGCCCGTGCGACGTCCATCGCGCCCGGGATGCTGGCACCGCCGGGTTTGTTGTCGACCACGACCGCCGTTTTCATGCGCTCGCCGAGTTCGCGCGCCAGCATCCGGGCCACCACGTCGCCGGGCCCGCCGGGCGGTGCCGGGACGACCATCCGGATGGGTCGGCCCGGCACCGGCCAGGCATCCTGCGCGGCGGCGGCCTTGAGCCCGAACCCGAGGCCGGAGAGAACCAAAAGTCGTCGCAGTGCGTCCATGGCGGCCAGTCTAGGAATCACGCATTGACCTGCCAAGCGACTTTTTGGACACTTGCGTTCACCTCTGGTTGACACTCCACGCCCTCATGACTTCCCTGCAGCGCTATGCGCGGCTTCGCTTCAGCCAGCTCGACATGCTGTGCGCGGTGGCCGATGAGGGCAGCGTCCGCGCCGCTGCCGCGCGGCTGAGCCTGTCGGCCGCCGCCGTCAGCAAGGCGTTGCGCGAGATCGAATCGTCGCTCGACGCGGTGCTGTTCGAGCGCCGCCCACGCGGCATGGTCGCCACGCCGCGCGGCGAGCGCCTGATCGCGCACGGGCGGTTGCTGCTGCAGGAGCTCGAAGGACTCGCGGCCGATGATGGTGCCGCGAAGACGCTGCCCGCGGGTCGGATCACGCTGGGCGCTTCGCCCTACATCGTCTCGCGCGTGCTGCCGCAGTTGCTGGCCTGCCTGCCCCGGCCCGACGGCGCAAAGCCGCCGCTCGTGGTGCGGGTGCAGGATGGACACTTGCCGCTGCTGCTCGAGCAACTGCTGCAAGGCCATATCGAGGCACTGGTGACGCTGTATGCCGCCGGCGACCTGGCCGCAACCGACACGCAGCCGCTGGCTGTCGAGCGGCTGCGCGAGGAACAGGTAGTGGTGTTGGCGCCGCCCTCGCTGCGCCCGGGCACGCGGCGGCGCGTGGCGTGGAGCGAACTGGCGGCGCAGCCCTGGATCCTGCCGCCTGCATCCACCCACCTGCGCCGCGCGCTCGACGGCATGTTCCACCTGCAGGGGGTGCAGCCGCCGCAGCCTTTCGTCGAGGCGTCACACCTCGACGGCAACGTGCGCCTCAGCGCGACGGGGCTGGGCCTAACGATCGCGCCGCTGGAGCTCGCGCGCGAGCACGTCGAGGCAGGACGCCTGTCAGTGCTGCGCCTGCAGCAGCCGCTGCCCGCATCGTCCCTGGCCCTGATCTACCGGCGTGCATCCGCGGCCCACCTGCCCGGGTTGCAGCACCTGCGCGCGGCGGCTCGGCTGGCCTTCGGCTAGGAATCGAAATCCGCGTCGCGCAGCGCGATTGCTTGCCCGTGCGGCGTGCGATCGGCCGCATGGTCCCAGGCATGGCGGTAGCGCGCGAGCTCGCGGTCGGTGGTCGCGCCCTTGCGGGCGACGAGTTCCTCGAGCGCGGCGAGCCAGTGGCGGTAGTAGGTCTCGCCCGTGTCGGGATCGCCCGCGGCCTGCGCCGCCTCGATCTGCCACGCCAGCGCCGCGGCCCATTCGGTCCAGCTGAAAAGGCCCTTCTCGTGCAGCGCCAGCGTCATCGCGAAGGCTTGCGCCTCCCACGGCGCACTGAACACCGGCCCGTCCGCATCGCGCGGCATGCCGGGCGCCAGTGCCTCGGACGGAAGGTCTGCGCGGGCGCCGATCATTCGGCCGGCTCCAGGTAGCTCTCCCAGGCGTCGACCGACACCGCGAGGCGCTGCGCCTGCGCTCCCCACAGCTCGGCCTCGTCGAACACCACGGTGTAGAGCCACTGCGGCGCCTCGCCGCCATCGTGCGCATGGCTGTCGGCGAACACGTGCGCGCCATGCACCCGCTCGACGATGCCGCGCCGCCCGTGCGCGTAGCCAGGCAGGCGCGTGTGGTGGTCGACCCGGTCGCTGCGCGTGCGCACCGCCTGCCCCACCGCGAAGCGCGCGGGCGCGCCCACCGGGCGCGCGGTGGGTGCGCCCTTGGCGAGCACGGCCGCGACATCGCCGGCCTGCAGCACGCGCCGCGGCGGCACCGGCGCATGCAGCATGCGGCCCTGTGCGATCTCGTCCTCGAAGAGCTGGCCGCGCTCGGCCATCAACTTCTCGAGCGCCGCGAGCCAGATCTGGTAGTAGCTCAGCTGCAGGTAGTTCGGCAGCGTCTCGCGCGCCGCCCGGCTCGCATCGATGTTCCACGAACCGGTCGCACCCATGGCAGCACCAGAGCCAGCGCGCGCGGCTCCCAGCCGGCGTGGAACAGCTCGCCCTCGGGCTCGGGCACCACCGCGCCGAAGCCGGGCTGGCCACCGAGGTCGGCCTGGGTGGCGTGGCTCATGGCCCGGCCTCCTCTTCGGGCACGCCGGCCAGCCGCGTGCCGATCATCGAATCGCGCGAGACCAGCGCGGCCAGCTCGGCCTCGCTCATGTGATCGGTGCCCGCGGGCCGCTCGGGAATGACGAGGTAGCGCACCTCGGCGGTCGAGTCCCAGACCCGGATGCGCGTGGTCTCGGGCAGCACCACGCCAAAGTCGGCGAGCACGCCGCGCGGGTCCTTCACGGCGCGCGAGCGGTAGGGCGCGCTCTTGTACCAGGTGGGCGGCAGCCCGAGCACCGGCCACGGATAGCAGCTGCACAAGGTGCAGACCACCATGTGGTGCAGCTCGGCGGTGTTCGCGACGGCGACCATGTGCTCGCCCTGCCGGCCGGTGTAGCCGAGCGAGGCGATCGCTGCGGTGGCATCGCGCAGCAGCCATTCGCGAAACGCCGGATCGACCCAGGCCCGCGCCACCACGCGCGCGCCGTTGCGCGGGCCGATGCGGGTCTGGTAGGTGTCGATCAGCACGTCGAGCGCGGCCGGATCGATGTAGCCCTTTTCGGCCAGCACGCTCTCGAGCGCCCGCACGCGCAGGTCCATCTCACCGAGCGCGCTGTGTTCGTGGTCATACCCTTCGTGGTGGTGTTCTTGGGTCATCCTGCGATGCTACGCGCTCCCACTTAAAATTCGAAACCCCGCCCGGCCTGCCGCCTGACCGACTTCACCGCCCATGACGCCCACATCTTCCCGCCCCGTCCGCTCCCAGTACGAAGACTTCATGCGCCACGTCGACACGCACGGCGTGCAAAAGGGCGACCGCACCGGCACCGGCACCAAGAGTGTGTTCGGCTACCAGATGCGCTTCGACCTGAACGAAGGCTTCCCGCTCGTGACCACGAAGAAGGTGCACCTGAAGTCCATCATCCAGGAACTGCTGTGGTTCCTGACCGGCTCGAGCAACAACAACTGGCTCAAGGAGCGCGGCGTCTCCATCTGGGACGAATGGGCGCGCGAAGACGGCGACCTGGGCCCGGTGTACGGCGTGCAGTGGCGCAGCTGGCCCACGCCCGACGGCGGCCACATCGACCAGATCTCGGAGGTGGTCAAGACGCTGAAGGCCAACCCCGACTCGCGCCGCATCATCGTGAGCGCCTGGAACGTGGCCGAGCTCTCGAAGATGGCGCTCATGCCCTGCCATGCCTTCTTCCAGTTCTACGTGGCGCCGCCGCAGGCGAGCGGCGAGCGCGGCAAGCTGAGCTGCCAGCTCTACCAGCGCAGCGCCGACATCTTTCTCGGCGTGCCGTTCAACATCGCGAGCTATGCGCTGCTCACGCACATGATGGCCCAGCAGTGCGACCTCGACGTGGGCGACTTCATCTGGACCGGCGGCGACTGCCACATCTACAGCAACCACGCCGAGCAGGTGGCGCTGCAGCTGAGCCGCACGCCGCACCCCTACCCCACGCTCCACATCAAGCGCCGCCCCGATTCGATCTTCGACTACCGCTACGAGGACTTCGAGGTGCTCGACTACCGACACCACGAGCCCATCAAGGCGCCCGTGGCCGTGTGAGCGGAGGATTCGCGCCATGACGACACCGCGCATCAATCTGATCTTCGCCCGCGCCGCCAACGGCGTGATCGGTATCAAGGGCACCATGCCCTGGCACCTGCCCGAGGACATGGTGCACTTCAAAACGCAGACGGCCGGCGCGCCCGTGGTGATGGGGCGCAAGACCTGGGATTCGCTGCCGCCGCGCTTTCGCCCGCTGCCGGGCCGGCACAACATCGTGATCACGCGCCAGGACGACTGGAAGGCCGAAGGCGCGCACCGCGTGGGAAGCCTCGCCGAAGCGCTCGCGCTCTGCGACGAGACGCAGGTACCCGACGTCTGGATCATCGGCGGCGCGCAGATCTATGCACTGGCCGAGCCGCTGGCCTCGCGCGTGGTCGTGACCGAACTCGCGCGCGACTACGAAGGCGATGCGCATGCGCCCGCGCTCTCGCCCGCGAAGTGGCGCGAGACCCGGCGCGAAGCGCATGTCTCGGTCAAGGAGGGCCTGCCCTTCGCGTTCGTGACCTACGAACGCATCGACGCGCCACAGGCATGAGTGCAGCGCCGGGGCGCCGCGCGCTGCTTGCGGGCGCCGCACTGGCCGTCGGCCTGGCACCGCTGCAGGGGCTCCTGGCCGCGGAGCCGCTCGAGCCCGACGAGGAAGCGCTCTTCCTGCCCGGTACCGCACGTCCCACGCCGGACGGCCGGCTCGAGGTCGACGTGCATGCGTGGGTCTACGAACCCGAGCGCCGCTGGGGCCTCAATGCCGTGTTCGCGCGCTACCTCGGCCTCGACCTGGAGAAGCTCTCGCCCGCGGCGCGGCTGCGCTTCAACCAGCGCACCGCGCTGTTCCACGCCGAGTCGGAGCAGGGCAAGGTGTTCGAACTCGATTTCGACGGCGTCGCCACGCGCGTGAGCACACCGCCCTCGGGCGCCGACGGGCGCATGAACCTGCGCGTGGTGGTCGACGTTCCCGCGGCATCGCTGGCCGGCGAATGGCAGAAATTCCACGCCGTCACCGGCCCCGGCGAACTGCTGCATCGCTTCAGGGGCCAGGCACTGGTCGTTCCGGCCGAGGGCCTCTCGGTGATCTCAGACATCGACGACACCATCAAGCGCACGCAGGTGCGCGACCGGCGCGAGATGCTGCTGAACACCTTTGCCCGCCGCTTCGAGCCCGCGCCCGGCATGGCGGCGGGCTACCGCGCGCTCGCGCAGGCGCCCGGCACGCGCTTTCACTACCTCTCGGCAAGCCCGATACAGCTCTACCCGGCGCTCGCCGATTTCCTGCGCGACGCCAACTTTCCGGCCGGCAGCATGCACCTGCGCGAAAGCACCAGCTGGCGCACGTTGATTCCGGGCGACCAGGATTCGCGAGCGCACAAGCTCGCGGTGATCGAGCGTTTGCTGGCCGACTTTCCGCAGCGCCGCTTCATGCTCGTGGGCGACTCGGGTGAGCGCGATCCCGAGATCTACGGCCAGGTGGCGCGTGCGCATCCGGGCCGCATCGAGCACATCGCGATCCGCAACGTCACGCGCGAGGACGCCAGTGCCGAGCGCTATCGGGCCGCATTCGAAGGCCTCGATGCGGCGCTCTGGCAGATTTTTCCGGACGACCGGGCGCCCGCCGCCGAAAGGTTTGCGCGATAGCCGAGCAGCATGCAACAAAATCACCGCATCGGTTTCAAGGCGCAAGAAAAATGAGCACTTTCCTACGCATCACAAAGGCGTATCAAAGTCGTGCGTTGCGCAGGGATTAGGCACAAGTGTGAAATTTTGCGCAGAATAATCTCCGTGCCCATCTAGACAAGGAGACGGCTCATGTCCATGGAGTTTCTTCGAGTCATTGCCGAACAGAAGCTGCCCTACGTCGTCCACACGCCTGCAGACATCGACCGCCTGCGCGTGCTGCGCGCAGCCGAATTGGTGACGGCCTTCATCCCGCCGGCAAGCCATGCGCCCGACGGCCGCGCGATACGCCAGCTCGCCCAGGTGGAGTCGATCACGGCCAAGGGCCGGCTGGCACTGAACAAGGCGACGTCGGCCTTCATCGAACTTTGATGAAGCCAAGCTTCTTCATGGCCGCGCCCGGGCTGACTGCGGCCTTCGCATAGCCCTCCCACGGCGCGTTGCCTCGGTCGAGCCGGGCATGGATGTTCCGCAGGTTCCACTGCGCGCCGCTCGTGAGCAACGGCACCTCGTCCCATGCCACCGGTACCGACACGCCCATGCCCGGCCGCGCGCGCGCCGACCACGCGCAGACCGTGGTGGCACCAAAGCCGTTGCGCAGGTAGTCGATGAAGATGCGGCCGATGCGGTTGGCCGGCCCGCTCTTGGCGACGAACATCTGCGGCACGGTGCGTGCCATGTGACGCACGATGGCCTGCGAGAAATCCTTCACCGTGTCCCAGTCGTACTGGCGCTTGAGCGGCACCACCACGTGCAGCCCCTTTCCGCCGCTGGTCTTGCAGAAGCAGGGCAGTGCCAGTTCGTGCAACACCACGCGCATCAGCTCGGCCGACTGCAGCACCAGCGGCCAGCCCACGCCTTCGCCGGGGTCGAGGTCGAAGGTCATGCGGTCGGGCTTGGCGATCAGCGTCTTCACGCCGTTCCAGGTATGGAACTCGACGACGTTCATTTGGGCCGCGCTCAGCAGCCCGAGCGGGCCCGCCACTTCGATCAGTTCGGGGTGCGAAGGCCAGAGCGCGCGATCGAGCTGCCGCACCCCGTCCATCTGGCCGGCCTCCACATGCTTCTGGAAGAAGTGCTGTCCCGCGATGCCCTGCGGCGCGCGCACGAAGGACACGGGCCGTCCCTTGAGGTGTTCCATCATCAGCGGCGCGACAAGGCCGTAGAAACGCACCACCTCCACCTTGGTGATGCCGGTGGACGGATCGACCACACGGTCGGCATGCGAGACCTTGAAGTTCGCGGGCAGCGTGGCGGCGGGCATAGGCGCTGAATCGCGTTCGGCCGCCGGCTTGGCGCCGCGCGGCTGGTGCACCGGCTTCTCTCGCACGATCGCCTTCGCGGGCTTGTCCGAGCGAACGCCGTGGAACACCGGATGGCGCACATGGCCGTCCTTGGTCCAGTCGGAGAAGCTCACCTCGGCCAGCAGCACGGGTTGAACCCAATGCGCGCGGCGGTCGTTCTCGGTCGGGTTCTTGAACGGCCGCTTGTCGATGCCGAGCGGCTCGAGCCGCTGCAGCATTTCCCTGAGGCTGCGGTCGTTGAAGCCCGCGCCCACGCCGCCCGAATAGACGAGGTCGCCCTTCTCGTCGTGCACGCCGATCAGCAGCGCGCCGATGCCGACGCGCGATCCCTTGGGATCGGTGTAGCCCCCGATGACGAACTCCTGCCGGCGCGAGCACTTGAGCTTGATCCAGTCGGGCGAGCGGCGCGACGCATAGCTGCTGTCCTTGCGCTTGCCGATCACGCCTTCGAGCCCGATCTTGCAGGCCGAGGCGACGATGTCCTCGGGCGGCGCGTCGAAGACCTCGCTGAAGCGGATTTCGGGCGGCGCCTTGGCCAGCAGCGACTGCAGCAGTGCGCGGCGCTCGACCAGCGGCACGCCCGTGAGATCGAAGCCGTCGTAGTGCGGCAGGTCGAACAGGAAGTAGACGATGTCGTTCGTCTTCGCGCTGTCGAAGGCGTTCTGCAGCGCCTGGAAGTCGGTGCTGCCCGCGTCGTCGAGCATGACGATCTCGCCGTCGAACCAGCACGGCGCGAGCTTCATGCGCTCGATGGCGCGCACGAGGTGCGGCATGCGCGCGCTCCAATCGTGCCCGTTGCGCGTGAAGAGCTGCACGCCCTGGACATCGACGCGCGCCAGCAGCCTGTAGCCGTCGAACTTGATTTCATAGATCCAGTTGCTGGGGTCGGGCGGCGGACCGTCGACCAGCGTCGCGAGCAGCGGCGAGAGCCTCGCGGGCAGCGCGGCCTTGACCGCATCGGCCGGCATGTTGCCCGCGGCGGCCGCCTTGCCGCGCCGCGCCTTTGCGCCGGGTTGCGCTGCCGCGGTGGCCGGCGGGGCAGCGGGCGACGGTGCCGTGGGCGCCGCAGTGGGCATCGGCAGCGCCGCAACGCTGTCGGGAAACTGGTCGACCACGCTGAACTCGCTCGCGGGCCGCGCGAAGCCGTCGTGCTCCTTGATCAACAGCCAGGCGTCCTGCTTGTCGTCCTTCTTGCCATGCATGCGCACCAGCGCCCATTTGCCGCGCAGCTTGTAGCCGTGCAGCTCGAGCTTGATGTTGCCTGCCCGGTAGCCCTTGCGCGGGTCGCCGATTGGCACCCAGGTGCCTTTGTCCCAGATGATCACCTTGCCGGCGCCGTACTGCTTGGCCGGGATCTCGCCTTCGAACTGGTTGTACGAGATCGGGTGGTCTTCCACATGCACGGCCATGCGCTTGTCGTGCGTGTCGTAGCTGGGCCCCTTCGGCACAGCCCAGCTCTTCATGGTGCCATCGAGCTCGATGCGGAAGTCGTAGTGCAGGCGCCGCGCCCAGTGCTTCTGCACCACGAACTGCAGCGTGCCGACGACCGAATCGCCGCCCTCTTCCGGCTCGGGCGTGACGCCGAAGTTGCGCTTCTCCTTGTAGCGTTTCAGGGGGCTTGCGCGCGCCATGGCCAGTCGTCCTTCTATTCGCCGGGAGGATGGTTGGCAGCATGCCGCTCGAGCAGCAGGTACAGCACGAGGCCGCCGCCCAGTGGCAGCAGGTAGTAGACCGCGCGGTAGGCCAGCACCGCGCCCATGAGCGTGCCCTGCCGCACACTGCCCGACAGCAGCGCGAGGTACACGGCCTCGAGCACGCCGAGCCCGGCCGGGATCGGCGTCACCACGCCGACGATCGAGGCGGCCAGCAGCACGCCCAGCGTGGTGGCATAGGGCACTTCCTGCCCTAGCAGCAGGTACATGGCCGAACCCATGAGTGCCCAGTTGGCACTCGAGAGCGCAAGCTGGACCAGCGCGAGCCGGGCCGACGGCAGCTCGAGGCGCCGCCCTTTCACATGCCAGTGGCGACCGTGCAGGAAATAGCAGGCCACCACGTAGGCCATCGCGAGCACGATCATCAGCACGCCGAGCGCGCGGAACGCGTCGGCCCCCATGTGCGCCTCGCGTGGCGGTGCAATGGCGCCCGACGCGAACAGGCTGCCGGCCAGCAGCCCGTAGCCGAGCCAGTTGGTGGCCAGGCTGATGCCGACGATCTGGGCGACGGTAGCCTCGTCGAGGCCGGCGCGCGCATAGAGCCGCGCGCGCAGCGCGATGCCGCCGACCAGCGAGCCGAGGTTGAGATTGAAGGCATAGCTCGCCACTGCGATGGCCCAGGTCCGCCAGCGGGGCAAGCCGTGGCGCGTGTGCCGCCTGCCGATCAGGTCGAAGCAGCCGTAGAGCGCATGGCTCATCGTGGCGAGGCCGAGCGCGGCGAGCAGCACCGTGGCGGGATAGCGCCGCAGCGCCTGCCATGCACCGGCCCAGTCGACCTTGTGCGCATGCGACAGCAGCAGGCCCAGCACCACGATGCCGAGCAGCGGCAGCGCGAAGCGGCGGCAGCGGCGCCACAGCGCCTGTCTTCCTGTGGCGGGCACCGCCGGTGGGAGCGTGGTGGCATCGTTCGTCATGGCGGTTCCTGGAACAGGGCGAACAGCGCCGCCAGGTCGAGCGGCTTCAGAAGGTGGTGGTCGAAGCCTGCGGCGGCAATGCGCTCCTTGTCGCCCTGCTGGCCCCAGCCGGTCAGCGCGACCAGCACCAGCCCCCCGAGCGCAGGGTCGGCACGCAGCCGGCCCGCGAGTTCGCAGCCGTCCATGCCGGGCATGCCGATATCGAGGATCGCCAGGCCCGGCCGCTCGCCGTCGGCCACCAAGCGCAGCGCAGCGTCGCCGCTGTAGGCCACGCGGGGCGAGGCGCCCAGCGACCGCAGCAGGTCGCCGAGCGCATCGGCCGCGTCGCGGTTGTCGTCGACGATCAGCACCGTCTCGGGCAGCGACGCGGGCCATCCACCGATGGCGGGTGTCGGGGACGAACGCAGTCCGGCCTCGCCACGCATGAGCGGAAGCTGCACGCGGAACATGGCGCCGTGCCCGAGGCCCTCGCTGATGGCTTCGACACTGCCCCCGTGGAGCTCGACCAGGCTCTTCACCAGCGTGAGCCCGATGCCGAGCCCGCCCTGCGCCGCCTTCGAGGTGCCGCTGACCTGCACGAACATTTCGAAGATCGATTGCAGCATCTCGGGCGCGATGCCGGAGCCGTTGTCGCGCACCTCGACCACGGCGCTGCGGCCTTCCCGACGCAGCACGATCCCGACCTTGCCGCCGGGCCGCGTGTACTTGGCGGCGTTGTTGAGCAGGTTCGAGAACACCTGCGTGAGGCGAACACCATCGCCGCGCACCATGAGCGGCTCGTCGCCGAGTTCGAGCTCCAGCCCATGCTTCGCCCCCTCGAGTAGCGGGCGGCTCAGTTCGATCGCGTCCTTGATCACGGCTTCGAGCGCCACCGCCTCCATGCGCAGCTCGATCTTGCCGCGCGTGATGCGCGACACCTCCATCAGGTCGTTCACGAGCCGCACCATGTGGTCGACCTGACGCCCCATGAGCTCGTAGTAACGCAGTGCCTCCGAAGGCTCGTGGGGCTTGCGCGTCAGCAGGGTGAGCGCAGTGCTCATCGGCGCGAGCGGATTGCGCAGCTCGTGCGCCAAAGTGGCAAGGAACTCCGTCTTGCGCTGGTCGGCCTCGCGCAGGCTGTCGAGCAGGTCGCGCATCTGGTATTGACGGCTGCGCGCGCGCAGCACCGTTCGGACCGTGCTCACGAGCGAAGCCACGCGCACCGGCCGTTCGATGACCGTGACATTCGCGAGCCGGTTCATCGCGTCGGCGACGACTGCGGAGTCTGCGCCCTGGCGCGCCAGGATGAGCACCGGCAGGTCGGACCATGGTGGCTGCGTCGCGAGCGCGTCGATCAGGGCCGCGCTGGCGGGATCGGACAGCGTTTCTTCCGCCAGCATGATCGCGCCGGCGCCCTCCTGCATACCGTGCACCAGCTCGCGCAGGCTGGCGCAGCTGTGCGCCGCGACTTTCGCACGCCCCAGCACGGCAGTTGCCATGAAGGCATCCCTCGACGTGGTCGTGCGCAGCAGAATGCGCTGCTCGACGAATGCGGGTGCTGAACTCACGGCGTGCGCTGGATGCTGTCGATCGGAATGGGAATGCCCGTGAGGATGCCCCTGAAGTTGCGCAACGCCTCGCCGACCTGGAGCCCGCTGTCGGTCATTGCGAAGTCGCGGATGGTGCGCTCGTGCGCGCCGCCGCGCTTCTTCAGCACCGAGATGGCCTGGCGCACTTCTCCGTCGTGCTCGAAATAGCGCAGCATCACCACCGCATCCGCAAGGTAGCTGGCGTCCACCGGCGTCTGCATCTGCATGCCGATGAGCCCGTGCTGGGCGCCCACGAGCAGTGTCGCGACGCCTGCCTGCCCGAGGTAGGACAGCAACTCATGCAGCTGCACGATCAGGAAGCGCTCGTCGGGCATGGCGTTGAGGTAGCCGTTGAGGCTGTCGATCACCACCACGGCAGCATGCGCCTCGGTCACGGCGAGCCGGATCAGGTGCACGAATTCGCCTGGCGAGAGCTCGGCCGGATCGACCTGCCGCACGCGGATATGACCCGAATCGATGTACCGGCCAAGGTCCATTCCCATGCTGTGGCAGCGTGTGCGCAGCGTGTGGGTGCTCTCGTCGAAGATGAAGAGCGCCGCGTGTTCGTCGCGCTGCGCCGCGGCAATGGCGAACTGCACCGCCACGGTCGACTTGCCAGTGCCGGGCGCCCCGACGAACAGCGTGCTCGTGCCGCGCTCGATGCCGCCGCCAAGCAGCGTATCGAGTGCCCCGATGCCGCTCGGGATGCGCACCTGGCTCGTTGCCACAGCATGCTCGGCCGCCACCAGCCGCGGGAACACGCGCAGCCCGCCGCGTTCGATGCGGTAGTCGTGGTAGCCGCCGCGGAACTGCTGGCCGCGGTACTTGCTGACCAACAGCCGGCGCCGCGCAACGCCGTAGTCGGAATGGGACTGCTCGAGCCGCAGCACCGCATGCGCGATGCTCTGCACTTGAAGGTCGTGCTTCGTCGCCGTCATGTCGTCCAGCAGCAGCACGGTGCACTGGCGGCCTGCGAAGAACTGCTTGAGCGCGAGGATCTGGCGCCGGTAGCGCAACGAATTGCCGGCCAGCAGGCGCAGTTCCGACAGCGAATCGAAGACCACGCGGGTGGGTTTGATGACGTCCACGTCGGTCAGGATCCTCAGCGTCGTCTCGCTGAGCTCGACCTCGGAGGGGTGGAACATCGTGTACTGCTCGTCGGGCGCCAACGCGGTTTCCGACGGCAGCATCTCTCGCACCTCGATGCCGCCCAGGTCCCATCCGTGCGACCGGGCCACGCCCCTGAGTTCCTGGGCGGTCTCCGACAGGGTGACGTAGAGCACCGATTCTCCGCGCCGCGCGCCTTCGAGCAGGAACTGCATCGCGATGGTGGTCTTGCCGGCACCCGGCGTTCCCTCGACCAGGTAGAGGCGGCTCGGCGTGAGCCCGCCCCCGAGCACATCGTCGAGGCCGGGAACGCCGACCTTCATCAGGGCTTCTTCCTGCGGAGCCGTATCAGCCGCACCGTCGTGTTTCATTTTCTTTCCTCCATCGTATGGACAGACAGTCCTTTTCTGTTCTGTTTTTAGCGATCGTTCAGGCCGTGCTGGCCCGAGGAGGATTTGTATCAATGGCAGCGATGCTGTGGTTGTAGGGCATCACCCTTCTTCCGCAGAAGACAACGCCACGGCGCCGCGCGGGCTGCCGGGCTACGACTTTTCCGGCGTCTTGCGTTCGGCATCGCCGGGCTCCCGGAGCTTCTCGTTGCCGACTTCCTTCATCTGCTCCTCGCCTTCGATGTCGCGCCCGTCCGTGGGCACGGACTCCTCCTGCGTGATCTCCGGTTCGTCGGGGGTGCGCTTGTGCTGCTGCGGGGGCGACGGGGTGTTCATTTTGGCGATCTCCTGGGTGAGTCGCCACAGTGGACGCGCGCCACCGGGCGCTGGCTCAGGCAAATACCGCAGCGCCCGTCAGCCAACGCCGACGGGCGCTTCTACTTCTTCGCTCGCCTCGATGAAAAGGCGCCGGATCATCGGGTAGCGCGCACGCACCTGCTGCTCGATGGCGGCGATCGCATCGGCCGCATCGCCGGTGGCGGTGCCCTCCTTGAAATTCAGGTCGACGACGACCAGCACCTCGTTCGCGCCGATGTACATCGACAGCACATGGCCGACGTCGTGCACGCTGGGCTGCTGCATCGCGAAGCTGCGGATCGTGCGCGCAGTCTCGGGGCGGATGCCTTCGCCGATCAGCAGCCCGTGCGCCTGGCTGATCAGCAGCACCGCCACGCCGGCCAGCAGCAGCCCGATCACCACCGATGCGGCGCCGTCGAGCGCCGGCATGTCGAGGCGATGGCTCAGGTAAATGCCGAGCGCTGCCACGCCCAGGCCCGCGAGGGCGGCCGAGTCTTCGGCCAGCACGGTGTAAGTGGTCGGGTCCTTGCTCTGGCCGAGCGCCTGCCAGAAAGGCGCCCCGCGCGCCTGGCGCCGGAACTCGCGCAGCGCGATGAAGAAGCTCACGCTCTCGAACAGCGCCGCCAGGCCGAGCACGACGTAGTTCCAAGTCGGGTCCCGCATCGGCTCCGGGTGGCGGATGTGCTGGATGCCTTCGTACAGCGACACGCCGCCGCCGAGCCCGAAGATGAGCACCGCGACGATCAAGCTCCAGAAGTAGAGCTCCTTGCCGTGGCCAAAGGGATGCTCGGGCGTGGCGGGCCGCTTGCTCAGCCGGATGCCGACCAGCAGCAGCACGCCGTTGAAGGTGTCGACCGCCGAATGGATGCCTTCCGACAGCATCGCCGAACTGCCGGTGACGCCGGCGACCACGAACTTGGTGGCGGCGATCGCGACATTGGCCGCGATGGCACCATAGATCGCGATCTTCGATTCGGCCATCGGCGGATTATGCGGCCGGACCCTGGCCCGGCGCGCCCGTCAGGGCAGGCCGAGGTAGATCCGCAGATCGTCCTTCATCGTGCCCGCAGAGGCCACCGCCATGCGCAGGCGCGCCTCGTCGACCCCGAACGTCTTGGTCCAGTAGTCGACCTCCTTCAGGTCGGTGATGTCGATGCGCTCATCGTCTTGCGGAATGTGGATCTTCATGTCGTCCAGCATCGGGGCGTCTCCAGGCAGGGGGTTGAAGGTGACGGCAGTTTTCGTGCCCGCGACCCTGCGCCATGCCAGCGCGATCCCACGCTTGATGCAGGACAGCGGCTACAGCGCGGGCGGCGCCGGATCCATGGCCGCGGCGTAGCGCGCCAGGTGGAAGTCTTCATCGCCGAGCTGCAGGTTCAGCAGGCCGAGCCGCTTCGCATGGTGCGCCAGCGGCAGCTCCCAGGTCATGCCGATGCCGCCGTGCAGCTGGATGCACTCCTCGGCGAACGCCAGCGCCGCGGTGCCTGCGGTGAACTTGGCCGCGGCGAGATGGCGCTCGCACACGCGCCCGGCCGCATCGAGGTGCACGGCCGCGTTGATCGTGGCGGAGCGCGCCTGCTCCAGATGCAGCATGAGATCGACCATGCGGTGCTGCACCGCCTGGAAGCCGCCGATCGGCATGCCGAACTGCTTGCGCGTCCGGAGGTAGTCGAGCGTGCTGGCCAGCATGACATCCATCGCGCCGACCGCCTCGGCACACACGGCCAGAATGCCGCAGCCGATCCCGGCCTCGAGCGCCGCGGCGGCCTCGCCCTCGCGCCCAACGAGCGCGTCGCCCGGCAGCACCACGCTGCGGAGCACGGCATCGGCCGAACGGCCGCCGTCGAAGTCGGGATGCCCGCGCAGCGTCAGCCCCGCGGTGAGCACCGGCACCGCGAACAGCGAGAGGCCGGTCCTGTCGCCAGGCGCACCGGCGGTGCGCGCCGACACCAGCAGCACCTGCGCCTCGCCGCCCCACGGCACGCCGGCCTTGAGGCCGTCGAGCACCCAGCCATCGGCCTCGCGGCGGGCGCTGCATTCGACCTGCAGCGGATCCCACTGGCCGCCGGGCTCGCAGTGCGCGAGGCTGGCCAGCACCGTGCCTTCTGCAATGCCCGCAAGCAGCGCCGCATGCGCCCCGTCAGCGGCATGGGACAGCGCCCGGCCAGCCATGAGGGTGGCCAGGAAAGGCTCGCAGACCAGGCCGCGACCGATCGCCTCGAACACCGCCATCAGGTCGAATGCGCTGCCGCCGAGGCCGCCGTCATCGGGGCCGAACAGTGCGCCCACGGCGCCGATCTCGGCCAGCGCCCGCCAGTGGACCAGATCGAAGCCGGTCGCCCGCGGCACCAGCCGGCGCGCAGGCTCGCCGTAGCGCTCGGCGACATAGCGCGACATGCTTTCGGCGAGCAGGCGCCGCTCGTGCGTGTGTTCGAAGTTCATGGCAGTGGCCTCACAGTCCCAGCACGGTCTTGGCGATGATGTTCTTCTGGACTTCGTTGGAGCCGCCGAAGATCGAGAGCTTGCGGTTGTTGAACCAGGTGATGGCCGCGCGCGGCGCGCTACCGGGCCCGATGCCGGCAAGGTCCAACCCGGCGGCATCGGTCATGTCGTTGGCGAAAACCGGCGCATGCGGGCCCATGGCGCGCAACATCAGTGCATTGATCTGCTGACGGATCTCGGTGCCCTGGATCTTGAGCATCGAGCTCTCGACGCCCGGGGCCGCCCCTTTGGCTGACGCCCAGAGCAGCCGCAGGTTCGTCGTCTCCATGTTCTGTAGCGCGATCTCCACGCGCGCCAGGCGGGCAATGAAGTCGCGGTCCGCGAGCAGCGGCCGGCCGTTGCGCGCGAGCGTGGCCGCCGCGCGCTTCAAGCGGTGCAGCGCGGCATAGGAATAGCCGACGCCCGCCATGCCGCTGCGCTCGTGCGTGAGCAGGTACTTGGCGCAGTCCCAGCCCGCGTTCTCCTCGCCGACGAGGTTGTCGAAAGGCACAAGCACTTCGGTGAAAAAAACTTCGTTGACTTCATGCTCGCCGTCGAGCGTGATGATCGGACGCACCTCGACGCCGGGAGAGTTCATGTCGATGAGCAGAAAGCTGATGCCCTGCTGCTTGCGCGCCGACGGGTCGGTGCGCACCAGGCAGAAGATCATGTTGGCATGCTGACCCAGCGTGGTCCAGGTCTTCTGGCCGTTGACGACCCAGCCGTCGGCGGTGCGCACCGCCGTGGTCTTGAGCGAGGCCAGGTCCGAGCCCGCGCCGGGTTCCGAATAGCCCTGGCACCACCAGTCGCGGCCGTCGAGGATGCGCGGCAGCCAGCGGCGCTTCTGCGCGTCGGTGCCGAAGCGGATGAGCACCGGCCCGAGCATGTTGAGGCCGAACTGGATGATGCGTGGCGCCTGCGCGATGGCGCCCTCGAACTCGAACAGGTAGCGTTGCATCGCGCTCCAGCCCGGTCCGCCATGTTCCTTCGGCCAGCCCGCGGCGAGCCAACCGCGCGCCTGAAGGATCGCGTGCCAGCGCGCCATGTCGGCCTTGCCGAGGCGCTCGTCGAGCGCGACCTTAGCGGCGATGTCCGCGGGCAGCTCGTCGCGGAAGAAGGCCCGCACCTGTTCGCGGAACGCCTCTTCCTCGGGCGTGAAATCCATGTCCATGCAGCGCTCCTTCAGTCGGTCTCGAGCAGGTCCGCGGCGCCCGCGGCGCGGCGGTCGGTGAAAGTGGCGGAGTCGCCATAGAGCGCGACAGCGCGCCCGAGCGCGAACCGGCAGCCGGCCACCATGCGCTGGATCAGCTGTTCGCAGCTCGGCACGTCGTCGATCAGGCCAAGGCACTGGCCAGCCCAGATCAGGCCGTCGTCGACGGTGCCCTGCTCCAACGCCTGCCGGCCGCGCGCACCGGCGACCCATGGCCGCAGCTCGTTGAAGGTCGCGCCTTCTGGGCGATGCTCGAGTTCGTTCACCGCGGCCGAGACCGGGTTGCGCCAGACGCGCGCGGTGTTGCGCAGCCCGCGGAAGATCAGCGTGGTGTCGCGCTCGCTGGCCGCGAGCAGCGCAGCCTTGACGCTGTCGTGCACCGGCGCCTCGCGCGTCAACATGAAGCGCGTGCCCATGTTCACGCCGTCGGCGCCCAGCGCGAGCGCGGCGGCCATGGTGCGCCCATTGGCGATCCCTCCCGAGGCCACCACCGGGATCGACAGCTTGGCGCAGGCAGCAGGGATCAGAATCAAACCGGGAATGTCGTCCTCGCCCGGATGGCCCGCGCATTCGAAGCCGTCGATGCTGATCGCGTCCGCGCCGCGGCGCTCGGCCGACAGCGCATGCCGCACCGAGGTGCACTTGTGCACGATGACGAGGCCCTTGGACTTGAAGAGCTCGGTGATCGGCTCCGGCTGCAGCCCGGCGGTTTCGACGATGCGCACGCCGCTGTCGACGATGGCCCGTGCATAGTCTTCGTACGGCGGCGGCGACGCCGAGGGCAGGATCGTGAGGTTGACCGCGAACGGCGCGTCGGTCATCGTGCGGCAGCGGCGCACTTCCTCCAGCAGGGCCTCGGGGCTGGGTTGCGTGAGCGCCGTCAGGGTGCCGAGGCCGCCCGCGTTGGAGACGGCAGCCGCGAGTTCGGCGCGGCCGACCCACATCATGCCGCCCTGGATGATCGGGTAGCGGATCTGCAGCAGTTCGGTGATGCGGGTCTTCATGGGCGGTTCGCCTTCACCTGGTGGATCGCGCCGCCCTGGCTCAATGCGTCGGCCCGCGCGCAGGCGTCCATCCACTGACCGGTCGGCATCTGCATGGTGGCCGCGCGCATGCCCGACTTGACGGCGCAAACCGAATGCGTAGGAAAGGCGGCGATGGCCGCGGCCATGGCACGGGCGCGCGCCACCACAGCGGCATCGTCGACCACTTCAGTCGCGATGCCCAGGCGCAGCAGGTCGGCCGCGCCGACGCGGTCGCCCATGAGGCACACGCGGGCCGCGACCGCTTCACTGTGGCGCAGCGCCAGCCAGGCCGCGTTGCGCGGCGCGGCCATGCCGATGCCGATCTCGCCCACCTGGAGGAAGGCGCCTTCGCCGCTCACCATCAGGTCGCCGGCCAGCGCGAGCGCGGCGCCGGCATTGATCGCGTAGCGCTCGAGCGCGACGATCAGCACCTTGCGGCTCGCGAGCAGCTGGTTGTGCACCGCCTCCCAGAGCGCAGGGAAGCCGGCCTTCCAGTCGGGCGCCGGATCGACGCCGAAGGCCTTGACGTCCAGGCCCGAACAGAACACGCCATCGGCGCCTCGCAGCACCACGGCACGCACGGTGTCGTCCTCGGCGAGGCGCTCGAGCGCGGCGTGCAGGGCAGCGGCGAGCGTGCCGTCGATGGCGTTCTTGCGCTCGGGGCGGTGGAAGATCAGTTCCGCCCATCCGTCATGGACGTCGAGAAGCACGGCAGACATGAGAAGAGTCCTTTGCTGGGGAAATGGAGTGGCGCGGGCAGCTCAGTGGCCGACCGCGCCGGCGGCCTTCAGGCGCGCGATGTCGGCTTCGGCATAGCCCGCCTGCGCGAGCAGTTCGTCGGTGTGCTGGCCCAGGCGCGGCACCGCGGGCACCTGCCTGCCCCGCGGTGCACCTTCGAAGCGGAACGGCAGGCCGGGCAACTGCACTTCGCCACCCTGCCCGTCGTCGATGGTCTCGAAGACGCCGCTGGCCTGCACGTCGGCGCTCGCGAGCACCTGCGGGTAGTTGCGCACCACGCCCACGACGACGCCATGCCGCTCGAGCAGCGCACGCGCTTCTTCGCCGGTGAAGACGCCGAGCGCAGCGCTCAGCACCTCCATCAGCGCCGCGCGGTTGCGCACGCGGTCGTTGTTGGTGGCAAAGGCCTCGGCACCGGCGAGCGCGGGCTGGCCGATGGCCTTGCACAGCCGCTGCCAGTGGTCGTCGAGGTAGGCGGAAATAACGATGTGGCCGTCGCGCACGGTGATGAGGTCGGCGGCCGGCGCAACGAGCGGCTGCGCATTGCCCGCGCGCTCGGGCAGCTTGCCCGTGCACTGGTATTCGGCCCAGATCTGGGCCTGCATCGAGATGGCCACCGCGAGCAGCGAGGTCTCGATGGTGTCGCCGCGGCCCGTGCGCGCATGCCGGAACAGCGCCGCGAGGATCGCATTGGCCGTGCTGTTCGCCGTCGAGACGTCGGCCACCGGAAAGCCGGCTTTCAGCGGGGTGCCGCCGCGCTCGCCGGTGATCGACATCATGCCGCTCTCGGCCTGCGCGGCGATGTCGAGGCCCGGCCGCTCGCGCGACGGGCCCTCCGCGCCGAAACCCGAGACCGACACGTAGATCAGGCCGGGCTTGGCCGCGCGCAGCGTGGCGGCGTCCAGCCCGAGCGACTGCATCACCCCGGCACGCGCGTTCTGCACCACCACGTCGGCCTGCAGCGCAAGATCGCGTGCGACCGCCAGGCCTTCGGGCTGGCGCATGTCGACCACGATCGAACGCTTGCCGCGGTTGTAGGCCATGAAGAGGCCGCTGCGGCCCTTGGTCGAGGCGCTCACGCCGAAACGGCGGCCGTTGTCGCCGTTGGGGCTTTCGATCTTGGTGACGCTCGCGCCCAGGTCGGCCAGGATCTGCGTGGCACCCGGGCCGGCGATGAACTGGCCGAACTCCACCACCTTGACGCCCGCGAGCGGCAGGTCGTCGTGCGCGGCTTGCTGCGGATCGTTCATTGCTCCGCCTTGATGCCGGCGCTCTTGGCGACGGCGGTCCAGCGCTGCATCTCGGCCGCGAGCATCTTGCCGAATTCGTCGGCGCTGCCGCCGGCCGGGCTCATGCCGAGGCCGTGCACGGCATCTGCGAATTCCTTGCTCCGGAGCGTGCGGTTGGCCGCTGCATTGAGCTTCTCCAGCACGGCGGGCGGCGTCTTGGCCGGGGCCATCAGCCCGAGGAAGCTGGCCGCGTCGAGGTCCTTGACGCCGGCCTCGCGCGCGGTGGGCACACCAGGCAGGCCCGGCGGACGCTCGAGCCCCGGCGTGACGATGCCGCTGAGCTTGCCTTCGCGGATCATGGTGCTGGTGATGCCTGCGACGTCGAACATCAGCGGCACGTCGCCCGCCATCACCGCCTGCGCCGCGCCGGCCGAGCCCTTGTAGGGCACATGCTCGAGCCGCAGCTTGTAGCGCTGCGCGAGCAGTTCGCCCCACAGCTGCGTGAGCGAGCCTGCCCCCGGGCTCGAATAGAGCACCGGGTTGCTCTGGTTGCGGATCCACGCGATGAGCGACGGCAGGTCCTTGGCCGGCACCTTGGGGTTGGCCGCAACCAGGATCGGCATCCACGCCGCGTTGACCACGGGCGCGAGGTCGCGCAGCGGCTCGTACGGCGCCTTGATGCCGGTGGCGCTGTTGGTGACGAACTGCGCCGCGACCAGCACGAGGCTGTAGCCGTCAGCGGGCTGGCTCGCCACGAAAGCGGTGCCGATGGTGCTCGAGGCGCCGGGCTTGTTCTCGACAATGACGGGCTGCCCGAGCTCGGCCGAGATGCCCTTGCCCACGAGCCGTGCCACCGCGTCGGTGGGGCCGCCGGGCGTGTAGGGCACCACGATCCGGATCGGCCGGTTCGGATAGTCGCCCTGTGCCTGCGCACCGGGAATGAGCGCGAGCGTGGTCAGCAGGGTCGCAAACAGCTTCTTCATGTCTTGTCTCCTTCGTTGTTTGTTCAAGGATGGCGCGCCGGATCAGCTCGCCGCGCGCCGGCGCGGCGCGGGCTTCGGCGGCGGCTCGGGGGCTTCCGGCGCGTCATGTGCCGCGAGTCGCGCATGCACTTGCAACGAGACCGGCGCGGCGATGGCGCCGCTCACCATGTCGATCAGGTTCTCGATCGCGCGCTGCAGGTCGAAGCCCAGTTGGCGCTTGCTTCGCCGCGTGCTGATGCGCTCGAAGTCGGCCAGGCTGAACATGACGAAGCTGACGCCCGCCAGGTAGCGCTGGCGCAGCAGCAGCTCGGGCATGTCTGGCAGCACACGCTGCAGCAGCTCGTGGATGCGGCGGAAACCGCGGTCTTCCTCTTCGCGCGTGGACGCGGCGAGGTCGATGTCGGGATGCACCTGCGCCGCAGCCAGGAAGCGGTTGTAGGTGTTGCCGCGGCTTGTCATCAGCCTGGAGGCGAGCGGCCACACGATCGCCTCGACCAGCCCGCGCAGCTCGCCGTGGCGCTCGCTGCTGTAGAGCTGGTCGATGTAGTCGTTGCGCAGCGCGTTGACCTCGCCCATGCCACTTTGCAGGATGGCCTGGATCAGCGCTTCCTTCGAACCGAAGTGGTAGTGCAGCGCCGAGTTGTTGCGCTGGCCCGCCTCGCGGGCGATCTCGCGCATCGACACGGCATCGATGCCCTTTTCGGCGAACAGGCGCTGCGCGGTCAGAAGCAGCACGTCGGCGCTGTCGGCGCTGCTGCGCGGCGCGGCGGCCAGCTTACGCCGGTCCTTGCCGGCGGGCGGGGGAGTGGGGGTGGTGTCGGCCATGTGGCGGATTCTGGAACCTTGCATTTGTTAAGTCAAGTGCTTTACCGACAATAAAGCATCTGATTTAATCCGGTCGATACAAACAACCCGGACGAACCCATCCCATGACCGAAGCCACTGCCCTCGCTCCCCGCCCTGCGGCCGCCCACGGCACCCACGAGGTGTTCAACCAGCCCGCGCCCTATGGCGGCTACAACCTGCTGGCGCGCGACCATGCGCTGCGCGAAAGCCTCGAGCGCGAAGGCGCTGCGTGGGCCGCGCCGCGGCTCGATGCGCTGGCCGCCGAACTGGCCGACCCCGAGGTGATCCGCCACGGCTACCTGGCCAACCGCCACGTGCCCGAACTGCACACGCACGACAACTACGGCCACCGCATCAACGAGGTTCACCTGCACCATTCGTGGCACGAGCTCATGCGCCTGGCGCGCCGGCACGAGGTCCATTCGCTGCCGTGGCGCCAGCCGCAGGCCGGCAGCCATGTGGCGCGCGCCGCGTCGAGCATGCTGATGGCGCAGGTCGAAAGCGGCACGCTATGCCCGCTGCACATGACCTATGCGGGCGTGCCGGTGCTGCGCAACAACCCCGCGCTGAGCGCGCAGTGGGAGCCGTTGCTCACGTCGACCGGCTATGACCCGCGCTACCGCCCTTCGGCCGAAAAGAGCAGCGCCCTCATCGGCATGGCCATGACGGAGAAGCAAGGCGGCTCCGACCTGCGCGCGAACACCACGGTGGCGCGTGCCACCCAGGAGCCCGGGGTGTACGAACTCACCGGCCACAAGTGGTTCTTCTCGGCACCGATGGTCGACTGCTTCCTGACGGTGGCACACACCGAAGGCGCGCCGGGCAGCATCTCGTGCTTCCTGGTGCCTTTCTGGCTGCCCGACGGCACGCGCAACCGCTTCTCGATCATGCGGCTCAAGGACAAGCTCGGGAACCGCTCCAACCCTTCGAGCGAGATCGAATACAACGGCACGCTCGCCTGGCGCGTGGGCGACGAGGGCAAGGGCATCCGCACGATCATCGAGATGGTCAGCCTCACGCGGCTGGGCTGCGCATCGATCTCGGCGGGCATCATGCGCCAGACGCTCTTCAGGGCGCTGCACCACACGCAGCAGCGATCGGCCTTCGGCGCCAAGCTGGTCGACAAGCCGTTGATGAGCAACGTGCTGGCCGACCTGGCGCTGGAGTCGGAAGCCGCCACCGCCCTGCTCATGCGCCTGGCCGGCAGCATCGACCGGGCGGCCACCGACGACAACGAAGCGCGCTTCTCGCGCGTGGTCACCGCCATCGCCAAGTACTGGCTCGCCAAGCGCGCGAGCGCCAATGCCTTCGAGGCGCTGGAATGCCACGGCGGCTTCGGCTACATCGAAGATTCGATGATGCCGCGCTTCTACCGCGAGGCCCCGGTGCAGAGCGTGTGGGAAGGCAGCGGCAACGTGATCTGCCTCGACGTGCTGCGCGCGGTCGACCGCGATCCCGAGGCGCTGCGGCCGGTTCTGCAGGAAATCGAGCTTGCGCGCGGCATGAACCCACACCTCGATGTGACCATCGCATGGCTGCGCGATGCAGCGTTCCGCCGCGAGCGCATGGACGGCATTGCGCGGCGCCTGGTCGAGAAGATGGCGCTCGCGCTGCAGGCCTCGCTGCTGCTGCGCTTCAGCCCGGCCTATGTGGCCGAGGCGTTCTGCGCCTCACGACTCGGCGGCGACTGGGGCTTCGCCTTCGGCACGCTCGCGCCCGAAGTCGAATTCAAGAAGATCGTCGAGCGCGCCTGGGCCGCCTGAGGGCGCGAGGCGCCGGTCAGTGCAGGCCGAGCGTTCTTGCCGTCTGCAGTGCGATCCGTTCGAACGCCGCGACGATCGGCGGCCGCTCGATGTCGTTGCGGCCGATCAGGCTGATCGGCGCGGCCTTGGCGGCCTGCTTCGGCCGAAGCACGACCAGGTCGCCCTCGGCCTCTCCTGCCGCTGCAATGGTGTGGGGCAGGACCCCAAGGAGCTCGCCGGAGCCGATCACGTAGCGCATCTGGTGGAAGCTGCTCGACGCGACCGCGACGCTCGGGCGGAGGTTGCCTCTCGCGGTGAACATGCCCTCGGTAATCTCCCGCAACGGGCTTCCGACGGCGGGAAGCACCCAGCGCGCGCCGGCGAGTTCCCTCCATGTCACGCTCGCTCGGGCGGCCAAGGGGTGGTGGCTGCCGCAGACGATGTCGAAGGCTTCGGTGTAGATCTTCGTCGCGCGCACGCTGCCTGGCGTGCCGGCATGCAGTACCCGCCCGAAGATCAGGTCCAGGTTGCCCTGCAGCAGCTGTCCCAGGAGTTCGTCGGTGGTCCCCTCCTGCAGCGAGAAACGCGCGCGCGGATGCGCATCGAGCAGGTCGTTGATGCAGCGCGCCAGCAGCGTCGACGACAGCGACGGGATGATCCCGAGCCGGATCTCGCCGCCGCCGCCGCGCGTGAACTGATCGAGGTCCGCGCTGATGTTGCCGATGTCCGCCATCACCACGCCGATGTGCCGGCGCAGGATTTCGCCGTGCTGCGTCAACTGCATGCCGCGCCGGTTGCGCTGGAACAGCAGCACCTGGAACATGTCTTCGAGCTCCTGGATGAGCTTGGTGGCTGCCGGTTGCGTCATGTTCGATGCGACCGCGGCCTTGCGGATCGTCTGCAGCTCGCACACGTGGCGGAACACTTCGAAGTGCTTCAGCCGCAGCCGGGAGCGGATCACGGGATGCACGGCGTCGTGCGGAGCGGGCAGCGTCACGAAAGAACCCCCTGGTGATAACCAGAACCATGCATGTGCGGCGAAATCGTGATTATCCAAGAATCACAAAAACGGCCAGAGTCTGTCTGCCAACGAAAACCAAATGGAGACACGATGCAAAGCAGACGCACATGGATCGGCGCCCTCGCGGCCGCCTGCCTGGCTGCCACGGCGCCCTCGGCGCACGCCGCCTTTCCCGACAGGCCCATCCGCCTGATCGTCCCGTTCCCGGCGGGCGGCGCCACCGATGTGGTGGCCAGGGCGCTGGCGATCCGCCTGGGCCAGAAGCTCGACCAGACGGTCCTGGTCGAGAACAAGACCGGGGCCGGCGGCAACATCGGCGCCGACCATGTCGCGAAATCCGCGGCCGACGGCTACACCGTGCTCATCGCTTCGCCCGCGGAAGTCACGATCAACGGGTTCCTCTACGCGCACATGAGCTTCGACGCCGCGAAGGACCTCGCGCCCGTCGCGAAGCTCGCATCGGCCCCGCTGGTGCTCGTGGTCAACGCCCGATCGCCGGCGGAATCGGTCAAGGACCTGGTAGCCCGGGTCCGGAGCAAGAACGGCGGCGCGAACTTCGCGTCCTCGGGCATTGGAGGCCCGCAGCACCTCGCCGGCGAACTGTTCCGGCTGACGGCCGGGCTCAAGATGACCCACGTGCCCTACAAGGGCGGTGCGCCGGCGATGACGGACCTTCTCGGCGGACAGGTCGACCTGTTCTTCTCCGGCCTGCCGCCGGCACTGCCGCACATCGAGGCCGGCAAGCTGCGCGTGCTGGGCGTGAGCACGGCGCAGCGATCCGCGCTGCTGCCGCAGGTACAGACGGTCGCCGAGCAGGGATTCGCCGGCTTCGACATCGAGAACTGGCAAGGTGTCTTCGTCCCCGCCGGAACGCCCAAGCCCATCGTCGACATGCTTTCGAAGCGCATCGGCGAGATCACCGCCGACAAGAGCTTCTCCGAGCACCTGCAGGCCCAGGGCGCCGCACCGGACTACCTGGACCCCACGGCCTTCGGCAAGTTCGTTGCCGCCGAAAGGCGCAAGTACGCCCGCCTGGTCAAGGACTCCGGCGCCAAGGCCGATTGAAGGAGAAGGCAAAAGATGAACAACACCATTGACGCCACCGAACCGCGCACCGGCTCGATGCGCCTGACCGCCCAGGAGCAGGCCATGCTTCGCGGAGACCACGGGCCAGCGGTGCAGGAGGCGATCCGCTTCCAGATCGAGGTCGGCAGCTTCTTCGATGCCGAGCGCTTCGTGCCCATCACCCATGCCCACGTCATGGGCGACATCGAAGTGATGGGCGACGGCGGGCTCGCGCACCTGCGCGGCATGGGCGACAAGAACGCCCGCTGCGCCGTGCCGACCTCGAGCAATGCGCAGTGCATGCACTTCCACGATGACGAGAGGCTGCGCCAGGACGAGGACGAGGGCCTCAAGGAAAAGGAGATCCTCTCGCGCTACAAGACGATGCGCATCGCCACGACGGACTCTTGCATTCCCTACCAGCAGGTCTACCAGCCCAAGCTCGGCGAACATGTGGCGTGGGGAGACACCGGGACGGTGATCTACGCCAACTCGGTGCTCGGGGCGCGCACGAACTTCGAAGCCGGCAAGGCCAGCTTCGCGGCCGCCCTGACCGGGCGCACGCCGGAGTACGGCTTCCACCTCGACGAGGCCCGCGCCGGCTCGCTGCTGGTCGAGCTGCAGGCCGAGATGCGCGACCTCGCCGACTGGGGCGCCCTGGGCAAGCTCGTGGGCCATCCGAACCAGGACTACTTCGCCGTGCCCGTCTTCGACGGCTTCGAACGCATGCCCTCCTCGGACGAGCTGAAGCAGCTGGGCGCATCGCTCGCGAGCTACGGATCGATGGCGATGTTCCACATGGTCGGCGTGACGCCCGAGGCAACGACGCGAGACAAGGCCTTCCAGGGCAGGCAGCCCGAGCAAAGGATGGTGGTGCGGGACGCGGACATCCAGGCCGTCTACGACGCCTACCGCTATCGCGACGGCGGGTCGGCCATCGTCGTCTTCTCCGGGCCGCAGCTTTCGCTGTTCGAGATGCAGGACCTGGCCGAGCTCTTCGAGGGCCGCACCGTGGCACCGGACATGGCCGCCGTCGTGACCACCAACCACATGGTCTACAGCGATGCGAAGCGCCTCGGCTATGTCGACACGCTCGAGAAGGCGGGGGTCACGATCCTACAGGGCGTGTGCTTCTACATCCTGCAGCGGCTTTCGAAGATCCGCGAGGAGAACGGCTGGACGAACCTGATCTCCAATTCGGGCAAGCTCGTGAACACGATCACGGCGCATCGCTTCAACACGGTGCTGCGCCGCACGCGCGATTGCGTCGAGATCGCCTGCACCGGGAGGCTCGCATGACGACGACGATCCGTGTGAAACGCGCGTGGGGCGAGCAGGTGGAAGGCCTGGCCCTGGTCATGCGCGAGGGCTTCAGTCCGCGCTACGACCTGGATCGCTGGACCGGCGTGATCTCCCGCATCGGCCACAGCGCGGAAGGCGAGTCCATCCGCGACCGCGTGCTGATCATCCCGACCAGCAAGGGCGGGGTGGCGGGCGGATGGGCATTCTTCGATCTGCTCAACAAAGGCATCGCGCCCAAGGCGCTCGTCTTCGGAAAGCTGAACCCGGTCATGGTCCAGGGTGCGGCGCTGGCGCGCCTGCCGATCGCGGAAGGCTGGGAACAAGACCTGCTGGCCCTGGTGCGCACCGGCGATCGAGTCCAGATCGACCCCGGGTCGAAAGCCATCACCGTCCTCGGCCGCGCGGATTGAGTTCGGGCGGCGAGAGCGCTCGCGCGTTGTGGTCATGCGCAGGGAAGTTGTAAAGTGGCGCACCCCATGCGGGTGCAGCGAAACATGGACGATGCCTACCGCAGCGGGAGGCAGCACCATGGGCACCCGCTTCGACAGGATTTTTCCTTGGCCCCGATCACTTTGCAAAACATGCGCATAGCCACCTGGAACGTCAATTCCCTCACCGCCCGCCTGCAGCACGTGCTCGACTGGCTGATCGCCAACCCTGTGGACGTGCTGTGCCTGCAGGAACTCAAGATGAGCGACGACAAGTTTCCGCTCGACGTGCTCAAGTCGGCCGGCTACGACTGCGCGGTGTTCGGCCAGAAGACCTACAACGGCGTCGCTATCCTGAGCCTGATGCCGATGGGCGACGTGGTGAAGAACATCGGCGGCTTCACCGACGACCAGTCGCGCGTGATCGCGGCCACGGTGCAGACGCCGACCGGTCCGCTGCGCGTGGTGAACGGCTACTTCGTCAACGGGCAGGCACCGGGGACCGAAAAGTTCGCCTACAAGATGGGCTGGCTGCGCGCGCTGCGCGAATGGCTGCGCGAAGAGATGGCCGCGCACCCGAACCTGGTGCTGCTCGGCGACTTCAACGTCACGCCCGAAGACCGCGACAGCTACGACCCGGTGGGCCTGAAGGAAACCATCCACCACACGACCGAAGAACGCGAAGAGTTCAAGGCGCTGCTGGCGCTGGGCCTGGTCGACAGCTTCCGGCTCTTCGAGCAACCCGAAAAAAGCTATTCGTGGTGGGACTACCGGATGCTCGGCTACCAGAAGAACCGCGGACTGCGCATCGACCACATTCTGGTGAGCGAGCCGCTGGTGCCGCGCGCACGGGGCTGCGTCATCGATCGTGTGCCGCGCAAGTGGGAGAAGCCCAGCGACCATGCGCCGGTGGTGCTCGAACTCGACCAGGGAGTGCCGGCGCCATGACCATCCGTCTGCTCGCAGTCGCCGCCGTGCTGCTGACGCTCGCCGGCTGCTCGGTGCTCAAGCCATCCGACACCAAGTCCGGCGACGACGGGAAACCGGGCGCTTCGGCCTCCGACGATCTGCCCGGCGCGCGCAGCGACGTGCCGACGGTGCGCCTGATCACCGCGCAGACACCGGTCGTGCGGGCCTACCGCAAGACCGGCGCGCGCAAGATCTACAACACGTACGCCAAGCGCATCTACAAGGGCAAGATTCCGCCGCTGGTCTATGCGGTGGTGGTGGTCGAGACCGACCTCGACGCCGAGGGCAACGTGAGGAACGTGACCTTCAGCCGCGTGCCCAGCCACGCGCCCGAAGTGCCGCCGATGATCGCGAAACTCATCAAGGGCGCCTCGCCGCTGCCGAGCCCGGGGCGCCTGGGCGGCCACACCTACGTCGACACCTGGCTCTGGGACAAGAGCGGCAACTTCCAGCTCGACTCGCTGACGCTGGGGCAGCGCAGCCGGTAGGCTCGCTCCCCTTGCGGGGGCTATTCGATCCCGAGTTCCTGGATCTTGCGCGTGATCGTGTTGCGGCCGATGCCGAGCTTCTGGGCGGCCTCGATGCGCCGGCCGCGGGTGCTGGCCAGCGCCGCGAGGATCAGGCGCGATTCGAAGCGGCGCGAGAGCACGTCCCAGACGTCAGTGCGCCCGGCCGCAAGCAGCGCCTGGGCTTCCGTCTCGAGGCCGCTCTCCCAGCTGCTCGCAACGACCGGGACTTCGGCGACGAGGGTCTCGGACGCGGCGGCCATGGGCGCGGAAAACTCGCGATCGCCGCCCGGCGATGCAAGCGGTGCTGCATGCAGCGGCGCGGCAGCAGCAGCAGCAACAGACACTTCGGCCGCGGCAGGCGCGACGGCCATGATCTCGGGCGGCAGGTCCTTGGTCTCGATGAGTTGCGCCGGCGCCATCACGGTGAGCCAGTGGCAGATGTTCTCGAGCTGGCGCACGTTGCCGGGGAAGCCGAAGGTCGCGAGCTTGGCCAGCGCAGCCTCGGAAATGCGCTTGGGCTCGACACCGAGCTGGCGCGCACTCACCTGCAGGAAGTGGCGCGTGAGGGCCGGCACGTCCTCGCCGCGTTCGCGCAGCGCCGGCAGGCGCAGCCGGATCACGTTGAGGCGGTGGAACAGGTCTTCGCGGAAGCCGCCGAGCTTGACGCGCTGCTCCAGGTCCTGGTGCGTGGCCGCAATGACGCGCACGTTGGCCTTCACCGAGTTGTGGCCGCCGACACGGTAGAAGTGCCCGTCGCTGAGCACGCGCAGCAGGCGCGTCTGCAGGTCGAACGGCATGTCGCCGATCTCGTCGAGGAAGAGCGTGCCGCCCTCGGCCTGCTCGAAGCGCCCTCGCCGCATGGTCTGCGCGCCGGTGAAGGCACCGCGCTCGTGGCCGAACAGCTCGCTCTCCAGCAGGTCCTTCGGGATGGCCGCGGTGTTGATGGCCACGAAGGGCCCGTTGGCGCGCGGCGAATGCTTGTGCAGCGCGCGCGCGACGAGCTCCTTGCCCGAGCCCGATTCGCCGGTGATGAGCACCGTGACGTTGCTCTGCGAGAGCCGGCCGATGGCGCGGAACACGTCCTGCATGGCGGGCGCCTGGCCCAGCATCTCGGGCGCGGCAGCCATGCGCTCCTCGGCCACTTCCTCGCGCTGGCTCTCGTCGACCGCGCGGCGGATCAGCTCGACGGCGCGCGGCAGGTCGAAGGGCTTGGGCAGGTATTCGAAGGCGCCGCCCTGGAACGCCGAGACGGCGCTGTCGAGGTCGGAGAACGCCGTCATGATGATGACCGGCAGGCCCGGATGCTTGGCCTTGATCTTGTCGAGCAGGTCGAGGCCCGAGCCGCCGGGCATGCGGATGTCGCTCACCAGGACCTGCGGCCCCTGCTGCTCGTCGCCGCCGGCCTGCTCGAGGGCCGCCAGCACCTCGCGCGCGCTGGTGAAGCTGCGCGTCGGCAGGTCTTCGCGCAACAGAGCCTTCTCCAGCACGAAGCGGATCGATTGGTCGTCATCAACTATCCAGATCGGCTTCATGCATCTCCTTGTGGGCCGGTGGCTGCTAGGGCAGCGGGATCAGTATCTTGAAATCGGTTCGGCCCGGGACACTGTCGCACTCGATCACGCCGTGATGCTGTTGCACGAAAGTTTGCGCCAGCGTCAATCCAAGCCCGGTTCCGCCTTCCCTGCCCGATACGAGCGGATAGAAGATGCGGTCCTTGATCGCGTCCGGCACACCCGGTCCATTGTCGATGACATGCAATTCCAGTGCCAATCGATACCACTGCTTGTTGAATATCACCTGCCGGGCAATGCGCGTCTTGAAAGTGATCTGCGCGTCGCCCGCCGCGCGACGCTCGGCGAGCGCCTGCGCCGCGTTGTGCGCGATGTTGAGCGTGGCCTGGATCAGCTGTTCGCGATCGCCGCGGAACTCGGGAATCGAGACGTCGAAGTCGCGCTCGATGTGCAGGTCGCGCGGGAACTCCGCCAGGATCACGGAGCGCACGCGCTCGCAGACCTCGTGGATGTTGACGTCGCCCACGACGTGCGGACGCCGGTGCGGCGCCAGCAGGCGGTCAACCAGGGTCTGCAGCCGGTCGGCCTCATGGATGATGACGTTGGTGTATTCGATGAGGTCGCGCGACTCGACCTCCATCTGCAGCAGCTGCGCCGCGCCGCGGATGCCGCCGAGCGGGTTCTTGATCTCGTGCGCGAGGTTGCGGATGAGTTCCTTGTTGGCCTGCGCCTGGTCGAGCAGGCGCTCTTCGCGGTCTTGCCGCACCTGCTGCTCGAGCGGCGACATCTCTATGATCAGCTCGCCGGCCTTGTCGCCCTGTGCCAGCGTGACCTGCACCGGCATCAGCTCGTGGTTGACCCGGCGCAGGAAGGCCTCGTAACGCAGCGTGGCGAAGTCGTTGCTGCGCGCGCCGTCGATGGCGGTGCGCAGCACCTGCGGCTCGTGGAAGCAGGCGCCGAACTGCGAGCCTTCGAGCGTGCGGCGCGAAGTGCCCAGCGCGTCTTCGAGCGCGGCGTTGGCGAACAGCACCGACCCCTTGGTGCTGACCACGGCGATCAGCGTGGAGAGCAGGTCGAAGGACTGGAAGCGCGGTGTGGCGCTGGCCGCCTTCTTCCCGAACACCATGGCTACGGCCTGGCCGGCAAGCGGCCGAGCTCGCGGCGGATGCCCGCGATGTCGCTCTCGTTGCGCGCGAGTTCGGCCTTCATCTCGGCCACGCGGTCGAGGTACTTCTGGTAGTTGCGGCCTTCGCTGCCCTGTTTTTCGGGCTGGCCGTTGTTGTACTCGCGCTGCAGCTCGGCCTGGCGCGCCTCGGCCTTGCGGAGTTCGGTCTCGAGCACTGAACGGGCCTCGCCGTCGCGCGCACGCTGGTCGACGCCTTCGACCCGCGGGCTGCCGGCGGGCGAGCGCGAGGCCGACGGCGCCGGGCTGCCGCTGGCGGCGCCAGTGCCCGAAGCGCTGGCGCCCGATGGCCGGGTGCCTTGCACGATGGTGACGTTGCCGCCTTCGATGACCTTGCAGCCCTTCTGCTGCGCGATCGTCGCGTTGTTGGTGTATTCGTTCCCGCAGCGCCACACGCGCTCTTGCGAGAGCGCGGGCAAGGCAGCGAGCGAACCGGCCAGAAAGATCAGTGAGGCAAGCTTCATGGAGGGGCGTAAGTGGCGGAATCGGGCATTTTCGTGCAATTCGACACGATCGATGATGCGATGTTCCCGGCCCAGAAAAAAGGACGGCCGCAGCCGTCCTTTTGGTTGTGTCGCGCCCGCGAGGGCTGGCGATCAGAGCGAATAGTACATGTCGAACTCGACCGGATGGGTCGCCATGCGGAAGCGCGTGACTTCCTGCATCTTCAGCTCGATGTAGGCATCGATGTAGGCATCGGTGAACACGCCGCCCTTGGTCAGGAACGCACGGTCCTTGTCGAGGTACTCGAGCGCCTGGTCCAGGCTGTGGCAGACGGTCGGGATCAGCGCGTCTTCTTCGGGCGGCAGGTGGTACAGGTCCTTGCTGGCGGCTTCGCCCGGATGGATCTTGTTCTCGACGCCGTCGAGGCCCGCCATCAGCAGCGCGGCAAAACCGAGGTACGGGTTCATCAGCGGATCGGGGAAGCGCGCCTCGACGCGGCGGCCCTTCGGGTTCGACACGAACGGAATGCGGATCGAGGCCGAGCGATTCTTGGCCGAATAGGCCAGCTTCACCGGCGCTTCGAAGCCGGGCACCAGGCGCTTGTAGCTGTTGGTGCCGGGGTTCGTGATGGCGTTCAGCGCACGGGCGTGCTTGATGATGCCGCCGATGTAGTGCAGCGCGAAGTCCGAGAGGCCCGCATAGCCGTCGCCGGCGAACAGGTTCTTGCCGTCCTTCCAGACCGACTGGTGTACGTGCATGCCCGAGCCGTTGTCGCCGACGATGGGCTTGGGCATGAAGGTGGCGGTCTTGCCGTAGGCGTGGGCCACGTTGTGGATCACGTACTTCTGCAGCTGTACCCAGTCGGCGCGCTGGATCAGCGTGCTGAACTTGGTGCCGAGCTCCATCTGGCCGGCGTTGGCCACTTCATGGTGATGCACTTCGACCGGGATGCCGAGCGATTCGAGCACCAGGCACATTTCCGAGCGCATGTCCTGGAAGCTGTCGACCGGAGGCACCGGGAAGTAGCCGCCCTTGACCGCCGGGCGATGGCCGGTGTTGCCGTGCTCGTATTCCTTGTCAGTGTTCCACGAGGCTTCTTCGGAGTCGATCTTGACGAAGCAGCCCGACATGTCGTTCTTCCAGCGCACGCTGTCGAACACGAAGAATTCCGGTTCCGGACCGAAGAAAGCGGTGTCGCCCAGGCCCGACGCCTTCATGTAGGCCTCGGCGCGCTTGGCGAGCGAACGCGGGTCGCGCTCGTAGGGCTTGCCGTCGGTCGGGTCGATCACGTCGCAGGTCAGGATCAGCGTCGTCTCTTCGAAAAACGGATCGATGTTGGCGGTGTTGGGGTCGGGCATGAGCTGCATGTCCGAGGCTTCGATGCCCTTCCAACCGGCGATGGACGAACCGTCGAACGCGTGGCCCGAAGTGAATTTGTCTTCATCGAAATGCGACACGGGCACGGTCACGTGCTGCTCCTTGCCGCGGGTGTCGGTGAAGCGGAAGTCGACGAACTTGACCTCGTTTTCCTTCACGAGCTTGAGTACGTCGGCGACGGTCTTTGCCATCAGTTTCTCCTGGTTGGATGGGTGGTTGGAATGACAGGGTCGGGGAATGCAGGTTCTGTGCCATTGTCGCCCCGTCTTGGGGAGGCTCCGGGCACGGCGCCCGCCCCCAAATGATGAAGATGATTCACCAAACTGGTGCAAACGAGATCAGCGCACCAATTCTGGGCCCAACTTCGCTTCAAAGGCGTGCAACCCTTCAATCAGCTGGGCATAGGCGGCATCGAGCTGCAGCGGATCGCCCTTGACGCCGAGTTCGATGTGCCGCCCGTATTTTGGATGGTCGACGCTCGGCAGGCTGAACACCTTGACGCCGGCATGCGCCGCCTCGACGGCCAGCATCAGCGGCGTGAGCGTGGCTTCCATGGCGCCGAAGACGATGACCGACTTCTCGGCCGACTGGCCGGTCGTGAACAGGTCGGGGTAGCGGCTCTCGAGCACCGATTCGATCATCGGCCACGCCATGACGGGAAAGCCCGGGACGAAATGCACATGCTCGACGCTGAAGCCCGGGATCTTGTTGTACGGGTTCCGGATGATCGTCGCGCCCTGAGGAAACACGCCCATGTTGAGGCGGTGGATGTTGTCGGGCCGGTCGGGCTCGTAGACCGTGCCCTGCTCGCGCGCGGTGTCCTGCATGCGTTCGCGGATCAGCGCCTCGGCCTCGGGATGCAGTTCGAGCGGCCGCCCGAGTGCCTGGGCGGCGCACTGCCGTGTGTGGTCGTCGGGCGTGGCACCGATGCCACCGGTCGAAAAGACGACATCGCCCGAGGCGAAGGCACGCGCCAGCGCCGCCGTGATGCGCGCGGGCACATCGCCTACGTACTCGGCCCAGCCGAGCTGAAGGCCACGGGCGGCCAGCAGCTCAATGACCTTGGGCATGTGCTTGTCGGCACGCTTGCCAGAAAGGATCTCGTCACCGACGACGATCAGGCCAAAAGCGCGGGTCATGGGGATTTCCATTGAGAAAGAACGGCCCGGTCGGCCTCGTCCGCAGAAGGGTTTGCGCCGGCCAGCGTCGCCGCGGCCTCGCGCTGCGCGCGCAGTTTCGCGAGCGCGTCGAGGCAGTAGTGGGCGAACCAGAGCGCGGAAAACGCGAACACCAGCGTGTAGATCCAGATCGCGAGCGGCACCAGCACGAAGAAAGCGGCGGCGAACAGCAGGCCCGAGGCCCAGACGATGCTCGGTGCCGCGCCGAGGTAGCCGCAGAACACGCCGATGCACAGCAGCGGCACCCGGTGCGTGCGCAGCAGCGTGGCGCGCTCCTCGGGGCTGGCGTGGTCCGCCAGCGCATCGAAGCTCATCACGCGGTAGGTGAGCCAGCCCCAAATCAGCGGCGGCAATATCAGCACCAGCGGCGGAATGAGCCAGAGCGGCATGGACACCACGAGCGCTAGCAGCGCCAGCACGGTGACGCCGAGTGAGCGCGCCACGCTGCCGATGAACGAGGCGCCCTTCTTGCGCTCGAGCACCGGGAAGCGGCGGTTCGCCACCAGCGTGGTGAGCGGCGGGGCCATGAGGCCCGCCACCACGATCAGCGAGACCACCACGATCAGCGGCGTGGCCGCAAAGACCACCACCATCGGCGCGAGCACCGAGGTGACGTCGCTCGAGAACAGCCGGCCGATCCAGCTCCAGAAGCTCGACAACAGCGGCCAGGCATCGAGCGCCTCGCGCGTCCATGCCACAGCCGCGTCCCAGAAGAAATAGCCGAAGCCCGCGGCCAGCAGCACCATGAGGGCCAGCGGCAACAGCGACAGCACGATCACGCGCGGCAGCATGCAATAGGCGACCGCGCGCCAGAAGGAGTCGATGAGCAGGCGCATTGGGTGGGAAGGATAACCGCCCCGGGAGGCGCCGAGGCTCAGTGCCGGCCGACCAGGCGCTTCAGGCCGAGCCATTGCTGCGACCAGAAGCCCTGGCCGTAATCGCGCAGGCGTCCGTCGGCGCCGGGCTCGACCTGGTCGCGGATGCCGGTCGGGTCGTAGCGGTTCTCGAAGTTCGCGGTGCCGAACAGCAGGTCCCAGCACGGCAGCAGCACGCCGAAGTTGCAGCCGCCCAGCGTGTGGGCGCCGCGCGATTCGTGGCCCAGGCCGATGCTGTGGTGCAGGCGGTGGAAGCGCGGGCTGATCCAGAGCCGCTCGCCCACGGCACCGAAGCCGAGCCGGAGATTGGCATGCTGCAGGCTCTCGCTGAGCTGGGTGAAGGCCACGAAGGCGATGAACTGGCCCGGCGCCACGCCGATCAGCTGTGCGACCAGCACGATCAGCGTGCCGTGCAATACGTCGTCGAGCAGGTGGTTGCGGTCGTCGCTCCACATGGTCATCTGGCGCTGCGAATGGTGCAGCGAATGCAGGCCCCACCACCACCTGAAGCGGTGCTGGCCGCGGTGGATCCAATAGCCGACGAAATCGAGCACCACGAGGTAGACCACGAACGCGACCAGCGGCACGTCGGTCACGCCGGGCCAGAGCCCGTCGAGGTGCAGGGTGCCCCAGCCCGCGGCGCGCAGGCTGCCGAGGGCGTCGTCGAAGACGGGCTCGAGCGTGAAGAACATCGCAAGCCGGAACAGGCCCAGCCGGTGGATCAGCGTGTAGAGGATGTCGGTGCGGATCGCGCGGCGATCGGCCACCGGCTCGACTGCGCGCCAGCGCTGCAGCGGCCCGATGACGGCGAGCAGCACCAGCACCTGGATCAGGCCGACCAGCAGCCAGCCGGTGGCGTCGAACGCGTCCTCGGTCCAGCCGCCGAAGCCGGCCGCATACACCAGCGGCTGGACCAGTGTTTCGAAGAACCAGCCCTGCAGCGCGGAAAAAACATCGGTGAACCCGTCGATCATCTCGGCCTGTTCAAGGATGCGATGCGATCCAGTCGCGGTACTGGGGATGCTGGCGCAGTGTTTCGAAGCAGAAGCCCTTCGCCTTCAGGCCCACGATCAGTGACTCGAGATTGGCCGGCGCCCAGGGGTCCTTGCGCGACCAGATGCCCAGGTGCGCGAGCAGGATGTCGCCGGGGCGGATGCTGCCGAGCGCCTGCTTCAGAAGTTTCTCGTTGCTGAACTTCTCGCTCGGCAGCTCGTCGCCGAGGAACCCGGCCGGCGACCATCCCACATGGGCGAAGCCGCAGGCCTTGGCGGCCGCGAGCAGCCGCGCAGAAGTCTTGCCGCCGGGCGCGCGGAACAGCGGCAGGGGCTTTTTGCCGGTGACGAGTGCGAGGCGCTCCGAGGCCTTGGCGATGTCGGCGCAGTATTCGGCGGCGCTCCAGGTGAATTCGCGCCCCGCCAACGCACCGGCCGATGGCTTGATGCGAAAGCGCGGTTCGGCGCCCTCGAGGTCGGCGCGCCAGTAGGCATGGTCGTAGGTGTGCGATGCGAACTCGTGGCCTTCGGCCGCGCGCGCCTTCCACCAGGGCGCCCAGTGCCGGTCGAGGCTGTCGCCGCCGTCCAGCGTGCGCTCGGCGGCGCCGAAGAAGGTCACGCGCACGTCGTGGCGCCGGAGCACGTCGGCCACGAGCTCGGCCACGCCCATGTGGCCGGTGTCGAAGGTCAGGTAGAGGGGTTTTGCGCAGGCGCCCCCGGTGCCGGCCGCTGCCGCCAGCGTGGTGCCGAAGGCGGCCGCGACCCCCATGGCGGCGGCCAGCCCGCGCAACGCATGCCGGCGCGCCGGCTCAGGTCCTCTTCGCATGGTCCAGGGTCCAGACGCCGTGCGGGGAACGGCCGACGTTGATCTGACGCACGACCTTCTGGCTCGCAAGGTCGACCACGCTGAGCTTCTTGGCCCAGCGCGAGGTGACGTACAGCGTCTTGCCGTCGGCGGACACATCCATGCAGTCGGGGCCGCCGGGCACGGCATAGGTCGCCGTGACCTTCAGCGTCGCCAGGTCGATGCGGCTGATGGAGTTGGCGACGCGGTTGCTCACGAACACGCTCTTGCCGTCGCCGGCCGCGCGGAACGCGTGGGCGCCCTTGCCCGTCGGAATCTGGCCGACCAACTTTGGCTGGGGGCCGGCCACATCGAACACCTGCACGCCATCGCTGCCGGTCAGGCCGACGAGCAACGTCTGGTCGTTGTGCGCACCGTAGACGTCAGCCGGCATCGGGCCGGTCGCGATGCGCCAGCGGATGGTCTGCGTCGGCAAGTCGACGGCGATGAGTTCGTCGCTGTCCTGCATCGTGACGTAGGCGACGGTGCTGGTCCGGTCGATCCAGATGTGGCTCGGCGTCTTGCCCGTGGCAATGCGCTTGGCGAGCTTCAGGTCGTGGCCGTCCCAGTGGTAGACGTCGACGTGGTTCAGCCGGTTGGCCGCGGTGACGAACCACTTCATGTCGCGCGAGAACTGGAGGTGGTACGGATCGATGATGCCGTACACCACGCGCTGGACCTCGGCGGTGCGCGGGTTCACGAAAGTCAGGGAGTCGCCGGCCGAGTTGGCCACGATCACCGACTTCTCGTCCGGCGTCATGTAGATGTGGTGCGGCTCCTTGCCGGTCGGAATGCGCAGCTTCTCGGTCCAGTCGACCGGGCTGATCACGCTCACGCTGGCATCGAGCGAATTGAGCACGAAGATCGGCGGCGGCGGCTCCGGTGGCCCGGCGCTGGCGGCGGCGGGCGCCATCAGGGCGGCCGCGCAGCTCAGCAAGGCGTACAAAAGAACAAGGGCCGCGGCGCGGCCGGGCTGGCGGGCAGGAAGACGCAAGTGAAATTCCGGAGAAGTGCTTCGGATGGTAACGATCGTATGCGCCCGCCGGCTGACCGCCGGCACAGGAAATCGCCGCTTATTTGGCGGGCGCGCGCAGCGCGGCGACCTCGGCCGCATCAAGCCAGCGCCACTGCCCGGGCGCCAGATCGTCAGGCAGCGCCACCGTGCCGATGCGCGAACGGTGCAGCGCCTCGACCCGGTTGCCCACCGCGGCCAGCATGCGCTTCACCTGGTGGTACTTGCCCTCGGTGAGCGTCAGCCGCAGGTGCAGCGGGGCGTCGGATTCGCAGGCGGCGGCGCGCACCGGCTTCGGATCGTCGTCGAGCACCACGCCGGCCAGCAGGCGCGCGATCTGCGCCGCGTCCACCGGGTGCTTGGCGGTCACTTCGTAGACCTTCGGCACATGGTGCTTCGGCGAGCCCATGCGGTGGATGAAATGGCCGTCGTCGGTCAACAGCAGCAGGCCGGTCGTGTCCTGGTCGAGCCGTCCGATGGCCTGTACGCCCTGCACCGCCGCCTTGTTGGGCCGCAGCCGCAGCGGCGACGGCAGCAGCGTGTAGATGCTCGGGTAGGTCGACGGCTTCTGCGAACACTCGGTGCCGGCCGGCTTGTGCAGCATCAGGTAGGCCTTGTCGTGGTACGCCCATTCGGTGCCCTGCACCGTGAACCGCAGCCCTTCCGGTTCCAGGTCGGCGGCAGGGTCGTCGACCACCGCGCCGGCAATGGTGACGAAGCCTTGCTGGACCAGCCCCGCGCAGACGCGCCGCGTGCCGAAACCCTGGGTGTAGAGGATGTCTTGCAGGTGCATCAGTACCCTGCCGCCAGGCCCGTGTTGCGGCGCGGATCGTTGGCGCCGTAGAAGCGGTTGTTGCCGACCGGCTTGCCGCCGAGCGACGGCGCGCCCACGATGATCGCCGCCATGTGGTTGGCGGGCTGCGGCACGCCCAGGTTGTGGCCCATGTCGGTCAGGATCTTGCGGGTGTCGGGGCTGAGCGCGTAGGGCTCGACGTTGGTGACATCGGGCAGCCATTGCTGGTGGAAGCGCGGCGCGTCCACCGCCTCCTGCACGTTCATGCCGTAGTCGACCACGTTCAGGATGGTGTGCAGCACGGCCGTGATGATGCGGCTGCCGCCGGGCGTGCCGACCACGAACACCGGCTTGCCGTCCTTCGAGACGATGGTCGGGCTCATCGAGCTCAGCGGGCGCTTGCCCGGCGCGATGGCGTTGGCCTCGCCCTGCACCAGGCCGTAGAGGTTGGGCACGCCGACCTTCGAGGTGAAGTCGTCCATCTCGTTGTTCAGCAGCACGCCGGTCTTGTCGGCCGTGACCTTGGCGCCGAACCAGTCGTTGAGCGTGTAGGTCACCGACACCGCGTTGCCCCATTGGTCGGTGATCGAGTAGTGGGTGGTGTTGCTGCCCTCGTGGGGCGCGACACCCGGCTTGATGTCCTTGGAGACGCCGGCCTTCTGCGGATCGATGGCGGCGCGGATCTTCTCGGCATAGCCCTTGTCGAGCAGGCGCTCGAGCGGGTTCTTAACGAAGTCGGGGTCGCCCAGGTAGCTGTTGCGGTCGACGTAGGCGTGGCGCATCGCCTCGATCTGGTAATGCACCGCCTCGGCCGAGCGGAAGCCGAGGTCCTTGAGCGGATAGCCCTCGAGGATGTTGAGCATCTCGCAGATGACGACGCCGCCCGAACTCGGCGGCGGCGCCGACACCACGCGGTAGCCGCGGTAGTCGCACTCGATCGGGGCCAGCTCGCGCGTCTTGTACTGGTCGAGGTCGGCCTGCGTGATGATGCCCTTTCCGGCCTGGCTCGACGCCACGATGGCGGCGCCGACCGGTCCCTTGTAGAAACCGTCCACGCCCTTGACGCTGATCGCGCGCAAGGTCTTGGCCAGGTCCTTCTGCACCAGCTTCTGGCCCACGGCGAAGGGTTCGCCCTTGTTCAGGAAGATCGCAGCCGACGCCGGATCTTTCCTGAAATGGTCGGTCGACGTCAGCAGCATGTCGACGTCGCCCTGCTGGAGCGCGAAGCCCTTGTCGGCGAGCTGGATCGACGGTGCGATCAGGTCGGCCCGCTTCATCGTGCCGTACTTCTCGCGCGCGTATTCCATGCCCGAGACCGTGCCGGGCACGCCGACCGCAAGGTGGCCGAGGGTGCTCAGGCCCTTGATGACATTGCCGTCCTTGTCGAGGTACATATTGGCCGTGGCGGCCAGCGGCGCCTTCTCGCGGAAGTCGAGGAAGGTCTTGCGCCCGTCGGCCAGTTGCAGGGTCATGAAGCCGCCGCCGCCGAGGTTGCCCGCGGCCGGATACACCACCGCGAGCGCATAGCCCACGGCGACGGCGGCATCCACCGCATTGCCGCCGCGCTGGAGCACATCCACGCCGATCTTCGTGGCGAGATGCTGCGCGCTCACGACCATGCCGTGCTCGGCCGCGACCGGCGCCTGCGAGGCCGCGTGCGCGGCACCCGCGCCTCCCAGCATGAGCGCGGCCGCCACCGCAGCGCGCAGTCTCGGGGTCCAATGGAATTGCTGCATGGGAAGCCTCCTGTGTGTTTGATGACGAGAGAGAGATTGTGCGTGGGTCAGCCGACCAGCAGCGCCTTGCGCTGCAGCGCCTGCAACCCCAGGGCCACCTGGCCGAGCGCAAACGCCTCCAGCGCTGAAGGATCGATGAGCGGCTTGTCGCGCAGCACGAAGCGCAGCCGGTCGGCGCGAACTTCGGCCGCGAGATGGTCGGCCAGCATCTCGTGCGAATGCGTGCCGTCGAGCAGCGGCAGCAAGGCACGTTCGAGCGGCGTCAGCGCCACGGATTCGTGCCACTGGTTGCAGGCGCTGGCGGTGTCGCCGGCACTCAACGCCAGGCCCGGGGCACTGCGCACCGCGGCCAATGCGCGCGGGAATGCGGACACCTCCGCGGCGGCCTGCACCGGTGCACGGCGGAACCGCACCGCGCCCATGATCGCGAGTTCTTCGAGCATCGACATCACGATCGGCTCGATCGAAGCCAGAGGCTCGCGCGTGCGCTCGGCCACCGCGGCAATCAATGCCTCTGCCGGCATGCTCGAGGGATAGCGCGCATCGAGCAGCTGCGCCAGCGCCTTCTGCGCAGGCAAGCGCAGCGTGAGCGTCACGCCGCGCTGCGCCGTGCACTGCTGCTCGCGCGCGTCGAGCGTGAACGGCCCGCCGTCCGCACTGCCGAACGCGCCTGCGAATTCGAGCGCGCGGATGCGCGCGGGATCAAGCCGCAAGCGGATGCTGCCGGCGCGCGCCTGCGGCACGAGCAGCGTCTGGCGAAAGGTGCGGTTGACCAGGAAATCGAGGTACTGCTCCATCAGGATCTGGCTGCCGCCGCATTCGCGCAGCAGCGGTTCGCGCACCGTCTCGCCGTAGTTCTGAACGAACATCGTCGAGGGTTCGGCATCGCCCAGGTAGGCGAGTCCTTTCGCGGCAGCACGCGCCGCGAACTCCTTGAAGTAGCAGGGCGAATTGCAGGGTTCGAGAAACTCGTGCAGCAAGTAGTAGCCGCTCGCGTTGCGCACGATCGGCATCGTTTCCTCGAGCGTCTTCTTCAGCACGCTGCCGGGCCGGGCCGACTGCTCCAGAAATTCGAGCATGCCGCGCGCATAGGCCAGCTTCTCGTCGGGCGTGTCGCGCGGGCCGCCGCGCAGCATCATCGCGTCGCGCACGATCTCGCGCGCCTTCCAGCCCGGATAGACGTTGTAGCTCACGTAGGCCACGCCATCGGGCGCAAGGTTCTCGGCGCACACGCGCAGGATCGCGTCCTGCACCGGCCCCGGCACCCAGCTGTAGACGCCGTGGCAGACGATGTAGTCGAACTGGCCGAGCGATGCATCGACGTCCGCCAGGTTGAAGGCCCGCAGCGCGACGTTCGAAAGGCTCGTACGCGCAATCGCGCCAAGGCCCTGTTCGACCTGCACCCGCGAGAGGTCGAGCCCGAGTGCGCTGGCCCCAGGATGGCGCGCCGCATACGGAATCAGGTTGCCGCCGGCCGCACAGCCGAGTTCGAGCACGCGCGCACGCGACGGCGGTGGCGTGTCGAGGCCGAACAGGAAGGCGATCGCCTCTAGGTGCTCGACCGCGGATTGCGGGAACGGATGCGACTCATAGGGCACCGTGTCGTAGTAGCTCGTGAGGGTCGAAATCGATGGATCGGGCACGGCGTCCTTTGGTGGGATCGAGGCGGCGACTGCGCTCGTCGACTATAGCTTCGGCGCCCGGGCGAAACAAAGCCGCCGACCGGTCACTCGACCTTCGGCAGCCCGAAGCCAAAACCAAAGGCGGACCCGCCTGTGCCTGCTTGGGCCTGCTCGGCCTTCCCCTCTGGCTCCGCCTCGCGCGGGCCCGCGTCGAGGTCCTTGACCATGTCTTGCAGTTCGAGCAGGCCCTCAGCCATCGCCGCCTTGTAGGTCTCGAAGCCGCGCGGCGACCCTCTCAGCATTTGCCAACTTTCGTCCCCGAGTTCGACCAGGCGCCAGCGGTAGGCGCCCTCTTCGTCCTCGGTCACGGTTACGGCGATGCGCCTGAGCAATGGCATGCGCCGACCTTCGCCTGCCATCGCGCGATGCCGGGTCGGACAGTCGCCACTCCTGCCGCAAGACGTTCCTGGATGCATCAATTGACTGTATATTCATACAGCAACTCGCTGGCCACGCCATGACCCACATGAACCAAGCTGAACTTTTCTACCGCGCGGCGGAAGTGCCGGTGTTCGATGTCTCGATGCCGTCCGCACCCGTGCAATCCGAGCCACTGCAGGCCGAATACGACGACGACGCCGAGTTCGAGGCGCAGGCCCTCTACACCGTCAGACTCGCCGACTACGCATACGCAGGGTCCGATGCGATCTGTGTGGCGGAGCAGCGCTTTCGCCGCGAAATCGACAAGCAGCTCGGCGGCGAGGTGATCGCGGCCCTGCGCGCATTTCAGAACGCAAGCGAGTCGGCCGAGAGCGATCTTGCCAAGGAGGAATTGGCCCTGGCCAAACGATGGGCCAAGGCGTATGACGGGGCCAGGACCGCGGGCTTTCGCGACCTCGGCGATACGGACGAAGCGTATTTCGAGGTGCGGCCCCTTTAGGCCGCTAGCCCGCTTTTACTCCGGTGACACGCAGCTGAAGCTCGCCGCGACATTGACATCGCCGACGCCGTTGTACTTGCTGACTTTCGGCCAGGCGCACAGCGGCATCGTGCGTTCGACCTCAGCGGTTGGCTGGTCGCCGAGGTACTTCGTGGCGATGATCTCGTCGGGCGCGCGCCCCGACTCCACCCAGAGTGCCAACGCGGCCAGAACGTCTCTGGAAGGGTCGTTCGGCGAGATGGGAAATCCGGGCCGCAGGTTTCCGAAGGTGTTGGGGCCCACACCGCCGCGGCAGTGCGCCATGCCGGGTGCGTTGAACAGCCTGAAGAACTCCGGCGTCTTGCCCGGCATCGCTGCTTCCACGCTCTTCAGATAGTCCACGGCCGCACCGGGCACCTGCGTGCCGTCGGCAAGCCCCTGGTAGACGATCAGCTTGCCGCCGCGTGCGTGGAATGCAGCGAGGTTTGGGTTCGTTGCGTCCACCGCGAAGTCCAGCGTCTTGCGCATCACGTCCACGTCGTTGCCGAAATCGAACGACCGCCAATCCCAGTTGAGTCCCCAGACCCACTGGAAGGGAAAAGGAAAAGCCGGCGCCGAGGTCGGGGTCGGCTCGGATGCCGTGAAACTCAGTTCCGTCCCATGCAGATAGCCGGGGAAGATCTGTTCTCCCGTCACGCGGTGCGTAGGTCCCGCGTAGATCTTGCGCAGCGCGCCCACTTGTCCGGACGACAGGCAGTCGGCGCCGTCCGTGCCTGCGGCACATTGCATCACCGCCGGATCGATCGTGCATTTGTCGGGGCGCCCGATGACGCCGTCGGTCAGCCCGTCCAGGCCGTCGCACGCTGCCATGACCTTGTCGGCCCACAGTTTTCTCTTCTCGACGGTCAGCCAGGTGGTCTCGTCCTGCTGGGTTGCGGAATAGGCCCACTGATAGGCGACGTGCGCCGGTACGCGACCCGCCCCCGGTGCGCCTGCAACGATTCCGTCGTAGTCGTCGGGGTATCTCTGCGCCTCGTGCATGCCCTGCCCACCGCCGGTGGAGCACCCGAGGAAATACGAACGGCTCGGCCCCGTTGCGTAGAACTCCTTCACGACGGCTTTTGCAAGTGTGGTCATCAAGTGGGTCGCTCGATGGCCGAAGTCGACGATCTTCTCCATGCGCCCCACCATGCGCTCGACGCCTGCGGACGTACCGAGATCGGTGTTCGCGACCGCGTACCCGCGTCGCACGCCATTGGCCAGCGCCTCGTAGTCGATCCGGCCGGCCATTCCGCCATTGCCGGTGCCCAGGTATTTTCCGTTCCAGGCCTTGGGCATCCACAGCTCCACCTTGATGTCGGACTCCGTCGTGGGCTTGATCGTCGCCGCCAGACGGCAGAACGATGGCAGGTCTGCGATGGTTGCGCCCGACGGTGGGACGAAATTGCCCGACGCGACATCCTCGGCCACGCTGAACGTGGTGTCCGCAACCTTCATTCCCGCAAGCGAAGCGCAACGGGTGGCCACGGGCTGGATCGGCGAGACGGCCTCATTCGAGCCGCCTCCGCACGCGGCGAGCAAGGGAACGAACAGGGCCGCGCGAAGCAGATGCCAGGGAAACACCGGCAACGCGGTGCCGGCTCGATTTGCGAGCATGTGGATTCTCCGAAGGTGATGGTGGCGAAGCGACGACCCGCTGTTCAGCGCGTCAATTGCCGTCGAGCTGGATGCCCGCGGCCTTGATGACTGCGCCCAGCTTCGCGGCATCGTCCTTGATGGTCGTCGCGAACTGCTCAGGCGTGCTGGCCACCACGTCCATGCCCATCGCGCCGAGCTTCTCCCTGGTTTCGGGCAGCTTGAGGATGCGCGTGATCTCAGTGTTGAGCTTGGCGACGATCGCGCGGTCGGTGCCCGCGGGCGCGACGAAGCCGATCCAGGTGACCAGGTCCATGCCGGCGAGCCCCGACTCCGCCAGCGTGGGAACGTCCGGCAGCGACGGCGATCGCCTGGCGCTGGTGACCGCCAGTGGCCGGACCTTGCCGGACTTCACGAAGGCCATGGCCGGGCCGAGCGCATCGAAGATGACCGGCACTTGCCCGCCCATCACGTCCGTCATCGCCGGGCCGCTGCCCTTGTACGGAATGGCGACCATGTCGACCTTGGCCACCGACTTGAACGCTTCGCCGGCCACCTGCGCCGGCAGCGCGCCGTGGGCGTAGGCCAGCTTGCCATCGCGCGTGTTCGCAAGGCCGATCAGGTCCTTCACGCTGCGCGCCGGCACAGCCGGATGCACCGCCAGCACCATCGGCATGGTGATCGCCAGCGACACCGGCACGAAGCCCTTGATCGGGTCGTACGGCAGCTTCGCGTAGAGGCTCTGGTTCATTGCGAGCGTGGAGTCGATCGGCAGGAACAACGTGTAGCCGTCGGGCGCGGCCCGCGAGGCGAGCTCCGCGCCGATCACCGTGTTGCCGCCGGGGCGGTTGTCCACCGTGACAGGCACGCTCCAGCGCTCGGACAGCTTGGCCGCAACGCTGCGCGCCACCGTGTCCGTGCCGCCGCCGGGCGGAAACGGCACGATGATGCGGATCGGACGCTTCGGGAAAGTGTCCGCGGGGCTTGCCGCAACCGCCGCCAACGGAAGCGCGAACACGCAGAGAAAGAGCTTCTGGATCAGGTTCATGGAGCGCTCCTGCCCACTCAATCAGGGTCGACGCAGCTGAAGCTGCCGGCGGAATCGACGTCGCCAGTTCCCTTGTACTTGCTCACCTTCGGCCACGCGCACAGGGGCATGGTCCGTTCGACGGCGCCGGTGGGCTGGTTGCCTGCGTACTTGGTGGCGATGATTTCGTTGGGCGTGCGCCCTTTCTCGACCCAGTGCTCCATGGCCGCCAGCAAGTCCAGGGTGGGGTCGGTCGGATTTTGCGGGAAAGGCACCGGGGCGTTGCCCGCCCAGTTGCCGAAGTAGTTCGGACCCGGGCCGCCGCGGCAGTGCGCCATGCCAGGTGCGTTGAACAACTTGACGAACTGGTCTGACTGGCCAGGCATCGCCTTCTCCACGCCCTTGAGGAAGTTCAGCGTTCCCTCGGGCGCCGCCACGGAGTCGATGAGACCCTGGAACAGGATCATCTTCCCGCCGCGATCCTTGAAGGCGGAGAGGTCGCCCTTGTTCGCATCGACGGCATGGTTGAGCATGTTGCGCATCACATCCACGTCGCTTCCGAAATCGAAGGTGCGCCAGTCCCAGTTCTTGCCCCAGATCCACTGGAACAGGAAGTTGCCGCCGTCGGAGACGTTGGTCGGCGACGGAACCGCTGTGGTGAAGCTGAGCTCCGTGCCGCGAAGAAACCCGGGGTAGTGCTTTTCGCCGGTGACGGCATGGACGGGTCCTGCATAGATCTTGCGCAAGGCATCGACCTGGCCCGCGGAGAGGCAGTCCGCGCCATCGCCGCCCGCCGCGCATTGCAGGACGGCGGGGTCGACGGTGCACCTGTCGGGCCGGCCGACAAGCCCGTCCTCGAGGCCGTCGAGCCCGTCGCAACTCGCCATGACCTTGTCCGCCCACAGCTTGCGCTTTTCGGGCGTCAGGTAGGTGGTCATGTCCTTCTGCGTCACTGCGTAGGCCCAAAGCCCCGAGACGTGGGCGGGCACGCGGTCGTGCGCCATGGCACCGACGACGATGCCGTCGTAGTCCTGCGGAAACTTCAGCGCCTCCTGGACGCCCTGTGCTCCACCGGTGGAGCAAGCCATGAAGTACGACCGCGAAGGGGTCGCCGCATAGAACCGCTGGAGCATGTCCTTCGAGAAGGTGGTCATCAGGTGCGTGGACCGGTACCCGTAGTCCACGATCTTCTCCATCTTGCCGACCACCGCGGTCACGCCGTCGGGGCCGGTGCCCATGTCCGTGGTGGCGACGGCGTAGCCTCGCCGCAAGCCGACTCCCAAGTCGTTGTACCGGATGGTCCCGGCGGCGCCGCCGTTGCCCACGCCGAGGAACTTGCCGTTCCAGTTGCTCGCGGGCATCCACAGCTCCACCTTGATGTCGGACTCCGCGGCCGGCTTCAACGTCGCGGCGAGGCGGCAGAACGCAGGCACGTCACTGACGGTAGCGCCCGAAGGGGTCACGAAGCTGCCTGCAGGAACGTCTTCCGCGGCGGTGAACGTGGTGTTCGCCAGCGTCGTGCCTGCCAGCGTGGCGCAGCGCGAGAGCTCGGGCTGCGCCTGCGGCGGCTCGGCACCGCCACCCACAACCGGCAGGGGCGCGAAGGTTTTGCCGGAGCCGCCTCCGCAGGCGGCAACAAAGACCGCAGACGAGGCCGCGATGAACAGCCGCGAGCGAAAACACGGCAAGATCCTGCCCTCTTGTTTCATGCGCATTTCAATTCCTCTGACGGGTACACACGGGTGGACCATATCTTTGACCCACAAAATGCGTCAAATCAACGTTTGGAATTTCCGGAATGTCCAAAATTAATGTCGGTACCGCCGACCTGAATCTGTTGCGCGTGTTCCTGGCAATCTGGGATACCCACAGCCTCACGCTTGCCGGCGATCGGCTGGCGCTGACGCAGCCCGCAGTCAGCCACTGCCTTCGCCGGTTGCGCGACCTGTTCGACGACCCGTTGTTCGTGCGCACGCCGGGCGGCATGCTGCCCACGGCCGCCGCGGTGCGCCTGCACGGCCCCATCGATCAGGCATTGAGCATCATCGGCGCCGCGCTTCAACAGCATTCGGGCTTCGACCCGGACACCGCCATGCGCACGTTCCGCGTCTCGATGTCCGACATGTCGGCGTTCTACTTCTTGCCGCCGCTGCTCGACGCGCTGCGGACGAGGGCACCGTCTGTGCGCTTCGAGATCGTGCCGACGCCGTTGCACGCGCTGGAGACGGCCATGCGTTCTGGAGACATCGACCTCGCGCTCGGCTATGTGCCGGGACTGTCAGCCCAGTGCGCCTCGCACACGCTGTTTCAGGACCATCACGTCTGCATGGTGCGTGCAGGGCATCCTCATCCCACCCACGTGCTGACGGCCGACGATGTGCGGCGGCTGCACTATGTTTTCGCCGACAGCGACGCGACGGGCCACCACATGCTCGAGCAATGGCTTTTCGATCTGGCGATCGATCGGGACATCGTGCTCAGACTGCCCCACTTCACCGTGGCGCCCGAGATCCTGCGCCATACCGATCTGGCCGCCATCCTTCCGCACAGTGTCGCGCACGCCTTCAATGGCGAAGGAAGCTACCGTCTGATGGCGTTGCCGTTCGACCTTCCCGCCATCGACGTGCAACTGCGCTGGCATCGGCGATTCGAGAACGACGCCGGCCTGAATTGGCTGCGGAGTGTTGTCGTGGAGCTGTTCGAACGTCGCACACCGAAAGCTTCTTCAATGGAAAAGGGCGTTCACTGAACCTCAGTGAACGCCCTTGGACGTTGTGTGGTGGAGCTGGGGGGATTTGAACCCCCGTCCGCAAGCCTTCTTCGCGCAGTTCTACATGTTTAGTGATCTGATTTAAGTCTCGCTTCCGGAGTCGCGCAGTCACACGCTAAACCGGACGCCAGTACCCTATTTTCTCGCCCCGACCCAAGGTACCCGGATCGGAGCCAGCCCATGTAATTATCCTTGCAGCCGGGAGGTCAGGATTGCTCCAGACCCCCTTGCCCAGCCCATCGGCCAACTGTTGCAAGGCTCACTGGCAATTAAGCAGCGAGTGCGAAACGTTCGTCGTTTGCAGTTAGTTTGTTTGAATCTGTTTTACGAGCGCATTCAGCTCGACATGCCCCGCTGCGATTCCGAACCCACGTCGAAACCAGTGCAGCCCCAAGCGACTCATTTTAGGCCTAATCGAGTAACTTCAAGAGCGCCAGGGGCGTTGAAATCGTGGCATCGGCATTCCAGAGGGTCGCGTCGGCCTGCGGCCCCATGTAGCCGTAGGTCGCCGCGACTGTCCGCATGCCCGCGGCGCGACCGGCGATGATGTCGCGCTCGTCGTCGCCCACGTAGATGCAGGCGCCGGACGGTACTTCAAGGCGTCGCGCAGCTTCGTGCAGCGGCTCCGGGTGCGGCTTCGAATAGGGCGTGGTGTCGCCGCTCACGATGGCGCCGGCGCTCGCGAAGAGCGGGATGGCGCGCGTCAGCGGGTCGGTGAAGCGCTTCGACTTGTTGGTGACCACGCCCCAGGCCAGGCCCCGTTCATGGATGGCCTCGATGAGCGCCTGCACGCCATCGAACACCTGCGTGTTGAGCAGCATGCGTTTTTCATACGCCACGAAGAACTCTTCGCGCAGTTCGGGGAACTCCGGCGCGTCAGGCGTGATGCCGAACGCGACGCCGAGCATGCCACGCGCACCGGCACCGGCCATGAAGCGGTAGCGCTCCAGCGGATACGACGGGAGCCCGCGGTCGGTGCGCATCCTGTCGGCCGCCGCGCCGAGGTCGGGCGCGCTGTCGACCAGCGTGCCGTCGAGGTCGAACAGCACGGCCTGGATGGGAGCGCGCGTCACGCTTGCGGCCCCGGCACAGCCGGCTTCTGCGTGGCGAACATGTAGTTGACGCTCGTGTCGGCGCTGAGCCAATAGCGGCGCGTGAGCGGGTTGTGCTCCATGCCGCGGGTCTGCCGCAGGTCGAGCCCCGCGGCGCGGCAGTGCGCGGCGAGTTCGCTCGGGCGGATCAGCTTCGCGTACTCGTGCGTTCCGCGCGGCAGCATGCCCAGCACGTATTCGGCACCCACGATCGCGAACGCGAAGGACTTGAGGTTGCGGTTGATCGTCGAGAAGAACACCCAGCCGCCGGGCTTCACGAGCGTGGCACAGGCCTGGACCACCGACGCGGGCTCGGGCACGTGCTCGAGCATCTCCATGCAGGTGACGACATCGAAACCGCCCGGCTGCTCGGCCGCCAGCGCCTCGGCGCTGACCTCGCGGTACTTGACGCCGCTCGTGCCGGCCTCGAGCGCATGAAGGCGCGCCACCTTGAGCGCCTTGCCGGCAAGGTCGATGCCGAGCACGTCGGCACCCTTCCTCGCCATCGAATCCGCGAGGATGCCTCCGCCGCAGCCGATATCGAGCACTTTGCGGCCCGAGATCGGCGCAATGGAATCGATCCATTCAAGTCGCAGCGGATTGATTTCATGGAGCGGCCGGAATTCGCCGTCCATATCCCACCAGCGATGGGCCAGTTCAGAAAACTTGGCGAGTTCGGCCGGGTCGGCATTCACTTGGTCTGTCATGCCACGATTATGAAACGGAGAACGGTCGCGGGAGCCCGGGGTCGTTCGGCGCCTGCGAGAAACAGACGGGCATAAAAAAACCCCGCCGAAGCGGGGTTCTTTTGAGCGATTCAATCGAATCAGCGGGTGGCGCGGGTGCCGACCACTTCGATTTCCACGCGACGGTTCTTGGCGCGGCCTTCCTTGGTGCGGTTGTCAGCCACTGGCTGCTTCTCGCCCTTGCCTTCGGTGTAGACGCGGTTGCGTTCGATGCCTTGCGAGACCAGGAAGGCCTTCACGGCTTCGGCGCGGCGCACCGACAGGCGCTGGTTGTAGGCGTCCGAACCGATCGAGTCGGTATGGCCCACAGCGATGATCACTTCGAGGTTGACGTCGCGGATCTTCGAAACCAGGTCGGTCAGCTTGGCGCGACCTTCAGGCTTGAGGACCGACTTGTCGAAGTCGAAGAAGGCGTCGGCAGCGAAGGTGACCTTCGAAGCGGCGACTTGCGGTGCAGGCGCAGGAGCGACCGGAGCAGCCGGGGTGGGCGCAACGGCTGCAGGTGCAGCAGGAACCAGAGCACCGTCGCAACCAGCAGCGGCAGTGGCGGGCGTCCAGTTGGCATCGCGCCAGCACAGTTCGTTCGTGCCGTTTTTCCAGACGAGTTCGCCGGTGCCGTTCTGCCAGTTGTCAATGGTAGGGCCGCCATTCGCAGCGGTGACACGGGTCTGCGCGCCGGCGGCAGTGGCGAGCGCAGCGACTGCAAACATCATCGCCACTTTATTCAGTTTCTTCATGGTTCTCCTCTTGGGGAAAAAGCCGCAGCCGCGCTGCGAATCAAGGACGCTTTAAGTGACCACCACCCAAAACGTTGAGGCGATTGTGCCATAGGGTCTTTGGCAAACAGGCCGCTGGGCGCCCCGGAAGCGTAGGACGGAGGCGGAATAGCCGCCTTGTGTTGCGGCGGAGCGACACCCCTCAGAGCGTAAAATTCCGCATTCTGCCGCCAGCCTCTCGCCTCAATGACCTCCTTCGCCAAAGAAACCCTGCCCATCAGTCTCGAAGAGGAAATGCGCAGCAGCTATCTCGATTACGCCATGAGCGTGATCGTGGGCCGAGCGCTTCCCGACGCGCGGGACGGCCTGAAACCTGTGCATCGGCGCGTGCTCTTCGCGATGCACGAGCTCAACAACGACTGGAACCGCGCCTACAAGAAGTCCGCCCGCATCGTGGGCGACGTGATCGGTAAGTACCACCCGCACGGCGACCAGTCGGTCTACGACACGATCGTGCGGCTGGCGCAGGATTTCTCCATGCGCCACATGCTGGTGGACGGCCAGGGCAACTTCGGGTCTGTGGACGGAGACAACGCGGCCGCAATGCGGTATACGGAAATCCGGCTGGCCAAAATTGCGCACGAAATGCTGTCCGATATCGACAAGGAAACGGTCGATTTTCAGGACAATTACGACGGCTCCGAAAAAGAGCCGAAGGTTCTGCCGAGCAAGGTGCCGAATTTGCTGGTGAATGGCTCCGGCGGTATTGCAGTCGGCATGGCCACCAATATTCCGCCGCACAACCTCAATGAGGTAGTCGACGCCTGTCTGCACCTGCTGCGCCATCCGGAGGCGAGCATCGACGAGCTGATGGAGATCGTGCCGGCGCCCGACTTCCCGACCGCCGGCATCATCTACGGCATCAATGGCGTGCGCGACGGCTACCGCACCGGCCGCGGCAAGGTCGTGATGCGCGCCAAGTGCCACTTCGAGGACATCGACCGCGGCCAGCGCCAGGCGATCATCGTCGACGAGCTCCCCTACCAGGTCAACAAGAAGACGCTGCAGGAGCGCATGGCCGAGCTGGTGCACGAGAAGAAGATCGAGGGCATCAGCCACATCCAGGACGAGTCCGACAAGTCGGGCATGCGCCTGGTGATCGAACTCAAGCGCGGCGAAGTGCCCGAAGTGGTGCTGAACAACCTCTACAAGCAGACGCAGCTGCAGGACACCTTCGGCATCAACATGGTGGCGCTGGTCGACGGCCAGCCCAAGCTCTGCAACCTCAAGGACCTGATCCAGGTCTTCCTGCAGCACCGCCGCGAGGTGGTCACGCGGCGCACCGTGTTCACGCTGCGCAAGGCGCGCGAACGCGGCCACGTGCTCGAGGGCCTGGCGGTGGCGCTCGCCAACATCGACGAGTTCATCTCGATCATCCGCAACGCGCCCACCCCGCCGGTGGCCAAGGCCGAGCTCATGACCCGCAGTTGGGACAGCAAGCTGGTGCGCGAGATGCTCACGCGCACGCGGGCCGACGGCGGCGTGATCAACGCCGACGACTACCGCCCCGAAGGCCTCGAGCGCGAGTTCGGCATGGGCGGCGACGGCCTCTATCGCCTCTCGGAAACCCAGGCGCAGGAGATCCTGCAGATGCGCCTGCAGCGCCTGACCGGCCTCGAGCAGGACAAGATCGTCGCCGAGTACAAGGACGTCATGGCCGAGATCGACGACCTGCTCGACATCCTGTCCAAGCCCGAGCGCGTCTCGGTCATCATTGGCGAGGAACTCGGCGCGATCAAGCAGGAGTTCGGCCAATCGAAGCTCGGCGCGCGCCGCAGTCTGGTCGAGCACAGTGCCTTCGACCTCTCGACCGAAGACCTGATCACGCCCACCGACATGGTGGTCACGCTGTCGCACAGCGGCTACATCAAGAGCCAGCCGCTCCACGAATACCGCGCCCAGAAGCGCGGCGGCCGCGGCAAGCAAGCCACGGTGACCAAGGAAGACGACTGGATCGACCAGCTCTTCATCGCCAACACGCACGACTACATCCTGTGCTTCTCCAACCGCGGCCGCCTGTATTGGCTCAAGGTCTGGGAAGTGCCGGCAGGCTCGCGCGGTTCTCGCGGGCGTCCCATCGTCAACATGTTCCCGCTGCAGGAAGGCGAGAAGATCAACGTCGCGCTCGCGCTCACCGGCGAGAAGCGCAACTTCCCGGCCGACCAGTACGTCTTCATGGCGACTTCGATGGGCACGGTCAAGAAGACCACGCTCGACGAGTTCAACAACCCGCGAAAGGGCGGCATCATCGCGGTGAACCTCGATGAGGGCGACTACCTCATCGGCGCCGCGCTGACCGACGGCAAGCACGACGTGATGCTGTTCAGCGACGGTGGCAAGGCCGTGCGCTTCGACGAGGAAGACGTGCGCCCGCTGGGCCGCAATGCGCGCGGCGTGCGCGGCATGTCGCTCGAGCCAGGCCAGGGCGTGATCGCGATGCTGGTGGCGGAGGACGAGCAGCAGAGCGTGCTGACTGCCACCGAAAATGGTTACGGTAAACGCACAAGCATTACCGAGTACACGCGGCATGGTCGCGGAACCAAAGGCATGATTGCGATTCAACAGAGTGAGCGCAACGGCAAGGTCGTTGCCGCCACCCTCGTGCATGCGGACGACGAGATCATGCTCATCACCGACAAGGGCGTGCTCGTGCGCACCCGTGTTGCCGAAATTCGTGAACTAGGTCGCGCAACGCAGGGCGTCACGCTGATCGGGCTCGACGAAGGCGCAAAACTCAGCGGGCTACAGCGTATCGTCGAGAACGACGCAAACGGCGACATCGAGCCGGACGCGGACGACACTTCCACATCTTCAACGGAGAATCCTCAGTGAAAAAATACAAGCTCGCACTTCTGACGGTCGCACTGGCCGGCAGTTCGATGGCCGCCATGGCCCAGGACAAGGCCGCGCTCATCAAGCAGTTCATCGACGTGCAGCGCCCCGGCATCGAATCGCTCGCGCGTGGCCTGATCGAGCAATCGAGCGCCCCGATCGCGCAGGCCGGCTCGCAGTACCTGCAGACGCAGGTGCCCGAAGCCAAGCGCGAAGCTGCCGCCAAGGCCGCCGACGCCGAGCTCAAGAAGTACTTCGACGAGTCCTATCCGATCGTGCGCGACAAGGCCGTGCAGCTCGCACCTGGCGCGCTGACCCCGATCCTCGAGCAGAACTTCAGCGAAGACGAGCTCAAGCAGCTGCTGGCCTGGATCAACTCGCCGCTCAGCAAGAAGTACCAGGACCTCAATCCGAAGATGCAGACCGCGCTGACCGAGAAGCTCGTGACCGAAACGCGCGCCACCATCGAGCCCAAGATGCGCGCGCTCGACGAGAACGTGGCCAAGGCACTCGGTGCCCCCACGGGCGGCTCGCAAGGCGCGGCGCCCGCCAAGGCCCCGGCCAAGTCCTCTTCCAACAACAACAAGAAGTGACGTGACGCCCCAGCAGCAGCCAATGCCCGCCGGCACGCGCCCGTACAACTTCTCGGCGGGCCCGGCCGCCATGCCGGAGGCGGTGCTGCAACGCGCTGCCGCCGACATGCTCGACTGGCAAGACAGCGGCATGAGCGTGATGGAGATGAGCCATCGAGGCAAGGAGTTCGGCGCCATCTGCACGCAGGCCGAAGCCGACATCCGCCAGCTGCTGGCCGTTCCAGAACACTTCCACATCCTCTTCATGCAGGGTGGCGGGCTCGGCGAAAACGCCATCGTGCCAATGAACCTGTCGCGCGGCACCACCGCCGACTTCGTCATCACGGGCAGCTGGAGCATCAAGTCCCAGAAGGAAGCCCAGCGCTATTGCACCGCGCACGTCGCGGCCAGCAATGCCGGCGACCAGCACACGCGCCTGCCCGATCCTGCAACCTGGCAACTCGGCAACGATGCCTCGTACGTGCACGTCTGCACCAACGAGACCATCAACGGCGTCGAATTCCACGAACTTCCCGATCTCGCGGCGCTCGGCAGCAGCGCGCCGCTGGTGATCGACTTCTCCTCGCACGTCGCATCGCGCAGCGTCGACTGGCGCCGCGTCGGCCTCGCCTTCGGCGGTGCGCAGAAAAACCTCGGCCCGGCCGGGCTCACGCTCGTGATCGTGCGTGACGACCTGCTCGGCCGTGCGCTCGAGATCTGCCCGAGCGCGTTCAACTACAAGACCGTGGCCGACAACAAGTCCATGTACAACACCCCGCCGACCTGGGGCATCTACATGGCAGGGCTCACGTTCCAGTGGCTCCTGCAGCAGACCGAAGGCACGCTGAGCGGGGTGGCCGCCATGGAGCAGCGCAACATCGCCAAGGCGAAGCTGCTGTACGACTTCATCGACGCCTCCTCGTTCTACGTCAACAGGATCGATCCGGGCTGCCGGTCACGCATGAACGTGCCGTTCTTCCTGCATGACGAAAGCCGCAACGACGCCTTTCTGGCAGGTGCGCGCGAAGCGGGCCTGCTGCAGCTCAAGGGCCACAAGTCGGTGGGCGGCATGCGCGCGAGCATCTACAACGCGATGCCGCTCGAAGGCGTGCAGGCACTCGTGGGCTACATGCGAGAATTCGAGCGATCGCATGCCTAGGCGCATGCCCAGCCGCTGCTCGCCACGATGACCGCCTCCGCACCCACACCGCCCTCTTCCCCCGAAAATTCCGACAGTTTGTCCGATCTGCGTGTGCAGATCGATTCGCTCGACCAGCAACTGCTCGCCCTGCTCAACGAGCGCGCCCATGTGGCCGAACAGGTCGGCGAGGTCAAGAAGCGCGAAGGCACCCCGTTCTTTCGCCCCGACCGCGTGGCGCAGGTCATCGAGAAGATGCAGAAGAGCAACGGCGGTCCGCTCAAGGACCTGCACGTGGCCGCCATCTGGCGCGAGATCATGTCGGCCTGCCTGGCACTCGAATCGCCGCAGCGCGTGGCCGTGCTCGGGCCCGAAGGCACCTTCTGCGAACAGGCCGCGATCGAATACTTCGGCGGTGCCGCCGACCTGGTCTATTGCGCCAGCTTCGACGAGGTGTTCCACGCCACAGCCGCAGGCAGCGCCCAGTACGGCGTGGTCGGGGTCGAAAACTCCACCGAAGGCGTGGTCACGCGCTCGCTCGACCTGTTCCTGCACTCGCCCACCCATGTGGTCGGCGAAGTCAGCCTGCTCGTGCGCCATCATCTGCTGCGCACCAGCAACACGCTCGAGGGCGTCGAGGCCGTGCTGGCCCATCCGCAGGCGCTCGCGCAGTGCCAGACCTGGCTCTCGAAGCACCTGCCGAATGCCGAACGGCGCGCCGTCTCGAGCAACGCCGAAGGCGCCCGGCTCGCCGCATCGAACCCGGCGTGGGCCGCACTGGCGGGCGAGCGGGCGGCCACGCGCTTCGGCCTGCACATCGTCGCGCACGCTATCCAGGACGACTCGTACAACCGCACCCGCTTCTCGGTGATCTGCCTGCCGCAGACGCTCGCCATGCCGCCTGCATCGGGGCGCGACTGCACCAGCCTGATCGTCTCGGTGCCCAACCGACCGGGCGCCGTGCACGACCTGCTCGTGCCGCTCAAGGTCAACAACGTCTCGATGACCCGCTTCGAGTCACGGCCCGCGCGTACCGGCCAGTGGGAGTACTACTTCTACATCGACCTCGATGGCCATCCTTCGCAGCCCAACGTGGCGGCGGCGCTGGCCGAGCTTCGCGGCCTCTGCGCTTTCTACAAGGTGCTCGGCGCCTATCCCGTCAAAGCCTGACCGGACGCGCACCATGTTCGAGCAATTGGGATTGATCGGCTGCGGGCTCATCGGCGGCTCCTTCGCGCTCGCGCTCAAGCGCGCCCGGCTGGTGAAGCGCGTGGTGGGCTACAGCAAGTCGCCGTCCACCACCGAGCGGGCGCGCCAACTCGGCGTGATCGACGTCGCCGCGCCGTCAGCGCTGCTGTCGGTCTCGGGCTCCGACCTCGTGCTGCTGGCGGTGCCGGTGGCGGCGTCCGAGGCCACATTCAAGGCCATCCGCCACGGCCTTTCTAGCGACACGCTCATCATGGACGTGGGTTCAACCAAGGGCGACGTGATCGAGGCCGCGCGCCATGGCCTGCAGAACCACTTCGCGAATTTCGTTCCGGCGCATCCGATCGCGGGCAAGGAAGTGTCGGGCGTCGAGCATGCCGAGGCCTCGCTCTTCACGGGCCGCAAGGTGGTGCTGACGCCGGTCAAGGCCACGCTGCGCTCGAACGTGCAGCGCGCCTCGCAACTCTGGAGCGGCATCGGCGCCAACGTGCTCACCATGACCCATGAGGAGCACGACAGCGCCTTCGCGGCCGTGAGCCACCTGCCGCATCTGCTGGCCTTTGCCTACACCAACGCCCTGCTCTCCCAGCCGCAGGGCGACCGTTTCCTCCGTCTCGCGGGTCCCGGGTTCCGAGATTTTTCTCGCATCGCGGCCAGCGACCCGGTCATGTGGCGCGATGTGCTGCTCGCCAACCGCGAGCAGGTGCTGCAGCAGTCGCAGGCCTTCCGCCAGGCACTGCTCGATCTGGAGGCGCTGATGGCCGCGGCCGACGGCAACGCGCTGGAGCAGGCGATTGCATCGGCAAGCAAGGCCCGCGCGGCCTGGCAGCCGGGCAGCGACACCTCCGCCCTGGACGCCTGAAATGAAACTGCCCCCACGCTCATCGCTTTGCGTATCGCTGCCCCCCGAGGGGGCGCGTCAGCGGCTTCGGGCGGCCGGGGGGCGCCACTGACATGTTTTCGACCGCCTTCCTCGACCTACCCGCCCTCGTGTCCGCCGCCGGCACGGTGCAGCTGCCGGGCTCCAAGAGCATTTCGAACCGCGTTCTGCTGCTGGCTGCACTCGCGAACGGCACCACCACCGTTCACGACCTGCTCGACTCGGACGACACCCGCGTGATGCTCGATGCGCTGCGCGCGCTCGGCTGCGGCGTCGAGGCCTCGGGCAAGGCGCTGCGCATCACCGGCATCGGCGGCCAGTTCCAATCCGGCGGCGCGCTGTTGTCGCTTTTCCTGGGCAACGCGGGCACCGCGATGCGGCCGCTGACCGCAGCGCTGTCGCTGCTCGGCGGCGACTTCGAACTCAGCGGCGTGCCGCGCATGCACGAGCGCCCGATCGGCGACCTCGTCGATGCGCTGACCCAGCTCGGCTGCCGCATCGACTACCTCGGCAACCCCGGCTATCCGCCGCTGCGCATCCACCCGGTCGACCGCGACGCGCTGGTGCTCGATGCGCCGATCCGCGTGCGCGGCGACGTGTCGAGCCAGTTCCTCACGGCGCTGCTGCTCGCACTCCCGCTGGCGGCGGAACGCGATGTCGTGATCGAAGTGGTCGGCGAACTCATCTCCAAACCCTATATCGAGATCACGCTGAACCTGCTGGCGCGCTTCGGCATCGCGGTGCAGCGCGACAACTGGGAACGCTTCACCATTCCCGCGGGCAGCAGCTACCGCTCGCCCGGCGACATCCACGTCGAGGCCGACGCCTCGTCGGCCAGCTATTTCATCGGCCTTGGCGCGATCGCCACGGGCGATGCCGGCGCCAGCGGCATCCGCATCGAAGGCGTGGGTGCCGACTCGATCCAGGGCGACATCCGTTTCATCGACGCCGCCCGCCAGATGGGCGCGCAGGTCGACAGCGGGCCCAACTGGCTCGAAGTCCGGCGCGGCGCGTGGCCGCTCAAGGCCATCGACCTCGACGCGAACCACATCCCCGATGCCGCCATGACGCTCGCGGTGATGGCGCTCTACGCCGATGGCCCAAGCACCCTGCGCAACATCGCGAGCTGGCGGGTCAAGGAAACCGACCGCATCGAGGCCATGGCCAACGAGTTGCGCAAGCTCGGCGCCACGGTCGAGTCCGGCCCCGACTTCCTCCGCGTGCATCCGCTGGCTGCGGCGCTCTGGCGGCCGGCGAGCATCCGCACCTACGACGACCATCGCGTGGCGATGTGCTTCTCGCTCGCGGCGTTCAATCCGGCCGGCCTGCCGGTCCGCATTCTCGAGCCGCACTGCGTCGCCAAGACCTTTCCCGACTACTTCGAGACCCTGTTCTCGGTCGCACGGGCCGCGGAGATCCCGGTGATCTGCATCGACGGCCCCACGGCGTCGGGCAAGGGCACGCTCGCGGCAGAGGTCGCGCGCCTGCTGGGCTACCACTACCTCGATTCGGGATCGCTCTACCGCGTGACCGGCCTCGCCATGCGGCGCGCCGGGCTCGAGGCCGAGCCGGCGCAAGAGGCGCGCATCGCCGCACTCGCGAGCACCCTGCCGCTGCACTTCGCCGAGGGCAAGGTGCTGCTCGGCGGCGAGGACGTGAGCGACGAGATCCGCACCGAAGCCGCGGGCATGGACGCCTCGCGCGTCTCGACGCTGCCGGCCGTGCGCGAGGCGCTGCTGGGCCTGCAGCAGCGCTTCCGGCAGCTGCCGGGCCTGGTCGCCGACGGGCGCGACATGGGCACCGTGATCTTTCCCAACGCGGCGCTCAAGGTCTTTCTCACCGCCAGCGCCGCCCAGCGCGCCGAGCGGCGGCATAAGCAGTTGATTTCAAAGGGTATTTCGACTACACTCGACAGTCTTCGCTCCGACCTGGAGGCGCGCGACGCCAGGGATTCGTCCCGCAGCGTGGCCCCTCTGAAGCCGGCGCACGACGCCCGCCACCTCGACAACTCCCAGCTGTCCATCGCGCAATCGATCGATCAGGTGTTGGCATGGTGGCAGCAGATCCAGCCGTTCGAGCCCACTTGAACGACTGAACCGACGGCCTTTCAAGCCCGCTTGAAAGGCTCGCGCCAGCCGGGTTCCGGATGGCGCCCACCGCTCCGGCAGGCTCTTCTCGCGCGACAGCGCACTGGCCCGCCGGGATGTTCAACCAACCGGGCAACCGCCCAAACAACCGCCGTCTACAGACCTCAGCGCAGTCGCACGCAATTCCGCATGAGCGCCTGCCAACCCTGCCTGACGGAAGGAACCATCAATGTCTGAATCTTTTGCCGATCTGTTCGAAGAGTCCCTGAAGCGTTCTGAAATGCGCACCGGCGAGGTCATCACGGCCGAAGTCGTGCGCGTCGAGCACAACCACGTCGTCGTCAACGCCGGTCTCAAGTCCGAAGCGTATGTGCCGATCGAGGAGTTCAAGAACGACAAGGGCGAACTCGAAGTCCAGGCCGGCGATTTCGTTTCCGTTGCCATCGGCAGCGTCGAAAACGGCTACGGCGACACCATCCTGTCGCGCGACACCGCCAAGCGCCTCGCTTCGTGGCTCGCGCTCGAGAAGGCCCTGGAATCGGGCGACTTCGTCACCGGCACCACCAGCGGCAAGGTCAAGGGCGGCCTCACGGTGCTCGTCAACGGCATCCGCGCGTTCCTGCCGGGTTCGCTGATCGACACGCGTCCGATCAAGGACCTGACCCCCTACGAGAACAAGACCCTCGAATTCAAGGTCATCAAGCTCGACCGCAAGCGCAACAACGTCGTGCTGTCGCGCCGTGCCGTGGTCGAAGCCAGCATGGGCGAAGAGCGCGCCAAGCTGATGGAAACGCTGAAGGAAGGCGCAGTCGTGCGCGGTGTGGTCAAGAACATCACCGAATACGGCGCGTTCGTGGACCTCGGCGGCATCGACGGCCTGCTGCACATCACCGACATGGCATGGCGCCGTGTCCGCCACCCGAGCGAAGTCGTTCAGGCCGGCCAGGAAATCACCGCCAAGATCCTCAAGTTCGACACCGAGAAGAACCGTGTCTCGCTGGGTCTGAAGCAAATGGGCGACGACCCTTGGATGGGCGTTTCGCGCCGCTACCCGCAGTCGACCCGCCTGTTCGGCAAGGTCACGAACATCGCCGACTACGGCGCGTTCGTCGAACTCGAGCCCGGCATCGAAGGCCTGGTGCACGTCTCCGAAATGGACTGGACCAACAAGAACATCGCTCCGAACAAGATCGTCTCGCTGGGCGACGAAGTCGAAGTCATGGTCCTCGAGATCGACGAAGAGAAGCGCCGCATCAGCCTGGGCATGAAGCAGTGCAAGGCCAATCCGTGGCAGGAATTCGCGCAGAACACCAAGCGCGGCGACCGCGTCAAGGGCCCGATCAAGTCGATCACCGACTTCGGCGTTTTCGTGGGCCTGGCTGCCGGCATCGACGGCCTGGTGCACCTGTCCGACCTCTCGTGGAACGAAGCCGGCGAAACCGCCGTTCGCAACTACAAGAAGGGCCAGGAAGTCGAAGCGATCGTGCTGGCCGTCGACGTCGACCGCGAGCGCATCAGCCTGGGCATCAAGCAGCTCGACGGCGACCCGTTCACCACGTTCACCACGGTGAACGACAAGGGCCAGATCGTGACCGGCAAGGTCAAGACCGTGGACGCCCGCGGCGCTGAAATCGACCTCGGCGAAGACATCATCGGCTACCTCCGTGCTTCGGAAATCTCGCGCGATCGCGTCGAAGATGCCCGCAACGTGCTGAAGGAAGGCGACGAAGTCACCGCCATCGTCGTGAACGTGGATCGCAAGACCCGCAACATCCAGCTGTCGATCAAGCAGAAGGACATGGTCGACGAGCAAGGCGCCATGGCCAACCTGAGCCAGCAGTCGTCACGCGAGAACGCGGGCACGACGAGCCTGGGCGCCCTGCTGCGCGCCAAGCTGGACAACAACGACAGCAAGTAAGTCGAGTCCGAAGACAGAGCAGGCCCTGGGGCCGCTCTGTCTTTTTTTTCGTCCCCGTTTTTTGCCCGGCCTATGACCCGCTCCGATCTTGTCGAAGAACTCGCAGCCCGCTTTGCGCAGCTGACGCACCGCGATGCCGAATACGCCGTCAAGACCATCCTCGACGCGATGAGCGACGCACTGGTTCGCGGCCACCGCATCGAGATCCGCGGTTTCGGCAGCTTTTCCGTCACGCGGCGTCCGCCGCGCATCGGGCGCAATCCGCGCTCGGGCGAGAGCGTGCAGATTCCCGAGAAGCGGGTGCCGCACTTCAAGCCCGGCAAGGCCCTGCGTGAGGCCGTCGATGCACGCACCGCCGAACTCGGCACCAGCGCGCCGCCTCCCGACCGGAAGCCCTGAGCCGCACATGGCGGCGGCAACCGTAAAATGCCCCCGGCAACGGGAATGGCTATGAAATACATCCTGTGGCTGCTCAAGGCAGCCATTTTTTTTACGCTCTTCGCTTTCGCGCTGAACAACCAGCACGACGCCACGGTGTACTTCTTCTTCGGCACGCACTGGCGCGCGCCGCTGGTGCTGGTCGTGCTCGCGGCCTTCGCGGGCGGCCTCGTGGTCGGTGCGCTCGGCATGCTGCCGGGCTGGTGGAAGCATCGCGCCGCCGCGGCGGCGCAGCCGGCTTCCGCCGCGCCGCAGGTCCAGCCCATGCCGGGCCCGCCCGCCACGGCGCCCGCGCCGGCGCCATCCCTCTCCGCCACCGACCTCCCGGCCGCACGTCAACATGGACTTTGATCCCAGCTGGCTGCTGATCAGCCTGCCCGTCGCCTTCGTGCTGGGCTGGCTCGCATCGCGCTTCGACCTTCGGCAGCTCAAGCTCGAGAACCGGCAGGCGCCCAAGGCCTACTTCCGCGGCCTCAACTTCCTGTTGAACGAGCAGCAGGACCAGGCCATCGATGCCTTCATCGAAGCCGTGCAGAACGACCCCGACACGCAGGAGCTGCACTTCGCGCTCGGCAACCTGTTTCGCCGGCGCGGCGAATACCAGCGCGCGGTGCGGGTGCACGAACATCTGCTCGGCCGCGGCGACCTGAGCCGCGCCGACCGCGAGCGCGCGCAGCATGCGCTGTCGCAGGACTTTCTGCGCGCCGGGCTGCTCGACCGCGCCGAGGCCGCGCTGCAGAAGCTCGAAGGCACGCGTTACGAGAATGAAGCACGGCTCGCCCTGCTGGCCATCTACGAGCGTTCGCGCGAATGGACGCAGGCGGCCGATGTGGCGCGCAAGCTCGACGAGTCCGACCAGGCGAGCTACAGCACGCGCCGCGCGCACCACCTCTGCGAGCAGGCTGCCGAGCAGGCGGCGGCAGGCGACCTCGCCGCGGCCGCCCGCCTGCTCGACGAAGCCGTGGCACAGGCGCCGCAGGCGCCACGCCCCGCCATCGACACCGCCACGCTGCAATTGCGCAATGGCGATGCGACTGCGGCCTTCGACACACTGCTGGCGCTCGGCGAAACCGCGCCGCTCGCACTACCGCTCTATGCCGCCACGCTGCAGCAGGCGGCCGTCGCGGCGCACCGCGAGTCCGAGGCGCTGGCACTGCTGCAACGGCGCTATGTCGAGTCACCCTCGATCGACGTGCTCGAGGCGCTGATCGCACTCGGCGGTGCGCCCCACGCGGCCACGCCGGCCGCCGACGACCAGCCGCTCGCGCCACGCGACGGCTACATCGCGCACCTGGCACAACAACCCTCGCTCGTGGCCGCGTCGCGCTGGCTCGCCGGCGAACGCTTCGAGCACGAGCAATTCCATCCGCAGGTCCAGCGCGCGCTCGACCAGGCCACGCGGCCCTTGATGCGCTACCGCTGCGCCGCCTGCGGCTTCGAGGCGCACCAGTACTTCTGGCACTGCCCCGGATGCCAGGCCTGGGACAGTTATCCCCCGCGCCGCGTCGAGGAACTCTGAGCCACATTCCGACCACGGTTGGGAACAATGGTCACCTGGGCGGCTGCCAGCCACAGCGCCGTCAACGCAGATCTTCCTGGGCCGTTGAACGCGCGCCGGCACCTCTGCCGGCAAGAAGTTCGATCAACCATCAGGGAGTTCAAAAATCATGCTGAAGAAAATCTTCGCCGCACTGGCGATGCTGTGTGCCGCCGCTTCGTTCGCCGCGGTCGACGTCAACAAGGCCACGGCGGCCGATCTCGATGGCATCAAGGGCGTGGGCCCGGCCATGTCGACGCGCATCCTCGATGCGCGCAAGCAGGGCGAGTTCAAGGACTGGGCCGACCTGATGCAGCGCGTCAAGGGCGTGAAGGACAAAACCGCCGAGAAGCTCTCGGGCGAAGGGCTCACGGTCAACGGCAAGGCCTTCAGCGCACCAGCGGCCGCGCCGGCGACCACACCCGCGGCAACCCCGCCCGCGAGCATGGCGAAGCCGGCTGCCGCGTCGGCCGAGGCCAAGCCTGCGAAGCCAGCCAAGCCTTGAGCCCACCGCAGCAGCCGCTGCGAACCGAGCCGCCCTCCGGGGCGGCTTTTTCATGCCCGGCCGCACGGCGCGCCAGCGCGCACATGGCATCGCGTGGCAGGGAAATGCCTCACAAGTGGCCCGGAATTTGCACGTATGCTGGCCTTCGTTTTTCACTTCATACGTCCGGAGAGCCCATGAATCACAAGTTCGGCATCGCCCTCGCTGGCCTCACCCTTGGCGCCGCAGCATTCGCGCAGACCAAGTGGGACCTGCCCACCGCCTACCCGGCGAGCAACTTCCACACCGAGAACAACATGCAGTTCGCGAGCGACGTCGACAAGGGCAGCGGCGGCAAGCTCAAGATCACGGTGCACGCCAACGCTTCGCTGTTCAAGGCGCCGGAAATCAAGCGAGCGGTGCAAGGCGGCCAGGCGCAGCTCGGCGAGATCCTGCTGGTCAACTACCAGAACGAGTGGCAGATGTTCGGTGCCGACGGCATTCCGTTCCTGGCCGACAGCTACGACGCGGCGTGGAAGCTCTACCAGGCGCAGAAGCCCGCGCTCGAGAAGAAGCTCGCCGAACAGGGCATCGTGCTGCTCTACACGGTGGCCTGGCCGCCGCAGGGCATCTTCGTGAAGAAGGAGATCGCATCGGCCGCCGACCTCAAGGGCGTCAAGTGGCGCGCCTACAGCCCCGCCACCGCGCGCATCGGCGAACTCGTCGGCGCCCAGCCCGTCACCGTGCAGCAGGCCGAGCTGTCGCAGGCCATGGCCACCGGCGTGATCGAGTCGTACATGTCGTCGGGTTCGACCGGCTACGACACGAAGACCTTCGAATACATCAAGAACTTCTACGACACGCAGGCCTGGCTGCCGAAGAACGCGATCCTCATGAACAAGAAGGCCTTTGATGCGCTCGACAAGCCCGTACAGGACGCCGTGCGCAAGGCCGCAGCCGACGCCGAGAAACGCGGCTGGGAACTCTCGAAGAAGAAGAACGTCGAGTACCTCGACCTGCTCAAGAAGAACGGAATGGCCGTGCACGTGCCCTCGGCCGCACTCAAAACCGACATGAAGAAGATCGGCGACACCATGATCAAGGAATGGCTCGAGAAGGCCGGGCCCGAGGGACAGGCCGTGGTCGACGCCTACAAGAAGATGTGAGCCGAGCCCGCACCGCGCCCGATGCGAAAAGCCCTCGACTTCCTCTACGACAGCGCCGCCGCCCTGGCGGCGCTTTTCATGATCGGCTTGCTGGCGATGGTGCTGCTGTCGATCGTCAGCCGGCAGTTGCATTTCAACGTGCCGGGCATCGACGCCTATGCGGGCTACCTGATGGCCGGTGCGGGTTTCCTGGCGCTGGCGCACACACTCAAGCGCGGCGAGCACATCCGCGTGACCTTGGTGCTGCAGCACCTGCCGCCCACGGCGCAGCGCTGGCTCGAGCGCTGGGCCATGGGTGCCGGTGCGGTGCTCGCCCTGCTGTTCGCCTGGTACAGCGCGCGGCTGGTACTGCAGTCGCATGAATTCCACGACATCTCGACCGGCAACGACGCCACGCCGCTGTGGCTGCCGCAACTCTCGATGGCGCTCGGCGCGCTGGTGTTCGCCATTGCGGCACTCGACGAGTTCGTGATCGAGTGGCGCGGCCGCCCGGCCAAGGCCGAGGGTGCGGAGGCGCTGCGCCATGAATGACATTGCCGTCGCAGCGCTGCTGATCGCGGCGCTGTTCCTCATTCTCGGCAGCGGCGTCTGGATCGGGCTCACACTTTCGGGCGTCGCATGGATCGCCATGCAGGTTTTCTCGTCGCGCCCGGCCGGCGACGCAATGGCCGTGACCATCTGGGGCTCGGCCTCGAGCTGGACACTGACCGCGCTGCCGCTCTTCATCTGGATGGGCGAGATCCTCTTCCGTACCCGGCTCTCGCAGGACATGTTCAAGGGTCTCGCGCCCTGGATGCAGAGCCTGCCGGGGCGGCTGCTGCACACCAACGTGGTGGGCTGCGCCGTGTTCGCAGCAGTCTCGGGATCGAGCGCGGCCACCTGCGCCACCATCGGCAAGATGAGCCTGCCCGAACTCAAGCGGCGCGGCTACCCCGACGACATGGTCATCGGCACGCTGGCGGGCGCGGGCACACTGGGCCTCCTGATCCCGCCGTCGATCATCATGATCGTCTATGGCGTGAGTGCCGACGTTTCGATCGCACGCCTGTTCATCGCGGGGGTGGTGCCGGGCATCGTGCTCGGGCTGCTGTTCTCGGGCTACATCATGGTCTGGGCGCTGCGGCATCCCGAACGCGTGCCGCCGGCCGACCTGAAGCTGCCGCTGCTGGAGAAGCTCAAGGCCTCGCTGTCGCTGATCCCGGTGGCGCTGCTGATCCTGTCGGTGCTCGGCTCCATCTACGCCGGCATCGCCACCGCCACCGAGGCGGCGGCGCTGGGCGTGGTGGGCGCGCTGGTCATCTCTGGCACGCAGGGGTCGCTCAGTTGGCACAGCTTCAAGGAAGCGCTGCTCGGCGCCACGCGGCTCTACTGCATGATGGCGCTGATCCTCGCCGGCGCCGCTTTCCTCACGCTCGCCATGGGCTACATCGGCCTGCCGCGCCACCTGGCCGAATGGATCGGTTCGCTCGGCCTCTCGAAGTTCCAGCTGATCGCGATGCTCGCGATGTTCTTCATCGTGCTGGGCTGCTTCCTCGACGGCATCTCGATGGTGGTGCTGACCATGGGCGTCATCATGCCGACCGTGCACGCGGCCGGCATCGACCCGATCTGGTTCGGCATCTTCGTCGTGCTGGTGGTCGAGATGGCGCAGATCACGCCGCCCGTGGGGTTCAACCTGTTCGTTCTGCAGGGAATGACCGGCAAGGACCTGCTCTACATCGCGCGCGTCACGCTGCCGATGTTCCTGCTGATGGCAGCGGCCGTGCTGCTCATCTACTTCGTGCCGCAGCTCGTCACTTGGCTGCCGCAGCAGATGGCGCCCTGAGCCACAGATCCGCGCCACCGACAATAGGCCGATGCTGCTTCCGATCATCGCCATCTGCATGGGTGCTTCCGTGGGTGCGCTCGCGCGCTGGGGCCTCGCACTCTGGCTGGGTAGCGGCGGACTCATGCCCTGGGGCACGCTGGCCGCCAACCTGATCGGCGGCTACCTGATCGGTGTGGCGATCGCTGCGTTCCAGCTGCTGCCCGACCTCGACCCCGTCTGGCGGCTGGCGCTGGTGACCGGCTTCCTCGGCGGGCTCACCACCTTCTCGAGCTTCTCGGCCGAGGTGGTGACGATGCTGCTCGAGGGCCGCGTGGGCGTGGCCCTGCTCACCGCGTCCGCCCACCTCGGCGGCTCGCTCGTCGCGACCTGGCTCGGCATCCGCAGCGTGCAGGTGCTGGCCGGCTGACCGCGATCGGGGCTGTAAAACCGGCCGACGGCACCGGCTTTGGCGGGGCCGGCCGGGGGTGCGGTCGATAGAATCGACCGCAATGCCCCTGGTCTTCCTCGTCGCCCTCCCCTTCATTGCCAGCGTGCTGGCCGCGTTGTTGCCGTCCAATGCGCGCAATCGGGAGTCGACGCTGGCTGGGCTGGTGGCGCTCGGCTGCGCGGTGCAGACCGCGTGGTTCTTTCCGCAGATCGCCCAGGGCAACGTGCTGCGCCAACGCATCGAGTGGCTGCCCGAACTGGGCCTCGACCTGGTGTTTCGCATGGACGGCTTCGCGTGGCTCTTCTGCATGCTGGTGCTCGGCATCGGCGCGCTGGTGGTGCTCTATGCGCGCTACTACATGTCGCCATCCGACCCGGTGCCCCGCTTCTTCTCGTTCTTCCTCGCCTTCATGGGCGCGATGATCGGCGTGGTGCTCTCGGGCAACCTGATCCAGATGGTGCTGTTCTGGGAGCTCACCAGCCTGTTCTCGTTCCTGCTGATCGGCTATTGGCACCATCGGCGCGATGCACGCCGCGGTGCCCGCATGGCGCTCACCGTCACCGGTGCCGGCGGGCTCTGCCTGCTGGCCGGCGTGCTGGTGCTGGGCCGCATTGCTGGCAGCTACGAGCTCGACGTGGTGCTCGCCTCGGGCAACGAGATCCGCGCCCACGCGCTCTACCCCGTGGCGCTGGTGCTGATCCTGCTCGGCGCCTTTACCAAGAGCGCGCAGTTCCCGTTCCACTTTTGGCTGCCGCGCGCCATGGCAGCGCCCACGCCGGTGTCGGCCTACCTCCACTCGGCCACCATGGTGAAGCTCGGCGTGTTCCTGATGGCGCGCCTGTGGCCCGTGCTCTCGGGCACCGAGCAGTGGTTCTGGCTGGTCGGCGGCGCGGGTGCGATCACGCTGCTGCTCGGCGGCTTCATCGCGATGTTCCAGCGCGACCTGAAGGCACTGCTGGCGTACTCGACCATCTCGCACCTCGGGCTCATCACGCTGCTGCTGGGGCTCAACAGCCCGCTCGCCGCGGTAGCGGCGGTGTTCCACATCATGAATCACGCGACGTTCAAGGCGTCGCTCTTCATGGCGGCCGGCATCATCGACCACGAGACCGGCACGCGCGACATCCGCAAGCTCAGCGGCCTGATGCGGTTGATGCCGATCACAGGCACGCTGGCGATCATCGCCAGCGCCGCGATGGCAGGCGTGCCACTGCTCAATGGCTTCCTGTCGAAGGAGATGTTCTTCGCCGAGACCGTCTTCATCCAGTCCACGCCCTGGATCGACTTCAGCCTGCCGGTGATCGCCACGGTCGCGGGCATCTTCAGCGTGGCCTATTCGGCGCGCCTCGTGTTCGATGTGTTCTTCGGCCCGCCCTGCGGCCCCGACGTGCCCAAGCAGCCGCACGAGCCGCCGCACTGGATGCGCGTGCCCGTCGAGCTGCTGGTGCTGGTCTGCCTTGTCGTGGGCGTGGCGCCGGCATGGTCGATCGGCGCGCTGCTCGCGGCCGCCGCGCAACCGGTGGTGGGCGGCGTGCTGCCGGCCTACAGCCTCGCGGTGTGGCACGGCTTCAACCTGCCGCTCGCGATGAGCTTCGTCGCGCTCGCCGGCGGCGCAGCGCTCTACCTGTCGCAGCGCAGCCGCCGCGCACGCGGTGCGCTCGAACACACGCCGCTGCTGCACCGCTTCGACGGCCAGCTGATCTTCGAGCACCTGCTCGCGCAGCTCAGCGAGGCCGGCCGCCGCAGCCGCCGCGTGCTCGGCACCCGGCGCATGCAGTCGCAGTTGCTGCTGCTGGTCGTGGTGGCGGCCGCCGGCGCCGCGGCCGCGCTCTGGACCGCACCGGTGGCACGCGGCAGCCGCGAACCGCTGCCGTTCTCGCCGATGTTCGCCATGACCTGGCTCATCGGCGGCGTCTGTGCGCTGGCCGCGGCATGGCAGGCCAAATTCCACCGGCTCGCCTCGCTGATGCTCGCGTCGGCGGCGGGCCTCGTTGCCTGCATCACCTTCATCTGGTTCTCGGCGCCCGATCTCGCGCTCACGCAGCTCGTGGTGGAAGCCGTCACCACGGTGCTGATCCTGCTCGGCCTGCGCTGGCTGCCGATGCGCAGCAAGGACGCAGTGCAGCCCGCCCGCGCGCGGCTCAGGCCCTGGGGCCGGCGCGGGCGAGACCTGCTGGTGGCCGCGTGCGCCGGCAGCGGCATGGCGGCGTTGGCCTGGCTCATGATGACGCGCCCGTTCCCGCAGAGCATCTCGCCGTTCTTCCTCGAACGCGCGCTCACCGAGGGCGGTGGCACCAACGTGGTCAACGTGATGCTGGTCGACTTCCGCGGCTTCGACACGTTCGGCGAGATCACGGTGCTCGGCGTGGTGGCGCTCACGGTGTATGCATTGCTGCGCCGCTTCCGGCCCGCGCCCGAATCGATGGCGCTGCCCCCGCAGCAGCGCGCGCAGACCGACGACGGCAGCAGCGACCTGCTGAACCCGCGGCTCGCGAAGGACACCGCGGTCGGCTACCTCATGGTGCCGGCGGTGCTGGTACGGCTGCTGCTGCCGCTCGCGGTGCTCGTGTCGGTGTATTTCTTCATGCGCGGGCACAACGCGCCGGGCGGCGGCTTCGTCGCCGGCCTCGTGATGTCGGTCGCGCTGGTGCTGCAGTTCATCGTGTCGGGCACCGAATGGGTCGAAGAGCACCTGCGCATCTATCCGCGCCGCTGGATCGCGGTCGGGCTGCTGCTTTCCATGGCCACCGGCAGCGGCGCCGTGCTGCTCGGCTATCCGTTCATGACCACGCACACCGCGCACCTGCATGTCCCGATCCTCGGCGAACTGCACGTGCCCAGCGCCCTCTTCTTCGACATCGGCGTGTTCGCGCTGGTGCTCGGCGCCACCATGCTGATACTCACCGCGCTCGCGCATCAATCGATCCGGAGCCACCGCTGGGCCGCCGAGCAGGACGAAAAGGCGGCCGAGGCCGCAGCAGCCGCCGCCGCATTGGCCGCGGAGGGCGCGCGCTGATGGAAGCCGTGCTCGCCATCGCCATCGGCGTGCTCTCCGGCTCGGGGGTGTACCTGCTGCTGCGTCCACGCACCTTCCAGGTGATCATGGGCCTCACGCTCATCTCGTATGCGGTCAACCTGTTCATCTTCAGCATGGGGCGGCTCAAGGTCGACAGCGAGCCGGTGCTCATCGAAGGCTTCACCGCCACGCTCGCCAACACCGCCGACCCGATGCCGCAGGCCCTGGTACTCACGGCGATCGTGATCGGCTTCGCGATGACCGCATTGTTCCTGGTGGTGATGCTGGCTTCGCGCGGCCTCACCGGCACCGACCACGTCGACGGCGAAGAGCGGCAGGGGGCGGCGGAATGAGCGCAGCGCCTAGGAAGCACCAATGACCGGCCTCGTGCACCTGCTCGACCGACTGCTCGAGTTCGGCATGCCGCACCTGGTGGCGGTACCGATCCTGCTGCCGCTGCTCACGGCCGCGCTGATGATGCTGCTCGGCGAGCGCCGCCGCCGCACCAAGTCGGCGCTGAGCGTGATCTCGGGCCTCGCCGGCCTCCTGGCCGCGCTGGCGCTGCTGCGCTGGGTGAATGCGCCCGACACCGGCGACGGGCCGGGCTCGGTCGGCATCTACCTGCCGGGCAACTGGCAGGCGCCGTTCGGCATCGTGCTGGTGGCCGACCGGCTCTCCAGCATGATGGTCGCGCTCACCGGCGTGGTGGCGTTCGCGGCCTCCATCTACTCGACCTCGCGCTGGGACCGCGCGGGCGTGCACTTCCATCCGCTGCTGCAGCTGCAGCTCATGGGCCTGAACGGCGCCTTCCTCACGGGCGACCTGTTCAACCTGTTCGTGTTCTTCGAGGTGATGCTGGCGGCCTCCTACGGCCTGCTGCTGCACGGCTCGGGCCGGCTGCGCGTGCAGGCCGGACTGCACTACATCGCGATCAACCTCGCCGCCTCGGCGCTCTTCCTGGTCGGTGCGGCGCTGCTCTACGGCGTGACCGGCACGCTCAACATGGCCGACCTCGGCATGCGCATCGCGCAGCTCGATGCGGGCGACCGCGGCCTCGTGCATGCGGCCGCGGCCATCCTCGCGACCGCCTTCTTCGCCAAGGCCGGCGCCTGGCCGCTCAACTTCTGGCTCGTGCCGGCTTACAGCGCCGCGGTGTCGCCGGTGGGCGCGGTCTTCGCGCTGCTCACCAAGCTCGGCGTCTACACGCTGCTCCGGCTCTGGACCGTGCTCTTCGCGCCCGACACCGGCGCCTCGGCTGGGCTCGGGCAATCGGTGCTGATCGCGATCGGCCTCGCCACGCTGTTCGCGGGCGCGCTCGGCATCGTCGGCACGCAGCGGCTCTCCAACCTCGCGGGCTTCAGCGTGCTGGTGTCGGCCGGCACGCTGATCGCGGCCATCGGCCTCGGCGAAACCGCGGTCTGGGCGGGTGCGCTCTATTACCTCCTGAGTTCGACGCTCGCGGTCAGTGCCTTCTTCCTGCTGGTCGACATGATCGAGCGCTGGCGCAATGCCGGCCTGAGCGTCGCGCCGCACGAGCAGGCGGGCAACGCCCCGTTTCTTGCCGAAGACCTGCGCGTGGTCGACGACGTGAACCTCGACGACGAGGCACAGGCACTCTACGGCCGCGCCATTCCGGCCGGCGTCGCCTTCCTGGGCCTGAGTTTCATCGGCTGCACGCTGCTGCTCGCGGGGCTGCCGCCGCTGTCGGGCTTCGTGGGCAAGTTCGCGATGCTGTCGGGCGCCTTCGTGACCAGCGGCACCTCGACGCCCGTCTGGATCTTCCTTGCGCTGCTGCTGGCGTCGGGCTTCCTGGCGCTGATCGCGCTGAGCCGCACCGGCATCCGGCATTTCTGGACCCAGCCGCATCCCGTCATGCCCGCGCTGCCGGCGCTCGAGGTGCTGCCCGTGGCCGGGCTGCTCGCGGCCTGCGTGGCGCTGACGGTCTGGGCCGGCCCGGTCATGCGCCACGCCACTGCCACGGCCGAGAACCTGCGCACGCCCACCGCATACCGCAAGGCCGTGATGGATGCGCGGCAGGTGCCCAACCCGCCGCGGCCGGCCAAGGGGGGCACCCCATGAAGCGATGGATGCCGTCGCCGCCGCTCTCGCTCGCGCTGTTTGCGGTGTGGCTGCTGCTGAGTCAGTCGCTCGACGCCGCCACATTGATGTCGGCGGCCGTGATGGCCATTGCCGTGCCCCTGCTCACGCAGGGCCTGCGCCCCGCCCCGGTTCGCATGCGCCGGCCCGGCCTGGCGCTGCGGCTGGCGTTCGTCGTGCTCTGGGACATGCTCAAGTCGGCCTACGACGTGTCGCGGCTGCTCCTCACGCGCCGCACGTCGCGCATCGCCTCGAAGTTCGTGCAGGTCCCGCTCGAACTGCGCGACCCGAACGCCCTCGCCGTGCTGGCCATGATCATGTGCCTGACGCCGGGCACCGCCTGGGGCGAGATCGCGTTCGACCGCAGCACGCTGCTGATCCACCTGTTCGACCTCGACGACGAAGCCGCCTTCATCGAGATGATCAAGACGCGCTACGAACGCCCGCTGATGGAGATCTTCGAATCATGACGCCCGTTCTTTTCTGGGCCCTCAAGGCCGCGCTTTTCCTGCTGGCGGTGGCCATGCTCTGTGCGCTCTGGCGCCTGCTGATCGGACCGACTGCGCAGGACCGCGTGATGGCGCTCGACTGCCTCTACATCAACGGCATGCTGATGATGCTGGTGCTCGGCATCAACTACGCGAGCAACGTCTACTTCGAGGCCGCGATGCTGGTCGCGATCTTCGGCTTCGTGGGATCGACGGCGATGGCCAAGTTCCTGTTGCGCGGGGAGGTCATAGAGTGAATGATTTCATCGTCGGCCCCCTGCCGCTGTGGGCCGAGATCGCGACCGCGGTGTTCGCGGTGCTCGGCGCTGTTTTCGCGGCCATCGGTTCCTTCGGGCTCGTGCGCCTACCGAGCTTCTTTCGCCGCATCCATGCGCCCACGCTGGGCGCCACCGTCGGCGTATGGTGCATGACGATCGCGATGATCGTCTACTTCTCGGTGCAAGGCTTCAGCCTGTTCCTGCACGCCATCCTGATCGTGCTGTTCATCGCGCTCACCGCGCCGATCACCACCATCTTCCTGATGCGCGCCGCGCTGTTCCGCGAACGGCAAAAGGGCGGCGACGTGCCGCCCCAGGCCAAGTCGGGCTGAAGCCGGCTCGGCCTCAGTTGGGCGCCATGCGCACGCCCTTGTCGAGGAACTCGTTGGTGAAGAGTGTCGCCGGGTCGTAGGGCTTGTCGATGCCGATCAGCGAAGACACCAGTTCGTAGTCGGCCTTCACGCGCTGGCCGTCGAAGGCGCCGAGCGCCACCTTGGTGGTGGTGTCGTCGCGCATCAGCTGCTTGATGCGGCTCCACTGGTCGCGCTGGTTGTCGGGCGTGAGGCCGCTCACGCTGGCCGTCAGCGCCTGCAGACAGGGATCGAAGCTCTTCACGCAGGCGTCGTAGGCGCGCTGCGTCACCGCCACGAACTTTTTCACCTGCGCCGCGTTCTTCGCCAGATACGCGCCGTTCACGATCAGCGAGTTGCCATACACGTTCACGCCCGCGTCGCGCCAGGGCTGGAAGCCGAGGTCGCTGCCGAACTCGCGCACCTTCAGGTCGTGCTCGTTGTAGAAGTCGCTGATGATGTCGACCGACTTGCTCTTGAGCGCCGCAACCTTGGCTTGCGGGCTCACGTTGACGAAGCCCACGCTCGCCGGATCGAGCCCCACCTTCTTGGCGAACGCGGGCCACATGAGGCGCGCCGCATCGCCGGGAGGGTTGCCGATCTTGCGGCCCGCGAAGTCCTTGGGTCCGGTGATGCCCGAAGACTTGAGCCAGTAGAAGCCTTGCGGACTGTTCGCGTAGATCACCATCACCGCCTTCACGTCGGCACCCTTGCCCTTCGCCTGGATGGCGGTGGGCAGGTCGGCGATGCCGAGCTCGGCGCCGCCCGTGCCCACGCGCTGCGCGGACACCGCCGAACCCTTGCCGGCCTCGATGCTCAGGTCGATGCCGGCCTCGGTGTACCAGCCCTTCGACTTCGCGAAATAGATCGGCGCATGGTCGGCCGTCGGCGTCCAGTTGAGCATCAGGCTCATGGAATCGGCCGCGAAGGCGGCGGGGATCGAGACCATCAGCAGCGCGGTGGCGCCGAGTGCCGGCAGCAGCTTTTTCATGCGGGTCGCTCCAAAAGAGGGTAAAAACAGATTCTGCAGTTCATCGTACCAACTGTTTGGTTGACAGGCAATCCAGACACGCCCACCCATGGGGCCAGAATCCATCCCACCATGCCCGCAGCAACCTCCTCCCTCTCCCGCCGCCCTGCATCCGCACCTGCACCTGCACCTGCACCTGCACCTGCACCCGCGCGCCGCGAGCGCGACCCGGCCGCCGCCAAGCAAGCGCTGATCGCGGCCGCCGTGGCCGAGTTCGCCGGCAAGGGCTTCGCCGGCGCGCGTGTCGACGAGATCGCCGCGACCGCGGGCGTCAACAAGCAGCTCGTTTACCACTACTTCGACAACAAGCAGGGCCTGTACCTGGTCGCGCTCGAATCGGTCTACGCCGAGATCCGCGAAAAGGAAAAGAAACTCACGCTCGATGCGCTCGAACCGATGGAGGCCATGGCCAAGCTGGTGGCGTTCTCCTTCGACTACCTCGCCGAGCACCCCGAATTCATCGCGCTGCTGGCGGACGAGAACCGCAACCAGGGCGCCCACCTGCGCGCTTCCGAGCGGCTGCAGAAGATGCATTCGCCGTTCATCGACATGCTCGAGGCCACGCTCAAGCGCGGCGTGGCAGCGGGGGTGTTCCGGGCCGACTTCGACGCGATCAACCTCTACATCTCGATCGCGGGCATCTCGTACTTCTTCTTCTCCAACAACCACACGCTGTCGGCGATCTTCGGCAAGGCGCTCGACGCGCGCGGCGCATTGCGCAAGCGCCGCAAGCACGTGGTCGAGTTCGCACTCAACGCGTTGAGGCCCTGAGGGTTTCCTCGCCCGCTTTTTATCAACCGGTTGGTTGACTCGGTCCGGTGCGGGTCCTATGATCCGCCGCATTGTTTGCCCAGACCAGGAATCGAGATGACGGCACCCGAGGGCGCACTCGCGCCAACCGCCCCCGCGCCCTTCGCGGGCGAGCGCCCCGACTGGCAGCGCTGGGCCATCGTGGCCGCGGTGCACGTCGCGGCCGTCGTGCTGTGGGAAATCGTCGTGCGGGTGCTCGAGGTCCAGTCCTTTGTCTTGCCCGCGCCGTCCAAGGTGCTGGCCACGCTGGGCAACCCCAACTACAGCTGGCTCATGAACACCGGCGTCACCGCGCTCGAGGTGTTCGGCGGCTATGCGCTCGGGCTGGTGCTCGGCATTCTTTCGGCGCTGCTCTTCATTACCAGCCGCCGGCTCATGCTGCTGGTGTTTCCGCTCCTGGTCACGCTCAACATGATTCCCAAGGTGGCGATGGGCCCGCTCGTGATCGTGTGGTTCAGCTACGGCATCGGGCCCAACATCCTGATCACCTTCAGCCTCTGCTTCTTTCCAATCCTGCTGACCACCATTCGCGGCCTCAACGAGGCCGAGCCCGAGATGCTCGACCTGGTGCGTGCGCTCAAGGGTTCGCGCTGGCAGTTGTTTCGCTACATCCAGCTGCCGGGCTCGCTGCCCTACGTGTTCTCGGGCATGAAGGTTGCCACCATCCTCGCGGTGGCCGGCGCAGTGGTCGGCGAGTTCATTGCCTCCGAACGCGGGCTGGGCTACCTGATGATCCAGGTCCAGGCCTCGCTCGACACGCCCGCGGTCTTCATGGCCGTGCTGCTCATCACGGGCCTGGGCGTTCTGCTCTACCTGCTGGTGCTCCTGCTCGAGCGCCTCTTCATCACCCAGGACGCAAGAATCCAATGACCGCACCCATCGTGCTCGACGAGCTTCCCTTTCCCGATCGCTTCGAGACCGAAGCTGCACTCGAAGACTACCTGGCCACGCCCTCGCGCGACCTCGTGCGCGACATGGCGCGCATCGACGGCGACCTGATGATCCTCGGCGTGGGCGGCAAGATGGGCCCGACGCTCGCGCGCCTCGCAAAGAACGCGATGCCGGGCCGCCGCGTGATAGCCGTGGCGCGCTTCAGCGAAGCCGGCGTGCGCGAATCGCTCGAAGCACACGGCATCGAGACCATCGCCTGCGACCTGCTCGACCGCGCCGCGATCGCCGCGCTGCCGCCGTGCGCCAACGTGGTCTTCATGGCCGGGCGCAAATTCGGCGCCGATGCAAACAACCCGCTCACCTGGGCCATGAACGTGCATGTGCCGGCGCTGGTGGCGGAGCACTTTCGCGCGTCGCGCATCGTGGCCTTCTCGACCGCTTGCGTGTACCCGTTCGTGCCGGTGATCGGCCAGGGCGCGAGCGAAGGCGATGCGCCCAATCCGCCCGGCGAATACGCCAACTCGTGCGTGGGCCGCGAACGCATGTTCGAGTATTTCTCTCAGCAGCACGGCACGCCCGGGCGGCTGTTTCGCCTGAGCTATGCAATCGACCTGCGCTACGGCGTGCTGGCCGACGTGGCGCTCAAGGTCTGGCGCGGCGAGCCGGTCGATGTGACGATGGGCCACGTCAACGTGATCTGGCAGGGTGATGCGAACGCACAGGCGCTGCGCTGCCTGTCGGTGGCCACGGTGCCGACCTCGCCGCTCAACGTGAGCGGCCCCGAGACGACCTCGATCCGCTGGCTCGCCGAAGAATTTGCGCGTCATTTCGGCAAGCCCGCGACGATCACCGGCCAGGAGGCCCCGACCGCCTGGCTCATGAACACCGGCGAGGCGGAGCGCCTGTTCGGCTATCCGCGCGTGCCGCTCGCCCAGCAGATCCGCTGGGTGGCCGACTGGATCTCGCGCGAGCAGCGCCAGTACGGCAAGCCGACGAAATTCGAATCGCGCGACGGAAAGTACTGAAGCCGTGGCCACGCCCGCCGTCGAAACGCTCGCGTCGATCACGCCCGGCACGCAGCCGATGCTCGATGCGCTGGTCGCCGCCAGCGGCTGGAACCAGACCGGCTGCGACTGGCGACTGTTCGAGCGGCTCGGCACGCTGCACGTCGTGCGCGATGCGCACGGCACGATCGTCGCGAGCGGTGCCGTGCTGCCGATGGAAGGCGCAGCCTGGATCAGCATGATCCTCGTGCAGCCGGAGATGCGCGGCCAGGGCCTGGGCCGCGCGGTGTTCGCGCGCTGTCTGCAGCAGGTGCAAGCGGCGGGCCTGGTCGCCATGCTCGACGCCACGCCGCAGGGCGAGCCGCTCTATGCGAGCTTCGGTTTCACCCCGCTGTGGCGGCTGGCGCGCTGGCAGCGCGAGGCCACCGCAGGCCCCACCGATGCGCTCGCGGCCGGCAAGCCGCCCATCGACAGCCTCGCCGCACTCGACGCCGAGGCGCTCGGCATGGCGCGCCCGGCCGTGCTCGCCGACCTGCTCGCGCGCGAGGACAGCCGCTGCGTGCGCAACGGCCTCGGCTTCGGGCTGGTGCGCGCAGGCCGCATCGCCCATCACATCGGTCCGCTGCTGTCGGCCGACGAGCACACGGCCGCGGCGCTGCTGCAGGACGCCGCACGCGGCTTGGGCGGCCGCATCTTCATCGACGTGCCCGAAAACCGCCCCGCCATGGCCGCGGCGCTGCGCGAAGCCGGCTTCACGCCGCAGCGCAGCTTTGCGCGCATGGCGCTCGCCACGCGCCCCGGCACGGCACCGCCGCTCGGCCAGCCTGCCTTCATCCACGCCATTGCCGGCCCCGAGTTCGGCTGAGGACATCCAGATGCCATTGAATCGATCCGACCTGCCCGCCGACGTGCTCGCGCTGCTCTCGCAAGGCACGGTGATTCCCGCGCACCCGCTCGCACTCGACGCGTCGCGCCGCCTCGATCGCCAGCGTCAACGTGCGCTCACGCGCTACTACGTCGATGCCGGCGCCGGCGGGCTGGCGGTGGGCGTGCACACCACGCAGTTCGCGATCCGCGAGCGCGGCCTCTACGCCACGGTACTCGAAGCCGCGATGCACGACCGCCTTGCCTGGAGCGGCCGCCCGATGGCGATGATCGCCGGCCTCTGCGGCCCGACCTCGCAGGCGCAGGCCGAGGCGCGCACGGCCGTCTCGCTCGGCTACCACGCGGGACTGCTGAGCCTCGCCGCGCTCGCGGGCTCGCCCGAAGACGAACTCATCGCCCACTGCGAAGCCATCGCCGAAGAGATTCCGCTCGTCGGCTTCTACCTGCAGACGGTCGTCGGCGGCCCGGTGTTGTCGAGCGACTTCTGGCGCCGCTTCGCATCGATACCGAATGCGCTCGCGATCAAGGTCGCGCCGTTCAACCGCTACCGCACGCTCGACGTGGTGCGTGGGCTGGTCGATGCGCGCGCCGAGGAGCGCGTGTTTCTCTACACGGGCAACGACGACCACATCGTGCTCGACCTTGCGCTGCCGTTCGCCGCCATGCGCGACGGCACGCCGGTCGAGGTGCGCTTTCGCGGCGGACTGCTCGGCCACTGGTCGGTCTGGACGTCGAGCGCAGTGAAGCAACTGCAGGCGATCAAGGCCGAGCTCGCCGCGGGCGGGGGCACGCTGAGCCCGTCGCTGCTCGCGCTCGATGCGCGCGTGACCGACTGCAATGCCGCCTTCTTCGACGTGCCGAACAACTTCCACGGCTGCATCGCCGGCTGCCACGAGGTGCTGCGGCGCCAGGGCCTGCTCGAAGGCATCTGGTGCCTCGACCCCGAAGAGGGCCTCGGCCGTGGGCAGGCGGACGAAATCGACCGCGTCTACCGCCAGCACGGCGACCTGGCCGACGATGCGTTCGTGCAGGCGAACCTTGCGCGGTGGCTGGCATGAGCGCCGTTCTGCAATCGCGCGACGAAACGCCGCTGATCCGCATGCGGCAGTTGCGCAAGGTCTACCGCAAGCGCAACGAAGAATTCCTCGCCGTCTCCGACGTCACGATGGACGTGCACGCCGGCGATCTCGTCTCGCTGGTCGGGCCTTCGGGCTGTGGCAAGTCGACGCTGCTCAAGATCCTCTCGGGACTGCACGGCCACGACGGCGGCACGCTCGAGATCGGCGGGCCCGGCGGTGCCGGCTTCCAGCCAGGGCGCGATGTCGGCATGGTGTTCCAGCAACCGCTGCTGCTCAAGTGGCGCACCATCCTCGACAACGTGATGCTGCCCGCCGACATCCTCGGGCTGGAGCGCCGCGCCGCCCGCCAGCGCGCGCACGAGCTGCTCGAGATGGTCGGCCTCGCGGGCTTCGCCGACAAGCTGCCCTACGAACTCTCGGGCGGCATGCAGCAGCGCGCGGCCATTGCGCGCGCGCTGATCCACGATCCGAAGCTGGTGCTGATGGACGAGCCCTTCGGCGCCCTCGATGCGCTCACGCGCGAGAAGATGAACCTCGAGATGCTGCGCATCTGGGAACAGAGCCGCAAGACCTTCGTCGTGGTCACGCACAGCATCCAGGAAGCGGTGTTCCTGGGCTCGCACTGCGCCGTGCTCACCGCCGGGCCCGCGCGCATGGCCGACTTCTTCCCCATCGAGCTGCCCGAACCGCGCAAGCTGCATGTGAAGACCAGCCCGGCCTTCGGCGCGTACGTGCGCCGCATCTACGACCTGCTGGGCGTGGAATAGCGCGCGCCCCCGCGCGTGTCAGCCCGCCACCGCCTGCTGCAGGCCCTTGGCGCGCGCCACTTCCATTTCGCGCGGCAGCGTCACCGCGTTCTTCACCGCGAGGATCTCGGCCATCACGCTGACCGCGATCTCGGGCGGCGTCTTGCTGCCGATGTAGATGCCGATCGGCCCGCGCAGCCGCGCGAGCGAGGCGTCCGTCTGGTCGAAGTGCTCGATCATGCGGCTGCGCCGTGCCTCGGCATTGCGGCGCGAGCCGATGGCGCCCACGTAGAAGGCCTCGCTCTGCAGGGCCTCGAGCAGCGCGAGGTCGTCGAGCTTGGGATCGTGCGTGAGCGCGACCACGCAGCTGCGCCGGTCCGGCCTGAAGGCCAGCACCGCATCGTCGGGCATCTCGGTGGTGATCTCCACGCCGGCCAGCGACCATGCGGTGCGGTACTCGGCGCGCGGGTCGCACAGCGTCACGGCGAAGCCGCTGAACTTGGCCATGGTGGCAAGGTATTCGGCCAGTTGCCCGGCGCCGATCAGCAGCATGCGGTACTCGGGACCGAAGGTGTTGGTGAGCTCGGTCTCGTCCACCTTGAGTTCGTCGGGCGCGCTGGCCTCGGCCAGCTGCACGGCGCCGCTCGCGAGCGCGACCGTGCGCCGCATGAGCCGGCCCTGCTCGAGCGCGGCGACGAGCGCCGCGAGCGAGGCGGCATCGGGGTCGTGTTCGAGCAGCAGCTCCAGCGTGCCGCCGCAAGGCAGCCCGAAGCGATGCGCCTCGTCGGCCGTGATGCCGTACTTGACGAGCGCGGGCGGCGTGCCCGGCGGCACGCGCTCGCCGCTGCCGTGCGCGTGGCTGTAGCGTGCGATCAGGTCGTCCTCGATGCAGCCGCCCGAGACCGAGCCCACCACCGCGCCGTCGTCCGCCAGCGCCATGATGGAACCGACCGGCCGTGGCGACGAGCCCCAGGTGCGCACCACCGTGGTCAGCAGCGCACGCTTTCCGGCCTGCCGCCAGTCGCGCAGCGTGCGCAGCACCATGACGTCGAGATTCTCCATCCCTTCGCCCCTAGCTCGCCGCGTCAGGCGTGTCGCTGCCGTCCTTCTTGCCCAGGCCGATCTTCTTCATCAAGCCCGACACCATGCCGGCCTTTTCGGCCGGCGCTTCGGCGGCACCTTCCGCGGGCGGCGCACCGTAGCGGCTTTGCATCTCGGCATCGAAGCGCTTGAAGAAGTCGTCGGCGGTGGACTTGGCGGCGCCGTCGATCAGCCGCTGGCCAAGCTGCGCGATCTTGCCGCCGACCTGTGCCTGCACCGTGTAGTCGAGCTCGCAGGCCGCATCGCCGGCGGCGCCGCCATCAACCGGCCGGAGCGTCACGCTCGACGATCCCTTGGCAAAACCCGCTACGCCGCCCTGCCCTTCGAACGCGAGCTTGTAGCCGTCGGGGGCGACGATGTCGGTGAGCATGACCTTGCCGCTGAACTTGGCCGACACGGGGCCGATCTTGAGCGCCAGCGCCACGCTGTACTGGTTGTCGCCGGTGGCTTCGAACTTGTCGCAGCCCGGAATGCACTTCTTGAGCGTCTCGGGGTCGTTGAGCGCTTCCCAGGCCTGTTGTTGCGTCACGCCGAGGCGGCGGTTGCCGAGCATTTCCATGGTGGTTTCCTTTGGGGTTCTTCGCTTCTTCCGGTCAGCGGCCGGAGCGCATCAGGGCCGCGAGGCTGGCGGCCAGCTGTTCGAGGGCATTCAGATTGTGGACCGCCCACATCGCATCCGCATGGCGGTGCAGCACGGCGGCCCCACGCGCCAAGGGGGCGTAGCCCTCGAAGCGCAGCAGCGGGTTGAGCCACAGCAGCCGGCGCGAATGGCGCTTGAGCCAGAGCAGCTCGTGGTCGAGCACGGCCGGTTCGCCGGTGTCGAGCCCGTCGCTGATCACCAGCACCAGCGTGCGCCGCCCCGTCAGCCGGCGCGCATGCGTTCGCCGGAGTTCGGCCAGCGAACTGCCGAGCCGGGTGCCGCCCGCGAAGTCGTCGATTGCCAGGCTCGCGGCCGAGAGCATCGCGTCGGTGTCGGCCACGCGGAACGCCGGCGTGAGATCGGTGAGTCCGGTGCCGAAGGCGAACACGTCGCGCCGCCCGGCGCGCCGCGTGGCGGCATGCAGGAAGGCCAGCAGCAGCCGCGCGTAGCGCTCCATCGAGCCCGACACATCGACCAGCACCAAAAGCGGCAGCGGCTCTTCGCGCCGCGTGAGCCGCGGCAGGCGCAGGATCTCGCCGCCGGTGCGCGCGGCCTCTTGCAGCACGCCGGGCCAGTGCATGCGCGCATGCGCTCCCGCCTGGCCGGTCGCGCGCAGCCGGCGCGAAGGCAGCAGGGGCACGGGCAGCGTGACCTCGCGCGCGAGCCGCTCGACCAGCCGGTATTCCGAGGCGCCGAGCGCATTGAAGTCGGCGTGCTGCAGCCGATGCCGGTCGCTGGCCGTCATGGCGGCGTCGAACTCGATCTCCTTGTCCGGCGGGGCCGCCGCAGCCGGCTTCACCGCATCGCGCGGCGGGCTCAGGGCTTCGCGCACGCGCGGGCGCCGCTTCGACGGCTCGGCCTTGCCTTCGGCGCTCGGCAGCATCTGGGCCAGCAGCTTGTTGGCCAACTCGGGGTCGCGGAACCAGGCATCGAACAGCTCGCGGAACACCATGCGGTCCTGCTCGCGGCTCACCATGACGGCCTCCATGGCGGCGCCAAGATCACGCCGGCTCTCCACGCCGACCAGCGTCGCGGCTTCGGCGGCCAGCGCGATGCGCATCGCATCGGTGCGCACGCCCGCGCGGCGCAGCGCGCGGCCGAAGGCCGTGATGTTGCCGGCCAGCTTGCCGGTGCGGGCGTCGCCTAGCTGCTGCATCGGGCGAATCGGGCGGACATCACGGCGCCCGCGTTCATGCGCCGGCCTCTTCCTCCGGCCGCAGCGCATCGGCGGCCAGTTCGTGCGTGAGCGCGGCCACGTCGTCGCGCTGCTTGAACAGGATGCCGGCAGTGTCGACCACCACCTCGGGGTCGAGCTCGACCGTGTCGAGCGCGATCAGGGCGCGTGCCCATTCGACGCTCTCGGCAATGCCCGGCGCGCGCTGGAACGCGTTGACGAAAGGCGCATCGCGCAGCCGCGCGACGAAGGCGGCCACCTGGGCCGAGAGCTTCTCGCCGGCCTCGGGCACCTGGGCCCGAACGATCGCCAGCTCGCGCTCGCGCTCGGGGTAGTCGAGCCAGTGGTAGAGGCAGCGCCGCTTGACCGCGTCGTTGAGCTCGCGCGTGCGGTTGCTCGTGAGGATGGTGACCGGCGGCACCACGGCGCGCACGGTACCGAGCTCGGGAATGCTGACCTGGTACTCGCCCAGGTATTCGAGCAGGAAAGCCTCGAAGGGCTCGTCGGCGCGGTCCACTTCGTCGATCAGCAGCACTGCGCCGGGCATCGGGGTCTGCAGTGCCTGCAGCAGGGGGCGGCGGATCAGGTAGTGCGGCTGGTAGACCTCGGACTCCACATCCCGGGCAGCGCCCGCAGCTTCGGCCGCGCGCATATGTAGCAATTGCGCGGCGTAGTTCCATTCGTAGAGCGCCTCGCGTTGTTCCAGGCCGTCGTAGCACTGCAGCCGCAGCAGCGCGCGGCCCAGCGCCTTCGACAAGGCCTTGGCAAGCTCGGTCTTGCCGACGCCGGGCTCGCCCTCGAGCAGCAGCGGGCGCTGCAGCTTGAGCGCGAGGAACACCGCGGTGGCCAGGCGCCGGTCGGCGAAGTAGCCGGCCTGCACCAGGCTGTCGGAAAGGGCGTCGATGGAGGCGAAGGTCATGGCAAAGGGTAGCGCAGGCTGCCGGACGCAGGGGTCTCGAACAGGCAGCCGAAGGTCTCGTCAGCCCAGCGCCCGCGCCACCGCCCTCTGGGTCAGCACGCTGATCAGGTTCGCGCGGTAGGCCGCCGACGCGTGCAGGTCGCTGTTGAGTTCGCTCGCGTCGATCTTCACTGCGGCCGCCGCCGCGGGCGTGAAGCTCTGGTTCAGCGCACCCTCGAGCCCCGCGTGGCGGAACACACCGTTGCCGGCACCGGTGACGGCCACGCGCACGCCGCCGTCGTACTGCGCGAGGAACACGCCGACGAGCGGAAAGTGCGAGGCCTTCTGGCGCAGCTTTTCGTATACCGCGCGCTTCGGGACCGGGAAGCGGATGGCGGTGATCAGCTCGTCCTCCTCGAGCGCCGTGGTGAAGAGCCCGAGGAAGAAATCGTCGGCGGCAATCTCGCGCTTCGACGTGACGACGGTCGCACCGGAGCCGAGCACCGCGCTCGGGTAGCAGGCGGCCGGGTCGTTGTTGGCCACCGAACCGCCGATGGTGCCCATGGCGCGCACCTGCCGGTCGCCGATGCGCGCGGCCAGGTCGGCCAGCGCCGGGTAGGCGGCCTTGACGTCGGCATGGTTCGCCACCTCGATGTGGCGCGACATCGCACCGATGGTGATCGTGTCGCCGTCCTTGCGGATGCCGGTGAGTTCGCGGACGCCGCCGAGGTCGACGAGCTGCTCGGGCGCGGAGAGCCGCAGCTTCATGGAGGCCAGCAGGGTCTGCCCGCCTGCGAGCGGCTTGGCGCCCGCCGCGGCGAGCCGGACCGCATCGGCCACGGTGGTCGGCTGTTCGAGTGTGAAGGCGTACATGGTGGGGTTCCTTCTTTTCGTGCTTCTTTTCTTGTCGGTTCTTGCGGTGTTCAGGGCGCGGGGCGGCCCTGGGTGCTGGCGGCGAGCGAAGGCGCCTGCACGTCCTGCGGGTTGCCGCCCTTCTGCATCGCTTCCCAGACCCGGTTCGGCGAAGCGGGCATGTCGAAGTCCTTCACGCCGAGCGGCGCCAGCGCATCGAGCACGGCATTGATCACGGCCGGCGGCGAGCCGATCGCGCCGGCCTCGCCGCAGCCCTTGGTGCCGAGCGGATTGTGGGTGCAGGGCGTGCAGACGGTGTCGAGCTTGAACTGCGGGAAGTCGCCCGCGCGCGGCATCGCGTAGTCCATGAAGCTGCCGGTGAGCAATTGCCCCGTCTCGTTGTCGTAGACGCAGTTCTCGAGCAGCGCCTGGCCGATGCCCTGCACCAGCCCGCCATGCACCTGGCCCTCGACGATCATCGGGTTGATGATGGTGCCGAAGTCGTCCACCGCGGTGAAGCGGTCGACCTTCACTTCGCCGGTCTGCTTGTCGATCTCGACCTCGCAGATGTAGGTGCCGCCCGGAAAGGTGAAGTTGGTCGGGTCGTAGAAGGCGGTTTCGTTGAGGCCGGGCTCGAGCTTGTCGAGCGGATAGTTGTGCGGCACGTAGGCCGTGAGCGCGACCTGTCCGAACGGGATCTTCTTGTCGGTGCCCTTGACGGTGAACTCGCCATTGGCGAACTCGACGTCGGCGTCGCTCGCCTCCATCAGGTGCGCCGCGATCTTCTTGGCCTTGGTCTCGATCTTGTCGAGCGCCTTCATGATGGCCGCGCCGCCCACCGAAATGGAGCGCGAGCCGTAGGTGCCCATGCCGAAGGGCACGCGGCCGGTGTCGCCATGCACCACGTCGACGTTCTCTACCGGAATGCCGAGCCGCGCCGCGACGACCTGCGCGAACGTGGTCTCGTGGCCCTGGCCGTGGCTGTGCGATCCGGTGAATACCGTCACGCTGCCGGTCGGGTGCACGCGGATCTCGCCGCATTCGAACAGGCCCGCGCGCGCGCCGAGCGCACCCGCGATGTTCGACGGCGCGAGGCCGCAGGCCTCGATGTAGCTCGAGTAGCCGATGCCGCGCAGCTTGCCTTGGGCCTCGGTCGCCGACTTGCGCTCGGCGTAGCCGTCGACGTCGGCGAGCACGCGGGCCTTGTCCATGCACGCATGGAAGTCGCCGGTGTCGTACTGCAGCGCCACGGGCGTCTGGTACGGGAAGCTGGAGACGAAGTTGCGCTTGCGGATCTCGTCCTGCCCGAGGTTCATTTCCCAGGCGCAGCGCGACACCAGGCGCTCGAGCAGGTAGGTGGCCTCGGGCCGCCCCGCGCCGCGGTAGGCGTCGACCGGCGCGGTGTTGGTGAACCAGGCATCGACTTCGACGTAGATCTGCGGCGTGGTGTACTGGCCCGCGAGCAGCGTGGCGTACAGGATGGTCGGCACCGCGGTCGAGAAGGTCGACAGGTAGGCGCCGAGGTTGGCGTCGGTGTGCACGCGCATGGCCAGGAACTTGCCGTCCTTGTCCATTGCCATCTCGGCGTGGCTCACATGGTCGCGGCCATGCGCATCGGACAGAAAGCACTCCGAACGCTCGGCCGTCCACTTGATGTTGCGGTTGAGCTGCTTGGCGGCCCAGGTCAGGCACACGTCCTCGGCATAGAGAAATATCTTCGAGCCGAAGCCGCCGCCCACGTCGGGTGCGATCACGCGCACCTTGTGCTCGGGCAGGCCCAGCACGAAAGCCGTCATCAGCAGGCGCTCGACGTGCGGATTCTGGTTCGACACGTAGAGCGTGTAGTCGTCGGTGCCCCGGCTGTAGCTGCCGATCGCCACGCGCGGCTCGATCGGATTCGGAATCAGCCGGTTGTTGACCAGGTCGAGCTTCGTGACGTGCGCCGCATTGGCGAACACCGCATCGACCGCGGTCTTGTCGCCCAGCGCCCACTTGTAGCACTGGTTGTCGGGCGCCTCGTCGTGCAGCGTGACGCCGCCGGCCTTCTTGGCGGCATCGGCCACGCTCACGAGCGCGGGCAGTACGTCGTAGTCGACCACCACGGCCTCGGCGGCATTCTTGGCCTGCTCCACCGTCTCGGCCACCACCATGGCCACATGGTCGCCCACGTAGCGCACCTTGTGGATCGCGAGGATCGGGTGCATTGGCTCCTTCATCGGGGTGCCGTCGGGGTTGTTGATGAGCCAGCCGCAAGGCAGCCCGCCCATCTTGCCCTCGATGTCCTTGCCGCTGAAGATGCCGACCACGCCGGGCATCTTCAGCGCCTCGGCCGTGTCGACCGACTTGACGACCGCATGGGCGTGCGGCGAGCGCACGAAGACCGCGTGGCTCTGGTTGGCCAGCGTGATGTCGTCGGTGTAGTTGCCCGCGCCGGTCAGGAAGCGATAGTCTTCCTTGCGCCGCAGCGCCTCGCCGATGTGGGGTAGGTTCGAGAAGTCGGAAGCACCCATGATGTCGCTCCCTTCAGGCCGAAGCCGTGGTCTTGACCGGGGTGCCCGAGGCCATGGCCTCGCCGCCCATCTGCACCGCCTTGACGATGTTCTGGTAGCCGGTGCACCGGCACAGGTTGCCGTCGAGCAGCTCGCGGATCTCCGATTCACTCGACTTGGGATGGTGCGTGCACAGGTCGATGGCGCTCATCACCATGCCGGGGGTGCAGAAGCCGCACTGCAGGCCGTGGCATTCCTTGAAGGCGGCCTGCATCGGGTGCATGGTGCCGTCGGGCTCGGCGATGCCCTCGATGGTGGTGATCTCGGCACCGGCCGCCTGCGCCACGAGGATGTTGCACGACTTGACCGCGCGGCCGTTGAGGTGGATGGTGCAGGCGCCGCACTGGGCCGTGTCGCAGCCGACGTGGGTGCCGGTCAGGTGGAGATGCTCGCGGATGGCGTGCACGAGAAAGGTGTTGGGGGGTGCGTCGACCGTGACCTGACGGCCGTTGACCGTGAAAGCTACCTGCATGTGGCTGTCTCCGTTGAAGGTGATGGCTGGTTCAGCGAAAGGCATCTTGGATGCCGGCCACGTGCACTATCCTAGGCAAAACCCTCAGCGCTTGCGCCACGGGCGCGAAATTCTCAAAATGAAACAGCTTGCGGCCGGCAAGCGCTCCCCACGACGCCCCTCCCCGCGTAAACCAGAACGATGTCCGCTCCGATCGCCCCGCACCTGACCGAGCGTTCGCTCGCCATTGCCGAGGCGCGCCGGGCCCTGATCCACGGCCAGGCCCGCGCGCCGGTACGCATCGAGCCCTGGATCGCGCGCTCCTGGCAGCGCTGCATGGAGGCCGGGCGCCAGCCGCAGCAACGCGTGAGCTTCGATCCGGTCGGCCAGTCGGCCATCCGCGACGTGGCCGAGCGCAACCGGGCGCTCATGGCGGCGGCGCGGCCGGTGATCGAGCGGCTGTCGCGCGCCATTGCCGACACACGCTATTTCGCGGTGCTGACCAATGCCGAGGGCATCGTGGTCGACGTGGGCGCTCTGCCCGACGGCGCCGACGACAGCGCCCGCTATGCGCGCAACATCGGCCGCATCGGCGTGGACCTGTCGGAGCGCGCCATCGGCACCAGCGCCATCAGCACCGCGCTGGCCGAGCAGGAGGCGGTGTGGCTGCACCGTGGCGAGCACTTCTTCGAGGACACCAGCGTCTACAGCTGCGCCGGCGCCCCGCTCTTCGGCCCGCAGGGCGACTGCATCGGCATGCTCGACCTGACCGGCGTGCAGGTGGCCGAACGGCCCGAGCTGCGCCACCTGGCCATGCTGTCGGCGCGCAGCATCGAGAACCTGCTGGTGCTGAATCAGCCCTGCGAGATGCGCCTGCACCTGTCGTGGCCCGGCTGTCCGCCCAGCGAGGCGACCGAAGGCCTGCTGTGCGTCGATGCCGAGGGCGGCGTGATCGGCGCCAATGCCGCCGCGCGGCAGATGCTGCACGAGCCGCTCGGTCGCAGCCCCCAGGCGCCGCTGCACTGCAGCGACCTGTTCGCGCTGCCGCTGCAGATGCTGCTCGATGCCGCACGGCGCGGCGACGCGGTGCTCGAAGCCCCGCTCTGGTCGGGGCTGCGCGTGCAGGTGCGGCCGCAGCGCGGCGGCGGCAAGCACCCGCCGGAGCCCGTTGCCGAATCGCGGCCCCGGCTGCGCGATGTGGAGACCGCGCTGATCCGCAAGGCCGTGGCCGACGCCCGGGGCAACGTGGCCGAGGCTGCACGTGCGCTCGGCATCAGCCGTGCCACGGTCTACCGCAAGCTGTGGCGCGGGCGCTCGGCTTCGCGCTGAGGCTCAGGCGCTCGCGGGAACCTTGTCGAGAAACCCGGTCACGGCGTGCAGCTTGCCCGCCTCGAGCTGTGCAAAGTCGGTGCCCTGGATCATGTCCTCGGCCTCGCTCGGTCCCAGGGTCCACGAAAAGCGCAGGTTATCGCCGTGGGACTGCGCTTCGCCGAGCAGCTTGAAGCGGAAGCCCGGAAAGCGATGCTGCACCGCACCGACCAGTGCGCCGATCTGCTCGCGGCCGCTGGCCTGCGCCATGGGATCGACATAGCGTGCATCGGCGGTCCAGCCCGAAGCGATGAGTTCAGCCCGGCGTGCGACGTCGGTTTCGTTCCAGACATCGATGTAGCGCTGGGCGATGGCGGTGGCGTCGTGGGCGGCGGTGTTCATGGTGCGTGTCCTTTCGAGGTCGATGCCCGCAACGTCGCGGGGTGAAAGGATGGTCGCGCCGCGCGCGTTTGGCGTCGATGACCTCGGAGGTCATGGCGCGCCGGCGCCGCTCAGTTGGCCGAGGCGTTCGGGAAGAAGAGCTGCTCCCCGCCGATCTTGTAGCCCGCGATCGTGTCCTGCCCGGCCGGCGAGATCACCCAGTCGACGAACTTCTGCGCGCCCCGGCTGTTGAGCGATGGAAACTTCGCCGGGCTCACGACCATCACGCCGTACTGATTGAACAGGCGCTTGTCGCCCTCGACCAGCACCGCCAGGTCGGCGCGGTTCTTGAAGCTGAGCCAGGTGCCGCGGTCCGCGAGCACATAGCCGCCCGAGGAGGCCGCGATGTTCAGCGCCGGGCCCATGCCGCAGCCGCACTCCTTGTAGCCGCTGCCCTTGCGCTCGTTCGGCACCGGCTGGCCCGCTTCGGCCACGCCGGCCTGCGTCCAGAGGCGGCGCTCGGCCGCGTCGGTGCCGCTCTTGTCGCCGCGCGAGACGAAAGGCGCATTCGCCGCGGCGATCTTCTTCAGCGAGGTGGCGATGTCCTTGCCCTTTGCGCCCGCCGGGTCGGCCTTCGGGCCCACGAGCACGAAGTCGTTGTACATCACCGGATAGCGCCTGACGCTGAAGCCTTCGGCCACGAACTTCTCCTCGGCCGCGGCGTCGTGCACGAACAGCACGTCGGCATCGCCGCGCCGCGCCATGTCGATGGCCTGACCGGTGCCCACCGCCACCACCTTGACGTCGATGTTGCTGGCCTTCATGAAGGCCGGCAGCAGGTGCGAGAACAGGCCCGACTGCTCGGTGGACGTGGTCGAGGCCATGGTGATGGTCTCGGCGTGTGCGGCGGCCGCAGCCGCCGCGAACATGGCCAGCGCGGCCGCAAGGTGCTTGAAAGACAGGTTCATGCCAACTCTCCTTTGACGAACAGGCGGGCCTCTTCCGGCAGCGGCCCATGAAAGAAATCGTGCACCGGCAGGTCGGCCAGGATGCGGCCGTGCTCGAGGTAGACCACGCGCGTGGCGAGCCGCTTGACCTGCCCCAGGTTGTGGCTCGCGAACACCAGCGTGCGGCCGCTCGCGGCCTCGGCGATGAGCGACTCGACCTCGCGCTTGGCGGTCGGGTCGAGGCTGGCCGTGGGCTCGTCGAGCAGCAGCACCGCCGGATGCAGCGCCCAGGCGCGCGCCAGCGCGACGCGCTGCTGCTGCCCGCCCGACAGCGCGCGCGCATTGCGCTCCGCGAGGTCTTCGAGGCCCACGCGCGCGAGTGCCGGCAGGGCTGCACGGCGCGCCTCGCGCCAGCGCATGCCGCGCAGCCAGAGCGCCAGCGCCACGTTGGTGGCGACCGAGGCGCGCAGCATGTGCGGCCGCTGGAACAGCATCGCCTGCTGGCGGCGCGGCACCGCGCCCGCCAGGCTGCCCGCCACGTGCGGCACCAGCCCATGAAGCAGGCGCAGCAGCGTGGTCTTGCCGCTGCCGTTGGCGCCGATCAGCGCCACCCGCTCGCCCGCATGGATGCGCAGCGTGGCGCCCTGCAGCGCCACGACCCGCCCCAGGCGCACGTCGACGCCCTTCAGTGAGAACACGGCCGCATCCGCGATCACGAGCGCGCCTCCGCACGCCAGGCCGGCGCCGCGGCGCCCGGGCCTGCGCCGCCGTCGATCCGCTCGCGCCAGCCGCGCAGCGCCGCGATCGCGAGGTTGAGCACCAGTACCACGCCCAACAGCACCAGCCCGAGCGCGAGCGCCAGCGGCAGGTCGCCCTTGCTGGTCTCGAGCGCGATGGCGGTGGTCATCACGCGCGTGAAGCCGTCGATGTTGCCGCCCACGATCATCACCGCGCCCACCTCCGAGACCGCGCGCCCGAAGGCCGCGATCAGCACCGTGAGCAGCGCGTAGCGTTCATCCCATGCCAGCAGCAGCGCCCGCACCAGCGGCCGCGCGCCGAGCGAGCGCAGCTGCTCGCCGTGCGCGCGGTCGGTGTCCTCGATGGTCTGCCGCGTGAGCGCCGTCACCACCGGCAGCACCAGCACCGTCTGCGCCAGCACCATGGCCTGGAACGAGAACAGCCAGCCCAGGAAGCCGAGCGGGCCCGAGCGCGACAGCAGCAGGTAGATCACCAGCCCGACCACCACCGAAGGCAGCGCCAGCAGCGTGTTCAGCAGCGTCAGCAGCGCGGCCCGCCCGCGGAACCGCGCCACGCCGAGCCAGGCGCCGAACAGCAGCCCGAAGCCACAGGCCAGCACGCAGGCACTGGCGCTGACCGCGAGCGAGCGCCCGACGATGGTCAGCAGCATCGGGTCGCCGTCGGCGAGCAGGTGCCAGGCCGCGACGGCACTTTGCGCGAAGGTGTTCATGCAGCGGGCTTCATGGGAGGCGTGGGAAGGCGCCGCAGTATCGGGGGGCAGCTCGAGTTACCTATGTAAAGGATTGCATAAGGCGGCCTCCGGCGATCGAATTTGGACAGGCCCCTCGCGGGTGCGCCTCTCTCCACCTGGCTCTACGCGCCGATCCATCGTGGACCTACCGCTGCCTCGGCCCGCACTCGAAGATCCCCATGGCCCTCTACAACTGCCAAGGATGTTCCGATGTTCAGCTTCTCCAAATCGCTTGCGATCTCTTTCACATGGTTGGCTTTCGCGTACGGCAGCAATGCGTCCGCACAATCCCGTTCCTGGGAGTTTCTGGAGAACAACAACAACGTCATCAAGGCGCAGCGAGAGGGTGGTTCAGCGACGGCGGCCGGTGACGTGACCCTGGACTTCTTCGGCCACATGGCATTCAGGATCACCTCGCCGAAAGGCACGACGATCGTCATCGATCCGTGGCGAAACGATCCGTCCGGCGCCTGGGGTGCATGGTTCCCGAAGGAATTTCCCGAGGTGCCGGCGGACATGGTGCTGTCCACGCACGCGCACTTCGATCACGACGCGGTGCATCGCGTCCATGCCGCCGCGACACTGGAGCGTCTTGCAGGCACGCTCAGCATCGGCGACGTATCGGTGACGGGCCTCGCGGACAAGCACCAGTGCCGTGCACCGGGCTGGTACAAGTGGACCGACGTGGGCGCCGAGTTCGGGCAGGATTTTTGCGCCTCGTCGAATGCCATGCACATGGACAACGTCATTCAGGTGATCAGCACCGGTGGACTGCGCATCGCACATTGGGGAGACAACCGGCCGGAGCCGGCCCCTCATGTGATGGAGGCATTGAAGGGGGTCGACGTGCTGATACTGCCGATCGACGAGTCGCACCACATCCTGAGTGAAGAGCAGATCCTGAAGATCGTAAAGATCATCCAGCCCAAGATTGTCATCCCGGCGCACTACTACACCAAAGGGGCGTCCAGTGTGCTGACCACGTTGGGGAGTGCCGACAGATGGGTGAGCAAGCAGTCGAATCCGGTGATGCTGAATTCCTCGAGGCTCGTCCTCAACGCCGAAAGCGTCAAAGACATGCGAGACCGAACCCACTATTTCGGCTACAACTTCGCCACCAAGTAGGCACGCTCGCTGGCCTCAGACCGCGTCGAGCGGAAATACGGGCCTGCGCACCTTCGAGAACGGGAACAGCCCGTAGTCCGAGCTCGTCACGCCCCGGCTGTCGCACTCGACCAGCCCGGCGGCGATCGGCTCGAACACGGGCCGGCAGTACATGCGCGACTTGAGCAGCAGAAAGCGCTCGGTACGCGGATCGAGCCCCGTGCATTCGAAGACGCCGAGGTCCCACGGCTCCTGCGTGCGCTCGGTCACGACGATGCGCGCGGCGCCGGTGTCGAACAGCACGGTGCGGCCCATGCTGCTGCGCTGCCCGGTGTAGGTGGGACCGGTGATCACGTACTCGCCATTGCAGACGGTGCGCACCACGCCGGTCAGCACCACGGGCGGCGCCGACCGGCCGATGCCCGCGAGCGAAACCTTGTTGCCGAGCGCCACCGTGGCCGTGGCGCCCTCGCCCGCCGCGACCAGCGCGGCCACGGCTTCGGGGTCGCAGAGCGGGCCCACGCCGATGCCGGCCAGCCCCTGCGCCAGCGCTTCCTGCAGCACGTCCATCGTGTCGCAGCTGCCGCCCGACATGCAGTTGTCGCCGTGGTCGAGCAGCAGCACCGGGCGCGTCGCGCCGTCGGCGAGCCGTTTCGCGCGCGCGACCGATTCGGCCAGCGGCTCGCTGCGGTAGACGAACGCCTCGCGCTCGGCCCACATCTGCGCGGCGATGCGGTCGGCGGTGGCCTGCGCGCGCTCGGGCGACTGCGCGTCGACCGCCACCACGCTCATGCAGGGCGCCTCGATGTCCGACAGCGAGAAGCCCGCGAAGATCGACACCGCGAGCGATTCGCCCGCGCCCTCGGCAGCGCGCGCGGCCTCGATCGCGCGCTGCATCGCGCCCACGAACGAGGCGCTGCGCAGCGTGTGCGCCATCAGCGGCAGCCCGTGCCAGCGCATCGCGGGCCGGCTGCGCCCCGCGAGCAGGTCGAACAGCAGGCGGCCCGCGTGGGCGCCGGTCTCGTACATGTCGACGTGCGGATAGGTCTTGAAGCCGACGATCACCTCGGCGTTGCCGACCATTGCCGGCGTCACGTTGGCATGCAGGTCGAGCGCGACGCCGATCGGCACGCCCGGGGCCGCGGCGCGCAGGCGCAGCAGCAGGTCGCCCTCGCCGTCGGCGCTGTTCTCGGCCACCATCGCGCCGTGCAGGTCGAGCAGGATGGCGTCGCAGCCCGGCGCCGCATCGACGATGCTCTGCGTGAGCGTGGTGTAGGCCTCGGCATCGACCGGCCCGCTCGGGTTGGCCGAGGCCGACACCGGCGTGACAACCTCGGCGCCCGCCTGCTCGGCCAGGTCGATGAAGGCCGACATCGCGGTTCGCATGCCCTTGTTGTCGCGATAAGCCTGGGCGCCGAACGTGGGGCCCTCGGGCCCGAAGGCCGAAAGCGGCGTGGGCACCGGCGAGAAGGTGTTGGTCTCGTGGTTGAGGCGCGCGATCAGCACTTTCATGATGCGGCCACTCCCGCGCTCTGCAGCATCGCCTGGAGCAGCACGTTGCAGCCGGCCTCGAGGTGCGCGGCTTCGGCGTCCTCGATCTCGTTGTGGCTGATGCCGTCGCGGCAGGGCACGAAGATCATGGCGGCGGGGCACACGCGCGCGAGGTACACCGCATCATGGCCCGCACCGCTGATCACGTTCATCGCGCTCAGGCCCTGCACTTCGGCCGCCTCGCGGATCGCCGACACCAGCGCGGGCGTGAAGGGCTGCGGCGGGAAATAGACGACCTGTTCGACCGTGGCCTCGACCCGGCCCTTGGCGGCGATGCGCTGCACCGCGTCCTTGAATGCGGCGTCCAGGGCCGACAGCACCGCGTCGTCGGCCGCGCGCAGGTCGACGCTGAGCTTCACGCGGCCGGGGATCACGTTGCGCGAGTTGGGGTAGTTGTCGATCCAGCCGACCGTGCCGCGCGCGTGCGGCGCATGGGCGAGCGCGATGCGGTTCACTTCGACCACGAGTTCGGCGGCCGCGAGCAGCGCGTCGCGGCGCAGTTCCATCGGCGTGGGGCCCGCATGCGCCTCCATGCCCTGCAGCACCACGTCGTACCAGCGCTGGCCGAGCGCACCCTCGACCACGCCGATCACGCGCTCGTTGGCCTCGAGCACCGGGCCCTGCTCGATGTGCGCCTCGAAGTACGCGCCCACAGGCGACGCGGCGGCCGAGGCCGGTGCATCGCCCGCATAGCCGATGGCCGCGAGCGCTTCGGCCACGCTGATGCCGTCGTTGTCGCGCTGGGCCAGCGCATGCTCGAGCGTGAAGGCGCCGGCGAACACGCCCGAGCCCATCATCACGGGCACGAAGCGCGAGCCCTCCTCGTTGGTCCACACGGCAATCTCGAGCGGCGCTTCGGTGACGATGCCCGCGTCGTTGAGGCTGCGGACCACCTCGAGCCCGGCCAGCACGCCGTAGTTGCCGTCGAACTTGCCGCCCGTCGGCTGGGTGTCGATGTGGCTGCCGGTCACCACGGGCGGCAGCGCGTCGTCGCGGCCCGCGCGGCGCGCGAAGATGTTGCCGATGCGGTCGACGCGCACTTCGCAGCCGGCCTCGCGCGCCCAGCGCACGAAGAGGTCGCGGCCCTGGCGGTCAAGGTCGGTCAGCGCGATGCGGCAGACGCCGCCCTTTGCGGTGGCGCCCAATTGGGCCAGTTCCATCAGCGACTGCCAGAGGCGCTCGCCGTCGATGCGGATTTCGGTGTGGGGTGTCATGGTGTTCGAAGAATGGAAGTGCGGAACCTCAAGCAAGGCCCACGCCCAGGTAGCGGTCCTTCACCTTGTGGTCGGCCATGAAGGCCGCATTGCCGGCCTCGTGCACGACCACGCCCTGCTCCAGGATGTAGTGGCGGTCGGCCAGCTGCACGCAGACCTCGAGGTTCTGCTCGACCAGCAGGATCGCCACGCCAGCCGCCTTGATGGTCTTGAGCTGGGCGACGATCTCTTCGACGATGACCGGCGCGAGGCCTTCGACGGGCTCATCGAGGATCAACAAACGCGGGTGGTTCATCAGCGCACGGCCGATCGCGAGCATCTGCTGCTCGCCGCCCGAGAGCTGGCCGCCGCCGTTGCGCCGCCGCTCCTTCAGCCGCGGGAAGATGCGGTACACGTCGCCCAACTGCCAGCGCGAGTCGCGCCGCTGGCCGAGCATGAGGTTCTCTTCCACCGTCAGCAGCTTGAAGATGCCGCGGTGCTCGGGCACCAGGCACACGCCGCGCTGCGCGATCCGGTGCGCCGGCTGGCCCGCGACGTCCGCACCCTGGAAGCGCACGCGCCCGCCGCTCGGCGTGACGGCGCCCGCAATGCTCTTGAGCGTGGTCGATTTGCCCGCGCCGTTGCGGCCCAGCAGCGTGACCAGCTCAGCCTCGCCGACCGTGAGCGACACGCCCTGCAGCACATGGCTCTTGCCGTAGTGGGCGTGCAGGGACTCGACTTCGAGGATGTTCGCGCTCATCGGGTCGCCTCCGTTCCCCGAGAATCGGCCATGGCCTGGCTGCTGCCCCCTCTCCCCTTGGGGAGAGGGCTGGGGTGAGGGCCAGCGGCGACGGCAGGGGCAGTGCATGTGCGAAGGCCGTTGCCCTCACCCCTGCCCTCTCCCCAGGGGGAGAGGGAGCAAGAAACGGCGCTCATGCTTTTCCTCCGGTGATCATGTTGCCCAGGTAGGCGCTGCGCACGCGCGCATCGGCGCGGATGTCGCCCGGCAGTCCTTCGGCGAGCACGCGGCCCAGTTGCATCACCGTCACGGTGTCGGAGATGTCCATCACGATGTTCATGTTGTGCTCGATCAGCACCACGGTGTGCGCGTCGCGCAGCCCGCGGATCAGCTGCTTCATGTCGTCGAGGTCGTCGATGCCCATGCCCGAGGTCGGTTCGTCGAGAAAGATCGCCTTGGGTCGGGCGGCCAGCGCCATGCCCACCTCGAGGCGGCGCTGCTGGCCGTGCGACAGTGCGCCGGCCGGCGTGTCGGCCATGCGCTCGAGGCCGACGCGCTGCAGCACCTCGTCCACCGTCTGCGTGCAGGCACGCTCGCCGACCGGCGCGCGCCAGCAGTTCATGGCCTGGCGCGGCGCCACGCCCTGCGCGGCCACGCGAAGGTTCTCGCGCACCGCGAGGCTCGCGAACAGGCTCGTGACCTGGAACGAGCGCGCCATGCCGCGCTGCACGCGCCGGTGGTCGGGCTCGCGCGTCACGTCGTGGCCATCGAACAGGATGCGCCCGCCCGTGGTGGTACCGGTGCCCGTCAGCATGTGGAACAGCGTGGTCTTGCCCGCGCCATTGGGCCCGATCACCGAGTGCACGGTGTTCGCCCTGATCTTCAGGTCGACGCCGCCGAGCGCGGCGAACTTGCCGTAGTGCTTGGTGACGCCGATCGCTTCGATGAGCACCTCGCTCATGCTTTTTCCCCTTGTGCGTCGGGCAACCGGGCCGCAGGCGGTGCCTTGCGGAACACGCGCCGCCAGGCGCCTTCGCCCAGGCCCCAGAGCCCGCGCTGCATGCCAATGCTCACCGCGATCAGCAGCAGCCCCAGCAGCAACAGCCAGCGCGGCCAGAGCGTCGAGAGCCAGTCGGCCAGCAGCACGTAGAAGGCCGACCCGAGCACCGAGGCGAAGAGGTTGCCGGTGCCGCCGATCACGGTGATGACCAGGATCATCTCGCTCGTGTGGTACTCGGCGTTCGACAGCGGTGCGATGCCGGTCATCATCGCGTGCAGGCCGCCCGCCAGGCCGGTGACAGCGCCCGAGATCACGAACGCCAGCAGCTTGAAGCGCCGCAGGTTGTAGCCCGCGGCAGCGGCGCGGTCCTCGTTGTCGCGGATGGCCAGCAGCGTGCGACCGAACACCGAATCGGTCACGCGCAGCAGCAGGCCGAACGCGATGAGGAACATCACGGCCACGAAGGCGTAGTACTTCCAGGGGGTGTCCATGAAGGCGGGGCGCGGCACGTCGAGCAGGCCGTTGTCGCCGCCCGTCAGGCCCGAGGCCGTGTAGGCCACGAAATAGAACATCTGCGCGAAGGCCAGCGTGAGCATCACGAAGTAGGTGCCGCGCTGACGAATGGCGACCCAGCCGACCACCGCCGCGCCCAGCGCGCCCATCGCAATGGCCGCGGGCAGTGCCAGCGGCATCGGCAACGCAAGCCGCGTGAGCAGGATGGCGATGGTGTAGCTGCCCAGGCCGAAGAAGATGCCTTGGCCGAACGACAGCAACCCGGTGTAGCCCAGCAGCAGGTTGCAGCCCAGCGCGGCCAGCGCGTAGATCAGCACCTCGCTCGCGAGCGAACCCGAGCGCAGCACCAGCGGCAGGCCCGCGGCGACGATCAGCGCCAGGAGAAACGTCATTTTTTTCGACATGGCGGTCAAGCCCTCCGGCCGAGCAGGCCATGTGGACGAAGCAGCAGCACGGCGCCCATCGCGATGTAGATCATCAGGCTCGCGCCCGGCGGCCAGAGGGTGCTCATGAGGCTCTGCACGATGCCGATCAGCAGGCCGCCCACCAACGCGCCGCCGAAGCTGCCGAGCCCGCCGATCACCACCACCACGAACGCCACGCCCAGCGCCTCGACGCCCATGAACGGTTCGGCACCGCGGATCGGCGCGGCCAGCACACCGGCCAGTGCGGCCGTGGCCGCGCCGAGCGCGAACACCAGGCTGAACACGCGGAACACGTTGATGCCGAGCAGCGACACCATCTCGGTCGATTCGCTGCCCGCGCGCACCGCGCTCCCCAGCCGCGTGCCTTCGAGCACCCACCACAGCAGCACCGCGAGAACGGCCGTGAAGCCGATCACGAACAGCCGGTACTTCGGGTAGATGAAGCTGCCCCACATCACCACGCCCTGCAGCAGGTCGGGCGTCGGCACGCTGTTGCCCAGCGGCCCCCAGACGACGATGACGATCTCCTGCACCGCGAGCGCGAGCCCCACGGTCACGAGGATGTGGAACTCGTGCGGCTTGGCATACACGCGGCGCAGCAGCAGCTTTTCAGCCAGCCAGCCGAGCGCACCGACGAACACCGGCACCACCACCAGCGCGAGCCAGAAGTCGAGCCCCCACTGCATCACCTGGAAGCAGAGGTAGGCGCCCAGCAGGTAGAACGCCCCGTGCGCGAAGTTGACGAAGCGCAGCAGGCCGAACACGATGGACAAGCCAACGGCCAGCAGGAAATACAGCATCCCGATGCCGATGCCGTTGATGGTCTGGAGCAGGTAGACGGACATGGGGCGCGTCGGTTTCCTTGCGTGCTCAGCCCAGCTTGCAGCCGGTCTTGTCGGGGGCCAGGAACGACTTGCCCGAACTCACCACGTCCACGTAGTCGGCCGCATCCTTCATCTTCGACTTGGCCTTGCCCTTGAGCAGGTAGTAGTCCTTGATGACCTGGTGGTCGGCCTTGCGGATTTCCTCGGCACCCGTGAGGCCGTCGTACTTCAGGCCTTCGAGCGCCGCGATCACGGCCTTCTGGTCGACGTTGCCGGCCTTGACGATGCCGTCGATCAGGATCTTGGTGCACACGTACGAGCCCGCGAGGCTGTAGTTGGGCACGATCTTGAGCTTGTCGGCCGTGCGCTTGACCAGGTCCTTGTTGAGCGCCGAGTCGACCGTGTGCCAGTACTGCGCGCCGAAGTACACGCCGTCGCAGAGGTCGGCGCCGAGTTCGTCGAACTGCTCCAGCCCCGACGCCCAGGCGATCAGGATCGTCATGTTCTTGTGCATGCCGAAGCTCACCGCCTGGCGCAGCGCCGCCGACGACTGCGCGCCGAAGTTCAGCAGGAGCAGCACGTCGGGCTTGGCGGCCAGCGCGTTGGTGAGATAGCCGCTGAACTCCTTCTCGTTGAGCGAGTGGTAGCTGTTGCCCACGTGCTCGATGCCCTTCTCCTGGAAGATGTTCTTGGCGGCGCTGAGCAGGCCTTCGCCGAACACGTATTGCGGCGTGATGGTGTACCAGCGCTTGGCCTTCGGCATGCTCGCGATCAGCGGGCGCACTGTCTGCTCGACCGCACCGAAGGTGGGCACCGACCAGCGGAAGGTGGCCGGGTTGCAGTCCTTGCCGGTGATCTCGTCGGCGCCCGCGGTGGTGATGAACACGCCGCCGGCCTTCTCGGCCTCCTTGCCCATGGCGAGCGCCTCCGACGACAGGATGCCGCCGGCAAAGAACTTGGTGCCCTGCTGCTGCAGCGCTTCCTGCACCTTGCGCACGGCGGTGGCCGGCTTGCCCTCGGTGTCGAGCACGGTGTAGGCGAGCGGACGCTTGAGCACGCTGCCGTACTGCTCGATCGCGAGCTTCATGCCCAGGTCGGCGTACTTGCCGTTGGCCGCGAAGGCGCCCGACATCGGCACCGGGCAGCCGAAGCGGATCGCCTCGGCCGACTGGGCCCAGGCGGCACGGCCGCCCAGCAGGGAGGCGGCGGGCGCGGCCGAGAGGGCGGCGAGCTGAAGAAGGTGTCTGCGTTGCATGGAGTTCTCCGGTCGGGGTGAAGTGAGAGAGGGTGCTGCGTCGAATCGCAGCAATTTAAGCGGATAAATAGGATTAATATGCTGGTAAAAACCCGCTAGCAATGCGCGTGCCAAAATCGGCAGCGACCGAATCCGATACCTGCTCGCACATTGCTTTTCCCTCTCGCAAGGACTTCTTTCTCACGCATGAAACCGCAGGACGCCAGGAGCTTCGGGCAGCGCCGCCCCAAGCGGCAAAAGCTGTCAGACGTCATCGTCGAAGACGTCAAGCGCTGGATCGTGGCCGAGCGCAAGCAGCCCGGCGATCGGCTGCCGAACGAGAAGGAGCTGATCGAGCTGTTCGGCTATTCGAAGAGCACGGTGCGCGAGGCGCTCAAGGCGCTGGAGGTGCGCGGCCTGGTGGCGATCCGCACCGGCCCCGGCGGCGGCGCCTACCTGCAGCAGGTGTCGGTCGAGCATGCGTCGGAGCCGCTGCGCAACTTCCTGCACTTCCATCACCTCGACGGGCACCACATCTACCAGCTGCGCAAGGCGCTCGAACCAGAGCTCGCGGTGAGCGTGGTGGGGCGGCTCACGCCCGAGAACTTCGAGCAGCTCGAGGCCAACGTGCGCCTGTGCACCATCGAGCCGACCAACGAAGACGAGCTGCGCACCCAGCGCGAGGCCGAACTCGCTTTTCACACCCTGCTGGCCGAGCGCTGCCCCAATCCGGTGCTCTCGTTCATGTGCCGCTTCCTCAATGACCTGCTGCGCGACCTGGTGGTCTACAAGAAGGCGCTCGACCACCACCACTTCGGCGAGACCAACGTGGACTACCACACGCAGCTGCTCGCGGCCTACCGCAAGGAGGATGCGGACGAGGTGCGCCGGCTCATGGCCGAGCACATGGTCGACGCCGAGGCCCACATGCACGAGATGGAAGCGCACATCGGGGCGAAGCATTTGCTGCTGCCCAGTGGGGGACAGCGGTAGGCGCGCAGGCCCGCGTGGTCAGCGTCGCTGCGCGGACTTCAGGGTCAAGACGACATCGAAGAACTCGCTCGTGCCGTCGTCGTTGTCGCTGACCAAGGCCGCCGTGGCCTGGCGCGGCTCCGTGTGCGTCAGCGCAATGGATTCCACCTTGGTCTTGAGTGGCACCCCGCCCTTCGACAGCAGGCGCTGCGCGCGTTGGGTCAGGTCGAGCGGCGCGCCATCGTCCAGCTCGGACAGCGGAATCAACCCCAGGAAGCTGCCGAGCACCGCGCCATCGTCGTAGGCGTTGTCGGTTCCCTCGACCGAGGCGCTGTAGACCAGGCTGTCGATCTCGGGCCAGTGGTCGGCGCCCGAGAGCCCTGCCTCGCGTCCCCCTAGCCGCGGCAGCTGCACCACGTACCGGCGGATGTCGGCGATGCGGCTCGCCTGGCCGGTCATGTAGGCCATGAGGTCGGCGAGCGTCACCTTGAAGAGCATGTTCTGCCCGGCGTTGCCCCGATTGAAGAAGTAAACCGCGTCAAGGGCCACCGCCACGGCCTCGATGTTGACCGTCTGGCCGGCCTCGAAGCCCGCGAGGGCGGCGAAGTCGCGATAGAGCCCGGCCATGTCCCGCACATGGGCGACAGACTTGCCACTCACGGCAACCAGCAGGCCCGTTTCGCGCGTTCCCTGCTTGCTGCCCGAGCCCAGGATCAGGTTCCAGACGACCCCATTCCATGTGACCGTGGTCATCGCTTCATGGTCGGGCTTGATGTTTTTGGCAATGCGGCCGTTCTTCTTGAGCGGATAGTCCTGCAGCAGGGTCTTGTCGACGATCGCGAATTTGCGGTTCAGCTCGAACAGATAGGGCGAATCGTCACCCACGACGAAGTACTTCCCCGCATGCCAGGTCATGCCCGAACCGGACGGAAGCGCTTTGCTGACCACCGGGTCGGTGGCTTGAACGCCGATGTCCGCGGCATGCGAACTCGAAGCGAAAGCCGCCAGCACGAGCGAGGCGGTGAAGGTCTTGTAGCGCGGGATGGGCATCTGTGGGAGCTGGCGAACGGGTCTGTCGCGCGGTTTCTGGAGGGAGCGCAAGCCTAATCCAGGCTCTGGCCGCAGCCCGAAAAGAAGGCGTCCACCGCGTGATGTATGCACGCTTTTGTTTTACTTTCTGCACGACATCGCATTCAGCAATGCGCCTCCTCCAGGCACGCTTGAAACGCCAGCACCGCCCGCGACGGCTTCGGCGACCTGCGCAGCAGGCTCACGAACCGGCACGCATAGTTGAACCGCGCCGGCAGCACGGCCTGCATGAGCCCGCGCTGCTCGAACACCTGTGCGTAGTGGTCGGGCAGAAAACCGAGAAAGCGACCCGACAGGATCAGGGTCGCGATCGCCTCCTGGTCGAAGCCCGTGGCCTTGCGCGACAGCTTCGCGCGGTGGCTCAGTTCCATGTTCGGCGAGTGGTAGCCCAGGCCCGCGAAATGATGTTCGCGCAACCGGGCCCAGGTGAGCTTCGCGTGGCTCGCACCGAAGAGCGGATGCCCGGCACCGCAATACAGCAGCATGGTCTCGTCGAACAGGTCGGCATACACCAGGCTCTTCGACGCCCGGTGCGCGGGGATGATGCCGATCTGGAAATGGCCTTCGAGCACGCCCTGCTCGATCGCGTTGATCGAGCCCACGTGCACGGCCAGGTTCACCTCGGGCGCGATCTCGGCAAAGCGCGCGATCGCCTCGCCGATGCGCGCCTTCGGATTGGTCGCTGTCTTGTCGAACAGCGCCACGTCGAGCTGGCCGCCCATGCGGTTGTGGATGTCGTCGATGCTGCCGCGAAAGGCATCGACCGAGGCCAGCAAACGCAGCGTCTCGTCGTACACGCGCTGGCCCTCGGCCGTGAGCGCAAAGCCCGCGCGGCCGCGCCGGCACAGCACCAGGCCGAGCCGCGTCTCGAGGTCCTTGACATGGCGGCTCACCGTGGAGGTGCCGATGTTGAGTTCGAGCTCGGCCGCCGCCATGCCGCCGCAGTCGACCACGCTCCTGAACACCTTGAGCAGGCGCAGGTCCATGTCGCTGAGCTGGCCGAGCACCGCACGACTTCGGCTCTTTTCCTTTACTTGCATGAATCGTCAAGTGAACATTGATATTGCGCCATTCTCCACACTGAAGGCACTATCAACAATCGGCGCATCCACTCACCTCCGGAGCCCGCGCCATGACCCTTGCCACCCCCGCCGCAGATCCCACGCCCGCCCTGCGCACCGACGCCGCCTGGCTCGACGCGCACTGGATGCCCTACACCGGGAACCGCCAGTTCAAGGCCGATCCGCGCATGATCGTGGAAGCCAAGGGCGCCTACTTCACCGACGGCGAAGGCCGCAAGATCTTCGACGGCCTCTCGGGCCTGTGGTGCTCGGGCCTGGGCCACGGCCGCCCCGAGATCACCGAGGCGGTGAGCCGCCAGATCGCGAAGCTCGACTATTCGCCGGCCTTCCAGTTCGGCCATCCGCTGTCTTTCGAGCTTGCCAACAAGCTCAAGGAACTCACGCCCGCGGGCCTGGATTACGTGTTCTTCACGGGCTCGGGTTCGGAGGCCGCGGATACCTCGCTGAAGATGGCGCGCGCCTACTGGCGCACCAAGGGCCTGGCGGGCAAGACGCGCCTGGTCGGCCGCGAGAAGGGCTACCACGGCGTCAACTTCGGCGGCATCTCGGTGGGCGGCATCGCGGCCAACCGCAAGCTCTTCGGCCAGGGCGTGGAAGCCGACCACCTGCCCCACACGCAGATCGCGGCCAACGCCTTCACGCGCGGCATGGCCGAGCACGGCGCCGAGCTCGCCGACCGCCTGCTCGACCTGATCGCGCTGCACGACGCATCGACCATCGCGGCCGTGATCGTGGAACCCTTCGCGGGTTCGGCCGGCGTGGTGATCCCGCCCAAGGGCTACCTGAAGCGCCTGCGCGACATCTGCACTGCCAACAACATCCTGCTGATCTTCGACGAGGTCATCACCGGCTTCGGCCGCTGCGGCGCGCTCACGGGCGCAGAGGCCTTCGGCGTCACGCCCGACATCATGAACGTGGCCAAGCAGGTGACCAACGGTGCGCAGCCGCTGGGCGCGGTGATCGCGAGCAAGGAGATCTACGACACCTTCATGGCGGCCGGCGGCCCCGACTACATGCTCGAGTTCCCGCATGGCTACACCTATGGCGCGCACCCGGTCGCCTGCGCGGCCGGCATCGCCGCACTCGACGTGCTGCAGAAGGAAGACATGATCGGCCGCGCGAAGGCGCTTGCGCCGCACTTCGAGAACGCGGTGCACAGCCTCAAAGGCAGCAAGCATGTGACGGACATCCGCAACTACGGCCTGGCCGCGGGCCTGACGATCGCCGCGCTGCCGGGCGAGCCGGCACGCCGTCCGTACGAGATCGCGATGAACTGCTGGAAGAAGGGCTTCTACGTGCGCTACGGCGGCGACACGATCCAGCTCGCGCCGCCGTTCATCGCCGAGCCGGCCGAGATCGACCGCCTCGTCAACGCGCTGGCTGACGCATTGGCCGAAACGCAATAAAGGGACGCCGCGCACCGCGCGGCGCAGGCCGACACCCGCCGGCGGAGGCGGCTCTGCATAATGGGCCGGCCTCCACCCTCCGCCGCCCCGTGCAACAGATCGACCTTTCCTACGCGATCCGGCCGCGCCGCCATGGACCGCGGCAGATCCGCAATCCGCTGATGCAGATCCTGCAGGCGGTGCGCGAGCATGGCTCCATATCGGGCGCGTCGCGCGCGCTGGGGCTGTCGTACCGCCATGTGTGGGGCGAACTGCGCGCGTGGGAGCAGACGCTGGGCCGGCCGCTGGTGCAGGGCGAACAGGGCCAGCGTGCGCAGCTCTCCGAATTCGGCGACAAGCTGCTGTGGGCCGAGCGCCAGGCGCAGGCCCGGCTCGCGCCGCAGATCGAGGCGCTGCATGCCGAACTCGAGCGCGCCTTCGCGCTCGCCTTCGACGACCGCACCCATGTGCTGAGCCTGCAGGCGAGCCACGACGACGCGCTCGCGCTGCTGCGCACCCATGCGGCCGGCACGGCGCAGTTGCAGCTCGATATCCATTTCACCGGCAGCGTGGACGCGATCCGCGCGCTCAACCAGGGCCGCTGCGTGATGGCGGGCTTCCACACGCTGGAGAACCCGCCGCGCGGCTCGCTGGCGCAGCGCACCTACCAGCCGCTGCTCAAGCCGGGCCAGCACAAGCTGATCGGCTTTGCGCGGCGCACGCAGGGGCTGCTCGTGGCGCCGGGCAATCCGCTGCGCCTGCGCTCGCTGGCCGACGCGGCACGCCTGCGCGCGCGCTACGTGAACCGCGCCATCGGCACCGGCACGCGCGTGCTGCTCGACGACCTGCTCGCGCAGGCCGGGCTCGACGGCACCGCGCTCGCGGGCTACCACGAGCGCTGCGAGACCTCGCATGCGGCGGTGGCGCATGCCGTGGCATCGGGCCAGGCCGACGTGGGCCTCGGGCTCGCATCGGCGGCCGATGCCGAAGGCCTGGGCTTCGTGCCGCTGGTGCACGAGCGCTACCACCTCGCCTGCCTCAAGTCGGCGCTCGACCAGCCCGCCGTGCAGGCGCTGGTGCAGGTGCTGCGCAGCGCCGGGTGGCAGCACCTGCTGGGCACGCTGCCCGGCTACGAGACCGCAGGCAGCGGCGAAGTGCAGTCGCTGCGCGCGCTGCTGCCCTGGTGGACCTTTCAACGCGAGAAGGAGCACGGAGCGCATTGACCGACCAAAGCAACAGCAACACCCTCTACAGCGACATCCCCGCGCGGCTCGACCGCCTGCCTTGGTCGCGCTGGCACTGGCGCGTGGTGATCGCGCTCGGCGTCGCCTGGATTCTCGACGGGCTCGAGGTGACGCTGGTCGGATCGATCGGCGCGGTGCTCGAACGGCCCGACACGCTCGGCCTGAGCGCCACCGAGATCGGCCTGTCGGGCTCGGTCTACATCGCGGGCGCGGTGATCGGCGCGCTGCTGTTCGGCCGCCTCACCGACCGGCTCGGGCGCAAGAAGCTGTTCCTCGTCACGCTGGTGGTCTACACGCTGGGCACCTTCGCCACCGCGTTCTCGCCCGACTTCGCGTTCTTCGCGGTCTGCCGCTTCGTCACCGGCCTGGGCATCGGCGGCGAATACGCGGCCATCAACTCGGCGGTGGACGAACTCATCCCCGCGCGCGTGCGCGGCCGCGTGAACCTCGCGATCAACGGCAGCTTCTGGGTCGGCGCCGGACTGGGCGCCGGGCTCAGCCTGGTGCTGCTCGATCCGCAGGTGATCGGGCCGGTCTGGGGCTGGCGCGTGGGCTTCGGGCTCGGCGCGGTGCTGGCGGTGGCGATCTTGCTGGTGCGGCGCGACGTACCCGAAAGCCCGCGCTGGCTGGTGGCGCACGGCCGCGCCGACGAGGCGCTCGCGATCGTCGAGCGCATCGAGGCCGAGGTGCGCGTGCAGCATGGGCCGCTGCCGGCCCCCTCGACGAGCCGCGTGGCCTACGGCGGCGAGCGCCGCAGCCCCACCCTACGCGAAGTGGCGCAGGTGCTGTTGCACCGCTACCGCGCGCGCAGCGTGGTCGCGATGGCGCTGATGGTGTCGCAGGCCTTCTTCTACAACGCGATTTTCTTCACCTACGCGCTCGTGCTCACGCGCTTCTACGGCGTGGCCGAGGAAAACGTGGCGCTCTACATCTTTCCGTTCGCGCTCGGCAACGTGCTGGGTCCGCTGCTGCTCGGGCCGCTGTTCGACAGCGTGGGGCGGCGCAGGATGATCGCGCTGACCTACGTGCTGGCCGGCATCGGCCTCGCGCTCACGGGCTGGGCCTTCATGATGGGCTGGCTCGACGCGCGCAGCCAGGCGCTGTGCTGGTCGGCGGTGTTCTTCCTGGCCTCGGCCGCCGCGAGCTCCGCCTACCTGACGGTCAGCGAGGTCTTCCCGCTCGAGATGCGCGCCATGGCGATCGCGATCTTCTATGCCATCGGCACCGGCGCGGGCGGCTTCGTGGCGCCGCTGCTGTTCGGCATGCTCATCGAGACCGGCAGCCGCGGCGCGGTGACGGTCGGCTACGCGATCGGCGCCGTGCTGGTCATCGTGGCTGGGCTGCTGGCGCTGCGCTATGCGGCCGACGCCGAACGCCGGCCGCTCGAGGAAGTGGCGCCGCCGATGTCGACAGGCCCGCACGGCCGTTGACCTGTTCGGGGGTGGCGGGTCACAGGCTACAAGTCCGGAAGCCGAAAAACCCGTCGTCGCGTTCGGGCATCGCGAAACTGCGCCGCCGCAGCGACCGCAGCCGCGCGCGCGTCGCGAACGAGGCGCCGCGCAGCACGCGCGCGCGGCCGAAGGCGGGCACGGGGTCGAACTCGCTGCCCGCACTCCAGGGATCGGCGCGAAAGCCTGGCCACGGCCGCAACGTGCCCGCCGTCCATTCGTGCACATCGGCCCAGCGGAAGCCGCGCCGCGCGGCAGTGTGGGCCGCGATCTCCCATTCGACCTCGGTCGCGATGCGCCGGCCGGCCCAGCGCGCCCAGGCATCAGCCTCCCACCAGCTCAGGTGCACCGCGCTGTGATGGCCCGCGGCGCGCACCGTGGCGCCAAAGCGGTGTTGCAGCACCGAGCCGCCGCCGGTGCCGATGCGTGCCGCGCCGATCTGCTCGACGTGGCGCGGACTGCGACGCCCCTCGGCCTGCTGCCCGAGCCAGCGCCAGCCTTCGGGATGCCAGAGCGCCTCGCGGTCGTAGCCGCCCTCGTCGACGAACTCGATGTACTGGCTCCAGGTCACGGGCTGCGCGTCGATCTCGAATTCGGGCACCTCGAGGCGTTGCAGGCCCGTCTCCTGCGCAAAGGCGAAGCCGCCGCCCTCGCCCGCGCCGAGCGCCCATGGCGTGGCGGGCAGCAGCAGCGGCTCGCGCACCACGGCGGCTGGCGGCTGGCCGATGCCGAGCGGCAGCCCCAGCGTTTGCGCCATCACGATGAACTGCTCGCCGCGCAGGTCTTCGTGGAACAGCGCCAGGCGATAGAAGTAGAGCCCCGGATCGGTCTCGGCCGCATGCTCGAGCAGTTCGAGCGTGCTCTCCAGGGTCTCGAGCAGGTAGGCCCGGGTGTGCGCCAGGTCGGGCAGGTCCGACGACCCGCGCTGCGCCGGGTTCCACCATTCGTCGGCCTGCGGGTCGATGGCGGCGAGTCGGGTCGGGCGCACCGGGCAGTCGGCGCCGAAGGCACGCTGGGTGTTGCGGCCGATCCACCATTCGGCAAACCAGCCGATGTGCCCGGCGAGCCAGAGCGGCGGCACCACGTCCGGCTCGCCCGCGGGCACCGGCAGCCTGGCCGAGCCCAGCGCCTGTTCGTAGAGCGACAGCAGGTGGAGCGTGTGGTTGCGCGCGTCGATCAGCGCCAGTGAGAGCAGGTCGCGCCCGGCCCGATGCATCTCGGGCGAATCGATGCCGGCGGGCACGGAGATCGCCGGATCGAATGCGGAGCGCGGTGCCTGGGCCATGGCCCGCATTATCGGCACCGTCCCGCGGGTAGCCCCTGAAGGTATTCCCCTGGGTAGTTCATTAGAATTCAGCCCGCCCTCCCGCACCCGACCCATCGGCGCACAACGCCGGTGCGTCGGGTGCATTCGTATCGGGGGCTTCCAATACAAAGATGGAGATGTGATGCAAGGCTTGCTCAAGCTGTCCCGGGCCATTGACTGGCTCAATGCCCAAGTGGGCAAATACGCCATCTGGCTCATCCTGGCGGCCACCGTGATCAGCGCACTCAATGCGGTGGTCCGGAAGGTCTTCAACATGAGTTCGAACGCGTTCCTCGAAGTGCAGTGGTACCTCTTCGCCTGGTCGTTCCTGGTTGCGGCGGGCTTCACGCTGCTGCACCGCGAGCATGTGCGCATCGACGTGGTCAACAGCCGCCTGTCCAAACGCAAGCAGGTGTGGATCGACATCATCGGCTTCGCCTTCTTTCTCACGCCGCTGTGCCTCACGGTGCTGTACCTGTCGACGCCGGTGGTGCTCCAGATGTACCAGTCGGGCGAGACCTCGGGCAATTCGGGCGGCCTGATCCGCTGGCCCGTGTGGGCGGCGCTGCCGGTGGGCTTCATGCTGCTGATGCTGCAGGGCTGGTCCGAGCTCATCAAGCGCATCGCATTCCTGCGCGGCGAGGGGCCCGACCCGATGGGCCGCCTGACCGACAAGACGGCCGAGGCCGAACTCATCGAAGCCCTGCGCCTGCAGGCCGAGGTCGAGGCCGCCAAGGCCGCCGCCGAGCCCAAGCCACAGCACTGACCCCGCCAGAACCACATCATGGAATTCATTGCTGCCAACTTCGCCCCGATCATGTTCGCGGGGCTGATCTGTTTCCTGCTGCTCGGCTTTCCGGTGGCTTTCAGCCTCGGCGCCTGCGGCCTTTTCTTCGGTCTCGTGGGCATCGAACTGGGCGTATTCCAGTCCTCGGTGATGGCATGGCTGCCGCAGCGGCTCATCGGCATCATGGCCAACGACACGCTGCTGGCCGTGCCCTTCTTCACGCTCATGGGGCTCATCCTCGAGCGAAGCGGCATGGCCGAGGACCTGCTCGACACCGTCGGCCAGGTCTTCGGCCCCATGCGCGGCGGCCTGGCGCTCGCGGTGATCTTCGTCGGCGCCCTGCTGGCGGCGACCACCGGCGTAGTGGCCGCCTCGGTCATCTCGATGGGCCTGATCTCGCTGCCGATCATGCTGCGCTACGGCTACGACCGGCGCCTCGCGAGCGGTGCGATCGCCGCCTCGGGTACGCTGGCGCAGATCATCCCGCCCTCGCTGGTGCTGATCATCATGGCCGACCAGCTCGGCCGCAGCGTGGGCGACATGTACAAGGGCGCGTTCCTGCCCGGCTTCATGCTGATGGGCCTGTACGTGCTGTACGTCGTGCTCCTCGCGATCTTCAAGCCGTCGCAGGTGCCTGCGCTGCCGCCCGAGGCGCGCACCTACCGTGAGCCCAACGGCAGCGGCGGCTACATCTCGCTGGTGGGGCTCACGGCGCTGTCGGCCGTGGTGGCGGTCTGGCTGGCGCGCAACATGGAAGCGGTGCACACCTGGATCCAGGGCCGTGAAGTCACCTTCGTGGCCACCGACGAGAAGGTGGTGGTGGCGCTGTGCGGCGGCGTGTTCCTCGCACTGGTGATAGCCCTGGCCAACAAGGCGCTCAAGCTCAACCTGCTGTCGCGACTGGCGGAGCGCGTGACCTTCGTGCTGATCCCGCCGCTGCTGCTGATCTTCCTGGTGCTGGGCACCATCTTCCTGGGCGTTGCCACGCCGACCGAAGGCGGCGCAATGGGCGCCATGGGCGCGCTGATCATGGCCTGGGTGCGCCGCCGGCTGAGCTTCTCGCTGCTCAAGCAGGCGCTGGCCGCGACCACCAAGCTGTCGAGCTTCGTGATGTTCATCCTGATCGGCGCGACGGTGTTCAGCCTGGTGTTCCAGGCCGCCGACGGCCCGATCTGGGTCGAGCACCTGCTCTCTTCGCTGCCGGGCGGCGCCGTGGGCTTCCTGATCGTGGTGAACATCCTGGTGTTCTTCCTGGCGTTCTTCCTCGACTACTTCGAACTGTCGTTCATCGTGGTGCCGCTCCTGGCGCCGGTGGCCGACAAGCTTGGTATCGACCTGATCTGGTTCGGCGTGCTGCTCGCGGTCAACATGCAGACCTCGTTCATGCATCCGCCGTTCGGCTTCGCACTGTTCTTCCTGCGCTCGGTGGCGCCCGAAAAGCAGTACGTCGACCGCGTGACCCAGAAGGTCATGGAGCCGGTCACCACGATGCAGATCTACAGGGGCGCGATTCCCTTCCTGCTGATTCAGCTGACGATGGTGGGCATCCTGATCGCGTTCCCGCAGATCGTGACGGGCAGCCTCGAGAAGGCGCCGAACGTCAATCTCGAGGACATCGGCCGCCAGATGCGTGAAAGCCTCACGCCCGAAGGCGGCGGACTCGCGCCCGAGCCCTATGGCTCCGAAGTGCCGACCTTCGGCAGCAGCCCTGCGCCGGAAGAACCGCCGCCGTCGGCTGAACCCGCCGAACCGTCGGAGAGCGCGGAGAGCGCGGAGAGTGATCCGCTGAAGGCCATGGAAGACGCGCTCAAGCAGCAGGAGGGCAAGAAGCCCTGACCTGCCGCCAGGCACTGACGGCAAAAAGGCCGGCCACTCTTGCGAGTGGCCGGCCTTCTTTTTTGTCGTGCGCCCGACGATTGCTCGCCGGTGCGTCCGGTCAGATCTTGACCGAGTTCATGTACTGGTTGAACGGGTACTCCGAGAAGCGGTTCCACAGGATCTGGTCGCGCTGGAAGGCGCGCATGTCCTGGTGGATCTTCTTGAACTCGGGCGACTTGCCCTCGTGCAGGGCGAACACTTCCATCGAAGCCTTGAAGCCGGCGTCCATCACTGCCTTCGGGAAGGCCTTGAGCTGGGTCTTGTCGGCCACGAGCTTCTTCAGCGCGATGGGGTTGTACGCGTCGTACTTGGCGAGCATGTCGCGCGCGGCAACCTTGGTGGCCGCGTTGAGGATCGCCTTGTTCTCGTCGGACAGCTTGGCGAATGCCTTGTTGTTGATGAAGAACTCGAGGTCGGCGCCGCCTTCCCACCAGCCGGGGTAGTAGTAATACGGCGCAACCTTGTTGAAGCCGAGCTTCTGGTCGTCGTGCGGACCGACGAACTCGGCCGCGTCCAGCGTGCCCTTCTCGAGCGCCTGGTACACGTCGCCGGCCGGCATGTTCTGCGAGATCACGCCCAGCTTGGCCATCGCCTCGCCGAACACGCCGCCGCCCATGCGCATCTTCAGGCCCTTGAGGTCCGCGACGGTCTTGATCTCCTTGCGGTACCAGCCGCCCATCTGCGTGCCGGTGCTGCCGGCGCTGGCGGTGTGGAAGTTGTAGTTGGCGAAGAAGGCATCGAGCAGCTTGCGGCCGTTGCCGTATTCCTTCCAGGCGTCGTTCTGGCGTGCGGTGAGGCCGAAGGGCACGGCGCAGCTGAACGCAAAGATCGGGTCCTTGCCGGTGAAGTAGTAGGCGGCGCTCTGCGCCATCTCGAGCGTGTCGCCCTGCAGGGCATCGACCACGCCGAACGCGGGCATCAGTTCGCCGGCGGGGTGCGCCGAGATCTCGAACTTGCCGCCCGACATGGCCTTGACCGTCTTCGACAGCATTTCGGCGCTGCCGAAGATGGTGTCGAGCGAGCGGGGAAAGCTCGATGCGAGGCGCCAGCGGACGGCGGCCTGCGCGTGAACCGCGGGCGCAATGCCGGCAGCCAGAACGCCGGCGATGCCTGCGTTTTTGATGAGAGAACGACGATCCATTGATTTCACTCCGGGTGCTTCAGAAAAAACGAAACGCGGCTTGTGACCGCGTTGGGGACTTTTGTGAGTCTTCGCGATTGTAAAAACCCGCTTACACCCGGCTCGCCGGGGTTTACCCTGCGACCGCGCCGAAGCGCTGGGCGATGGCGGCCTCGATGCCGGCCGCGTCGAGCCCGATCGACGCCAGCAGCCCGGCCGGGTCGCCATGCTCGATGAAGCGGTCGGGCAAGCCCAATTGCAGCACCGGCTTCTGCACGCCCGCAGCCTGCAGCGCCTCGAGCACCGCGCTGCCCGCGCCGCCCATGACCGCGCCCTCCTCGAGCGTGACGATGGCCTCGTGCGTGCGGGCGGCCTCGAGCAACAGCTCGACGTCGAGCGGCTTGGCCCAGCGCATGTTGAGCACCGTGGCGTCGAGCGATTCGGCGGCGGTGAGCGCCGGATAGAGCAGCGTGCCGAACGCGAGGATCGCAATGCGCCGTCCCTGGCGGCGCACCTCGCCCTTGCCGAAGGGCAGCGCGTCGAGCGCGAGGTGCGGCGCCACGCCAGCGCCCGCGCCGCGCGGATAGCGCACCGCCACGGGATGGTTCTGCTCGTAGGCGCTCGTGAGCAGCTGCCGGCACTCGCGCTCGTCGGCCGGGCAGGCGATGCTCATGTTCGGAATGCAGCGCAGGAACGGGATGTCGTAGGCGCCCGCATGGGTGGCACCGTCGGCGCCCACGAGGCCCGCGCGGTCGAGCGCGAACACCACGGGCAGGTTCTGGATCGCCACGTCGTGGATCAGCTGGTCGTAGGCGCGCTGCAGGAAGGTCGAATAGATCGCGACCACCGGCTTCAGGCCCTCGCACGCGAGGCCGGCCGCGAAGGTGACCGCATGCTGCTCGGCAATGCCCACGTCGTAGTAGCGATCGGGGAAGCGCTGCTCGAACTCGACCAGCCCCGAGCCCTCGCGCATCGCGGGCGTGATGCCCACGAGCCGTCCGTCGTGCGCCGCCATGTCGCAGAGCCACTGGCCGAAGACCTGGGTGAAGGTCTGCTTGGCCGGCGCTGCGGACTTGACCAGGCCGACCTGCGGATCGAACTTGCCGGGCCCGTGGTAGGCCACCGGATCGGCCTCGGCCAGCTTGTACCCCTGCCCCTTCTTGGTGACCACGTGCAGGAACTGCGGGCCGTCGAGGTGCTTGAGGTTCTCGAGCGTGGGCACCAGCGAGTCGAGGTCGTGGCCGTCGATCGGTCCGACGTAGTTGAAGCCGAACTGCTCGAACAGCGTGGCCGGCACCACCATGCCCTTGGCATGCTGCTCGAAGCGCTTGGCCAGCTCGAACAGCGGCGGCGCGGCGCGCAGCACGCTCTTGCCGACGTTCTTGGCCGCGGCGTAGAAGTTGCCGCTCATCAGTTGCGCGAGATAGCGGTTGAGCGCGCCCACGGGCGGGCTGATCGACATGTCGTTGTCGTTCAGGATCACGAGCAGCTTGCAGTCGCACACGCCCGCGTTGTTGAGCGCCTCGAAGGCCATGCCGGCGGTGAGTGCGCCGTCGCCGATGATCGCGACCGTGTGGCGGTCTTCGCCCTTCTGCTTGGCCGCCATCGCCATGCCGAGGGCGGCCGAGATGCTGGTCGACGAGTGCGCGGTGCCGAAGGTGTCGTATTCGCTCTCGGTGCGCTGCGGAAAGCCCGAGATGCCGCCGATCTGTCGCAGCGTGGGCATGCGATCGCGCCGGCCGGTCAGGATCTTGTGCGGATAGGTCTGGTGGCCCACGTCCCACACCAGCCGGTCGTGCGGTGTCTCGAACACATGGTGCAGCGCGACCGTGAGCTCGACCGTCCCGAGGTTGGAGCTCAGGTGGCCGCCGGTGCGCGAGACGTTGTCGAGCACGCAGGCCCGCACCTCGTCCGCCAGCTGCTTGAGCTGGGCCCGGTCGTACTGCCGGATCGGCGCCGGGTCGTGGAGCGTGGAAAGCAGCGGTGCCATGGGTTCGTCGTGGGTCTTCTTGTCCATCGGTGGTCAGTTCATCGGTCGCGGTCGACGACCATGTGGGCCAGCGCGCGCAGCGCGGCCGTGTCGGCGAGGCCGCTGCGTTCGAGCGCGGCGAGCGCCTGGGCGAGCAACTGGGCCGCCTGCGCGCGCGCGCCCTCGAGGCCCCAGAGCGAGACGTAGGTGGGCTTGTCCGCGGCCGCATCCTTGCCGGCCGTCTTGCCGAGGGTCTGCGAGTCGGCCGTCACGTCGAGGATGTCGTCGACCACCTGGAACGCCAGGCCGATCGCGGCTCCGTATTCGCGCAGCGCGGCGACGGCGCCGGGCGGCATCGTACCGGCCGCGCAGGCCGCGCCCATCTCGACGCTGCCTTGCAACAACGCGCCGGTCTTCAGGCGGTGCATCTCGCGCAGTTGGGCTTCGTCGAGCGCCATGCCGACACTGGCAAGGTCGATGGCTTGGCCGCCCGCCATGCCCTGGCTGCCTGCGGCGCGCGCGAGCAGCCGGCACAGGGTGGCCTGCATCAGCGTAGGCACCTCGTCGCCTTCGGGCGTCAGCAGCTCGAAGGCCAGCGCCTGCAGCGCGTCGCCGGCCAGCAGCGCATCGGCTTCGCCGAACTTCACGTGGACCGTGGGCTTGCCGCGGCGCAGCACGTCATTGTCCATGCAGGGCAGGTCGTCGTGCACCAGCGAATACGCATGAATGAGTTCCGCCGCGCAGGCCGCACGCAGCGCCGCGGCGGGATTGCCGTCGACCGCCTCGCTCGCCGCCAGCACCAGCAGGGGCCGCAGGCGCTTGCCACCGTCGAGCACTGCATAGCGCATGGCATCGCCGAGCAGCACGGGCGCATCGACACCGACCCAGGCCGACAACGCCGATTCGACGCGTGCGAGGTGCGGTTCGCTCCAGCGCGCGAGGCGCGCCGAGTCCCAGTGCCCGGCCAGACGTTCAGCGCTCATTCGGCGGCCCACGGCTTCAGCGCGCCGGCATCGAGCACCTTGATCTGGTCTTCGACCGCCTGGAGCTTCTCGCGGCAGAAGGCGAGCAGGGCGGCGCCGCGCTGGTAGCTGCCCAGCAGCTGGTCGAGCGGCAACTGGCCCGACTCGAGCTCTGCAACCAGCTTCTCCAACTCCTGGAGCCCGGCTTCGTAGCTGGCCGGCAGCGGACCTGTGTCGGGCGAGGCTTCCGGGCTGGACGAAGCGGAGGGAGTGACCTTGGGCATGCGAGGGAATGTGAATGAAACATGGCATTTTAGGACGGGGAACCAGCGGGCTGCCGCCGGGCCTCGACCTTGGGCCGGCGCGATGATGCCCCCTTGGGTACAATGCCCGATTCCCCCGCCGGCAGCGCCGGCACAACTCTCGGGCCGTCGCATTGCCGCACGGCGCCCTTCCGTCTTTCTCTTTTCTCCCTGTGGGGAGCTTGGTCAGGTCCTCCATGTCTGATTTAAGTCTTCAACTGCAGCAGGCCGCGAGCCAACTTCCAGTTTCCGCGTACTTCGACGACTCGCTCTACGCGCGCGAGATGCAGACGCTTTTCGCCCAAGGCCCGCGCTACGTGGGTCACCGGCTGGCCGTGCCCGAACCGGGCAACTTCCACACCTTGCCGCAGGAGCACCAGGGCCGCGCGCTCGTGCACACGCCCAAGGGCGTGGAGCTCATCTCCAACGTGTGCCGCCATCGGCAGGCGCTGATCCTGCAGGGCCGCGGCCAACTCGACAGCCAGGCGGGCGGCAACATCGTGTGTCCGCTGCACCGGTGGACCTACGCGGCGAGCGACCCGCGCACCACGGGCACGCTGATCGGCGCGCCCCACTTCGACCAGGACCCCTGCCTGAACCTGCACAACTACCCGCTCACCGAGTGGAACGGGCTGCTGTTCGAGGCCAACGGGCGCGACGTGGCGGCCGACCTCGCCACGCTGGGGCCGCGCGCCGAACTCGACTTCGAGGGCTATGCGCTCGACCACGTCGAGCTGCACGAGTGCAACTACAACTGGAAGACCTTCATCGAGGTCTACCTCGAGGACTACCACGTGGGCCCCTTTCACCCGGGCCTGGGCAGCTTCGTGACATGCGACGACCTGCGCTGGGAATTCAACAAGAATTTCTCCGTGCAGACCGTGGGCGTGGCCAACCGGCTCGGCCGCGCCGGCAGCCCCGTCTACCAGCGCTGGCAGGAGCAGTTGCTCAAGTACCGCGAAGGCAAGCCGCCGAAGTTCGGCGCCATCTGGCTCACCTACTACCCGCACGTCATGATCGAGTGGTATCCGCACGTGCTGACCGTCTCCACGCTGCACCCGGTGGGGCCGCAGAAGACGCTCAACATGGTCGAGTTCTTCTACCCCGAGGAAATCGTCGCCTTCGAGCGCGAATTCGTCGAGGCCCAACGCGCTGCGTACATGGAAACCTGCGTCGAGGACGACGAGATCGCCGAGCGCATGGACGCCGGGCGCCGCGCGCTGATGCTGCGCGGCGAGAACGAGACCGGCCCTTACCAGAGCCCGATGGAAGACGGCATGCAGCAGTTCCACGAGTGGTATCGGCAGACGATGCATGCCGCCTGAGGCGATGACCGCTGCGCCGGCGGGCGGGGGCGGCTGATGCAAGCACTGTGGATGGTGCTGGGCGCCTTTCTTTTCGCAACCATGAGCGTGGTCGTCAAGATTGCATCGGCCTGGTTCAACAGCGGCGAGATGGTGCTCGGGCGCGGGCTGATCGGCATCGTGTTCCTGTGGCTGCTGGCGCGCAGTCGCGGCGTGTCGATGGCCACGCGCTACCCCGGCATGCACGCCTGGCGCAGCATCATTGGCGTGGTGTCGCTCGGCGCGTGGTTCTACGCCATCGCCCACATGCCGCTCGCCACGGCCGTCACGCTCAACTACATGAGCAGTGTCTGGGTCGCGGCCTTCCTGGTCGGCGGCACGCTGCTCGCCTGGGTGCCGGTGCGCGGGCGCGACGGCCGCGTCGAGCGCCCGCCGCTGCAGGGCACGCTCGCGGCCACGGTGCTCGCGGGCTTCGTCGGCGTGGTGCTGATGCTCAAGCCCACGGTGGACGACAGCAACGGCTTCGCGGGCATGCTGGGCCTGCTGTCGGGCCTGACGGCCGCCTTCGCCTACATGCAGGTGGTGGCGCTGTCGCGCATCGGCGAACCCGAGCTGCGTACCGTCTTCTATTTTGCGGTGGGCTCGGCCGTGGCCGGCGCATTCGCGACCGGCGCCACCGGGTTTTCGGGCAACGGCGCATGGACGTGGCAGCATGCGCTCTGGCTGCTGCCCATCGGCCTCCTGGCCGCCCTCGGCCAGCTCTGCATGACACGCGCCTATGCCACTGCCAAGACGCAGGCCGGCACCCTCGTGGTCGCCAACCTGCAGTATTCCGGCATCGTCTTTGCGGCGTTCTACGGCGTGGTGCTGTTCGACGACCGCATCGACGCCACCGGCTGGGCCGGCATGGCGCTCATCATCGCGAGCGGCATCGCGGCCACCGTGCTGCGTCAGCGCGCCGTGCCCAAGGCGCCCGCCGAGGAACACTGACACGCCGGCGCATCAAACCGATCAACGCGACAGCGAAGGAACTTGCCATGTACACCACCCTCGTCAGCGTCGAACAACTCCGCGCGCTTCAAGCGGGCGACACGCCCTTGATGGTCTTCGACTGCACCTTCGACCTCATGGCGCCCGAAGCCGGCGCAAAGCAATATGCGGCGGCCCACATCCCGGGCGCAGTGCATGCCGACCTCGACGACAACCTGAGCGCGCCGCACGGCAGGCCCGGCGCGCACGGTGAGGTGGTGGTTGCACAAGAAGACGGCGTGCCGGCCTCGGGCGGGCGCCATCCGCTGCCGAGCCGCGAGAAATTCGCGCAGTGGCTGTCGAGCGTGGGCTTTTCCAACGACATGCAGGCCGTGGTGTACGACCGCAACGGCGCCAACTACTGCGGCCGGCTCTGGTGGATGCTCAAGTGGATGGGCCACGATGCCGTGGCCGTGCTCGACGGCGGCCTGCAGGCGTGGCAGGCCGCAGGCGGCGAAGTGACCGACCGCGAGGAGCCGGCGCGCTTCCAGTCGAACTTCGTCGCCAGCGAGCCGCTCGCTCGGCTCGTGACCACCGACGACGTGGTCCGCCGGCTCGGCCAGCCCGGCCAGAACTTGATCGATGCGCGTGCCGCCGCACGCTATCGCGGCGAGGTGGAACCTCTGGACCCGATCGCGGGTCACATCCCCGGGGCCCTGAACCGGCCCTTCGCCGAGAACCTCGGCCCCGACGGCAAGTTCAAGCCGGCATCGCAGCTGCGTGCCGAGTTCGAGGCGCTGCTCGCGGGACGCGATCCGGCGACGGTCGTGCACCAATGCGGCAGTGGCGTGAGCGCCGTGCCCAACCTGCTGGCGATGCAGATCGCGGGGCTGGGAACGACCGCGCTCTATGCCGGCAGCTGGAGCGAATGGAGCAACACCCCGGGGCTGCCGACCCGGCAAGGCGCAGAACCATGAAACGCATTCGACTCCGACGCACGTCGTCCGGCTTCGCCCTCGCAATGGCAGCAGCATTGGCTGCCGCCTGCGTTCTTCCTGCACAGGCCCAGCACCAGCATGCGCATGTGCATGGCCAGCTCACGCTCGACGTGGCCGTCGACGGCCCCACGGTGGTGATCGCCATGGAATCCCCGCTCGACAACCTCGTGGGCTTCGAGCGCGCGCCGCGTACCAACGCCGAGAAAAAAACCTCCGAGGACGCCGTGGCCCAGTTGCGCGCGGCCGACAAGCTCTTCGCCGTCGATCCCGCGGCCAACTGCAAGCTCGGCCCGGTCGAGCTGCGCTCCAGCGCGCTGGGCCTGGGCCAGCCGGACCCCGCCGAGGCCGCGGGCCATGCCGACCTGGACGCCACCTTCTCCTTCAACTGCACCAGCGCAGCCGCGGCCAAATTCATCGACGTGAACCTCTTCTCCGCCTTCAAGGGCATGCGGCAGATCGACGTGCAGGTCGCCACGGCCCAGGGACAGTTCAAGCGCCAGCTCAAGCGCCCGGGCGGCGCCAAGGCGGCCCAGCCGGTTCGCCTCGGCTGGGGCCAATGAGGCCGTGAGCACCCTCGCCGCGGGCCAAGCGAAGCCGCTGCGCGTGGTGCTTGCCGCCGAAGGCCTGCGCTTTGCATGGCCCGGCGCGACGCGGCCCTGCATCGACATCGAAGCCTTCCGCATCACCGCCGGCGAATCCGTCTTCCTGCACGGGCCGAGCGGCTGTGGCAAGAGCACGCTGCTGTCGCTGCTGGCCGGCGTGCTGGTGGCGGACGAAGGCCGCGTGTGCCTGCTGGGCCACGACTGGTCGAAGCTTTCGGGCGCGGCGCGCGACCGCTGCCGCGTGGCGCATGTGGGCTACATCTTCCAGCAGTTCAACCTGCTGCCGTACCTGAGCGTGGTCGACAACGTGCTGCTGCCCTGCCGATTCTCCGAGCGGCGCAGCAACCAGGCGGCGCAGCACGGCGGCAGCGCGCGCGCCGAGGCCGAGCGCCTGCTCGGCGGCATGGGCCTCGAGCGCAGCCTCTGGCAGCGCCCGGCCATGCAGCTCTCGGTGGGCCAGCAGCAGCGCGTGGCCGCGGCGCGCGCGCTCATCGGCCAGCCCGAGGTGGTGATCGCCGACGAACCCACCTCGGCGCTCGACGAGGACCGGCGCGAAGCCTTTCTCGACGTGCTGCTGACCGCCTGCGCACTGAACCAGAGCGCGCTCGTCTTCGTGAGCCACGACCAGCGCATCGCCCAGCGCTTTGCGCGCCACGTGCTGCTGCCCGAGATCAACCGCGCGGCGGCGGGCGCGTCGGAAATGATATGAGCGCCCTCTTCTCGATCGCCTGGCGCAGCGCCTGGAACCGCCGCTTCACGCTCGCGCTCACCGTGTTCTCGATCGCGCTGTCGACCTTCTTGCTGCTCGGGGTCGAGCGCATCCGCACCGAGCTGCGCCAGAACTTCGCCGCGTCGGTCTCGGGCACCGACCTGATCGTCGGCGCGCGCACGGGCTCCACGCAGCTGCTGCTGTATTCGGTATTCCGCATCGGCTCGGCCACCAACAACATTGCGTGGAAGAGCGTGCAGGCGCTCGCCGCGCACCCGGGCGTCGACTGGGTGGTGCCGCTGTCGCTCGGCGATTCGCACCGCGGCTTTGCCGTGCTTGCCACCTCGCCCGAGTACTTCATGCGGTTCCGCTACGGCAACCGGCAGCCGCTCGTGCTGCGCGAGGGCAAGCCCTTCGACGCGCTGTTCGACACGGTGGTCGGCGCCGAAGTGGCCGACCGGCTCGGCTACCACGTGGGCCAGAAGATCACGCTCGCCCATGGCGGCGGCGAACTCAACACCGCCGAGCATGCCGACAAGCCCTTCACCGTGGTGGGCGTGCTCGCGCGGACCGGCACGCCGGTCGACCGCACGGTGCACATCGGCCTCGAGGCGATGGAGGCGATCCACCTCGAGTGGGTGGGCGGCGCACCGATGCCGGGCGTGAAGATCCCGGCCGAGCAGGTGCGCAAGTTCGACCTCACGCCGAAGAACGTGACGGCCGCGCTCGTGGGCCTGAAGAACCGCGCCGCGGTGTTCGGCGTGCAGCGCTGGATCTCGACCTACAACGGCGAGCCGCTCATGGCGATCCTGCCCGGCGTGGCCCTCGACGAACTGTGGAGCGTGATCGGCGTGGGAGAGAACGCGCTGCTCCTGATGTCGGCGCTGGTGGCGCTCGTCAGCCTCGCGGGGCTGGTGTCGGTTGTGCTGGCGGGGCTCAACGAGCGGCGGCGCGAGCTCGCGGTGCTGCGCGCCGTCGGCGCCGGCGGGCGCCATGTGCTGGCGCTGCTCGCGCTCGAAGGCGCCATGGTCACCGTGCTCGGCGTGGCCTTCGGCGTGGCGATGGCGGTGCTCGGCATTGCCCTGCTGGCGCCATGGCTGCAGTCGCAGTTCGGGCTGACACTGAGCCTTTCGGAACCTACACTGAACGAATGGCTGCTGCTGGCGAGCCTGCTGGCCGCGGGCTGGCTGGCAAGCCTGCTGCCCGGAATCCGCGCGTACAGGCTGTCGCTGGCGGACGGGCTTTCTCCGAGGATCTAGAAACATGAACACCCCCCGACTTCGCGGCTTCCGTTCCTGCGCCGCCCTGGCGCTGGCCAGTTCGCTGCTCACGGCTGCGGCCTGGGCCGCCGAACCCGCGCCCAAGGACACCACCGCCACGAACCCGCTCGGCGGCAAGGGTGGTGCGCCGGCGGCCGCAGCCAAGGCTGCCGCCGGGCAGCCACGCCAGATCAGCTGGGAAGAACTGGTGCCGAAGGACTGGGACCCCGCCAAGGAGTTCAAGGGCATCGACCTGAGCGCGCTCGAGGACGGCGACCCGCGCGCGAACGAGCTGCTCATGAAGATGCAGGAAGTGTCGAACAACGCACCCACCAACCCGGCGATGAACGGCGTCGACGTCAAGATCCCGGGCTTCATCGTGCCGCTCGAAGAGGTCAAGGGCGAAGTCACCGAGTTCCTGCTCGTGCCCTACTTCGGCGCCTGCATCCACACCCCGCCGCCGCCCGCGAACCAGATCCTGCACGTGGTGACGCCCAAGGGCGCCAAGTTCCGCGCGATGGACACCGTGTGGGTCACGGGCAAGCTGCAAACCAAGCGCAACGATTCGATGATGGGCGTGAGCGGCTACCACGTGAGCGCCACGAGCGTCACCAAATACACGGGCGGCGCGAAGTAAGGCGGCTCAGGCCTTTCGGCCTCGGGCGGCGCCCTTCGGCGCCAGCGCCGGCGCCTCGCGCGCCGACTTCATGTGCCCGCTTTCACCCGTGGTCATGCCCACGATCTTCGCGAGCTGGCGGCTCACGCTCTTGTACGCATGGCCGATGCGGCTGTCGAAGTACAACGAGTCGCCGCGCGCGAGGCGCACCACCTCGCCGTTCTCGAAATGCACCTCGATCTCGCCTGAGAGCACATAGGCGAACTCTTCGCCCGCATGTCGCACGAAGTCTTCGGGGCCATGGATGCGGCGCGCGTGCACGGTGCCGACGATCGGGCTCATCTGCTTGCCGGCCGCGGTGGTGCCGAGGAACTCGTAGGCGATCGAAAGCCCCCGGTACACCACGCCCTTGCCCGCGCGCGTGACCACCGGGCCGTCGAGCTGCGCGGGCTTGATGCCGGCCCCGGCGAACATGGCGTTCATGTCCATCTCGAGCGCGCGCCCCAGCGCGGTGAAGTTCTCGTAGCCGAGTGCGAGCTGACCGCGCTCGGCGCGCGAGATGGTGGTGATCGACACGCCCGATCGCTCGGCCAGCTGCGCCAGCGTCCAGCCGAAACGCTTGCGCGCACTGCGCAGCCGGTGACCGAAAGTGGTGCGGTCCAGTGTGGGCGGCTCGTCCTTCGGCTTGGTCCCCGCTCTGGTCACTGTGTGTGGATTCACGCTTGGCTTTCTCTTGTGATGCATGGCGATTCTGCCAGTGGGCAGCACGCCATCCATGGCAACCCGGATGACGCAGGCGCGGAAGTTGCGTATCCGCAAATTGCATTCACGCAAATTTCACCGATGCGGTGCGTCATGGTTTCCCCTTGGTGCGTTGCAAATAATTTGCGTATCCGCAAAATCCTGCCTACACTTTTCGCCAATGACCTCCAGCACACCCGCGCCCGTTATGGCAGCCGACTACCTCGTGATTGGCGGCGGCATTGCCGGGGCTTCGGTGGCCCATTGGCTCGCGCCGCACGCGCGCGTGATCGTTCTCGAACGCGAGGCCCAGCCGGGCTACCACGCCACCGGCCGCTCGGCCGCGCTGTTCATGGAAAGCTACGGCACGCCGCAGGTGCGGGCCCTCACCATGGCGAGCCGCGCGTTCCTGCAGAACCCGCCCGAGGGCTTTGCCGAACATCCGCTGCTCACGCCGCGCGGCGCCATGATGGTGGGCAGCGCCGCGCAGTCCGCCGTGCTCGATGCGCACTGGAACGTGCTGCGCGCCATGGACCGCGAGGCGATGCGCCTCAGCGGCGCCGAGGCCATCGCCATGGTGCCGGCGCTGCGCCCCGACCAGGTCGACGGTGCCGTCTACGAGCCCGATGCCGCCGACATGGACGTGCACGCCATCCACCAAGGCTACCTGCGCGGCATGCGCCAGGCCGGCGGCAAGCTGGTGTGCGACGCCGGCGTCACGGCCATCGAGCGCATCGGCGAACGCTGGCGCGTGACGGCCGGCGGCGTTGCCTACGAAGCGCCGGTGCTGCTCAATGCCGCGGGCGCCTGGGTCGACGCCATCGCGCAGCTGGCCGGCGTGCGGCCCATCGGCATCGAGCCGCGCCGTCGCTCGGCCTTCATCTTCGCGCCGCCCGAGGGCGAGAACGTCGCGCACTGGCCCATGGTCTTCAGCGCCGACGAGGGCTGGTACATCAAGCCCGATGCCGGCATGCTGCTCGGCTCGCCGGCCAATGCCGATCCGGTCGACCCGCAGGACGTGCAGCCCGAGGAGCTCGACATCGCCATCGCGATCCACCGCATCGAAGAAGCCACCACGCTCGCCATCCGCCGGCCCACGCGCACCTGGGCCGGCCTGCGCTCCTTCGTGGCCGACGGCGACCTCGTCGGCGGGTTCGAGCCCGGCGCGCCGGGCTTCTTCTGGGTCGCGGCGCAAGGCGGCTACGGCATCCAGACCTCGGCGGCGATGGGCGAGGCCTGCGCGGCCCTGGCCCGCGGGCTGCCGCTGCCCGAACGCATCGCGTCCTTCGGGCTCACGGCCGCCATGCTCGGCCCCGAGCGGCTGCGCAGCGCGTCGCCCGCCTGACAAGAACAACCACCCCCTCGAACGAAAGACCATCCCATGCGTGTCTTCAGCGCCTCGCTCGCCACCGAGACCAACACCTTCGGCCCGATGCCGACCGGCCTTGCCTCCTTCAAGGACCGCGGCTATTTCGCGGCCGGCAAGCACCCCGATGCGATGACGCTGTTCTCGGGCCCGCTGTGGGCCGCGCGCATGCGCGGCGCCGACAAGGGCTGGCAACTGTTCGAGGGCATGGTGGCCGGCGCACAGCCCAGCGGCACCACCACGCGCCACGCCTACGAGACGCTGCGCGACGAGCTGCTGGCCGACCTGCGCGCGGTGATGCCCGTCGACATGGTGCTGCTCGGCCTGCATGGCGCGATGGTGGCCGACGGCTACGACGACTGCGAAGGCGACCTGCTGGCACGCGTGCGGCAGATCGCCGGGCCCGGCGCGGTGATCGGTGCCGAGCTCGATCCGCACAACCATCTCACGCCCGAGATGGTCGCGAACGCCGACCTGATGATCTCGTTCAAGGAATACCCGCACACCGACGTGCTCGAGCGCGGGCTCGAGCTGGTGGACCTCTGCGCCGCAATGGTCGAGGGCAAGGTCAAGCCGGTGGCGGCGGTGGTCGACTGCGACATGATCGTGACGGTGCACACCTCGCGCGAGCCGGCGCGCGGTTTCGTCGAACGCATGCAGTCGCTCGAGGGAAAGGACGGCGTGCTGTCGATCTCGCTCACGCACGGCTTCTCGTGGGGCGACGTGCCCGAGATGGGCACCAAGGTGCTGGTCTACACCGACGGCGACCAGGCCAAGGCCGATGCGCTCGCGCGCCAGCTCGCCGACGAAGTCATCGCGATGCGCGACGGCCTCACCGTGAACTACCCCGGCATCGATGCCTCGCTCGACGAGGCGCTGGCCTTCGACGGCGGTCCGGTGGTGCTCGCCGATGGCGCCGACAACCCCGGCGGCGGCGCCGCCAGCGACGCGACCTTCATCCTGCGCCGCATGGTCGAACGCGGCATCGCCAATGCGGCGCTCGGCCCGATGTGGGACCCGATCGCGGTGCGCATCGCCTTCGATGCGGGCGTGGGCGCCCGGCTGGCCATGCGCCTCGGCGGCAAGATCAGTCCGCTCTCGGGCGACCCGATCGATCTCGAATGCACGGTGAAGGCGCTGCGGCACGACCTGGTGATGACGGGGCTTGCCGGCACGCCCACGCTGATGGGCGACAGCGCCCTCGTCGAAGCCAACGGCATCGAGATCGTGCTGATCACGCTGCGCAACCAGGCCATGGGCACCGACCTGTTCACCCAGCTGGGCTGCGACCTCGCGGCCAAGAAGATCATCGTCGTGAAGTCGTCGCAGCACTTCTACGCGTCGTATTCGAAGGTCGCGAAGCACGTGATCTACGCCGGCGCGCCGGGCGCGGTCACGCTCGATCTCAACACCCTGCCCTACCGCAAGGCGCGGCTGCCCAAGTGGCCGATCGGCGTCGCCGCTTGAGTTTTCCTTTCTTCTTTTGCCCCACCGGAGTACCGACCATGAAACGACGAACGCTCGCAGTCCACGCTGCTGCTGTTGCCCTGGCGCTTTCCGCCGCGTGCCTGCCGGCGCTGGCACAGGCACCCGCGAACAAGACACTCAAGGTGGTCGCGCATGCGGATCTGAAGATCCTCGACCCGACCTTCACCACCGCCTACATCTCGCGCAACTTCGGCTACATGGTGTACGACACCCTGTTCGCGCAGGATTCGTCGGGCAAGCCGCAGCCGCAGATGGTGGAAAAATACACGGTCTCGAAGGACGGCAAGGCCTGGAACTTCACGCTGCGCGAGGGCCTCAAGTTCTCCGACGGCAGCGCCGTCACCTCGGCCGACGCGGTGGCCTCGCTGCAGCGCTGGGCCGCGCGCGACAGCCTGGGCCGTGCCATGACCGCGGTCGGCGCCGAATGGAAGGCCGCCGATGCGCGCAGCTTCACGCTCACGCTCGCAGAGCCCTTCGGCATGGTGCTCGATGCGCTCGCCAAGCCCTCGGGTTTTCCGCCGGTGGTGCTGCCCGAGCGGCTCGCGAAGATGTCGGCGACCGCGCCGCTGTCCGAGGTGCTGGGCTCGGGCCCGTTCGTCTTCAAGCGCGATGAATGGGTGCCGGGCAACAAGGCGGTGTTCGTGCGCAATCCGCACTACGTGGCGCGCAGCGAGCCGCCCAACGGCCTCGCGGGCAGCAAGAAGCCGCACTTCGACCGCATCGAGTGGCTCTACCTGCCCGATTCCAACAGCGCCATCGCGGCGCTCAAGCGCGGCGAGGTCGACCTCGTCGAGCAGTTGCAGCCCGACTACATCGCGCCGCTGCGCACCGACAGCAGCATCAAGATCGGCTCGGGCGGCGCCTACCAGGGCTTCCTGGTCATGAACCAGCTGCATCCCCCGTTCAACAACCCGAAGGTGCGCCAGGCGCTGCTCGCAGCGGTGAACCAGGAGCGCTTCGTCGCGGCCATGGGCTATCCGCTCGACATGCGCATGGCCTACTGCCCCACCTTCTTCATCTGCGGCAGCCCGAACGAGACCGCGGCCGGTGCCGAGCCCTACCGCAAACCCGACGTCGCCAAGGCCAAGAAGATGCTGGCCGACGCGGGCTACAAGGGCGAGAAGGTGGTGCTGCTGGTGCCGAGCGACGTGCCCTACCTCAACGCCGAGGCGCTGATGGCCGCCCAGACCATGAAGAGCATCGGCATCAACGTCGATGCGCAGAACCTCGACTGGGCTTCCATCGGCGCGCGCCGCGCCAAGCGCGATGCACCCGAGGCCGGCGGCTGGAACATGTACGTGACGGTGGCCGGCGAGTTCGACGTCAACTCGCCGATCAGCAACGCCTATCTGGGTGCAGCCTGCGGCAACACGCTGCCGGGCTGGCCGTGCGACAAGCCGCTGGACGAGCTGCGCACCGCCTGGCTGAAGGAAACCGTGCCCGCCAAGCGGAAGGAGCTGCTCGACGCCTTCCAGGTCCGCGCCTACGAGGCGGTGCCCTACATCAACGCCGGTCAGTACTCGGCCGCCTTCGCCGCGCGTGCCGACCTCAAGGGACCCGACAAGCTCTGGGCCGGCATGCCGATGTTCTGGGCACTCAGCCGATAGGCAACGCAGGCACCACCATGGGCTACATCGTTCGACGCGTCATCGCGACGCTTCCCGTCATGGCGGTGGTCGCCGTCGTGGTGTTCCTGCTGATCCACCTGTCGCCGGGCGATCCGGCCGCGCTGATCGCGGGCGACCTCGCGAGCGTGGAAGACATCGAGAAGCTGCGCACCGCGCTCGGGCTCGACCTGCCGCTATGGCAGCAGTTCGTGCTGTGGCTCGGCAAGCTCTTCACCGGCGACCTCGGCACCTCGATCTTCACGCAGGTGCCGGTGTCGCAGCTGCTGGGCCAGCGGCTGGAGCCCACGGTGTCGATCGCTGCGCTCACCATGCTGATCACGCTCGTGGTCGCGGTGCCGCTGGGCACGCTCGCGGCCTACCGCGCGGGCACCTGGGTCGACCGCCTCGTGATGCTGTTCGCGGTGCTCGCGTTCTCGGTGCCGGTGTTCCTCGTCGGCTATCTGCTGATCTATGCCTTCGCGATCCAGCTGCCGTGGTTCCCGGTGCAGGGCTACGTGCGCTTTGCCGACGGCCCCGGCGAATGGCTGCGCTCGCTGGTGCTGCCGTGCGTGAACCTCGCGCTGGTGTACATCGCGCTCGTGACCCGCATGACGCGCGCCACCGTGCTCGAGGTGCTGCATGAAGACTACATCCGCACTGCGCGCGCCAAGGGCCTGGGCGTGTTGCCCGTGCTCGGGCATGCGCTGCGCAACGCGGCGATCCCGATCGCCACCACCGTCGGTGTCGGCATCGCGCTGCTGATCGGCGGCGTGGTGGTCACCGAGACCGTGTTCGCCATTCCGGGCGTGGGCCGGCTGGTGATCGATTCGGTGCAGCGCCACGACTACCCGGTGATCCAGAGCGTGCTGCTGCTGTCGGCCGGCGTGTACGTGCTGATCAACCTGTTGATCGACCTGAGCTACCGGTTCTTCGATCCGCGCATCAGTTACTAGCCCACCGTGATGTCCAGCATCCTTCCGATGAACGAACACACCCTGCCCGCGGCGCCTGCCGCTGCCATGCCCGACGAGGCGCCCTTCGTGCCGCCGCGCTGGCGCTGGGCGCGCAAGCACCCGACGCTGATCGTCGGCGCGCTGCTGCTGATCGCCGTGGCCGTGCTGTCGATCGCCGCACCGTGGATCGCCACCCACGATCCGCAGGACATCGATCCGCTCGCGCGCATGCAGCCGCCGTCGGCCGAGCATTGGTTCGGCACCGACGCGCTCGGTCGCGACGTGTTCAGCCGCGCGGTGTGGGGCGGGCAGGTTTCGATGATCGTCGGCGCTGCAGTGGCCGCGCTGGCCACCGTGTTCGGTGTGCTGATCGGCCTGTTCGCGGGCTTCGTGCGCTGGGCCGACGGGCCCGTGATGCGCGTGATGGACGGGCTCATGGCCATCCCCGGCATCCTGCTGGCGATCGCGCTCATGGCCGTGACGCGCGCGAGCCTCACGACGGTGATCGTCGCCATCACCGTGCCCGAGATCCCGCGCGTGGTGCGGCTGGTGCGCTCGCTCGCGCTCACGCTGCGCGAACAGCTCTACGTGGAAGCCGCGCACGCCGTGGGCACGCGCCTGCCGTTGATCCTGTTTCGCCACGTGCTGCCCAACATGGTGGCGCCGCTGATCGTGCAATCGACCTTCGTCGCGGCCGCGGCGGTGCTGACCGAGGCCGCTCTCTCGTTCCTGGGCGTGGGCGTGCCCGCGCAGACGCCGAGCTGGGGCAACATGATGGCCGAGGGCCGCAACTTCGTGGCGGTGGCGTTCCACATCATCCTGTACCCGGGGCTGCTGCTGGCCGCGACGGTGCTGGCGATCAACCTGCTGGGCGACGGCTTGCGCGATGCGCTCGATCCGCGCCTGGCGCGGCAACTGTAGAAAGTGGGAAGAGCGCCATGAAGCCGATGTCCCATGTGGCCCTCGCCCCCGGCGAGCCCCTGCTCGAGGTCGACGAGCTGCGCACGCACTTCCACACGTTGAATGGCGTGGTGCGTTCGGTCGATGGCGTCTCGTACACGGTGCGCGCGGGCCGAACGCTCGGCGTGGTCGGCGAGTCGGGCTGCGGCAAGAGCGTGACCGCGCTGTCGATCCTGCGGCTCGTGCCCACGCCGCCCGGGCGCCATATGGGTTCTGTGCGCCTGCGCGGCACCGACCTGATGCAGCTGAGCGAGCGCGAGATGCGGCAGATCCGCGGCAACCGCATCTCGATGATCTTCCAGGAGCCGATGACCTCGCTGAACCCGGTGCTCACCGTGGGCCGGCAGATCGCCGAGACGGTGCAGCTGCACCAGAAGGCGACCCGCACCCAGGCGATGCAGCGCGCGGTCGAGATGCTGCGCGTGGTGCAGATCCCCGAGCCCGAGCGGCGCGTGAACGAATACCCGCACCAGCTGTCGGGCGGCATGCGGCAGCGCGTGATGATCGCGCTGGCGCTGGCCTGCAACCCCGAGGTGCTGATCGCCGACGAGCCCACCACCGCGCTCGACGTGACGATCCAGGCGCAGATCCTCGACCTCATCAAGCGGCTGCAGAAGGAACTCGGCATGGGCGTGGTGATGATCACGCACGACCTCGGTGTGGTGGCCGAAAGCTGCGACCGCGTGGTGGTGATGTACGCCGGCAAGAAGGTCGAGGAAGCCGACGTGATCGACCTGTTCGACCGGCCGCTGCATCCGTACACGCGGGCGCTGATGGCCTCGATGCCCGCAATGAACACGGCGCGTGCGCGGCTCAGCGAGATCCCGGGCCTGGTGCCCGCTGCGCACGAACTGGGGCGCGGTTGCGCCTTCGCCGCCCGCTGCAGCCACGCGCGCGAGCGCTGCCGCACCGAGGCGCCGCGGCTCGCGCCGCAGGGCGGCGACCACGAGGTGGCCTGCTTCGCCGTCGAGGAACGCTGGGACCAGCCCGCCGATGCCGTGGAGGTGAGCGCATGACGACGACCGACAGCGCGCCGCTGCTCCAGGTACGCAACCTGCGCAAGCACTACATCTCGCCCAAGCGCTGGCTGCGACCCGCTCAGCCGGCGATCCAGGCAGTCGACGGCGTCTCGTTCTCGGTCGCGCGCGGCGAGACGCTCTCGCTGGTCGGCGAGTCGGGTTGCGGCAAGACGACGACGGCCAAGTCGGTGATGCGGCTGGTCGAGCCGACCTCGGGCTCGGTGGCGCTCGAGGGCGAAGAGCTGCTGACGCTCTCGGCCAACGAGATGCGGCTGCGCCGCAGGCAACTGCAGATCATCTTCCAGGACCCGTACGCCTCGCTGAACCCCCGCCTGGCGGCCGGCGAGATCGTGGCCGAGCCGTTGCGCAACTTCGGCATGGGTGCCGCCGCCGAGCGGCGTGAGCGCGTGCAGTGGCTGTTCTCGCGCGTGGGGCTGCGGCCCGAAGCGGCCAGCAAGTTTCCGCACGAGTTCTCGGGCGGCCAGCGGCAGCGGCTGGGCATTGCGCGCGCGCTCGCGCTCAACCCGAAGCTCATCGTCTGCGACGAGCCCGTGTCGGCGCTCGACGTGTCGGTGCAGGCGCAGGTGGTGAACCTGCTGATGGACCTGCAGGCGGAGTTCGGCATCGCCTACCTGTTCGTCGCGCACGACCTGGCCGTGGTGCGGCACATCAGCCACCGCGTGGCGGTGATGTACCTCGGGCACATCGTCGAGATCGCCGACCGCGACACGCTGTTCTCGACGCCGCTGCATCCCTACACCGAGATTCTTCTTTCGGCGGTGCCGGTGCCCAATCCGCGCACGCCCGCGCGCCGGATGCTGCTGCAGGGCGATCCGCCGAGCCCCGCAAACCCGCCCTCCGGCTGCCGCTTCCATACGCGCTGCCCGATGGCGCAGGCGGTCTGCAAGGAAAAGACGCCCGAACTGGGCGAGCGCCCTTCGTCATCGGCCGGCGGCCATTGGGTCGCCTGCCACTTTCGCTGAAGAAACGACCTCACCGATGACCGATAAGCCCCCCCACTACGAGCTGCTGATCCGCGGCGGCACCGTGATCGACGGCACCAAGGCGCCGCGTTTCGAGGCCGACGTCGGCATCGCGGGCGGCCGCATCGCCGCCATCGGCCAGCTCGCGGGCCACACGGCCGACCGCGTGCTCGACGCCACCGGCCGCATCGTCGCGCCGGGCTTCATCGACTCGCACACGCACGACGACCAGGCCGTGCTGTCGCAGGCGCAGATGCCGTTCAAGGTGTCGCAGGGCGTCACGACCGTGGTGGCCGGCAATTGCGGCATCAGCGCTGCACCGCTTCGGCCCGACATGGACCTGCCGATGCCGCTGAGCCTGCTCGAGGCGCCCGCCGAAGGCCGCTTCACCAGCTTCACGGCCTACCTCGACGCGCTGCGCGCCGCGCCCTCGTCGGTGAACGTGGCCGCGATGGTCGGCCATTCGACGCTGCGCGCGGTGGTGATGTCCGACCTCGACCGCGCCGCGACCGCAGAGGAAATCTCGGCGATGCAGGCGCTGGTCGAAGAAGCGATGCAGGCCGGCGCGATCGGCCTGTCGACCGGCACCTTCTACCCGCCCGCGACGAAGGCGACGACCGAGGAGATCATCGAGGTCGCACGCCCGCTCACCGCCCGCAAGGCGCTCTACGTGACGCACATGCGCGACGAAGGCGACCGCGTGATGGAATCGCTCGAGGAGACCTTCCACATCGGGCGCGCGCTCGGCATTCCGGTGGTGGTGTCGCACCACAAGGTGCAGAACGCGCAGAACTTCGGCCGCACGAAGGTCACGCTTCCTTTCATCCAGCAGGCGATGCAGCACCAGTGCATCGGGCTCGACTGCTATCCGTACACCGCGGGCTCCACCATGATCCGTACCGACCGGGGCATGCTCGACGGCCGCGTGCTGATCGCCTCGAGCGTGCCGCACCCCGAGTGCGCGGGCCGCGACCTGAAGGACATCGCCGCCGACTGGGGCGTGCCGGCCGAAGAAGCGGCAAAGCGCCTGCTGCCCGGCAGCGCGATCTATTTCATGATGGACGAGGACGACGTGCAGCGCGTGCTGGCGTTCGACGAAACCATGATCGGCTCCGACGGCATTCCGCTCGGCGAGAAGCCGCATCCGCGGCTCTGGGGCACCTTCCCGCGCGTGCTAGGCCACTACAGCCGCGACATCGGCCTGTTCCCGCTGGAGACGGCGGTGTGGAAGATGACCGGGCTCACCGCGCGCAACTTCGGTTTGACCGAACGCGGCACACTGGCGCCGGGCCACCATGCCGACGTGGTGATCTTCGATGCCGCCACGGTGCGCGACACCGCGAGCTACGCAGCGCCGGCGCAGCCGGCCGAGGGCATCGACGTGGTGATCGTGAACGGCGCCGTCACCTGGCAGCACGGCGTGCACAGCGGGGCGCGCAACGGGCAGGTGATCGTGCGGCGGGACGCGGCAGCGGCGCGTTAGTTGGGCGGGTTAGTCGGGCGCGTTCATCACGCGCGCGAATTCCTCGTCGGCCGGCACGTTGTCGGCATCGAGATCGCTGGCGTCCGTGAGGTCGAGGCCGGCCTCGGAGAGATCGTCGCCCGCTTCGGATTCCATTTCCTCGAAATCGTCGACCGGCGAGTCGTCTTCATCTTCGTTCGATGGCGGCGGGGCGGAACGCTTGTGGGCGTCGACGTGCTTCATGATCGGCTCCTCGGCGAAGGGAATGGACGAAACAATCGCGAGCCCCGATGGTGCGCCTGTTTCGGGATTGCGCCAAATCCCCGCCGGCCGCGGATTCAGTCCTTGTGTCCGGGCTCGCCGTGCGTGCCGTGGTCATGGCCCTCGTGGCCATGTTCCTCATGTCCCTCGGCATGCCCATGCGCATGGTCGCCGTGGGCCAGCCCGCTCACGAGCGCGACCAGCAGGATGCCCACCGCAAGCCAGGCCACCTGGGCCGCGGTCTGCCGTGCGCCCAGGCGCTTCTGCAGTTGCGGAATCAGGTCGGCCAGCGCCACATAGACGAAGCTGCTGCTCGCCAGCACCAGGAAATACGGCAGCCAGTCCTTGAGCTGGTCGACCAGCCACCATCCCGTGATGCCGCCGAGCATCGTCATGGTGCCCGCAAGCGACACTTTGACGAGTGCAGCGCGCGGGTTGGCCGAGGTCTGCCGCAGCACGACCAGGTCGCCGATGTGGTGCGGCACCTCGTGCGCGAGCACCGCCACGGCCGCCACGAGGCCCAGGCGCATGTCGGCAACGAAGGCCGATGCGATCAGGATGCCGTCGCCGAAGCAGTGCACGCTGTCGCCGGTCAGCACGGCCCAGCCGCCGCCCGCGCGCGGGGCATGCGCGTGGTCGTGATCGTGGCCATGCGCGTGGTGATGGCCGCCATGTTGGTGATGCTCGTGGCCGTGGTGCCAGAGCTCGGCCTTGTCGAGCAGAAAGAAGAACACGATCCCGAACAGCAGCACGCCGAACAGGAGCGCGGGCGCGATGCGGCTCTCGAAGGCCTCGGGCAGCAGGTGCATGAAGGCGGTCGCGAGCAGCGCGCCCGCGGCGAGGCTCAATAGGTGCTGCGGATTCACGCCGCCCGAGCCGCTGCGCACGCCCACGCGCAGCAACCCTGCGGCGAGCCACACGCTTCCGATGCCGGCAACCAGGGTCGCCACGATGATCACTATCAAATTCATAGCTGCTTGCGCAAGGTCGATGGGCGCATGCGCCCGATGTCGTTCATCAACAAATAAACGGAAAAGGCCGTCACGCGGACGGCCTTCGGCAGTGGTTGGCTACTGGCGATCGTCAGGCGACGCCATTGGCTTTGAACCAGGCCGAGGCGCGCTGCCATCCGTCGTCGGCTGCGCTCTTGACGTAGCTCGGGCGGTAGTCGGCATGGAACGCGTGGCCTGCTTCGGGGTACACGACGAAGCTCGAGGCCTTGGCAGCCGGGGTTCCGGTCGCCAGGGCGGCCTTCATCTTATCAACCGTGTCAAGGGGGATGCCCTGGTCCTTGCCGCCATAGAGGCCGAGCACCGGCGCCTGCAGGCTGGCGGCCACGTCGACCGGGTGCCTGGGCGTCAGTTCGCTCGCGTTGCCGACGAGCCGGCCGTACCACGCCACGCCCGCCTTGACCTTGCCGGTGGCGGCATAGAGCCAGGTGATGCGGCCGCCCCAGCAGAAGCCGGTGATGCCCGCCTTGCTGGTGTCGCCGCCGTTGGCCGCGGCATAGGCGAGTGCGCCGTCGAGGTCGGCCATGACCTGCGCATCGGGCACCTTCGAGACGATGTCGGCCTGCAGCTTGGGGATGTCGGTGTAGCCGCGCGGGTCGCCCTGGCGCGCATAGAACTCGGGTGCGATCGCCAGATAGCCGAGCTTCGCGAGGCGGCGGCAGGTGTCGGCGATGTACTCGTGCACGCCGAAGATCTCCTGCACCACGAGGATCACCGGCAGCCCGGTCTTGCCGGCCGGCGCGGCGGCATAGCCGGGCACCTCGAAGCCGTTGACGGTGTACTTGATCGGGCCGGCCTTCAGGCCCTCGGCCGAGGTGCTGACGGTGCTCTGCGCCATCACCGGCATGACGGCGGCGGCATAGCCCACGCCGATCGCGGCCTTGAGCGCGGTGCGGCGCGTGGCGCCCTGCTCGGTGCTCTCGCCGGGGCGCAGCGAATCGAATTCGGATCGGAGGTCGGAACGGCTGTCGTCGCGAAGGGACATGGGAGGGACTCCAGTGGGTTCGTCGAACAGAACGGGCATGCGGACCAGACTCTGGAACGCACGCCGCAATGTAGGCGAAATCAGGCCGGCCCGACTGACGGCAGGGTTGTCCAGCCGCGGTAGGCGCGCCGCGCCAACGCGTCGGCGAGCACCTGCGCCGGATCGACCAGGGCGAGGCCCGCCACGGCCGCCGAGCCCTGCAGCCCGAGCGGCACCTCGGTGCAGCCCATGATGATGGTGACCGGCCCGTGCCGCTCGGCGAGCCGCAGCGCCACCTGCGAGAAGCATTGCTCGGCGAGCGGCATGTTGCCCGCCTTGACGCCGTCAAAGATGCCCCGCGTGATGGCGCGGCGTTCGTCGGCGAGCGGCACGTGGCATTCGAGCCCCGCCTCGGCCAGCGCCTGTTCGTAGAGGCGCACGCGGTAGGTGCCCTCGGTGGCCATCAGCGCCACCTTGCCCACGTTGTGCGCGGCCAGGTGCAGCGCCACCTCGCGCGCCATGTGCAGCAGTTCCACCTGCGGAAAGCGCTCCTGCAGCTTGGCGTGCCAGGCATGCGCCGTGTTGCAGGCGATGGCCACGGCCTGGCTGCCGAGCGCCGCCAGGCGCCCGAGTGCCTGCAGCATCGGCTCGAGCGGCTGGTGCGCGCCGCTGTCGGGCGAGCCGAGCGCCTGCGTGCGGTCGGGCACCGGCACCTGCGCGAGCCAGTGCTCGGGAAAGGACTGGTCCCGCACCGGCAGCCCGCGCGCGCGCATCTGCCCGGCACAGGCCTCGACGAAGAGCCGCACGAAGTCGGCCCCCGCCGCCGGGCCCATGCCGCCCAGGATGCCGACGACGTTGGGGGAAGCCATGCCGCGTGCGCCTTGCCCGATCAGGTCGCCGGCTTGTCGCTCGGGTTCGCGATGTTGTCCTTGAGCTGCTGGTTCATCGGCAGGTTCAGCGGCACGTTGCGCGGCGGGATCGGCGACATGAACCACTTGGTGTAGAGCTTCTCGAACTCGCCGCTCTTCATCATGCCGGTGAAGGTGTCGTCCACGAGCTTCTTGAAGGCCGGGTCGTCCTTGGGCAGCATGCAGGCATAGGGCTCGACCTGCAGCGCGTCGCCCACCACCTCGTAGTCGGCCGGGTTCTTGGCGTTGGCGATCAGGCCGAACAGCAGGATGTCGTCCATCGCGAAGGCCACCGCGCGATTGCTTTCGACGAGCAGGAAGGCATCGGCGTGGTCCTTTCCGAGCACGATGTCCATGTCGAGGTTCTTCTCGGCGTTGTACTTGCGCATGACCAGCGCGTTGGTGGTGCCGGTGGTGCTCGCCACCGTCTTCTTGGCGAGGTCGGCGTAGTTCGTGATCTTCGACGACTTCTTCGCCAGCAGCCGCGTGCCCGTGTAGAAATGGTTGACGGCAAAAGCCACGTCCTTGCCGCGCGCGGTGTTGTTGGTGGTGGAGCCGCACTCCAGGTCGACCGTGCCGTTGGTGATCAGCGGGATGCGGTTCTGCGAGGTCACCGACATGAGCCCGACCTGCAGGTCCGGCTTGTTGAGCTTCTTCTTGACCGCCTCGACCACGGCGTTCGAAAGCTCGACCGAGAAGCCGATCGGCTTGTTCCCGTCCAGGTAGCTGAAGGGCACCGACGACTCGCGGTAGGCGAGCGTGATCTTGCCGGAGGCGGCGATCTTGGCCAGCGTGTCGGCGGCCTGGACGCCGGTGGCGGTGAGCGTCACCAGGGCGGCGGCGGCCATCAAAGCGGAGAGTTTCATGCGTGCCTTCTTCAGTGGGTTGAACGGAGCGGCCAGTGTAAGAAGGAGTGACACACCGCGACAATTCCAAATGAACCCTAGGCCATACCCAAAGGTTATGGGTACCTGGCAGGCCAGCCATGCGGTTTGGCTATGGGGCGCGGCGCTTTTGGCATTTCCGGGACGGCCGAGGCGCACCTACATTCGTCGTTCCGGTTCGTTCTTCTGCTTTCTGTCTTCTCCGTTGTTCCCGTCTTCCTTCCTGAAAGTTGCCTGATGCATGTGTGTGTGCTCGGCGCCGGCATCGTGGGCCTGGCGACCGCCTGGCAGCTCGAGCGCCAGGGCCACGAGGTCACGGTCATCGACCGTGCCGCCCCCGGTGCGGGGGCGAGCGGCGGCAACGGCGCGCAGCTCAGCTACTCGTACGTGCAGCCGCTGGCCGACCCGTCGATCTGGAAGCAGCTGCCCAAGCTGCTGCTGTCGCCCACCTCGCCGCTCAAGCTGCGGCCGCAGCTCGATCCACTGCAGTGGCGCTGGGGCCTCGCCTTCCTGGCGGCCTGCAATGCCCCGACCTCGCGCGACACAACCGCCCGGCTGCTGGCGCTGGCCGCACTGAGCCGCACCGGGTTCGAGGCGATGCAGGCCGATGTGTCGCCCGATTGCGACTTCTCCGCCACCGGCAAGCTGGTGCTCTATGCGAGCGAGGCCTCGCTCGCGGGCGCGCACGCGCAGCTCGAACTGCAGCGCACGATGGGCAGCGAACAGCGCATCGTCACGCCCGACGAGTGCATCGCGATCGAACCCGCGCTGGCCGGCTACCGCGACCGGATGGCCGGTGCGGTGTACACGCCGAGCGAATGCGCGGCCGATTGCCTGAAGGTGTGCGCCGAGCTGATGCGCGTGCTCGAAGCGCGCGGCGTGCGCTTTCTGCTCGGCACCGATGTGCATGGCTTCGTGCAGCACGGCGGCCGCGTGGCCGCGGTGCAGACGAGCGCGGACGCGATCGAGGCCGATGCCTTCGTGATGGCGCTCGGCACCGCCTCGCACCGGCTCGGCCGCGCGCTCGGCGCCTACCTGCCGGTGTACCCGCTCAAGGGCTACAGCATCACGGTCGAGGTCGACCCGGCGCCCGGCGCCGCGCCGCACGTGAACGTGACCGACAGCGCACGCAAGGTGGTGTTCGCGCGCATCGGCTCGCGGCTGCGCGTGGCGGGCATGGCCGAGCTCGTGGGCCACGACGCCAGCATTCCGGCCACGCGCATCGAGACGCTCGCGGCCGCCACGCGCGCGCTGTTCCCGCACGCCAGCCGGCTCGCGGAACTGCACCCCTGGACCGGCATGCGGCCGGCCACCCCCACGGGGCTGCCGATCATCGGGCGGCTCGCCGGCGCGCCGTCGAACATGCTGTTCAACACCGGGCATGGCGCGCTGGGCTTCACGCTGGCGTTCGGCTCCGCGCTGCGGGTTGCCGAGGCGCTGGACGCCGCCCCGCCGTCGCCGTCCTGAGCTTGCGACCCAGGCGGCGCCAGCCGATGACGACGCCGGTCAGGCTCAGCAGCGCACCGCCAAGGCTCAGCGCGACCAGCACAAGATCCCAGAGCGGGCGCCGCTCGAGCAGCGGCAGCCAGTCCCAGCTGTGCAGCATCGCGAACAGCCAGCGGCTCAGGCGGCGCTGATTGTCGGAGCGGCCGAGCACCGCGCCGGTCTGCGGGTCGACATGCACCCAGGTGGCGTTCGCGTCGGCGAAGACCACGCGCCAGACGGGCAAGGGCTTCTCGTTGCCGCCCGTCATGGTGTGCGGATCGCGGGCGTAGTAATGGCTGTCGTAGGCGCGCAGCACCTCGACGCGCTCGACCTTGTCGGGCAATAGCCGCGCCACCGCACGCCGCAGCGCCTCGGCATCGACCGCCTGCGGCGCGGCATTGCGTGCGTCAAGCAATTGCGGGCGGCCGCCCGCCTGCTCGGCGCGCACCAGCGTGCGCCCGGCGACGCGCACCCAGCGCAGCTCGCGCACCCCGGTGCCGGCAGAAGCCAGCAGCGCCGCCGGCGCGGCGTCGTCCGCCGACGGTTCGAGCGGGCCGCCATTCATCGCCTCGGTGCGGAGCGCCGGTGCGCCGCTGTCGAAGATGCGCCACGGGTTCATCGACATGAGCCCGCTGAAAATCCACGTCAGCGTCACGAGCGCGAACAACAGCCCCGCGATGTGATGCCAGCGCATCATGCGTCCCTGATAGGGCGAATGCGAGCCGCTGCGGTGGTAGCTGCGGCGAAAGCGCCAGCGCATCAGGCCGACCGCGGTGCCGGTCAGCGTGAGCGCGATGCCCGCGATCGACAGCCAGTTGACGATGTCGGCCCAATACCGATCGAGCGCGGTGCCGCGCAGCGGATAGAGCCAGTGGATCCAGGCGCCGGCGTAGTTCCAGAGCCGCTCGGTGCGCGGCGCATCGCGCACCACTTCCCCGGTGCGCCCCGACACGTAGAGCCGCGTGGCCCCGGCATCGGCGAGATCGACCACCTGCAGCGGGCGGTGGGCATCGAGCGCGCGCGAATGCGTGAACGCGTCCTCGTCGATCGTGCCGCGGTGCTCGGCGGCCACGCCCTCGCCCGCCCGGCCCTCGCCCACATAAGCGCGCGCGCTCGCGAGTGCGCGCTCGCGGTCGACCTCGCGCAGCACGGCGCCCGTGCGTGCGTCGATCACCACCACGCCGCCGCGCGCCGCCGCCCGCGCCAGGTACACCGGACGCCCGCCGCTCGCCGCCGCGAGCCGCAAGTCCTTCAACGGCCCGACCAGCCCCGCTGCGTCGAGCGCCTGCCGTGGCGCGAGCAGCGGCGCAGAAGCGTCGAGCACGGGCAGGTGCCGCAGCCGCTCCGCCTCGGTGAGCTTCGGATAGCCCACGTACATCATCACCACGCCCGAGACGAACCACATCGCGAAGAAGGCGCAGGCCAGCACGCCGAGCCAGCGGTGGACCAGGAACAACCAGCGCTTCCAGTGCATGGTGCGGCTCCGGTTCAGAAGGCCACGCGCACGGACACGTCCGCCGTGCGCGGCGCGCCGAGGTAGGCAAAGGTGCTGCCCACGTTCGTGGCATGGATGCGATCGGTCGCGTTGCGGATGCGGCCGACCAGCGTGACCGACCGGTTGAGCTTCCAGCTCAGGCCCAGGTCGAGCAACGTGTAGCCGGGCCAGTGCAGCGTGTTGGCCGCGTCGGCATACACCTTGCCGACATGCCGCACGCCCACGCTGCCCTGCAGGTTCGGCGTGAAGGCATACGACACCCAGAGGTTCGCCACCGTGGCCGGCGTGTTGGTCGGCGTGCGGCCGGCCAGTGACACGCCGCCCTGCGTGAAGCGCTCGTAGCGCGCATCCACGTAGCTCACGTTGCCCTGCAGCGACCATTGCGGCGTCGGCTGCAGGCCGACGGCCAGCTCGACCCCCTTGGACGACTGCTCGCCGACCAGCAGCGTGAGTGCGCTGTTGGCCGGGTCTTGCGTGGCGATGTTGTTGCGGCGGATGCCGTAGGCCGCGAGCGTGGCGCTGCCCTTGCCTTGCCAGAAGTCGAGCTTGGTGCCGACCTCCAGCTGGCGTCCGGTGGTGAGCTCGCTGTTGTTACGCACGTCGGCGAACGACGCGGTGGAGAGCACCCCCGACGGCGGATCGGCCGCCGTCGCGTACTGCGCATACAGGCTCGCGCCCGGCGCGACGTCCCACACCAGGCCGATGCGCCCGGTCGTGGGCTTGTAGCCGCGGTGGAACGTGGCGGGATTCGACGCGTCGACCGTGCGGCGGTTGACCAGGTCGAGGTCGATGCGCTCGTGGCGCAGTGCCGTCACCAGATGCAGCGTCTGCGCGAGCGCGGTGCGGTTCTCCAGATAGAGCGCGGTGGTGCGCACCCGGTTGTCGCGGTCGGGCCGGAAGCCCGGCACCATGCCCGGCACCTCGAAGAAGCGCTCGGTCGCGAACAGGTAGGGGTCCACCGTGCTCACCGTACCCGGCAGGCTGTTCGGAAAGCGCGTCTGCCGGTTCTCGCTGAAATCCAGCCCGAACGACCAGTCGCTCTTCAGCCCGCCGAGCTGCCCTTTGTAGACGCCCTCGATGCGGTTGCCCCACACCGTGTGGTCGTGCTGCTGCAGCAGCGCGGCCGAGCGGACCACGGCCGTGTTCGACGGGTTGTAGCGGTAGCTCTCGACGTTGCGGTAGTCGCGCAGGGCGTCATAGGCATAGAAGGTGTTCTTCAGCTGCAGCGCGTCGGTGGCCTGCCATTCGGTGACCGAGCGCAGCCACTGCACGCGTTGCGCATAGCGGCCGTCGCTGCTGTTGTAGTTCTTGAAGCGGGTGGCGGGGTCGATGCGCATCGTGCCGGCCAGCGGGTTGAGCGCCGGCGTGCCCCAGTACGGCCGGTCGACCTGCTCGTCCTGGAATTCGTAGGCCAGCGTGTGCGTGAGGCCGCCGCCCAGATCCGACAGCAGCGAGGCCGCGAGCTGCGTGGCACGGCGCCTGGTGCCGTCGGTCCAGCCGTCGGCATCGCGGTGGTTCACGTCGATGCGCGCATGCTGGCTACCCGGCCCGCCATCGCCCACAACGCGGCGGTTCAGGCCGAAAGAAGCCTCCCTGAGGTGCTCGGTGCCGAGCCGCAATTGCGCCTCGGCAAAGTCGTTGCCGCGCTCGGCGACCTTCGTGATGTAGTTGACCGAGCCGCCCAGCGCGCCCGAGCCGAACAGAAAGCTCGAGGGTCCGCCGATGGCTTCGACGCGGTCGTAGATCCAGCTGTCGACCGGGCGCGCCGCAATCGAATACTGCACGCTGATGCCGTTGAAGAGCTGGCCGATCGAGTTGCTGCCGAAGCCGCGGTAGCTCACGCCAACGTTGCCCGGCGCGTCATGGGCGGTCACGCCCGGAATGGCGCGCAGGATCTCCTGCGTGTCCTGCGCGCCGCGCGCCTCGATCGCGGTGCGGTTCACCACCGTGACCGAGGCCGGCGTCTCGCGCGGCGTGAGGCCGAGCCGGCTCGCGGTGCCGGACGGAGTATCGAGGTCGAGGCGGCCGTTCGCGCGCGGCGCCTCATCGACCACCTCGATCGGTGGCAGCGTGGGCGCGCCGGCGGTCTGGGCGCGTGCGGGGGCGCTCGCGGCGCCAAGAAGGGCAAGCAGCCCGAGCGTGGGAGCAAAAGGAAGGCGGGACATGGAATCTCTCTGGCCATCGGCGTGCGCGCGCAAGAGAAGGAAGCGCAAGCGCAGCGCCGGCCACGGAACGACCGGGAACCGCCACGCGCCCCAGGGCGGGCTGCGTCAGGCGGACGAAAGGCGGAAGTTCAGGAGAGCGCGGGCGGCCCGCGCGCCGGCAACGGCGCGGCCGTGGCTGCCGCGATGCGGGCAGCGGGAATCGATTGCAGCGCGCGGCCGAGCGGCAGCGGCGTGGGCAGCGCGACCTGCACGGCGGCAGGCGGTGGCCCGGAGACCATGCACAGCGGGCAGTGCATGGCGGCCGCGTCGAGTTCGGCCGGGCCGTCGTCGCCCTGCACGATGAGCTTGACGGTTCCGGCGGCGGAACAGATCAGCTCGATCGACTGCGGGTTCACCAGCGGCGAGGCCCCGGCCACCAGCAGCGAGCCCATGAACCACGCCAGCACCAGGCGGTGCAGGAAGCGGAGGGCTCGAAGGGCGTGCATGGGCCGGAATTATGCCGCCTGCTCGATGGCCTCGCGCATGCAGCGCGTGATGCCGCGCACCGCCACCGAGTCGGGCCGCCCCGCAAAGCGCAAGGCGCGCACCGGCACCGGAATGTGCGGCTCCAGCGCCAGCACGTCGACCTTGGCCGCATCGGCCGAGCGCGCGGTGCAGCCGTCGACCAGCGCCACGCCCAGGCCGTGGTGCGCCATCGACAGCGCGGCGTGGTAGGTCTGCACCGTGACCACCGCCTGCTGGAAGCCCACGCCCGCCTGGCGGCAGGCCTGGCTCAGGCTGGTGCCCACCGGGTCGCGGCTGTCGAGGCCGATCACCGGCCGGTCGACCAGGTCGTGCAGCGCCACCGAACCGTTGCGCACCAACGCGCGCGGGAGCATGCCCTTGGGCGCGATGCACACCATGCGCGTGTCGGCGAGCGTCTCCTGCGTGAGCGACGGATGCACCGCGGGGCTGAAGACGAAGCCCACGTCGGCCTCCTGCAGCAGCAGCGCCGACATGATCTGCGGCGAGTGCAGCGACTCGACCGTGATCGCATAGCCCGGGTGCTTCTCGCGGAAGGCCTTGAGCGCGCGCGGCAGGATTTCGTAGCTCAGCGCCAGCACGCTCAGGATGCGCAGTTCGCCCGTGTCGCTGCCCGCGCGCAGGTTCGACGCGAGGCGCTGCACCTCGTCGAGCTGCGCGAACAGCCGCTCGATGTGCGGGTACAGCGTGAGCGCCTCGGTGGTCGGCGTGAGCCGGCCCTTGGCGCGCTGGAACAGCGGAAAGCCCAGCTGCAGCTCGGCATGCTGCAAGGTGCGGCTCACCGCCGGCTGCGTGATGTTGATGAGCCGGGCCGCCGCACTCACGCTGCCCGTGAGCATGATCGCGTTGAAGACCTCGATGTGGCGCAGCCGCATCGCTCAGCGGCCGCCGACCTTGTCGCGCGAAAGATCCATCACCATGCGCGTGGCAAGGTAAAGGCGCGGTTCGATCGAGTCGACCAGCACGTATTCGGCATCGGCCGAGTGCGCGCCGAAACCCTGCAGCCCGAAGCGCTCGACCACGGGCGCCTTGGTCTTGAGCGCGGCAAAGGCCGCATCGGTGCCGCCGCCCGCGGCCTTGTCGTCGGCACCGAGTGGGCGGCCGAGCTCGTCCTTGTAGATCGCCTGCGCATGCCTGGCGAGCGCGCGCGAGGCGTCGGTGGCTTCCAGCGGCGGACGGCGGCGCTCGAACTTCATGTCGACCTTGGCCTCGGGGATCAGCTGCTTCTTCACGCGCTCCTGCACCTGCTGCTCGATGCGGTCGTAGTCGCTGACCTTGAGCACGCGCACGTCGGCCGCCGCGGTGGCGCTGGCCGGAATCACGTTGCGGTTGCTGCCCGACTTCGAAATCGTCCAGTTCATCTTGAGGCCTGTCGCGGGGTCGGACAGGTCGCGCATCTGCAGCACCTGGTGCGACAGCTCGTAGAGCGCGTTCACGCCGAGCTCGGGCGCCGAGCCCGCATGCGAGGCCTTGCCCGTGACGTTGAGCGTGACCGAGGCGATGCCGGCGGTGGCGAGCGAGAGCTTGTCTTCCTTGACCGAGGCGCCCTCGAACGACAGCACCGCGTCGTGCTCGCCCCCGAGGCGCGTGATGAGCGCGCGCGAGCCCGGCGAGCTGATCTCCTCGTCGCCGTTGATCAGCACCGTGAGCGTGCCGTAGTCCTTGAACTTGAGCGCCTGCAGCATCGCCACCGTGTGGATGATGACCGCCACGCCCTGCTTGTCGTCGGCGATGCCGAGGCCGAAGGCCTTGTCGCCCTCGATGCGGAACGGCTGCTTGTTGAGCATGCCCACGGTGTAGACCGTGTCCATGTGCGCGATCAGCATGATCTTCTTCTTGCCCGTGCCCTTGAAGGTGGCACGCACGACGCGGCCCATCGTCTCGGGCGTGTCTTCCATGCGGTAGGCCTCGGCGCTGGGGTCGATCAGCTCGACCTCGCCGCCCAGCGCCTTGAGCTTGCCGGCGATGAGGTCGGAGATCTTCGCGAGGCCTTCGAGGTCGCGGCTGCCCGACTCGATGCCCACGAGCTGCGACAGCGAATCGAGCAGCGGCTGCTTCTGCTCGGCGGCCAGGGTGGCGATGCGCGCATCGGGCGCAGCCAGCGCGGCGCCGCACATTGCAGCGAGCAGGCCGGCGCTGCCGAGGTGGCGCCAGGAACGAACGGAAAACGGATTCATGGTCAACGTCCTTTTGTTTTATGGGGCCGCGCGGCCGGTACCGCACGGTGCGGGCATTCTTCCATGCAGGCCGGCATCGCGGCGACCAGCGCATCGATCGCGCAGCGCGTCTTCGCGGGCAGATGCCGCGCGTGCGGCCAGAGCACGTGGATCGGCATCGCGTCGGCGTGGTGGTCGGCCAGCACGCGTTCGAGCTGCCCGGCTTGCACGTACCGCGCCAGCAGCCAGTTCGGCAGCCAGGCGAGGCCGGCTCCTGCGATGGCCGCATCGGCCACGGCCTGCAGGTCGTTCAGCCGTGCATGCCAGGGCAACTGCACCGTGAGCAGCCGGCCCTGCGGATCGCGCAGGCGCCAGCGCTGCGAATCGCCGGGGCCGCAATAGTCGATGCCGCGGTGCCGCGCCAGCGCGGCCACGTCCGCCGGCCGTCCGAAGCGTGCGAGGTAGGCCGGCGAGGCCGCCAGCACCATCGTCTGCTCGCCGAGGCGGCGCGCCACCAGCCGGTCGCTGTCGGGCAGCTCGCCGATGCGCACCGCGAGGTCGTAGCCCTCCTGCACCAGGTCGACCATGCGGTCGCTGATGGCGATCTCGACCTGCAGCTGCGGATGGCGCTCGATCAGCCCCAGCAGCGCGGGCGCGGCGTGGTGATGGCCGAAGGCCAGCGGCAGGCTGGCGCGCAGCCGGCCGCGCGGCGCGCGCCCGCCGCTGTCGAGGCCCGACTCCGCGGCCTCGAGCTCGGCCCGCGCGCGCAAGCAGTGCTCGTAGTAGGCCTGCCCTTCCTCGGTCAGGCTCTGGCTGCGCGTGGTGCGCTGGAGCAGGCGCACGCCGAGCCGCGCCTCGAGCCGCGCAAGGGCCTTGCCCACCGCCGAGCGCGTGAGGTGGAGCCGTTCGGCCGCGAGCGTGAGGCTGCCGCTCTCGACCACCTCGAGGAAGGTCTGGATGCCATCGAATCGGTCGGTCATGGCGTGGTATTGTGCCTTCTAATTCCCGAATCGGCAGAACCGATGTCGCCAATGCGGAAGCACTTTCCCATCAAGATGGCCGCATGACTCCACCGCCACAGCCTGTTTCCCCACCCAGCCCGCGCCGCGATGCCGCAGCGCTCGCCGCCATCTGCCTCGTCGCGCTGATGTTCGGCCTCGAAATCTCCAGCGTGCCCGTGATCCTGCCGGCGCTCGAGCAGGTGCTGCACGCCGACTTCCAGGACGCGCAATGGATCATGAACGCCTACACGCTGGCCTGCACCTCGGTGCTGATGGCCGCGGGCACGCTGGCCGACCGCTACGGCCGGCGCCGGGTGCTGGTGGCCAGCCTGTGGCTGTTCGGCGTGGCATCGCTGGCGTGCGGCCTGGCGCCGAGTGCGCCGCTCTTGATCGCGGCGCGCTTCGTGCAGGGCGTGGGGGCCGGCGCGATGATGATCTGCCAGTTCGCGATCCTGTCGCAGCAGTTCCGCGAACCCGCAGCGCGCTCGCGCGCGTTCGCGCTCTGGGGCGTGGTCGCGGGCATCGGCCTGGGGTTCGGCCCGATCGTGGGTGCCGCCATCGTGGCCCTGGCCGACTGGCGCTGGGTGTTCCTGGTGCATGCGCCGCTCACGCTGCTGACGCTCGGCCTGGTGCATGCGAGCGTGCAGGAATCGCGCGACCCCGATGCGCACCGGCTCGACCTGGCCGGCATGCTCACGCTGACGCTCGCGGTGTTCGCGCTGGTCTGGTTCATCACGCTCGGCACGGTGCGCGGCTTTTCGAACCCGCTCGGGCTCGCGCTCCTGGCCGGCGCGGCGCTGAGCCTTGCATTGTTCGTGCGGGCCGAACGGCGCAGCGCGCACCCGATGTTCGACTTCTCGGTCTTTCGCATCCACCGCTTCAACGGCGCGATGATGGGCTCGATCGGCATGAACTTCAGCTTCTGGCCGTTCATGATCTACCTGCCGATCTACTTCCAGGCGGGCCTCGGCCACGATGTGATGCGCACGGGCTGGGCGCTGCTGGCCTACACGCTGCCCACGCTGCTGGTGCCGCCCTTGGCCGAGCGGCTGGCGCTGCGCCACGGCGTCGAACGCGTCATTCCCGGCGGCCTGGGTCTGATGGCCGCGGGGTTCCTGCTCATGGCCCTGGGCGATGCGCAAGGCAGCGATGCCGTGGTGATCGCCGCCTGCCTCGCGGCGGGCATCGGCCTCGGCCTCACGAACTCGCCCGTCACCAACACCAGCACCGGCTCGGTGGCGGCGGCGCGCGCGGGCATGGCCTCGGGCATCGACTTCAGCGCGCGGCTCATCACCCTGGCCTTCAACATCGCGCTCATGGGCTTCGTGCTGGTGAGCGGCATTGCGCGCCACCTGGGCGAAGCGGGGCTGCCTTCAGGGCCCGGCGAACTACTGCAGCTCGCGCAGGGCGTGGCGGCCGGCAAGCTCGACGTGCTGCCGGGCGCCGCCGGCCCCGCGCTCGCACAGGCGGCGCTGCGCGAAGGCTTCGGCGACGTGATGCGCTATGCGGGCATCGGCGTCGGCCTGCTTGCGCTCGCGAGCCACGCCTTCTTCAGGCGCAGCCAGCGCTCAATGGGCCTTGTCCCAGTTCGGGCCGATGCCGATCTCGGCCAGTAGCGGCACCTTGAGCTCGGCCACGCCGGCCATCAGGCGCGGGATCTCGGCGCGCACCCATTCGACCTCGGCCTCGGGCACTTCGAACACCAGTTCGTCATGCACCTGCATGATCATCTTGGTGGCGCGCTGCTCGGCATCGAGCACGTCCTGCACCTTGACCATGCTGAGCTTGATCAGGTCGGCAGCGGTGCCCTGCATCGGCGCGTTGATGGCAGCGCGCTCGGCACCGCCGCGGCGCGGGCCGTTGGGCGAGTTGATCTCGGGCAGGTACAGGCGGCGGCCGAACACCGTTTCGACGTAGCCCTGCTCCTTGGCGATCGCCTTGGTCTCGTCCATGTACGCCTTCACTCCCGGGTAGCGCGCGAAGTAGCGCTCGATGTAGGACGCCGCGGCCTTGGTCTCGATGCCGAGGTTGCGCGCCAGCCCGAAGCTGCTCATGCCGTAGATCAGCCCGAAGTTGATCACCTTGGCATAACGACGCTGTTCGCTCGATACCTGGTCGGGCGTGGAACCGAACACCTCGGCAGCGGTGGCGCGGTGCACGTCGATGCCTTCGCGGAACGCACGCAGCAGCGACTCGTCGCCGCTAATGTGGGCCATGATGCGCAGCTCGATCTGCGAGTAGTCGGCACTCGCGATCACGCTGCCCGGCGGGGCGACGAAGGCTTCGCGCACGCGGCGGCCTTCGGGCGTGCGGATCGGGATGTTCTGCAGGTTGGGATCGTTGCTCGACAGCCGCCCGGTCACCGCCACCGCCTGCGCATAGTGCGTGTGGACGCGGCCGGTGCGCGGATTGGCCAGCTGGCCCAGCTTGTCGGTGTAGGTGCCCTTGAGCTTCGACAGGCCGCGGTGCTCGAGGATCTTGGCCGGCAGCGGAAAATCCTCGGCCAGCTTCTCGAGCACTTCCTCGTCGGTGCTCGGCGCGCCGCTCGGCGTCTTCTTGACGACCGGCAGCCCGAGCTTGGTGAAGAACACCTCGCCGATTTGCTTGGGCGAACCGAGGTTGAAAGGCTGGCCCGCGAGCTCGTAGGCCTCCTGCTCGAGCGCCATGATGCGGGTGCCGAGTTCGTGGCTCTGCGCCGCGAGCGTGGGTGCGTCGATCAGCACGCCGTTGCGCTCGACGCGGTAGAGCGCCTCGCTCGAGTCCAGCTCGAGCCGGTAGATGAAGCGCAGCTTCTCGTCGCGCTCGATCTGCGGCCACAGCGCGCGGTGCACGTCGAGCGTCTGGTCGCTGTCCTCGCACGAATACTCGGCGGCCTTGGCGATGTCGACCTGGCTGAACGGGATCTGGTGCGCGCCCTTGCCGCACAGGTCTTCGTACGAAATGCCGCTGCGCCCCAGGTGGCGCTCGGCCAGGCTCGCGAGGCCGTGCGGCCGGTGCGCCTCGAGCACGTAGCTCTGCAACATCGTGTCGTGCGCATAGCCCTGCACCTCGATGCCGTGGTTGGCGAACACATGGCGGTCGTACTTGATGTGCTGGCCGAGCTTTTTCTTCTCGCCGTTCTCGAGCCAGGGCTTGAGCCGCGCGAGCACCTCGTCGAGCGGCAGCTGCGCGGGCGCATCGGGGTAGTCGTGCGCGAGCGGCACGTAGGCCGCCTCGCCGGGCTCGACGCTGAAGCTCACACCGACGATCTGCGCCACCATCTCGTCGAGCGAGGTGGTCTCGGTGTCGATCGCCACGAGCTCGGCGGCCTCGAGCCTGGCGAGCCAGGCGTCGAACAGTTCCCAGGTCGTGACCGTGTCGTACTTGAGGTTGCTCGCCGGTTCGGCGGCCGCCAGCGCGCCGAGGTTGGTCGATTCGTCGAACAGGCCGGCCTGGTCGGTGCTCGCCGCACCACCGCGCGCCGCCTGCTTCTTGATGTTCTCCTCGATCAGCTCGGGCGGCACTTCCATCGCCTCGATCGACTTGACCAGGCTCTTGAAGCCGAAGCGCTCGTAGAAGGGCTTGAGCTCGGCCGTCTTGGGTGCGCTCACCGGCAGGCCCTCGAGCGAAGGCAGGCCCGCCACATGCGCGGCCAGGTCGCAGTCGGTGCGGATGGTGACGAGCTGGCGCGACAGCGGCAGCCGGTCGATCGCCTTGCGCAGGTTCTCGCCGGCTTGCCCCTTGACCTCGGCGGCGCGTGCGATCAAGCCGTCGAGCGAGCCGTATTCGAGCAGCCACTTGGCCGCTGTCTTGGGCCCGACCTTGTCCACGCCCGGCACGTTGTCGACCGCGTCGCCCACGAGCGTCTGGTAGTCGACCATCAGCTGCGGCGGCACGCCGAACTCGGCCGTCACGCCTGCCACGTCGCGCTTCTTGCCGTTCATCGTGTCGATGATCGTGATGTGCTCGTCGACCAGCTGGCTCAGGTCCTTGTCGCCGCTCGACACGATGACCTCCACGCCCTGCGCCGCGGCCGTCCTGGCGAGCGTGCCGATCACGTCGTCGGCCTCGATGTCGGGCACGCAGAGCACCGGCCAGCCCATCAGCTTCACCACCTCGTGGATCGGCTCGATCTGGCTGCGCAGCTCGTCGGGCATCGGCGACCGGTTGGCCTTGTATTCGGGGTACAGGTCGTCGCGGAAGGTCTTGCCGGGCGCGTCGAACACGCAGGCCGCGTAGTCGGCGCGGACCTCGCGGCGCAACGCCGTCATCATGTTGATCATTCCCCGGATCGCGCCGGTGGCCGGGCTCTTGGGATCGCCCGGCACGGCCCGCAGGTCGGGCATGGCGTGGAAGGCGCGGTACAGATAGCTCGATCCGTCGACGAGCAGCAGCGTTTTCTTGTCGGTCATCGGGCCATTTTGCCGTGCCCGCCGCGGCCTTCCGAACCACGGGCGCATGCGCGGCCAACCGACACGCTGGAACGGGCGCGCGCCTACAATCCGGCCATGCCTGACTCCACACTCCTGGTCGCCCGCCGCATCCTGCTGGCGCTGGCCTTCGCCACCCCCGTTGCCGCCCTGCAGGCGCAACCCGCGCCCGCCGCGCCGCCGGCCGAGTCGCTACAGAACCAGGAGCAGACCGACGGCCGCCGCAACCAGAAGATCGAGCACATCCGCACCGAGGACAGCGGCGCCACGGTCGACGAAGTCCGCTACGGCGGCCGCACGCAGAGCATCAACGTCAAGCCCAAATCGAACATGCCCGGCTACGAGGTGCTGCCGCAGGACGCCGGCACCGCCCGCCCCGGACCGAGCGACTCGAGCGGGAACGGCGCGCGCGTCTGGAACGTGATGAAGTTCTGACCGTGCTGCGCCTTCCTTTGGCAGCACCCCGCTGAGCACCGCCATGGCAGTTTTTACCGAAGTCGAGTTCGGCGAGGCCGACGCGCTCGTGCAGCGCCTTGGCCTGGGCCCCCTGCGCGAACTGCGCGGCATCGAGGGCGGCATCGAGAACACCAACTATTTCGCGACCACCGAGCGTGGCGAGTTCGTGTTGACGCTGTTCGAGCGCCTGGGCGCCGAGCAGTTGCCCTACTACCTTTGCCTGATGAAGCACCTGGCCGCGCGCGGCCTGCCGGTGCCCGAGCCCGTGGCCGACCCAGCCGTCGCGCCGCCTTCGGGCCACCCCCTCACCATGCCCGCCCAGGCGCCCTGCGAACTGCTGCTGCAGGTGGCGGGCAAGCCGGCCGCGCTGGTGCAGCGCCTTTCGGGCCGCAGCGAACTGGCGCCGAACGCCGCGCACTGCACCGAGCTCGGCAGCATGCTCGCGCGCATGCACCTCGCGGCGCGCGACTTTCCGCGTATCCAGCCGAACCTGCGCGGCCTTGCGTGGTGGAACGAGACGGTGCCGGTGGTCCTGCCCTACATCGACGAGGCCCAGGCCGCCCTGCTGCGCGCCGAACTCGCCTACCAGAACCACGTTGCCGAATCGGCGGCCTATGCGGCGCTGCCGCGCGGGCCGGTGCATGCCGACCTGTTCCGCGACAACGTGATGTTCGCGAGCGGCACCGAGGCCGACGCTGAAGCCGGCGCCACACCGCGCCTGACGGGCGTGTTCGATTTCTACTTCGCGGGCACCGACACCTGGCTGTTCGACCTTGCCGTGTGCCTGAACGACTGGGCCATCGACCTCGCGACCGGCCGGCACGATGCCGCGCGCGCCGACGCGCTGCTCGCAGCCTACGAGACCGTGCGCCCGCTGAATGCGGCCGAGCGCGCCCTGCTGCCCGCCATGCTGCGCGCCGCGGCGCTGCGCTTCTGGACCTCGCGGCTCTGGGACTTTCACCTGCCACGCGAAGCCAGCATGCTGAAGCCGCACGACCCGGCGCACTTCGAGCGCGTGCTGCGCGAGCGCGTCTTCCATCCGCACGCCATGGCGCGATCGCTCGAGTCCATGGCCGCCTGAGCCCCAAGAAATGAAACTCCACATCGTGCCGGCGCGAACCGGCGCCGAATGGGTCCGCCTCGGGCTCAAGACCTTCTGGCGCCAGCCGCTGGCCTTCATCTCGCTGTTCTTCCTGCTGATGGCGATCATCTCCACGGTGTCGCTGCTGCCGCTGGTCGGCAGCCTGCTGGCGCCGATCCTGCTGCCGTTCATGACGCTGGGCTTGATGGTCGCCACCTCCGTGGCCTACGGCGAGGGTCCGCCGCAGCCCGCCACCGCGGGCCAGGTGCAGCGGCCCATGGGCTCCGCGATGCTGGTCGCGGTGATCGGCGCCATGCGCGCCGAATGGCGCGCGCTCGTCAAGCTCGGCGTGATCTCGGCGGTGTACTTCGTGCTCGCGGTGCTGCTCACGGGCTTCATCGACGGCGGCGAACTGGCGCGCGCCTACCTGCTCGACCAGGCGCCCACGCCCGAGGTGATGGCAAGCAGCGACTTCCAGCTCGCGCGCATGTTCCTGATGTGCCTGAACCTGCCGCTGTCGCTGGCCATGTGGCATGCGCCCGCGCTGGTGCACTGGCACCGCGTCGAGCCGGTCAAGAGCATCTTCTTCAGCATCGTGGCGCTGTTCCGCAACTTCGGCGCCTACGCGCTGTTCGCGGTGGCCTGGTTCGGCGTGTTCCTGCTCGCGGGCATCGCCATGGGGCTGGTCGCGACCGTGCTGATGAGCGTGGGCTCGGCGGCCTTCCTGGGCAACATGCTGATCGTCGGCTCGGCGCTGGTGCTCGCGGCCATGTCGCTGAGCTCGACCTGGTTCACCTTCCGCGACAGCTTCGACCCGAACTGAACGCGGCGCGAGACGCGCCGCTCAGCCGCGCGCCCGGTCCTTGCGCAGGCTCGCGAACAGCGACCAGACCATGCCCGCCAGCAGCAGCAGCGCGACGCACAGCGCGCCCCACAGCCACCATTCGCGCGCGGGGTGCGGCTCGATGGGCACCGGCAACTGAACCGCCGCGGCAACGGCCGCATCGACGGCCTCGAGCACCGGTGGCCGGCGCATCGCGGCGTCGTCCACCGCCATGCGCGTGACCGCGGGCGTGTCCGGTGCGGTGCCGACCGGCTGCTGTGCGCCGGCCGCGCAGAACCAGGCCGCGGCCAACGCCACGGACCAACGGACAACACACACCATGGGGCGCGATGAGTTCGCACCAGGCTTCATGCGGCACCTCCTTCGGGCAGAAGAAGCCGCATCTTTCCCGATTTCTCGCCGCGTTGGGCACGCCGATGCGAAATAACCCGCTGCCGCGAGGGCGACGGTGGCCGCAGTTTGAACTATCGACCTAAACCGCAGCCCGCCTGCGGCGCGGGCATCGTCAAACCGGCGTGAGCTTGGCGACCGACAGCGCGAGCCACTTCACGCCGTGGCGCGAGAACTTCACCTGCGCGCGCGCATCGTCGCCGGTGCCTTCGAGTGCGAGCACCGTGCCTTCGCCGAACTTGTTGTGGAACACCTGCATGCCCGAGCGCAGGCCGTGCGAGGGCGCGGCCTTCTGCGGCGGCACCGGCGGACTCGCGAAGCTGTCCTTGTTGCTGCTGCCGTAGCCGCTGCCCCCGCCGTAGCCGCCGCCGCCCCCGGAACGCGTGCTGCCGTAACCACCGCCGTAGCCGAAAGCCGAGGGCTTGAACCCCTGGTTCTTCGGCGTGAGCCACTTGAGCGCGCCCTCGGGCAGCTCGTCGAAGAAGCGGCTCTTCAGGTTGTAGCGCGTCTGGCCGTGCAGCATGCGGGTCTGCGAATGGCTCAGGTAGAGGCGCTTGCGCGCGCGCGTGATCGCCACGTACATCAGGCGGCGCTCTTCCTCGAGGCTCTCGAAGTCGCTCATCGAGTTCTCGTGCGGAAACAGGCCCTCTTCCATGCCGGTGATGAACACGCAGTCGAATTCGAGCCCCTTGGCGGCGTGCACCGTCATGAGCTGCACCGCGTCCTGCCCGGCCTGCGCCTGGTTGTCGCCCGACTCGAGCGCCGCATGCGTGAGGAAGGCCGCGAGCGGGCTCAGCGTCTCGCCCGTTTCGGCGTCGGGTGCGAGCGGTTCGTCTAGCACTGGCCGCCTCGGGTCGAGGCCCTGGCTCGCGGGCGACTGCCGCAGCTCGTCGACTGGCAGTGCCACCGCATCGCGGCCGAAGCCCTCCTGCGTGACGAAGCTCTCGGCCGCGTTCACGAGTTCTTCCAGGTTCTCGATGCGGTCGGCGCCTTCGCGGTCGGCGCGGTAGTGCTCGACGAGGCCGCTGTGGTCGAGCACCAGCTCGATGATCTCGCGCAGGCTGATGCCCTGCGTCTGCTCGCGCAGCACGTCGATCTTGGCGACGAATGCCGTGAGGTTCGCACCCGCCTTGCCGCCCACGGCGTGCACCGCGTCGTGCAGCGAGCGCCCGGCGTTGCGCGCGGCGTCCTGCAGCTGCTCGAGCGTGCGCGCGCCTATGCCGCGCGGCGGAAAATTGACCACCCGCAGGAAGCTGGTGTCGTCGTCCTTGTTCTCGAGCAGGCGCAGGTAGGCCAGCGCGTGCTTGATTTCGGCCCGCTCGAAGAAGCGCAGGCCGCCATACACGCGGTACGGCACGCCGGCATTGAAGAGCGCCGTCTCGATGACCCGGCTCTGCGCGTTGCTGCGGTAGAGCACGGCCATTTCCTTGCGCTCGAAGTCGTCGCGCACGAGCTGGCGCATCTCCTCGACCATCCACTGCGCCTCGGCCAGGTCGCTCGGCGCCTCGTACACGCGCACCGGCTCGCCGGGGCCTTGGGTCGTGCGCAGGCTCTTGCCGAGCCGCTTCTTGTTGTGGCTGATGAGCTCGTTGGCCGAATCGAGGATGTTGCTGTAGCTGCGGTAGTTCTGCTCGAGCTTGATCTGGTTCTGCACATCGAACTCGCGCACGAAGTCGGCCATGTTGCCCACGCGCGCGCCGCGGAAGGCATAGATGCTCTGGTCGTCGTCGCCCACCGCGATCACGCTGTTGGGACCGGGCATGAAGTGCCCCGAGACCGTGTTGCCAGCGAGGATCTTGATCCAGGCGTACTGCAGCCGGTTGGTGTCCTGGAACTCGTCGATCAGGATGTGGCGGAAGCGCCGTTGGTAGTGCTCGCGCACCGGCTCGTTGTCGCGCAGCAGCTCGTAGCTGCGCAGCATGAGCTCGCCGAAGTCGACCACGCCCTCGCGCTGGCACTGCTCTTCGTAGAGCTGGTAGAGCTCCACCTTCTTGCGGTCGTCCTCGCTGCGGATCTCCACGTCCTTGGGGCGAAGGCCGTCTTCCTTGGCGCCCGCGATGAACCATTGCGTCTGCTTCGCCGGGTAGCGCTCGTCGTCGACGTTGAACTGCTTCATCAGCCGCTTGATGGCCGAGAGCTGGTCCTGGGTGTCGAGGATCTGGAACGTGGACGGCAGGTTGGCGAGCTTCCAGTGCGCGCGCAGGAAGCGGTTGCACAGGCCGTGGAAGGTGCCGATCCACATGCCGCGCACGTTCACCGGCAATATCGCCGTCAGCCGCGTCATCATCTCCTTGGCGGCCTTGTTGGTGAAGGTCACGGCCAGGATGCCGCCTGCGGAGACTTGGCCGGTCTGCAGCAGCCAGGCGATGCGCGTGGTCAGCACGCGGGTCTTGCCCGAGCCCGCGCCCGCGAGGATGAGTGCATTGCCCGCAGGCAACGTGACCGCAGCGCGCTGCTCCGGGTTCAGGTTCTGCAGCAGCGGCAGGTCCGAGGGGTGGGCATCAGCCGCAGGATCGTTGAACAACATCCGTCGATTGTAGAAACCGCCGCGTATGGGGGTTATATGAAGAAGCGGAAGACCCGCCTTCGTGGGACTGCGTAAAATCAATCACCGGGCCCAAGTTTCTTGCGCCCGGTTTTTTGTGCCCGCTCACTTTGGTGAAAAGCACACGGGAACCGGCCGGACCAAGCGCTCATTCGTTTTTTTTGGGACGAAATTTCCGAGGAGCCAGTCCATGCAGATTTTCGATTACGACAACATCCTTTTGCTGCCGCGCAAGTGCCGCGTCGAGAGCCGTTCCGAATGCGACGCCAGCGTCGTGCTCGGCAGCCGCAGCTTCCGCCTGCCGGTGGTGCCCGCCAACATGAAGACGGTGGTCGACGAGCCGATCTGCCTCTGGCTGGCGCAGAACGGCTACTTCTACGTGATGCACCGCTTCGACCTCGACAACGTGAAGTTCGTGCGCGAGATGCAGGCCCAGGGCGTGTTCGCCTCGATCTCGCTGGGCGTGAAGAAGCCCGACTACGAGACGGTCGACCAGCTCGTGGCTGAGGGCCTGGTGCCCGAATACATCACGATCGACATCGCGCACGGCCATGCCGACAGCGTGAAGAACATGATCGGCTACCTCAAGCAGAAGCTGCCGGGCGCCTTCGTGATCGCCGGCAACGTGGGCACGCCCGAAGCCGTGATCGACCTCGAGAACTGGGGCGCCGACGCGACCAAGGTCGGCATCGGCCCGGGCAAGGTCTGCATCACCAAGCTCAAGACCGGCTTCGGCACCGGCGGCTGGCAGCTCAGCGCGCTCAAGTGGTGTGCGCGCGTGGCCACCAAGCCGATCATTGCCGACGGCGGCATTCGCGACCATGGCGACATCGCCAAGAGCGTGCGCTTCGGCGCCTCGATGGTGATGATCGGCTCGCTGTTCGCGGGCCACGAGGAGTCGCCGGGCCAGACGGTCGAGGTCGACGGCGCCCGCTTCAAGGAGTACTACGGCTCGGCCAGCGACTTCAACAAGGGCGAGTACAAGCACGTCGAGGGCAAGCGCATCCTCGAGCCGATCAAGGGCCTGCTGGCCGACACGCTGGTCGAGATGGAGCAGGACGTGCAGAGCTCCATCAGCTACGCGGGCGGGCGCACGCTGATGGACATCCGCAAGGTCAACTACGTCACGCTCGGCGGCGACAACGCAGGCGAACACCTGCTGATGTAGCGCCCGGCCCGGAGGCCTCCTCTTTCGTCAGGCCTCCAGCAACTGCACCGCGCACCGGTGCAGCCGGTGCGCCGGGTCGGCCAGCGCATCGACGATGCTGAAGTGGTCCAGGCCCGGCAGCGTCTCGCACACCGGCACCGCATGCCGGCCCCAGGCGGCGCGGATCATCGCGTTGTGGCGCAGGAACTCGTCGCTCTCGTTGCCCCCCACCAGCGCATGGAGCTGCCCGCGCGCGGGCGCCGGCCACAGCGCCGGGCTCGCGCGCAGCGCATCGGCATCGCCGAGCTTCAGCGTGTTGGCCAGGAACGGCGTGCGCTGCAGCGGGCGCAGGTCGTAGAGGCCCGAGATCGACAGTGCGTTGCGCACCAGCTGCGCCGGCAGGTCGGGCGCCACCGCCTGCCAGTCGCAGGCCAGCAGCGCAGCCGCCATGTGGCCGCCGGCCGAATGCCCCGCCACCGTGATGCGCGCGGGGTCGGCGCCCAGCGCCGCCGCATGCCGCCAGACCCATTCGAGCGCGCGCACCATCTGCATCAGGATGCCGGGCACCGTGACCGGCTGCTCGGGCGTGCCGGGGCACAGCGCGTAGTTCGGCATCACCACGCAGACACCGCGGTCGTTGAATGCGGGTGCGATGAAGGAATGGTCGCGCTTGTCCATCGCGCGCCAGTAGCCGCCGTGGATGAACACCAGCACCGGCGCGTCGGGCACCGGCGCGGGAAAGATGTCGAAGGTCTCGTTGACACCGCCTCCGTAGGGCACGTCGATGCGGCACGGCAGCGCTTCGCGCGCCGCGGCCGATTCGCGCGCCCAGCGCGAGAAATACGCCGGATACTCTTTGACCCGGGCGAGGTTGTTGTACATGCCTTCGAGCCAGGCGGGATCGTCGTGCGCGGCCATGCGGATGCTGCTCCTTGTGGGGGGACGCGCATCTTGGCATGCACTGGCCGGCCCTGCGCCGGCGGACACGATCTGGTTAGAATTCGGCTTGCGTTGGGGGGGTAGCTCAGCTGGGAGAGCGCCGCGTTCGCAATGCGGAGGTCGTGAGTTCGATCCTCATCCTCTCCACCAACATTCGACGCCCGACCATTCTCGGTTGGGCGTTTTCCGTTGCGGGTTCCGCAAACAAGGGCGGCCCTTGGCGGCTACGAAGAAATGACCGTCATCGAGCGGCGCGGTTCAGTACTGGTTCCAAGGATGCCCGCAGCCGGTCCACGATGGCGGCCAAGGGTTCGGGGAGAAGTTCGTTCTTCTTGAGGAATGCCTGCCACAGCGCCTTCCGCGATGCATCGTGCGCGAACTCGTCCGTGAGGCCGACCGGCAATTCCGCGGGCACGACCATGCCACGACGCTCAAACGTCGCCTTGACCGCTTGGGCAAGGAGGTCGGCGTCGAGGGTTTCACGTTCCAGCAGCACCGATAGGTCGAAGTAGTCCTTCACGCGGCTGTTCGTCATGCCCAGCAGGACGATCGCATGAAGCTTTTCCGCGACCACCGTGCAGGTCGGATAGGCCCAAAGTCGAGGGGCGGGCAAGTCGTCGAGCAGCACTGGATAGACCGAATCGACCGGGCCGGGGGTAACGGCATCGCCGAAGCCAACGTCGATCTGCGTCTTGCAACGCGCCGTGGCCAACTCGCCTGCGATGACCACGCGGACGCCGCCGTAGCCTGTTTCCTTGCGGATTTCCTCAGCCGCCACCGAGGCCGGATCGAACACGATGCCATCGTCCACGGCAACGGCGGCGATCTCGCGGAAAACCTGCACGACCGATTCCAGATCGCTCGCGCCAAAACCCAGCAGATCGGCGTCGCGAGTGGCCCGGTGCGGCATGTCGTACCAGAGCGTGAACAGCAGTGCGCCCTTGAGCAGGAAGCGATCCGCGTGCTGCGATTGCGTCAGGCGGTAGAGGATGCGTTCCAGCGCGAAACGCACCAGCACCTGATTGAAGTCCGATCCTTGCGCCTTGGCGAGGTTGAGCAGGCGAGCGCGGACGGATGCGGCGATGTTGCTCACCCAACAGCTTCCAGATACGGGCGCATCACGTTTGCCACACGACAAACCTTCGCATAACGCCAGAGATCATCCGCCGATGCCCTGCGCTTGGCGCGCACGTCCTTCAGTGCCTCCAACGCCACGTCCAAACCGATCTTGTTCCGGTGCTTGAAGCAATCCGCAACCGTTTTGGCGGCACCATAGATTCGCAGCTTCACGCCGTCGCGCAGGTGTTCCTCGATGCCGGCCGTGTAGACATCGCCCGTCATCTGAACCATCTTGACCGGCGGGTAGTCAACGCGCGGCACATGGCTGCCGCGCGGCATAGCGATCCAGATCTGCCGGGGGAGTTGGGTGGTCAGCTCGTGGAACTGGAGGGCTGTCAGCAGGCAGAACACGGCCTGCGGGACTCTGGCGGCGATGGTCGCCAGCCCTTCGTGCTCCGAACCCGGTTGGCTGGTCAGGCGGTAGATGCCGCGCCCAACTTTGTCCAGCAGGCCAGCGGCGGTCAGGCGCGTCAGCATGACCCGCGGCGCTTCGATGCCGTCCAGATCGCTGGCGCGCAGTAGCCCCTTTTGGCTGGCGAGATTAAGGACCCGTTGGGTGTGCGTGTCGGCAAGCATGCCGGGAGTATGTTCCGTTTATTCGTCTGATTCAAGGTTTTGACGAAAACTAGGAACATCCATCGTTCCCTCGCATTTGCACTCCTGTGTTAACAAAAGCGTACTGCTTTAGTGGGTTTTTCAGATCAAGTTTGCAATTGACTACAAAGGTAGTACTGTAAATGCCTCGCATTTATTAAATATCTATCCAAAGTGAACCAAGGTGTTACGTCCTCCCACCTCCCCCTCCGGGGTGCGGACGCCTTGGCCTGTTGGAACGGGCAGGCATGAGCCGCGGTATGGACTGGAACCAACTCCGTGCCAGCCAAACCCCTCAGCCCGCCCCGCGGGCCCGACCCAGGCATCGCCGCCGATGCGCTCATGGTGGCGGGCATGCGGCTGGTGCTGGCGGTCTCGGCCCTGCTGGCCGTTGCGGTTGACGCTGGAGAGTCGCAACGGCGCCTGGACGGCGGCACCTGGCTCGCGTTCTCGGGTTACGCGCTCTACAGCCTCGGGGTCTACGCCTGCACGCGCAGCGGCCAGCCGTATTTCCAGGGCAAGGCGATCCACTGGTTCGACGTGCTGTGGTCGACGCTGCTCATCTTCGTGACCGGCGGCATCCAAAGCCACTACTTCCTCTTCTACTTCTTCGCGATCCTCACGTCGTCGTTCCGCTGGGGCTACGAGGAAGGCGCACGCATCACGATGGCATCGGTGGTCTCGTTCGGCGCCTGCTGCCTTGCGAGCGTCACGGGAAACAGCACGCCGCAGTTGCTCATGCGCGCCACTTTCCTGCTGGCGCTGGGCCACATGGTCGGCCACTGGGGCGGATCGAAAGTGGCGCTGCAGCGGCGCCTCGCGCTGCTGAGCCAGGTGAGCCGGCTGTCGAACCCGCGCTTCGGTGTCGACCGCACCCTCGCGAGCACGATGGAAAAGACGATGGCCTTCTTCGAAGCGAGCCATTGCATCCTGCTGATGCGCGACGCGGCCAACGGCCCCTGGGCCATGCGCAGCCTCGGACACGCCGACCCGGGCAAGCCGGCGAGCGTCGAAACGCTCGACCTGCTCTCGAGTTCGCCGCTGATGGGGTTGGGCGCCGAGCACATCGTGCTGAGCAACCGCAGGCCCTGGCCGCTGAGCCTGCTGGGCGCGCAGGGCCAGATCTGCGCCCCGCGCACGCAGCGCTGGCTTGCCCAGGATGCGCAAGGGCTCGCACGCAGCGCCGCGGTGGCCGCCATGCTCGAGGTGCGCGCCTTCATCAGCGCGCCGCTGCCGCTGCGCCAGGGCGAGGGGCGAATCTTCGTGGGCTCGCGCGGCGGGCTGTTCCAGAAGGCCGACGCGACCTTCCTCGCGCACATCATGAGCCAGGTCATCCCGGTGATCGAGACGATCAAGGTGCTCGACCGCATGGCCTCGGAGGCCGCCTCGAAGGAGCGCCTGAAGATCTCGCTCGACCTGCACGACACTGCCATCCAGCCCTACATCGGGCTCAAGCTCGGGTTGAGCGCGCTGCGCAAGAAAGCGTCGGCCGACAACCCGCTGATTGCCGACCTCGACCGGCTGGCCGCGATGGCCGACGGCGTGGTGGCGGAACTGCGCCACTACGCGGGCACCGTGCGCGACGGCGCCGACAACCGCTGCGAGTTCATCCTGCCGCACCTGCACCGCCAGGCCGCGCGCATCAAGGTGCTCTACGGCATCGACATCGACATCGTGGTCGAGGGCGACGTACAGCTCGACGACCGCATGACGGCCGAAGTGCTGCAGCTCGCGCGCGAAGGCCTGCACAACATCTGCAAGCACACCGACGCGCACCACGGCCGCATCCGCATCGGCTGCGCCGACGGCAAGCTGCAGCTGCGCATCGAGAACGATGCCTGCGACGCGGAACCTGTCGAATTCCACCCGCGTTCCATCAGCGAACGCGCAGCCGCCCTAGGCGGCAGCGCCAGAGTGAGTCGGGGCTGGGACGGCGCCACTGCCGTGCTGGTCGAAATACCCATCTGAATCAAGGAGAAGGTGCCCATGCAGCCAACCACCGCCCGACCCATCAGCGTCATGCTCGTCGACGATCATCGGACCATGCTCTGGGGCCTCTCGAAGCTGATCGACGGCGAACAGCCGCGCATGAAGGTCGTCGCCACGGCCAACTGCGCCGAACAGGCACTGGAGCGAAGCGAGGCGACGATGCCCGACGTGATCGTGCTCGATCTCGACCTGGCCGGCCAGAGCGCCCTCGACATCCTGCCGATGCTGCTCGCGAACGAGGTGTCGCGTGCGCTCATCCTTACGGCCGAGCGCCAGCAGCACACGCTCGACCTCGCGGTGCTGAGCGGGGCGCGCGGCGTGCTGTGCAAGGACGCCCCTGCGGAACAGGTGCTCGACGCGATCGAGCGCGTCCACAAGGGCGAACTCTGCATCGACGCACAGGCGATGGGCCGCGTGTTCTCGCAGCTCACTTCACCGAAGAAGGCCGCCAGGCCCGACCCCGAAGCCGCCAGGATCGCAAGCCTGACGCAGAAGGAGCGCCAGGCCATCCGCGCCGTCGTCGAAGGCAGCGGCGCGCCGAACAAGACACTCGCATCGCGGCTGTTCGTGACCGAGCACACCTTCCGCAATCACCTGACGTCGATCTACCAGAAGCTCGACGTCGCGAACCGCCTCGAGCTGTACATCTACGCGATGAAGCACCAGCTCCACGTCGCGCCGCACTGAGCGCGGAAGGCCGCGCCCGGCGGTATCCGCTCAATCACAGACGGACCGGGCGAGGCAGGCCGTGAGACGACCGAAGATCGTCTCGAAGCCGCCGATGTCTTCGGCGAGCGCCCTGAACGACACGACCAGCGTGATCGACACCACCGCGATGACCAGCGCGTATTCGACCAGCTGAGCGCCCTCTTCGCCGCGCAGGAACCCGCGGGTCGATTGGCCGAGGGCCTGGAGAACCTGGTTCATTGGTCTTTCCCTTTCATTTCAACCAGCCCAATTGGTTCGCGAGGACCTGGGTCACGGTCCCGGCGCAGATGCAGATGCCGTAGGGCAGCTTTCCGATCGACTGGCGCAGGTCGCCGGCCGCGTCCGGCCGCATGCAGGCCATCCCCGAGACCACGTTGGCGAGCATGTGGCAGAGGCGGCTGCGGTGGATGGCAAAGGCGATGGCGGCCACGCCCCCGGCCATGCATGTGAAGAAGATGGCCGTCAGCGTCTGGTGGGGGCCGAGAAAGGCACCCACCATCGCCATCAGCTTGACGTCGCCCGCACCCATCACACCGAGCAGGTAGAACGGCAGCATGATGGCCAGGCCGAGGCCAAGGCCACCGAACGCGTGCGACGCACCTGCCGCCGGCGTGCGCGCCGCGATGGTGCCGTAGACCACCGCGAAGACCATGCCGCCGAAGGTCAGCCAGTTGGGAATTCGGTAGAAGCGCCAGTCGCTGACCGCGGCCATCGCCAGCAGCACCAGCAGCCCGCCCAGGCGAAAATCCAGTGCCGCCACCGTCAACAGGTCGAGGAAGGCGTCGAGTCCGCGCATGGCCTGATGCTCCTGTCTGCCGGCGGTCAGGCGCTGCGCCGCACCGCGAGCAGCAGGAGCAGGCACACGGCCAGCACGAGCGAACCGATGAGTGCGAACTCCATGAACGACATGCCTGCTTCCTCGCGCAGCAGGTTCATGAAGTTTCTTGGCAGCAGTTCGTGCGATTCCATGCGTATTTCCCGGTGATGTGGCGTCACTGTAGGAATTGGCACGCTTGCGCGCATGGGCCGTGCGCCCCCGGCCCGGGGAGACATGTGCCCCGGGTCCGCCGCCCGGGTGCATGACAAAGCGCCTGCCTCGCGTGCACCAGCGCGGGGCGCGCCCGTGAAAAAGGCCCCGGTGTGTGCCGGGGCCTCTGGATGCGTGCCGCCCGTGGGCCGGGCGCGCCGCTTCTCAGGTGTCGAGCGTCAGGTGCTGGCCATGCAGCGCTGCTGCCGCGGGCGAGGCGAGGAACGCGATGGTCTGCGCCGCGACCGAGGTCGACACCCAGTCGGCGGGATTCGCGTCGGGCATCGCCTGTCGGTTGGCCGGCGTGTCGAGCACGCTGGGCGCCACGCTGTTGATGGCCACGCCATGCGGCGCCGCTTCGGCCGCCATGGCTTCGACCAGGCGCTGCAGCGCGCTCTTCGACGCGATGTAGGCGGCCATGCCCGGCAGGCCGCGCGCAGCCACCTTGGCGGTGACCGCGACGATGCGTCCGGCCCCATGCTCGATCATCGACGGCAGCACCGCCTGCGTGACCGCCACGAACGACCAGGCGTTGAGGTCCATCATGCGGTTCCAGCTCGCGCGCGTGAGCGCATGCGTGGCCTCGCCCATCTCGAAGCCGCCCGCGATGTGGACCAGTGCATCGATGCGGCCGAACGCCTTTCGCGCCTGCGTCGCGAGCGCCGACATCTCGTCGACCGAGGTCACGTCGCCCTCCAGCAGCAGGTGCTGCGAATTGTCGAGACCCGGGAAGGCATCGGCCAGCCGGTCCGCGCGATGGTCGACAAGCGCGAGACGTGCGCCCTGCGCAAGAAAGTGCTGGACCACCGCACGGCCCAGCGCGCCCGCGGCGCCGGTGATCACCACATGCGGCATGGTGCTTGTGTCTGCTGTTGTCATGGAAGTGTTCTCCTGGTGAAGGGCGTGGACCGCCGCCGATGACGCATGCTACCGCTGCGGCGCACAAAATCGTTGAGCCCCAAAATTTTTACGCTATACTTGCGGTCTTGCCAAAAAACGCCAAGCGTTTGAAAAGCAAGGGCTCTTAGCTCAGTTGGTAGAGCAGCGGACTCTTAATCCGTAGGTCGAGTGTTCGAGTCACTCAGGGCCCACCAACCAACACGAAAAGCCTGCTACCGCTCGGTAGCAGGCTTTTTTCATGGTGATACGCCGCCCCGGCCGGAGAGGATCCTCTCGGAAGAAGAGGAAATATTTCACGGTTTCACAGCCAATCCGAGTTGCTTCCGGCCGCCGCCTACGCCGGACAGTCCTTTGGCGTGGCATCTTGCAAACTGCTGTCACGCACCAAAAGAAGAACAAGAACGACCGCGACAGAAGTCTCGCGTCCAAACGCCAGTTCGTTTTTCTACCCGCCCAGGCGGGTTTTTTTTGCCTGTTCCGTTCAGGCCGGCGGCGAAAAGCCGCGCAGGATCGCAGCGCGGATGTCTTCGGGCACGGCCACGGCGCGGTGGCTTTCGAGCGACGTGGTCACGAGCACCTGCTTTACCTGCATGCGCAGCTCGCCGGTCGCAGGCTCGAAGCAGCGCAGCGCGAGCGCGATCGAACGCGAACCCAGCCGCTCCACCGAGAGCCCGAGCATCACATCGTCGCCCATGCGGCTCACCGCGCGGAAATCAGCCTCGAGTCGCACGGTCGGCAGGCCGATGCGCCGCCCGCCGATGAGCGCGTGGTAGTCGACGCCGAGGCCCTCGCCCACCCAGTCTTCCACGAGGCCGTTGAGCATCACGAAGTACTGCGGATAGAAGACGATGCCCGCCGGGTCGCAGTCCGAGAAGCGGATCATCCGCGCGCGCTGGAACTCGACCACGGTCTGGGCGGGCGCGTCGATGGCGCTCACGCCGCTTCCTCGCCCGCAGGCTCGCTGCGCATCACGTGCACGCGCAGCTGCCCGAGCTGCGCATGCATCTGCTTGACGGTCTTCATGTCGAGCCCCGAGAACATCTCGAGGATCCACTGTTCGTGCTCCTTGGCCATGGCCTCGAAGCTCGTGCGGCCCTTGGGCGTGAGGCTCACGATCCAAGAGCGACGGTCGTCGGGGCTGTGCGTGCGCACCACCACGCCATCGCGTTCGAGCTCGTCGGTCAGGCCGGTGACGTTGCCGCCGGTCACCATCAGGTAGCGCGAGAGCACGCGCATCTTGAGGCCTTCGCGGTAGCGATGGAGCTGCGCCATGTAGTCGAAGCGCGCCAGCGAGATGCCGAAGCGCTCGCGCAGCCGGCGCCGGATCTCGGCCTCGATCTGCGTGGTGCTGGCCAGCATGCGCAGCCAGAGCTTGAGCATCGCGTGGTCGTCGTGGCCGGCGCGCGCTTCGTGGCCCAGTTCTTCGGCGTCGCTGAGCGCCGCATGCGAGGCGTCGTTGCGCATCACATCACCTCTCCGCCCGAAACCGACACCGATTGCCCGGTGACGGAGCCGGCGCCCTCGCCGCAGAGCCAGCGCACCGCATCGGCCACTTCGGCGGGCTGCACGATGCGCTTCTGCGGATTGACGGCAGAGAACTCGGCCAGCGCATCGGCTTCGCTGCGCCCGGTCTTGCCGACCACGTTGGCCACGCTCGTGCGCAGGATCTCGGTGTCGGTGTAGCCGGGGCACACCGCGTTCACCGTGATGCCCTTGCGCGCCACCTCGAGCGCGAGCGCGCGGGTGAGCCCGATCACGCCGTGCTTGGCCGCCGTATAGGCCGCTACGTACGCGTAGCCCTTCTGGCCCGCAGTGCTCGCGATGTTGACGATGCGGCCCCAGCCGGCCTCGAGCATGCCGGGCAGTGCCGCCTGCGTGCACAGGAAGGTGCCGGTCAGGTTGACGTCGAGCATGCGCTGCCAGAGCGCGGGCGTGGTCTTGAGGAAGGGTGCGCTCTCTGCCGCGCCCGCGTTGTTCACGAGGACGGCGACGGGCCCGCGTTCAGCGCTGGCCTGTGCGAAGGCCGCGCGCACCGCGGCCTCGTCGGCCACGTCGGCCGCCGCGACACCGTGCCCCTGGCCCGGCAGCGATGCGGCCACGCGCGCGAGCGCATCGAGGTCGCGCCCGAGCAACGTCAATGTGGCGCCCTCGGCCGCGAGCGTGCGGGCGATTTCGGCGCCGATGCCGCGCGCGGCGCCGGTCACGAGTGCATGGCGTCCGGCGAGTGGATTTTCTTGCATACCTGAAATATTTACTTATGAACTTTTCGAACCGCGATTTTGGCGCATCGCCTTTTCAGCGCATGAAACGGCCGCCGTTGAGGTCGAGCGTGGCGCCTGTCATGAAGGCCGCTGCGGGCGACGCGAGATAGACCACCGCAGCCGCCACTTCTTCGGGCTCGCCGAAGCGGCCTACCGGAATGCCGGCCTGTAGTGCCTGTTGCCGCGCCGCATCGAGCGCGTCGAGCGCGGGGCTCCTGACCGCCGCGGGCGCGACGGCGTTGACTGTGACCCCGTGCGGCGCCAGTTCCGCGGCGAAGCTGCGTGTCAGCGCCAGCAGCGCCGCCTTGCTGGCCGCATAGTGCGCGCCCGTGGCCGCGCTGGGCTGCTGCCCCGCCATGGACGCGATGTTGACGATGCGCCCCTGCCCGCGCGCGCGCATGTGGCGCCCCGCGATGCGGCAGCCGAAGAAGCTGCCGCGCAGGTTGACCGCGAGCACCTCGTCCCACTCCTCGGGCGTGATGTCCCAGAGCGAGGTGAAGGCGGTGCGTGCGGCGTTGTTGACCAGCACGTCGACCGCGCCGAAGCGCGCGGCGGCCGCATCGAAGCAGCGCGAGAACGCCGCCTCGTCGCGCACGTCGAGCTGCATGGCCACGCAGTCGGCGCCCGTGCCGCGCAAGCGCGCGGCCGCGCGTTCGGCGCCATCGCCATCGATGTCCGCGAGCACGGTGCGCGCGCCCGCCTCGGCCAGCCCGCGCGCGATGGCCTCGCCCAGCCCCTGCGCCGCACCCGTGACGAAGGCGGCGCGGCCGGCGAGCACGGGCGATGCGGCCATCAGGCCGCCTTTGCGGCAGGCCGCGACGCCGGCCCGCGGTCCCAGGTGCCGGCGGTCACGCCGCGTTCGCGCAGCTTGAACTTCTGCACCTTGCCGTTCTCGGTGCGCGGAAGGTCGGGCAGCAGGTCGATGTAGCGGGGCACCGCGAAGTACGGCAGCCGGCTTTCGCAGAAGCGCACCAGCGCGGCCGGCTCGATGTGCTCGCCCTCGCGCGCAACGAGCGCGGCCATCACCTCGTCTTCGGCAAGTTCCGAGCGCACCGGATAGACCGCGCAGGCCGCCACGCCGGGATGGCTCAGCAGCACCTGCTCGACCTCGAACGACGAGATGTTCTCGCCGCGGCGGCGGATCGCGTCCTTGATGCGGTCGACAAAACGGAACGCCCCATCGGCATCGCGCACCACGCGGTCGCCGGTGTGGAACCAGAGGTTGCGCCAGGCCTCGACCGTCTTCTCGGGCATCTGGAAGTAGCCGCTCGCGAAGGCATGGGGTTCGTCCGCACGCAGCAGCAATTCGCCGGCTTCGCCGATCGGAAGTTCCACGTCGCCCTCGTCGGCCACGCGCGCCTGGAAGCCCGGACGCAGCCAGCCCATGACGCCGCCGCGCGGTGAATCCGGCGCGGTGGCGATCGCAAAGTTGGTTTCGGTCGAGCCGTAGCCCTCGAGCAGCTTCACGCCGGTGCGCGCCAAAAAGGCCTGTGCGGCCGTCGCGGGCACGCCCGGCCCGAGCCCGATGCGCACGCGGTGGCCGCGTTCGCTCTCGCCCTCGGGCTGCGCGAGCAGGATGGGCACCATCGCGCCGAGCAGGTAGACCACGGTCGCGCGGTTGTCGCGCATCGCGGGCCAGAAGCCCGACGCCGAGAAGCGTGTCTCGAACACCGCCTCGGCGCCGGTCAGCGCGGCCTGCGCGAAGGTGTTGAGCGCATTGATGTGGAACAGCGGCAGCGTGGTGCACAGCACATCGTCCGCACCGACGCCGATCACCTCGGCACTGTTCACGCCCCACCAGAAATACTGCGCATGCGGGCAGACCACGCCCTTGGCGGGGCCGGTGGTGCCCGAGGTGTAGAGGATGGCAAGCGGATCGCCGGGCAGAACGTCTGCGGCTGGCAGCGAAGGCCCCTCCAGCGGATAGCGGCTCACGCGCACGCCTGCCGGCGCTGTCCACGCAGCGCCAGCCTCGCCAACCACCCACACCGCTTGCAGCGACGTGCGCGCGAGGTCGGCCGTCGCCAGCCGTTCGAGGAATCCGGCCTCGATCACCAGCAGCTTCGCCTGGCTGTTGGCGAGGAAGTATTCGAGCTGCGGCCCCATCGACGCGCTGTTGACCGGCACCACCGCCGCGCCGAGCCAGCCGGCGCCGAGAAAGACCTCGAGAAACTCGATGCGGTTGCCGCACATCACGGCGATGCGGTCGCCGCGCGCCACGCCGGCCGCGGCCAGGGCGCCGGCGCGCACCGCGGCCGCCACCGCCGCATCGCCGTGCGTCCACTGCCGCCCCGCGATGCGCACCAGCGGACGCCCCGCGAAGCGCTCGGCCTGCCGCTGCAGCATCGCCGGCAGCGTGCGCTGGCCGGGCGGCAGCGCGCGCACCTCACTCGTCATCGTGCGTGCCTCCGCCGAGGTAGGTGGCCTGCACGCGCGGGTCGCCCGCCAGTTCGGCCGAGGCGCCCGACAGCGCGATCTCGCCGGTCTCGAGCACGTAGCCGTGGTCGGAGGTCTCGAGCGCCGCGCGCGCGTTCTGCTCGACCAGCAGGATCGAGACGCCGTCGTCGCGCAGCTTGCGCACGATCGACAGGATGTCGCGCACGATGAGCGGTGCCAGCCCGAGGCTCGGCTCGTCGAGCATCAACAGCCGCGGGGCCGACATCAGCGCCCGCCCGACCGCGAGCATCTGCCGCTCGCCGCCCGAGAGCGTGTCGGCGCGCTGCGCGCGGCGCTCGGCCAGGCGCGGGAACCGGTCGTACACCGATTGCAAGCGCTTCTTCATCGCGTCGCCGCGCAGCCGCTTGGCATAGGCGCCGAGCTGCAGGTTGTCGAGCACCGTCAGCTCGCCGAACAGCTCGCGCTTCTCGGGCACGAGGCACAGGCCGCGCTCCACGCGCGATTCGACGTCGAGGCCCTGCAGGTCCTCGCCCTCGAAGCGCAGCGTTCCCTTGCAGGGCAGCAGGCCCATCGCCGCCGCGAGCAGCGTGGTCTTGCCCGCGCCGTTCGGGCCGATCACCGAGATGATCTGGCCCGGCTGCAGTTCGAGCGACACGCCGCGCACCGCCTCGACCTGCCCGTACGACACGTGCAGGTCGCCGATCTCGAGCATGGCGGTCATACAACGCTCCCCAGATAAGCCGCCTGCACGCGTTCGTCGGCGCGCACCGCCGACGGCACGCCCTCGACGAGCTTGGAGCCGAAATTCATCACCACCAGCCGGTCCACGAGTTTCATCACGAAGTCCATGTCATGTTCGACGATCAGGATCGTCACGCCCTCCTCGCGCAGCTTGCGCAGCAGGTCGCCGAGCGCCATCTTTTCCTTGCGGCGCAGGCCCGCCGCGGGCTCGTCGAGCACCAGCAGCACCGGGTCGGCCGCGAGCGCACGTGCGATCTCGAGGATGCGCTGCGTGCCCAGCGGCAGGCTGCCCGCGAGTTCGTCCGCGCGGTCGCCCAGGCCGATGCGGTCGAGCTGGCGCTGCGCCTCCTGCAGGATCTGCCGCTCCTCGGCGCGGTCGAGCCGCAGGCCCGCCCTGAGGACACCCGAGCGCGTGCGCGAATGCGCACCCAGCGCCACGTTGTCGAGCAGGCTCATGTGGGGGCGCAGCTTGACGTGCTGGAAGGTGCGCGCCAGCCCGAGCCGCGCGACCTGCCGCTGCGGCATGCCCGCGATGTCGCGCCCGAGAAAGCGCACCTCGCCCGCGCTCATCGGCAAGGTGCAGGTCAGCAGGTTGAACATGGTCGACTTGCCGGCGCCGTTGGGCCCGATGAGGCCGACGATCTCGCCCGCATTGACCTCGAAGCTCACGTCGTTGACCGCCACGAGGCCGCCGAAGCGCCTGACCGCGCCCTTGACCGACAGCACCTGCGTGCCGCGCGCGGGCAACTGCCGGTGTGCGAGCGGCGCCACTTCAGGCCCTTCGTAGCGCGAAGCCCCCGAGGTGCCGCCGTGCCGCCGCGTCCAGCGTCGCAGCAGCCCCATCAGCCCGCCGCGCGCAAAGTGCAGCAGCAGGATGAAGAGCGTCGCGAAGGCCACCGCCTCCAGCTGGCCCGCGCGCTGCGTGAGCATGGGCAGCACGTCCTGCAGCCCGTTCTTGAGCACCAGCACCAGCGCCGCACCCACCAGCGCGCCCGACAGGTGGCCGAGGCCGCCCGCCACCGCCATCAGCAGGTATTCGATGCTCACCCGAACGTCGAACGGCGACGGGCTCACGAAGCGGTTCATGTGCGCATAGAGCCAACCCGCCAGGCCCGCGAAGAGCGCGGCCGTGACGAACAGCGTGAGGCGCACGCGGTAAGCGTCGGCGCCCACGCTCGCAAGCAGCGTGGCGCCGCCGCGCAGTCCGCGGATGGCGCGGCCCGGGCGCGACTGCAGCAGGTTGTGGCTGAACAGGCAGGCCAGCCCGACGATCGCCCAGATCAGGTAGTACATCGCGCGCGGATCGGCGAGCGACCAGCCCGCGACATGCAGCGGCGGAATGTTCGACAGCCCCGTGTGGCGCCCGAGCGCATCGACGTTGCCGAACAGCATTGCGATCGACAGGCCCCAGGCGATGGTGCTGAGCGGCAGGAAGTGTCCGCCGAGCCGCAGCGTGAGCATGCCGATCGCCAACGCCGAGACGCCGGTCAACAGCAGCGCGAAGAAAAGGCCGATCCACGGCGACAGGCCCTGCGTGGTCGTGAGCCATGCCGTCGCATAGGCTGCGATGCCCACGAAGGCGGCCTGTCCGAACGACGTGGCGCCGCCCACGCCGGTGAGCAGCACCAGGCCCAGCGCCACCAGGGCGCCGATGCCGATGTCGTTGAAGAGCGAGACCGTGAAGCTGCCCGCCAGCGCCGGCAGCAGTGCCAGCACGACGACCACTCCGGCGATCAACGCCATGCGTTTGCGGTTCGCGTTCATCATTGCTCCACCTCGTCTTCTTCCTCTTCGCTGTGGACCGCCAGGAACGATCGCAGCATGAGCACGGGTATCAGCAGGCTGAAGACGATCACGTCCTTCAGCGCCCCGCTCCAGAACGACGCGAAGCTCTCGACCACGCCGACCGCCAGCGCGCCGAGCGCCGTGATCGGGTAGCTCACCAGACCGCCAATGATCGCGGCCACGAAGGCCTTCAGTCCGATGATGAAGCCCGAGTCGTAGTACATCGTGGTCACCGGCGCGATCAACACGCCGATGAGGCCGGCGAGCAGCGACGCGCAGCCGTAGGCCAGCAACGCGGTGCGCACCGGCCGGATGCCGACCAGCCGCGCGCCCACGCGGTTGACCGCGGTCGCGCGCAGGGCCTTGCCGGCCACCGTGCGTTCGAACACCAGAAAGAACAACCCGCTGAGCACGATCGCGGCGCCCACCATCAGCACCACCTGGCCGCTGACGGTGAAACCGTCGCCGAGCGTGAACACCGCACTCGTGAGCGGCGTGGTGCGCGAGCCCTCGGGTCCGAAGAACAGCAGGCCCAGGCCCGAGAGCAGGAAGTGCAGCGCGAGCGACACGATCAGCAGCACCAGCACCGAGGCGTCGGCAATCGGCTGGAACACCACCCGCGCGAGCAGCGGCGCCATCGGCACCACCAGCAGCACGGCCACGGCAATGTGCACGGCCACGGGCACGCCGGGCCGCGCCGCGAGCCATGCGAGCACGCAGGGCACCGCAGGCAGCACGCCCCACATCAGCACCGCCTTCGGAATGCGCGCAGCCTCACCGCGGCGCACCAGGCTGCCGATCTCGGTGGCAAGCGCCAGCGCCGCGAGCACCGCCACCATGCCGATGGTCGGCGGCACGCGGCCGGTCTCGAAGGCCGCGAGCGACAGCGCGGCAAAGGCCGCGAGGTCGCCGAACGGCACGAACACCACGCGGGTGACGGAAAAAATCAGCACCAGCCCGAGGCCGGCGAGCAGATAGACGGCACCGTTGGCGAGGCCATCGGTGACGAGGATCAATGCCACGTCCCATGTCATGAGGAAACTCCCTGCAGGATCGTTGTTGTCCGGATCGTTCGCGCGCGTGTACTCAAGGTGCGAGCTTCCATTGGCCGTTGTCGAGCTTGACGATCACGCGCGCGCGTTCGTCCACGCCGTAGAGGCTGCCGGGCTTGAAGGTGTAGACGCCGTGGGTGCCCACCACTTCCTTGGTGCTGAAGATCGCATCGCGCAGCGCCACCCGGAACTCGGCCGTGCCCGGCTCTGCCTTCTTCATGGCGCGCGCGGCGGCATCGGCGAACACCAGCCAGCCGTCGAACGAGTAGGCCGAGAAGGCATCGTTGGTGGCGGCGTTGTTGACCTTCTGGAACACGGCACGGAAGTCGGTCGCGATCTTCTTGGTCGGATGGCTCTCGGGCAATTGCTCGGCCACGATCACAGGCCCCGTGGGCATCAGCGCGTTCTGCCCGGCCGCGCCGACCACGCGCACGAAGTCGGGGTTGATCAGCCCATGCTGGCCGTACACGCCGCCCTTGAAGCCGCGCTCCTGCAGCGCCAGGAAAGGCAGTGCGCCCGGCGTTCCCGCGCCACCGGTCATCACCGCGTCGGGGCGCAGCGCCACGATCTTGAGCACCTGCCCGGTGACCGATGCGTCGGCGCGCGCATAGCGCTCGTTGCTCACCACCTTGATACCGGCCGCGGGTGCGGCCTTCATCATCGCGTTGTAGACCAGGTCGCCCCAGGCGTCGGAGAAGCCGATGTAGCCCACGGTCTTGACGTTGTTGCGCTTCATGCGCTCGATCACCGCATCGATCATGAGCTGCGTGGGCTGTGCCACGGTCATCACCCATTCGTTGTCGGCCGGATCCAGCAGGATGGGTGTCAATCCGATCATCGGCGTCTTCGCGCCCTTGCCGACCTGTGCCATCGCGATGGCGGCCGGCACGCCCGAGGTGCCCATGAGCACGTCGACCTTCTCCTCCTCGATCAGCTTGCGCGCATTGCGCCCGGCCGTGGTGGGGTCGGAACCGTCGTCGAGCACGATGAGCTGGATCTTGCGGCCCTCGACCTCGCCCTTGTAGGCCAGCGCGGCCTGCATGCCCTTGGCATAGGGCACGCCGAGCGAGGAGTTGGGCCCCGAGAGCGAGACGCTCAGCCCCACTTTGAGATCGGCCGCGATGGCGCCCGCCATGCCGCAGGCGGTCAGCGCCGCGGCGAGGGCGCCGCGTGTCAAGGTCAACATCAGGCTCTTCATGTCTTGGCTCCGGTGAGGGAAGGTGGATGAAACGAACGGGAGAAAACTCAGATGAACAACTGGATCGCAGGCAATGCACTCGCGCAGTCGAGCAGGTCGACGCGCTTCTCGCGCAGGGCCCAGCCCGAAGGCGTGCGCACCAGGTGATGGCGCGCGGTGCCGCTCAGCAGCACCTGCGCGTCGCCGCGTGCTTCGACGTAGAGGAACGGCGTGCGAAGGCGCACCTCGCCGGGCGACTCGGCCTCGATGCGCGACGGCTGCAGCACGTGCTGGCTGCGGCTCGGCGGATGCTGCGAATGGGCGCGCGGGTTGCCGAGCCGGTCCACGCGCAGCTGCAGCAGCAACCGGTCTTCGTAGGCCAGCGAGTTGTGCGAGAACGGGTCGGCCTGCGCGGCGCCGAGCAGCGGCACCCAGTAGTGGCCGTCGTCGGTGAAGAGCGCCAGCCACTCGACGAAGCGCCGCTCGTCGAGCAGGGCCGCCTCGTGCGCGGCGAAATCGCGCGGGTCGCCGTTCATGCCGGGGCCTCCATGCCTGCCGCCATGGCCTGTGCCCAGGCGCGGAACTGGTTGCGCATGAGCAGCTCGTTGGTGCCATTGGTGGTGAGCGTAGTCTGCGCACGCTCGGCGGGGTCGTAGTTCCGGTGCAGGCTCACCCAGTCGTTGCCGTCGGCGCGCAGGCCGCGCTGGATGCTCTCGAACAGGTGCACGTCGTCGTGCGCCACCACCGACATCGGCGAGAACACGAGCCGGTTGTAGCTCATCGCGCGTTCGAAAAGAAGCTCGGGCGCACCCGCTGCGCGAAAGCTCCAGGCCTCGACGAGCGTGCGGTCCGCGGCCAGCGGTCGGATCACGCGGATGGCCTGCGGCGAGCCCTTGACCGACAGGCTTGGGTACAGCACCGAGTTCTGCGGCGAGCGCTGCAGGATCTCGGTGGCGCGCGCCTCGCCGTGCGCGGCGCGCATCGCGGCCTCGTAGTCGGGCAGCTGCGCGTAGTTGGAATGGATGCTGAAGTTCACGCCGAGCACGCTGTGGCCGTTGGCGAACACTCGGCCGCCCATGTCGTCGAAGAACGCGTAACCCGCACCGAACGGCAGGATCTGCTCCATCGCCATCGGCTTGGGATCGGTGGGCGCATGGCCTTCCCACAGCGCCTCGGCCGCCTGCGTGGCCGACTCGTGGGTCGACATCGGGTGCACCGTGTCGTTGATGTTCTCGAGGTAGATCTTCCAGTTGCAGTGCACGATGTTGCGCAGCACGCCGCCGCCCACCGTGAGCCTGCCTTCGGGCGAGCGGTCGACCATGTTGTCGATCGCGCCGAGCACCTCGCCGAAGTAGTCCTCGAAACCCGGGCCGGTGTCGGCGAGCCGCACGAAGACGAAGTCGCGGTACACCTTCACATGCTTCACCGGCGCCATGCCCTGCCCCGATTCGCAGGCCTTGAGCCGTGTGCCTTCGTAGCCCTGCTTGAGCGGCATGCCCAGCGGCGCGCCGTCGAGCTTGTAAGTCCACGCGTGGTAGGGGCAGCGAAAGAAGCGGCCGGCGTTGCCGCATTCGTCGGTGACCAGCTGCGTGCCCTTGTGGGCGCAGCGGTTGTAGAGCACGCGCAGGCCGCCGTCGGGCTGGCGCACCATCACGAGCGGCCGTCCCGCGATCTCTGCGGCCACGAAGTCGCCGGCCTCCGGCACCTGGCTCGCATGGCCGAGGAAGACCCAGCTGTTCGCGAACAGGTGCGCCTGCTCGAGCGCGAAGATTTCCTCGCTCAGGTACAGGTCGCGGTGCACGCGGTCGTCCTGCACGAGCGCGGCAATGCGCTCGGGGTGGTCGCGGTAGGCGGGTGTCATCGGCGCGGGCCTTGGGTCGTCCGGGGTCGCGTCAGGGCACCAGCTTCCACTGGCCCTTCTGCATCTGCACCACGACCACGCCGCGCTGGTCGGAGCCGTAGCGGTCGTCGGGCTTGAAGGTGTAGATGCCGTGGGTGCCCACGAGCTCCTTGGTCGCGACGATGGCATCGCGCAGCGCCGTGCGGTACTGCGGCGTGCCCGGCTCGCCCTTGGTGCGCGAAGCCGCGTCGGCGAGCAGCAGGTAGGCGTCGTAGGTGTAGGACGAGAAGGCATCGGTCGGCACGGCGCCATGGGCCTTCTGGTAGGCCGCGCGGAAGCTCATCGCCACCTTCTTGATGGGGTTGCTGTCGGGCAGCTGGTCGGCCACCAGCACCGGGCCGCTGGGCACCTGCAGGCCTTCGATGGAGGCACCGCCCACGCGCACGAAGTCGGCGTTGATGAGGCCGTGCGTGCCGTAGATCTTTCCTTTGTAGCCGCGCTCGGCAAGCGCAAGGTACGGCAGCGCCCCGGGCGTGCCGGAGTTGCCTGCGAACACGGCGTCGGGCCGCTTGGCGACGATCTTGAGCACCTGGCCCGCGACCGACGAGTCGCTGCGCGCATAGCGTTCGTTGCCCACCACCTGGATGCCGGCCTTCTCGGCGCTCTTCACGAGCGAGTCGTAGGCCAGGTCGCCGAGCGCATCGGAAAATCCGATGAAGGCCACGGTCTTGACGCCCGACTTCTTCATGCGGTCGACGACGCCCGCGACCATGAGCGGGAACGGCTGCGAGACGGTGACGGTCCATGCGCCTTCGGGGCCTGCGATGGTGACGGGCGTGGGTGAGATCAGCGGCGTGTTGAGCTCGCGCGCCACCGCCGCGATGGCCATGGCGCCGGGCACGCCCGACGTGCCGATGAGCACGTCGACCTTGTCCTCGGTCACGAGCTTGCGCGCGTTGCGCCCGGCGGTGGTCGGATCGGAAGCGTCGTCGAGCACGATGAGCTCGACCTTGCGCCCGGCAATCTGCGGGTGCTCGGCGATGGCCGCGCGAATGCCCTTCTCGTACGGCACGCCGAGCGCGGCGACGGGGCCCGAGAGCGAGCTGATGAAGCCGATCTTGAGGTCGGCGGCGATGGCCTGCGTGGCGGCCAGCGCCACGGCAGTGAGGCCGAGGATGCGGATCAGGTGTTGTTTCTTCATTGTCTTGGCTTCCATCAGGGAACGAGCTTCCACTGCCCCTTCTCGAGCCTCACGACGACGCGCGAGCGCTCATCGGCGCCGTAGCGGTCGGTGGGCTTGAAGTTGTAGACCGCGTGCGTTCCCACGAGCTCCTTGGTGCTCACGATGGCATCACGCAGCGCCAGGCGGAACTGCGGCGTGCCGGGCTCAGCCTTGGTGGCGAGGGCGCGCTCGGCCGCATCGAGGTACAGCAGCCAGGCATCGAAGGTGTAGGCCGAGAAGGCATCGGTCGGCGGCGCGCCGTTGGCCTTCTGGTAGGCCGCGCGAAAGTCGAGCGACACCTTGCGGATCGGGTTGGACTCGGGCAGCTGCTCGGCCACGATCACCGGGCCGGTGGGCGCCAGCAGGCCTTCGACCGCGTTGCCGCCGACGCGCACGAAATCAGGGTTGATGAGTGCGTGCATGCCGTAGATCTGGCCCTTGTAGCCGCGGTCGGCGAGCGCCAGGTACGGCAGCGCGCCGGGCGTGCCCGAAGTGCCGGTAATCACCGCGTCGGGGCGCAGCGCCACGATCTTGAGCACCTGGCCCGTGACCGACGAATCGGCGCGCGCATAGCGCTCGTTCGAGACCACCTTGATGCCCGCCGGGGCTGCGCTCTTCTGCAGCGCGTCGTACACCAGGTCGCCCCAGGCGTCGGAAAAGCCGATGTAGCCGACCGTCTTGACGCCCGACTTCTTCATGCGCTCGATCACCGCGCTCACCATCAACGGCGCGGGCTGCGGCAGCGTGACCATCCACGCGCCCTCCTCGCCCGGCAGGTTGGCATTGGCAATGGAGATGAGCGGCGTCTTCGTCTCGCGCGCCACGCCGGCAATGGCCAGCGCACCGGGCGAGCCGGCGGTGCCGATGATCACGTCGACCTTGTCCTCGTCGATCATCTTGCGCGCATTGCGCGCGGCGGTCGACGGATCGGACGCATCGTCGAGCTGCACCAGCTGGACCTTGCGGCCGCCCACTTCCGACTTGTAGGCCAGGGCCGCCTTCATGCCCTTCTCGTAGGGAATGCCGAGCGACGACACCGGCCCCGACAGCGAGGTGATGAAACCGACCTTGAGATCGGCCGCCCATGCGCCCGCGGCGGTGACGAGGGCGCCGAGGCCCACGGCGATGCCCGCGAGGGCTCGGAATCGGTTCGGAACTGTCATGGCAATGCTCCCGGTGGGATGGTGGTGAATGAACGCTTGGAATGAATGAATGAGCGGCGGGTTCAGAGCGCCAGGCTGCCGACGCTGGTGCCGCCGCAGACGTAGAGCACCTGGCCCGTGACGAAACTGTTGTCGGCGTCGGCAAAGAAACGCACGGCGCGTGCCACGTCGGCCGATTCGCCGAGGCGCTTGACCGGCACCGAGGCCGCGAGCGCGCGCTCCTTCTCGCTGCCGGCCTCGACCACGTCGTAGAACATGTCGGTGCGGATGGGGCCGGGCGCGACCACGTTCACCGTGATGCCGTCGGCCGCCAGCTCGAGCGCCCAGGTGCGCGCCATGCCCAGCATGCCGGCCTTGGTGGCGGAGTAGCTGGTGCGCGTGGCCAGGCCGAGCGCCGCGCGCGAAGAGAGCAGCACGATGCGGCCGAACTTCTGTGCGCGCATCGCGGGCAGCGCGCCCTGCACGAGCTGGATCGCCGCGCCCAGGTGCAGGTCGACCAGCGCATCGAGGTCGTCGAGCTTCACTTCGGACAGCAAAGCCGCGCGGATCACGCCGGCGTTGTGCACCAGGGTGGTCGGCGAGAAACGCGCAACCAGCTCGCGCACCGCCTCGCCGGTGGCCGCGCGGTCGCTCAGATCGACCTCGATGCTGCGGAGATTCGGGTGCGCGATGTCGGCCTTGCGGCGCGCGAGCGACACCACCTCGTAGCCCTGCGCCAGCAGGTCTTCGCAGATCGCGCGCCCGATGCCGGCGCTGCCGCCGGTGACGGCTGCGACCTTGCCCGGTGCCGTCATGCCTGCGCTCCCACCAGCGCGAGCACGCGCAGCGGGCTGCCGCTGCCCTTCTCGATCTTCAGCGGCGGGCAGATCAGCACCGCGCCGGCCGGCGGCAGCAGGTCGAGGTTGGCAAGGCACTGCAGGCCGTAGCGCCCCGCGCCATGCATGTAGTAATGGCACGGGTACGGCGGGCGCAGGTGGTAGCCCTGCCCCGCATCGGTGCCGATGGCTTCCGAGCCGAAGCCCAGCACGTCGCGCTGCTCCACCAGGAAGCGCACCGCCTCCGTACTCGGGCCGGGCGTGTGCTGGCCGGTCTCGTCGAAGTTCTGGTAGGCCGCTGGATCGCTGCGCTTGGACCAGTCGGTGCGCATCAGCACCCAGGCGCCCTTCGGGATGCGGCCGTGCGCGGCTTCGTAGCGCTCGATGTCGGCCACGCTCAGCAGGTAGTCGTCGTTGGCCTGCACGTCGGCCGAGCAGTCGATCACGCAGGCCGGTGCCACGAAGTTCTGCACCGGGATGGTGTCGACCGAGTTGTTCGGCAGGTCGCGCCCCGAGATCCAGTGGATCGGCGCATCGAAGTGCGTGCCGGTGTGCTCGCCGCACGAGAAGTTGTTCCAGTACCAGGCCGGTCCGCGCTCGTCGTACTTCGAGACTTCCTCGATGCGGAACGGCCAGCACTGGCCCATCTCGGGCGGCAGCGCGATCTGCGGAAACTCGGGCGTGAGCATCTGCGTGAGGTCGATCACGCGGATGCGGCCGCTGGCCATGGCGGTCACGAGGCCGCCGAGGACTTCGGCGGCGGACATCAGTTCGGTGGTTGTCGTCATCGTGTGGCTCCTGTTCTCAGCCGCCGGCCGCGAGTTCGCGCTCCAGCACCTTGGGGTTGTCGCGCCAGCGCTCCAGCCACTCCTGGGCCACGTCGCCCGGGTAGACGTCTTCCACGCCGTCGCGCAGCGCCTTCACGATCGCATTGGCGAGCGTGGCGGGCGCGAGCTTGGGCGGCGGCATGTGCTGGTTCCATTCGTCGTCGATCGGCCCGGGAAACACGTTGATCACGCGGATGCCGGCCGGGCGCATCTCGGCGCGCAGGCACTGCGCGAGCGAATGCGCGGCGGCCTTCGAGGCGCTGAAGGTGCCGTGCGGCGGGAAGTTGCTGAGCGCGTAGATCGACAGCAGGTTGACCCAGGCGGTCGCGCCGGTCGCGCCGTCGGCCGAGCGTCCCTTGAGCGCCGGGCCGAACTCCTGCGCGAGGCGCAGCAGGCCGAAGTAGTTGATGTCCATCTCGGCCCTGGCCACGTCGGTGCCGCGGCGCGTGCCGATGCCGAAGGTGCGGTGCAGCTCGGCGTTGTTGATCACGATGTCGACCTTGCCGCCGATGGCACCCGCGACCTCGGTCACCTGGCGTCCATTCGTCAGGTCCAAGGGCACCAGCGTGACCTGCGGCAGGGCCGAGATGTCGTCCAGCCCATCGCCGAGCTTCTTCCACGGCTCGGCATGACCGACCCAGACGATGTCGGCGCCGGCCTTCACCAGTGCGCGCACCAGCGCCTGGCCAACTTCGGTCTTGCCGTCGGTCACCAGCGCCTTGCGGAATTTTGGGTCGCTGGTCATTTCGCGCAGCATCTTGTCGTCGGCCATATGGGGACTCCCTTCGTTCGGAAAAGCAATGAGGACGGCCTGGCCGGCGCGGTCGAGCCGGGCGCCGACACGCACCTTCTGCGGCGCCTCGCCGACTTCGCCGTGCAGGTGGACCATGAGCGTCGGCCCGGCATCGAGGTGCACCAGCCCGAGCCGCCACGGCAGCCGCTCGCGGAAGAACAGGTCGTTGCTGTGGTGCAGCGTGGTGCTGCCGAGCAGTTCGCCCTCGCCGCTCTGTTCGCGCCAGCGCAGAGAAGCCGACAGGCACTTGTGGCAGACCTCGCGCGGCGGGTACTGCACCGTGCCGCAGTCGTCACAGGTCTGCAACTCGAAGCGGCCTTCGGCGGCGGCCGCCGTGAGGCCGAGCGCCACGCGGCCGCGTGCGCCGGGCGGCAGGTTCATCTGCCGGGTGCGCAGCACCGGGTTCTTGCGCGGTGGGCGCATCAGGGGCATGGTCATGCCGATCTCCCCAGGATGACCGCGCCCGTACAGAGGCAGCGGTCGTAGGTCACCATGCCGAAGCCGGCGACGAGGCCCAGTTGCGCGTCGGGCACTGCGCGCGCTCCGGCTTGATCGGTCAGTTGCCGGATCGCCTCGACCATGCCGAGGAAGCCGCCCGCCGCACCCGCCTGCCCGGCCGATAGTTGCCCGCCGCTCGTGTTGTTGGGAAAGCTGCCATCGAAGGTCATGGTGTTGGCCTGCACGAAGGCCGAGCCCTCGCCCTTCTCGCAGAAGCCCAGGTCTTCGAACTGCATCATGACGATCACCGGATAGTCGTCGTAGGTCTGCACGAAGTCGAGCGCGGCGGGCTGCACGCCGGCCTGCGCGTAAAGGTCGTCGCGGTCCATGCGCCAGCCGCCCTGCACCATCACCGGGTCTTCGGCATAGGCGTTGTGGCGTTCGATGGCGCCGCGGATCACCACGTGCGCCAGGCCGAGGTCGCGCGCACGTTCTTCGCTCATCACCAGGAACGCGTCGGCGCCCGCGCAGGGCATCACGCAGTCGAACAGGTGGATCGGGTCGGAGATCGGCCGTGCCGCCATGTACTCGTCGAGCGTCAGCGCCTTCTTGAACATCGCGTTCGGGTTGCCTAGCGCGTTGGTGCGCTGGTCGACGCAGATGCGGCCGAAGTCCTCGCGCTTCACGCCATAGGTGCGCATGTAGTTGGCGGTGATGAAGGCGAAGATCGAGTTCGGCCCGCCCGAGCCGTACGGGTAGCTCGCGTCGCGCGCAAAGTTGCTGAAGCTGCCGAGCGTCTGGCGGAACGAGTCGACGTGGTTGGTGTCGGCACCCACGCAGGCGACGATGTCGGCATCGCCCGCCTGCACGGCGCGTGCGGCGCGGCGCAGGCACATCACGCCCGAGGCGCCGCCCGTGGGCACATGATCGAGCCAGCGCGGCGACATGCCCAGATGCTGCGTGACGCCCACGGCCGTGTCGGGCGCGAGCGAGAAGCTGCTGAGGCAGAGGCCGTCGATTTCTTCCTTGGCAACGCCGCTGGCCTTGACGAGGGCCTCGACGGCCTGGCCGACGAACCAGTGCGCGGTGCGCGTCGAATAGCGAACGTAGGGCACGGTGACGGGCACCGCGACCGCGACGCCTTCGTAGGAAAGCCGGTTGCGCTTCATGCCGGTTGCCTCTTCTTCATCGCCCGGGTGTCGATGCAGTGGCCCTGCCCCGGCAGCGACTGTGCCATCTCGCGCAGTTGCCCGCGCTGGATCTTCTGCGAGGGCGTGAGCGGCAGCGCCTCGACGAATGCGACGTAGCCAGGGGCCTTGTAGTAGGCGAGCTGCGCGAGCGCGTGCTCGACGATGCTGGCCGCAACCTGCGCGCGTTGCGCCGCATCGCCGGCGCCTTCGCGCAGCACGATGCAGGCCAGCACTTCGTCGCCGCGCACCGTATCGGGCGTGGCGGCCACGGCCGAGGCCTTCACGGCCGGATGCTGGTTGAGCACGCTTTCGACCTCGACGGCCGAGATGTTCTCGCCGCTGCGGCGGATCACGTTCTTCTTGCGGTCGACGAAGAAGAAGTTGCCTTCGGCGTCGCGGCGCACCAGGTCGCCGGTGTGAAACCAGCCATCGGCCCAAGCTTCGCTCGTCGCGTCCTCGTCCTTCAGGTAGCCCGAGAAGAAATAGCGCCTCGGGTCGGCGCCGGCCGAGCGCACGAGCAGCTCGCCCGGCGCATCGGTGCCCACCTCGCTGCCGTCATCGCCCACGAGGCGGATCTCGACGAAGTCTTCCTGCCGGCCGAAGCAGCTGGTGCCCACGCGCCGCGGCTCGCGGTTGGCCATGATGCAGGCGGCCGCGCCGGTCTCGGTCATGGCCCAGGCCTCGACCAGCGGAAAGCCGAAGCGTTCCTCGAACGGCGCGTGGTTCTTGCGGTCGACACCGGCGCCGAAACCCCAGCGGATCGCATGCTCGCGGTCGGCCGCCGAGGGCGGCGCCGACAGCAGCATCGCGGGCATCACGCCCAGGTAGTGCGCGATGGTCGCGCCGCTTTCGCGTGCGCTCGCGAGCCAGCTCTTCGGATGGAAGCGGTCGAGCTGCACCAGGCAGCCGCCTGCGACCAGCACCACCATCGTGGAGAAGGCCATCGCGTTCATGTGGTTGAGCGGCAGCGGCGTGATGACGCGCTCCGCATCGCGCCGGATGCTGCACACGCCGTCGAGCGCCGCGTACCACTGGCCCGCGCGCAGGAAGTAGGCGTTGCCGAGGATGCAGCCCTTGGGCCGACCGGTGGTGCCCGAGGTGTAGAGCAGGCCGCATTCGGTGGCCTCGCCGATGGGCTCGCCGGCGCGCGGGGCGGGCGTCTTTGCGCGCGGTACGGCATCGTCCGGGCCCATGGTCTCGCAGGCCATGCCGGCCTGTGCCGCCGCGGCGCGCAAGTCGTTCGCGCGTTCGGGCAGCGTGACCGCCAGGGCGATCTCGCTGTGGCCGATCAGGTAGGTGAGTTCGGCCGAACGCATGTCGGCGTTGATCGGCACCACGCTCACGCCCAATGCATTGAGCGCGAACCAGTGGAAGAGGAATGCGGGCCGGTTCTCCAGCAGCAGGCCGACGCGGTGGCCGTGGCCGTACCCCGCCTGTGCATAGGCCGTGCGCAGGCGCTCGACCTCGGCCGCAGCATCGCCCCAGCGGATGGCGCCGGCCGCGATGCCGTAGGCCGCCGCGGTCACCGATTCGGTGAACAGGAATTCGGCCTCGGGCGTGCGCCGCGCGGTGGCCGTGAAGACCTCGTGGACAGTGCGCTGTTGTTGCATCGCGTCCCTAGATGAAGAGCTGCACGGCCGGCAGCGCCGCGTCGCAGTTGAGGAGGTTCACGCGCTTCTGCGTCATGCGCAGCGCGCCGTCGTGCGCCGTGAGGTGATGAAAGAAGGTGCCGACGTAGAACTGCAGCTCGTCGCCCTGCGCTTCGGTGTAGTGGAATGCGGTGCGGACCACGAAGCGGTTGCCCTCGGCATCGAGGGTTTCGACCACCGGCACCTGCAGCAGGTGGTGGCAGCGGCTCGGCGGCTGCTGCGAGAACGCACGCGGGCTCTTGAGGCGCTCGATGCGCAGCGCGCGCAGCAGCTTGTCCTCATAGAGGTGCGAGGTGTGGTTGAGACCGTCTTCCTGGTCGGGCACGAGCGGCACCCAGTAGAAGGCGTCGTCGGTGAAGAGCGCGTTCCACTCGTCGTAGCGGCGCGTGTCGAGCAGATGCGCTTCGTTCACCACGAAGTCGATCAGGTCCTGGCGGGTGACTTCGGCCGGCGTCATCACATCGTCTCCGTCATGCGCTGCAGCCAGCTGCGGTACTGGTTGCGCATCGGCAGCTCGTTGGTGCCGCCGGTGGTGATCTCGCCGCCCTCGAGTTCGGCCGGGTCGTAGTCGCGGTGCAGGCTCACCCATTCGTTGCCGCTTGCATGCAGGCCGGCCTGCATGCCGCGGTAGGCCTGCAGGTCGTCGTGCCCGACCACCGAGAACGGCGAGTTGATGAGCCGGTTGTACATGGTGGTGCGCTGCAGCAGCTCGGGCGGCGCGCCCTTGAGGCGGAAGGTCCAGCTTTCCACGAGCGTCCTGTCGGCCGAGATCGGCTTGACCACGCGGATCGCCTGGATCGCACCCTTGATCGTGAGGTTCGGGTAGTAAACCGTGTTGTGTCGCGCCATGCCCAGGATCTGCGCGGTCTTCTCTTCGCCGTAGCGCGCCTTCATGGCGTCGTCGTAGGCGGGAATGGCCTTGTACTTGCTGTGGATGCTGAAGTGCACGCCCGTGAAGCTATGGCCGTGGTCGTAGGTGCGAATGCCCATGTCCTCGAAGAACTTGTAGTCGGACATGAAGGGCACGAACTGCTCCACCGCCATGGGCTTGGGCTCGTCCTCGGGCTTGTCGGCCCACATGCGCTTGGCCGTGCCGGCCGACGATTCGTGCGCCACCATCGGATGCATGGTGTCGTTGAGGTTCTCGACGAACATCTTCCAGTTGCACTGGTGCATGAAGCGCAGGCAGCCGCCCGCGATTTCGAGCTCGCCTTCGGGCGAGCGGTCGGCCATGTTGTCGATGGAGCTCAGCGAATCGCCGAAGTATTCTTCGAAGTCCGGCCCCGCATCGTTGATCTTCACGAAGATGAAGCCGCGGTGGCTGCGCACGTGCTTCACGGGCGTGAGGCCCTTGCCCGATTCGCATTCGTGCAGCTGCGTGTTCTCGTATCCGGTCTTGAGCGGAATCGCGAGCGGCGAACCGTCGGTCTTGAAGGTCCAGGCGTGGTACGGGCAACGGAAGAACTTGCCGGTGTTGCCGCACGGGCCGCTCACGAGCCGCGAGCCCTTGTGGGCGCAGCGGTTCATCACCACGCGCACCGTGCCGTCGGAGTGGCGCACCACGATCAGCGGGCGGCCCGCGATCTCGTTGCTGATCCAGTCGCCGGGCTTGGGCAGCTGGCTCTCGTGGCCGACGTAGTTCCAGGTGTTGGCGAAGAAGTGTTCCTGCTCGAGCTCGAACAGTTCCTGGCTGATGTACAGGTCGCGGTGCACGCGGTCGGGCTTGACCAGCGCGCGGATCGCATCGGGGTTGTCGCGGTAGGAGGTCATTGGGGGCGGCTCCTTGTCGTTCACATGTCGAGCACCAGGCGCGCACCCTTGGCGCGCGAGATGCAGATCTGCATGACGTTGCCCTCGGCCTTCTCGCGGGCCGTGAGCACGTAGTCGCGGTGGTCGATCTCGCCTTCGATCACGGGCACCGCGCACACGCCGCATTCGCCGCGCTTGCAATCGAACATCGGGTCGCAGCCGTGGTCGATGAGGCAGTCGAGGATGCTCTGGTCGGCCGGCACGGTGAAGCGCTGGCCCGACTGCGCGAGCTCGACCTCGAACGGCTGGTCGCCTTCCTCGGCGACCGGCTCGGTGAAGAGTTCGAAGTGCACGCGGTCGTGTTCCCAGCCGCGCGCCTGGGTGCGCGCGAGCACGGCATCGAGCATGACCTTGGGGCCGCAGACATAGAGACGGTCGCCGGCAGGCACGCTGTCGAGCAATGCGTCGATGTCGAGTGGCGCGCCGGCCTCGGCGTCGGCATGCACGCGCAGGTCGTCACCGAGCAGCGCCTGCAGTTCGGGCAGGAAGGCCATGAGTTCGCGGCTGCGGCCGGCGTAGTGCAGGCGCACCGGCGCGGCTTCGGCGCGGCGGCGCGCGGCCATGCTGGCGAGCGGTGTCACGCCGATGCCGCCCGCCACGAGCACCGTGCCGCCGGGGCCGGTGTGCAGCGGGAAGTCGTTCTTCGGCGCCTCGACGGCGAGCGTGTCGCCCTCGTTGAGCCGCTCGTGCATGAAGCGCGATCCGCCGCGGCCATCGGCCTCCTTGCGGACGGCGATCACGTAGTCAGTCGGCGCATTCGTGGCATTGCGCGCGGTGTCGAAATTGATGAGCGAGTAGTGGCGCCAGTCGGTCTGGCCCTCGGCGAGCGAGACCTGCACGCGGATGTGTGCGCCGGCCGCGAAGCCGGGCAAAGCGCGGCCGTCGTCGGCGCGCAGGCGCAGCAGGCGGATCAACGGATTGAGCTGGCGCGCTTCGGCAACGCGAAGCTGGAGCGTGGCGGTGGGTGCGGTCATCGTGGTCGTCTCTTCAGGCCATGGCATGCCGCGCCAGCGCGGCCTGCAGCTTGTCGCCGTGTTCGTCGGCCAGCGCCGCCTCGCGCCACTCGCGCAGCGTGGCCGGTGCAAGCGCCGCGCCCGCGCGCTCCACGGCGCGCATCACGGTGTCGTAGTTGCGGATCCCGCGCTCGTGCGTGTCGCTGTAGCCCTTGACGAGGCGTTGGCACTGGGCCAGTTCAACCGCCAACTCGGGGTTGCGCGCGGCGATGCCGGCGATGCGCGCGAGCCATTCCTCGATGCGGCGGTTCTCCTCGGCATAGCGCATCGTGGAACGGCGCCAGCGCTTCATCGCGGCCACGGTGCGCAGCATCAGGTAGCCGTGCAGCGAGCTGGTGCGGATCACGCGGCCATGCTGGGTAAAGCGCTCGACGATCTTCTTCGGCAGCGTTGAACCCATGAGCCAGCGGCCGAGCCCGCCGGGCAGCGTCTCGCAGATTTCCTGCAGCCGCGGATGCATGTATTCGTTGATGGCGAGCACCTGGCCGGGCTGCACGCGCGCCTCGCCGCGCACGCGCTCGAAGCGGGTGGCCCGGGTCTTGAGTGCGGCGACGCGCGCGGTGTCTTCGTACGACATCCAGAGCGCAAGGTGCCGCGCGGTCTCGCGCAGAAGCCGGTACGAGCCGGCGCCGGGCAGCGCCGCCACTTCGGCCATGCGGTCGAGGTAGAGCCCCGCATAGTCCGGATCCTGGTAGTCGATGAGGCGGCGCACGCCTTCGAACAGCAGGTCTTGCGCATCGGGCGGAAAGTTGCGCTGCACGCGCTCGACGAGCGCGCGCACCGCGGGGTGGCGCGGTTGCGGCGCGGGCGTGGCGATGGGCGCCTGCGGCACGGGCTCGCCATCGTCGCCGTCCTGCGCACGCGCGAACGCTGCGCCGAAGGCCTTCAGGCTCGGCTTCACGCCCACGCCGCCGCGCTCGATGGTGGCCTCGAACTGGGCGCGGCTGAACGGCAGCACGCCAGATCCCGCGAGTGCGCCGAAGAGCACGGCGCTGATCACGCTGCCCGCGGCCTCGGCCGCCTGCGCCATGTCGAAGCGGATGAAGCGCTTGGCCGCCCGGCCCGCATGCGCGAGCAGCTGGTCGCTGTCGACGCGGCCATCGCCGAGCGCGCTCTTCTCGGCGATCGAGAACACGCGGTGGGTGGAGGCGATCAGCGTGGTGCGATCGCCCGTGACCAGCCCGCGCTGCACCGCGCGGCCGGCCTCCATGAGTTCGGAGGCCAGCACCACGTCGACGTCGCCGGGCAGCGGCATCAGCGCGAGCACAGGGCGCCCGCCATCGACCTCGGCCTGCGCCACCGGGTACAGCTCGACGTAGTAGATGGTGGCGCCCGTGCGCTGGGCGACGCCCGGCACCGAGGTGGTTTGCGCGTGATAGCCGTTGGCCTCGCCCATGTCGACGATCCAGTCGGCCAGCACGCCGCCGCCCTCGCCGCCCATGGCGAGGATCGCGATCTTGATCGGTTGCGCCTTGTTCGTCATGGCTGCTTCAGAAGGCATAGGTGTCGCGCCGGCGCGCCTCGCCGCGCTGCAGCCAGCCGATCACGGCAGAACGCACGCGATCGCGCAGGCGGTCCCAACGCGTGGGGTTGCTCACGATCTGCGCCTTGTAGAACGAGGGGCACAGCACGGCGGCATGCGAGACCTCGCCGCAGACGCCGCAGCCCACGCAGCTGTCGAGCACGGTGGCCACCGGGTCGGTGCGCAGCGGATCGGGGTTGGGCTTGATCGACAGCGACGGGCAGCCCGACAGGCGGATGCACGAATGGTCGCCGGTGCAGGTGTCGGAATCGACGCCGAACTTCTCGCGCACCATGCGCTGGCCGTCGGCAATGGCCTTGCGCACCAGCGGCTTCTCGCGGCGCTGCTTGTTGAGCATGCACTCCGACTGCGCGATCAGGACCTTGGGGCCCTTCTTCGTGGTGGTGAGCGCTTCTTTCAGCGCGTCGCGCATGCCCGCCACGTCGTAGGTGCGGCGCAGCGTCTTCACCCACTCCACGCCCACGCCGCGCACGGCGCGCTCGATCTCGTGGCCGGTGCTGCGCGTGCGGTTGACGGCGCTCGACGAGAGGATATCCTGCCCGCCCGTGGCCGAGGTGTAGTTGTTGTCGACGATGATCGTGAGGTTGTCGCTCTTGTTGAAGACCGCGTTGGCCACGCCGCTCGTGAGGCCGTTGTGCCAGAAGCCGCCGTCGCCCATCATGGAGATCGCGCGCTTGCCCGCGGGTGCATTCAATGCCGCCGCACCGGCACCGCCCAGGCCGTAACCCATGGTGGTGTTGCCGATGTTGAACGGCGGCAGGATCGAGAACAGGTGGCAGCCGATGTCCGCGCTCACGTGGTGCGCGCCGAGTTCGCGCTCGACCAGCTTCATCGCACTGAAGATCGGCCGCTCGGGGCAGCCGGTGCAGAAGCCCGGCGGACGCGCATGCACGACCTCGCCGAGCGCCATGGACGGCTCGGCCGGTTGGGGCGCCGCATCGACGCCGATGGCCGCCACTTCCTTGAGCGGAATCACCTTGCGCACCGGCGCGGGCACGGGCAGCGGCGCGAGCCGCTCATAGCGCTCGCAGAAGGTGCGTGCACCCTTGAGCAGTTCGGACGCGGTGTACTCGCCGGCCACCGGCAGCATGTCCTTGCCGTGCAGCACGGTGGTCGAGCCGGCCTGGCGCAGGATGGTCGCCAGGTTCTGCTCGACGAAGTTGGGCTGGCCCTCCTCGACGACCATCACCGCGCGCTTGCCTTCGCAGAAGCGGATCACCTCGCTCTCGATGACCGGGTAGGCCACGTTCATCACGTAGAGCGGCACCTCGGTGTTGCCGTAGACGTCGGCCAGGCCGAGCCGCTCGAGCGCGCGCAGCAGCGTGTTGTAGCTGCCGCCCTGCACGATGATGCCGATGTCGTCGGCGTCTTCCGAGAAGAACTCGTTGAGCTTGCGCTCCTCGATGAAGCGCACGGCGGCGGGCCAGCGGTCCTTCACCTTCTCCTGCTCGTGCACGAAGCTCGCGGGCGGCAGCACGATGCGGCCGACGTCGCGCTGCGGGTTCTCGAGCGCGTCTTTCAGCGTGAACTTGGCGCGCTTGTTGTCGCCCGCGATGAAATGCCCATGCACGTGGCAGGCACGGATGCGCAGCTGCAGCATCACGGGCGTGTTGCTCGCCTCGGAGAGATCGAAGCCGGTCTTCACCGCGTCGACGATGCTCGGCAAGTTGGGCCGCGGATCGAGCAGCCAGATCTGCGACTTCATCGCGAAGGCGTGGCTGCGCTCCTGCATGATCGACGAGCCCTCGCCGTAGTCCTCGCCGACGATGATGAGCGCGCCGCCGGTGACGCCGCCCGACGCGAGGTTGGCCAGCGCATCGGACGCCACGTTGGTGCCCACGGTGGCCTTGAAGGTGACGGCACCGCGCAGCGGGTAGTTGACCGAGGCCGCCAGCGTGGCCGCGGCCGTGGCCTCGCTCGCGCTGTTCTCGAAGCGGATGCCCTGCTCCGCGAGGATGTCCTGCGCGTCGGCCAGTACGTCCATCAGGTGCGAGATCGGCGCACCCTGGTAGCCCGCGACGTAGGACACTCCCGATTCGAGCAGGGCCTTGGTGACGGCCAGGATGCCTTCACCGCGAAATACTTCGCCACCGGAAAGCCGCAGCTTCTTGACTTCTTCGACGAATGAACGCTCAGCCATGGGGTGTCCTTGTTCTCTCTCGTGGGACGATGCGCAAACGCTGCCACACCGTGCTTCCTATAATGTTGACAAATAAACGTATCCACAATCATGAATTACCCTAGACATGCAAACCGCGTGCCCGAGGCTCGTTCGACCCCTCTGGTTGTGAGGTGCCTTCATGGCCGAGCCTGCTGCTGAGACGCACCGCTTCGTCGACGACTACCTGCCGGCCCTGCTGGCGCAGGCGAGCCAGCTGATTTCGTCGGAGTTCCACGAGGTGGCGCGCCAGCACGGCTTCTCGGTGTCGGAGTGGCGCGTGATGGCGTCGCTCGCCGGCAGCGAGCCGGTCAGCATCGGCCAACTCGCGCAGGTGACGGTGACCAAGCAGCCGACCGTGACGCGGCTGCTCGACCGCATGGAGGCGCGCGGCCAGGTCGAGAGGCTGCCCCACGAGAGTGATCGCCGCATCACGCTGGTGCGCATCACGCGCAAGGGGCTGCACGCGGTCGAGCACCTGATGGAACTCGCGCGCGAACACGAGCGCCGGGTGCTCGAGCCGTTCGGCTTGCGGCGTGCCGAAGAGCTCAAGCAGACGCTGCGGCAGATGATCGAGCTGCATGTCCATGTGCCGACCGGCGAGGCCGAGGCCGCGGGCGAGGAAAGCTAGCAGGCTGTTGAATTTCTCCCCTGTGTAAACGGGGCCTACAGGGTCATCGTTGTTGATACCGTGTTCATGCTCATCAT